>NZ_LDVZ01000082.1 GCF_001276515.1 Haemophilus sp. C1
ATACCACTTTTTGTTGTGCTAGATTGGCTATCGGAATCTTTACCATAGCCCATGCCATAAGAGAATTGGAGAGATTCCTTGCCTTCAGCCAATTTCTTGGTGTTCTCTTGTCCATCTACTCCTTTAGAATTAACAGTTGTGTTGCCATTTTTATCGGTATAAAGCAGGTTACCATCTTTATCTGTGGCTTGTTTTGTACTTTGAAACACCATTTTTACCAAATGGTGTTTCAAAGTTAGCTGACACACTGCCACTCACACCAAAACTGCTACCACTATAATTTGAGCGATTTTCAATATCTGAATGAGTAATGCTGTCAGTGCTAAAATGATTTTTGCCATCTGCTTCCGCCTTTTGTGTAGAGGTAATCAATGCACCTTTAAGATCAGTATGTTGATTAACATTGATGTCATACCCTTCATCTCCAGCATAAATTCCAGCTTGTTCATTAATGCTGGCGTGGTCGGCATTGATTTTCGATTTATTGAAACTGCCTCCAACGGATGCGCC
>NZ_LDVZ01000081.1 GCF_001276515.1 Haemophilus sp. C1
ATTGAATAAAAATAGTCATAAAGAATATAACTAAAATTTTCATTACTTCCATCCCCATAATTAGCGCAAGGTGCGTGAACCAACAATTAACGCACGCTACCTTGATGACGAATTAATTTTCTTTCTCTAAAAAAAGCGCGGTCATTTTTCAGATTGTTTTTTAAATTTAAAAACTCCCAAATTTTGACCGCACTCTATTTAAATAATAAATTCAATGCTTTATAAATTACATTTTCCCTTATCCCACTTAGGATCTTGATAGCCACATTCAGCGGGAGAAAGATATATATACCCCTTAGTATTCATACATTCATCAAGATTTTTATATCTTTTGTCATTTATTTGATAGTTTTGCGGATAGTAGTGTAGATTTATATCACCATACTTTCCTCCACAAGAAACAAAATCTTTCCATCGTTGTTTTGAGTTTGTATGTCCTAGTAGTTCTTTTTTTTGATACCCTGCAATTAATGGATATTCTTTCCCCTTATCAACACAATTAACCATTTGTGGAGTATAAAAACATCCGTTTGAATACCAACATCC
>NZ_LDVZ01000080.1 GCF_001276515.1 Haemophilus sp. C1
ACCTGCGGTTGGATCACCTCCTTACCGAAATGAGCGACAGCGAGTGTTCACACAGATTGACTGATAGTTGTAGACAAATGAGCAGAAGAAAACATTACCCTTGGGTCTGTAGCTCAGGTGGTTAGAGCGCACCCCTGATAAGGGTGAGGTCGGTGGTTCAAGTCCACTCAGACCCACCACTCTGAGAGTGAGTGAAGCGAAAGGTGTAGTGTAAATAAATAATAACTAAAACATAAATGATTAGTTATTAATTTATGATGAAATGGGGATATAGCTCAGCTGGGAGAGCGCCTGCCTTGCACGCAGGAGGTCAGCGGTTCGATCCCGCTTATCTCCACCACTTATCATCGTTAAGTAAACCACTTATCATCGTTAAGTAAACCACTTATCATCGTTAAGTAAATTAAGAGAGAATAGGGAAGAAAATCATGAGTACTAATCTAAACTTATAGTGTTTAAGATTTTATTTATATTTATTTAGTTTATTTAACGATGATAACTGAAAAGTTTTATCAACTGTTCTTTAAAAAATTGGAAACAAGCTGAAAACAAGAGATTTTCGAGAGAAAGTCTG
>NZ_LDVZ01000079.1 GCF_001276515.1 Haemophilus sp. C1
AAGTGCGGTCAAGAAAAAGCAAGAAATTTACCACCTATCGAGGCACGATAGGGGTGATTGCACCAAATCATCTTGAACGCGATTTTAGTGCAACGGCCCCGAAACAAAAATGGGTGACCGATATCACCGAGTTTAAGGCAAAAGATGGGAGTAAAGTCTATTTATCCCCTATTTTAGACTTATTTAACAATGAGATAGTCTCCTATAATCTCAGCTATTCCCCAAACTGGACGCAAGTAGAGGACATGTTGATGCAAGCCCTCAAAGGATTAAATAAAGCTTGTGGTGTCATTTTACATTCAGACCAGGGATGGCAATATCAAATGGTAGCTTATCGTCGAATTTTAGCTGAACATGGCATCATTCAAAGTATGTCGAGAAAAGGGAATTGCTTGGACAATGCTGCAATGGAAAGTTTCTTTGGGCGATTAAAAACAGAATGTTTTTATGGTCGGGAATTTAACAGTAGAGAGGAGATAGTTGATGCCGTCAGGGATTATTTGGATTACTATAACCACCGACGGATTCAACTAAACTTAAAAGGACTGAGTCCGATACAATATCGAAAACAATCCTTTAAATAACAGTCTAACTTTTTGGGG
>NZ_LDVZ01000078.1 GCF_001276515.1 Haemophilus sp. C1
AGACAGATAATAATGGTAAATTACTTCGTAATGATAAAGGAAATATTGTTTATATAGGAGATGAAGAAAACAATAAATATTTAAAAGTTAGCTCTTTATTGGATGATAAAAATGAGTCTGGTAAATTATTTGGTGCAACTGGTGGCTTCCAAGCGATTAAAGGAACTATGTTTGGACTGGAATACAAACCTGGTTCGTTCTTAGATAAGCTTACTGAAACTTATGCTGGGCAACATGATTTAGTTGGAGGGCAATTATTTTTCTATGATAAATATGGAAATGGAAAACAAGGTTTAAGTGCTAAACAAGAGCAGTATATAGATTATTTTTCTATTGGTGCTGTTGGTGTAGTTACTCCAACAACAATACCTCATACTTTACCTATTGAAGTAATGAATTTATTGTTTGGAGTTAAATAATGAGAAAAAACATCTTTATTCTAATTACCATATCTATTATATCAGGTTGTTATTCCACAGAAACTGATTGCTATTATGGAATGACAACAATTTGTTTCGGTGAGTCATACTCCCCTGTGGCTAAATTTCAGAAATCTTATAGTTTGGGATATACCGATCCTAAACAACGATGGGACGATTTAGTTTCTTG
>NZ_LDVZ01000077.1 GCF_001276515.1 Haemophilus sp. C1
CTGGCGTGGTCGGCATTGATTTTCGATTTATTGAAACTGCCTCCAACGGATGCGCCATACCCCATTGTCACACTACCACTCGCGTTCATTTATTTGCCTTTGTACGTGGCAGTGTCTTGTAAGCTTTCGATGTCGAGGTTTTGGGCATTGACTTCCACACGCTTGCCTTTATTTTGGTTGATAATTTATATTCATCATTCATTACATAATCCTTTATCTGAAGTTGAATTTTTTCTACCGCAATGTTTTATACGAATATATCCTTTGTTTTCCATACATTGATAAAATTTATTTAATAAATTTTGCCTTTTTTTCATATCAATTTTGAAAGAGGTAGGATCTATTATTGCCTCATCCCAAGCACTATCTAAATAAATATCGCCATATTTAACACCACACTTACTTAAATCAATCCAACGTTGCTTAGAATCTGTATGACCTAAACTATAAGGCTTTTGAAATTCAGCAACATAACTATATGGCTTACCAAAACAAATTGTTGTCATTCCATAATAACAATCGTCTTTTGCTGAATAACATCCTGTTATAGTAGATATAAAAATTAGGATAAATATAACTTTTTTCATTATCTTACCCCAAACAACAAATTC
>NZ_LDVZ01000076.1 GCF_001276515.1 Haemophilus sp. C1
CCCCAAAGTGCATGAGCGGTCAAATTGAGAGCCGTATTCACATTGCCTTTTGCATCTGTGGTCGCTTTCTTAATTTGATTATTCACCGCAGGCGATAATCCTGAAACCACCACCTCCGCTGCCGGTCTGCCGGCTAAAGCGGTGCTGATAACATTTAATACTGAATCCATGATAAGACGTTGACTTCCACCCGTTTCCCATTCTTTGGCTTTGCGACTCGCTGTCTCAAAATTATCTCGTGCTTGTTTGACTAAAGCTTGGTTCGTTTCGTTGTTGTTTTCTGACTTGGCTTTTTCTGCTTCTTCTAACGCAATTGCGGCTTCATGACGTTTCGCTTTCGCTTCTTCGCCAAATTTATTAGCAAGCAAACTCCCTGCTTCCACGACATTCTGTCCAAATTTCTCTGTCACCTCACGTTGGAAATCAAGTTCTTTTTGAACATCATCTTTATTAAAACGATTCTCTAATTTACCACTTTGGCTTTGTGCACTCTCTGTAGTGATATCTGTTTTTATCGCCGCAATTTCTTCTTGTACCGTTTTACCTGTACGTTTTAGCTGCTCTGCTTCATCTTTAATAATGATATTTTGTGTATTAATACCACTTTTTGTTGTGCTAGATTGGCTATCGGAATCTTTACCATAGCCCATGCCATA
>NZ_LDVZ01000075.1 GCF_001276515.1 Haemophilus sp. C1
ATTCTTGAAGGAATGTGAATTTCGGTTTAACTTTGGAGCACCAAAAGAACAGCTTAAAACATTGTGAAAATGGTGCTGTATTTAGGGGTAATCTACGTCAGATAAAAATATTTTTATTTAAAAATTTATTTTCTATACTCCTTATATTTTTGGCAAATATAAGGAAATTTATAGCAATACTTATAACTTGCATTAAATACAAAACCATTCTCCCTTAAACAAGAGGCATATATTCTATCTGACTTCTTCTCATCTTCTTTATTCTTAATAACCTCTAACCCTGACTTATTTATAGTTTCAAATCCTTTAAAAGACATTTTAAGACAATTCATGTAAATCTCTTTAGGTATAGGCTTATTTGTATCTTTATTAACCCAAACAGTTTCACTAAAACTAGAAGAATAAGGCGGAGTTAGTTCCCAAACCAAACATCCGTTAAGATTTATCAATATAAAAAATATATATTTTTTCATTTTCTCACCTCACTTACTTTGTTAAACTCTCTTATACCATTAAAGTGAATTTTATTTAACAAATTAACCTCCCTATTCCATTTATTCCTTTCTTCTTTATTATCTAAGTTATAAATGTATTTTAGATTATTTATATTATAATTCCCTACAGAATGCTTTTCTGAAAAACTCAATTTTTTACTCG
>NZ_LDVZ01000074.1 GCF_001276515.1 Haemophilus sp. C1
CCTTGGTCGCTATGAATAATCGGGCATTCTGTCGGTTTAACCCGACTAAGCCCTTGTTCTAACATCTTTTTTACCAATGAAAATTTCGGGCGTGTCGCAAAGTTATAGGCAATAATTTCTCGGTTAGCCAAGTCCATCAACGGTGAAAAATAAAGCTTTTCTTGCCCAACATGAAATTCCGTTACATCCGTTACCCATTTTTGATTGAGTGCCGTTGCTGTAAAATCACGATTCAGCAAATTCGGGGCAATATGCGATGTTTTTCCTCGTTTTCCATGTCTTTTCTTACGTAAAATGGAATGAATACCTAACTCGTTCATCAGTTTTAACACCGTTTTATGATTCAAATTAAAACCCATTTGGCGTAATTTAAACGTCATGGGGCGATAACCATCTCGTTTTCTGTTTTTTTATACAGCGATAAGATAGCCTCTTTTACTTCGTGATAAGTTCGCTTAATCTCTTTATAGTAAAAGCTTGAGCGAGGCATTTTAGCCACACGAAGTAAATCATTTAATGCGTGGTTTGGCTTCAATCTTTCAATAATTTTTCTTTTTTCTGTCGCTGTTTTTGACGGTCGAGCACCTCCAACTCCTTTAGGTAAGCAATCTCCGCTCGAGCCAAGGCGAGCTCTCGCTGCAGCTTTTTAAACGCTTTAGGTGAAAAGTCTGTGGT
>NZ_LDVZ01000073.1 GCF_001276515.1 Haemophilus sp. C1
CCACCCAATTGGCTTACATCAACGCTGTAAGTAGATTGATTTTCACTTTGGGGGTCAAAAGTGCGGTCAGTGTTGTCGATGTTTTCATCCCCCACGTACACAACCGAATCATTGGTGCGGTCAACATTATTTTTACCTGTAGTGACTTTAATGCCTTTCTTCGACCAAACGCCACCATTGATTTCAGCTTTATCAGCGATAATATCGGTGTAATCCGATTGCGCATTATTCATGCCTTTTTGACCAACAGTCACTTTACCGCCTTTTACGCGATAGCCTTTTAATTGACCATTCTCAACTTCTGCTTTGCCGGTTGTTAGCGTGGTACGCCCCGCATTAATCACACCACAGCCATCACATTGGATACCACTTGGGTTGGCAATCACGACATCCGCTTTTTTACCTGCAACTTCAACATAGCCTTTTAAACGGCTTGGATTAGCGGAATTTACCTCGTTAAGAATGACTTTTGCTTCACCGCGAGCAAGATTTGGGTTACCTTGCACCCAGCCCGCAAGTTGCGTTTGTACTGCTTTACGGGCATTGTTTAATACGGCGCCTTTTTCTGCCACATCAAATTGTGAATATTGGTTACGTGATACCCCTCCTGCACTTGGTGTTTGAATATTTACTTGCGGTAAACCATTCGCTGTTTGAAGTACGATGGGTTGTTGATTACC
>NZ_LDVZ01000072.1 GCF_001276515.1 Haemophilus sp. C1
AATCACCCCTATCGTGCCTCGATAGGTGGTAAATTTCTTGCTTTTTCTTGACCGCACTTGAAGCCCAAGTGCCTGCATTAAACGTTGGACTTTTTTATGATTTACGCCTGGCAAACAGGCATGAACGCGTCGATAGCCATAATCAGGATGATTAGCTTTGATGCGTTTAATGGCCTTTTTCAGCTGCTCATCCTTATCTGGTTTAATCTGAAGTTTAGCAAAAAACGTACTACGTGCTAACTGTGCAAAGCCTAAAAGCCATTTTAACGGATAGCGTGTTCTTAACTTTTGGATAATTTCCGTTGCTCGACTTCGTCCTGAATTCTGAGCCTTCTCAACTCCTTTAGGTAGGCTACCTCCGCTTCAAGCTGTAAAATTCTCAAACGTAAACGCGCTTCTTCAGTTTTGGGTGGCGGTAGCATTTTTGCATATTTGGGTTTCATCGGTGGTCGTCCTGATGGTTTGCGGGGAATCAGTCCTTTTATGCCACTTTTTTCAAACCGTTTCAACCACGTCCCGACTAAGGCGTTGGAAGGAATATTATAAAAACGCGCGGTTTCTCTAATACTCATTTTCCCATTCAAAATAGGTTGAATAACCTGTAATTTAAATTCGATTGTGTAGTGTTTACCCATAAAAAATCTGCACCTCAATTGTTGGTTTGTTGAGTCCAACTTTTGGGGTGCAGATCA
>NZ_LDVZ01000071.1 GCF_001276515.1 Haemophilus sp. C1
CACCGAACCATACAATACGCCTTGGTCGCTATGAATAATCGGGCATTCTGTCGGTTTAAGCCGACTAAGCCCTTGTTCTAACATCTTTTTTACCAATGAAAACTTCGGGTGTGTCGCAAAGTTATAGGCAATAATTTCTCGATTTGCCAAATCCATCAATGGCGAAAAATAGAGCTTTTCTTGCCCAACTTGAAACTCGGTAACATCAGTTACCCATTTTTGATTGAGCGCCGTTGCGGTAAAGTCACGATTCAGTACATTCGGGGCAATATGCAATGTTTTTCCACGTTTTCCATGTCTTTTCTTACGTAAAATGGAATGAATACCTAACTCGTTCATCAGCTTTAACACCGTTTTATGATTCAAATTAAAACCCATTTGGCGTAATTTAAACGTCATAGGGCGATAACTATCTCGTTTTCTGTTCTTTTTATACAGCGATAAGATAGCCTCTTTTACTTCGTGATAAGTTCGCTTAATCTCTTTATAGTAAAAGCTTGAACGAGGCATTTTAGCCACACGAAGTAAATCATTTAACGCGTGGTTTGGCTTCAGCGTTTCAATGATTTTTCTTTTTTCTGCCGTTGTTTTTGACGGTCGAGCTCCTCCAACTCCTTTAGGTAAGCAATCTCCGCACGAGCCAAGGCGAGCTCTCGCTGCAGCTTTTTAAACGCTTTAGGTGAAAAGTCTGTGGT
>NZ_LDVZ01000070.1 GCF_001276515.1 Haemophilus sp. C1
AAGCGTGAGCATTAAAAACGGTAGCTCACATTAAATCCAGTTGTCACACGACTGGTTCTAAATTATAAAAATACTGCCACATGTACCAAGGCTATTAATATTATCGTGATACGTTTTACTTGTAAAAGTGCGGTCAATTTTCGAGAAGTTTTAAAACTCTTTGAAAATTGACCGCACTTTGTACTTCAGTATTTTAAATTGCAGTCTGTTTAAATATCAAACAAAGAATAACCTATAAATAAACCATTCTTGATATATTCCTAATATTTTTTATCTTTGGTTCTCCTATGAAATTTTATTGCAAAATCAAGAAATCCAAGAGATAAATACATAGCTAGTATTGGGGTCAACGCCTCTTTAAATGCATCTGAATTCCAATATACCTCATTAAATTTAAAATATATAAATAGAGAGAAAATTATATCTCTAGAGATAAATAATAAATACAAAAGAGAAAATAACACTAGATTGCTAAACCATAAATTTTTCCTAAGCTTATTTAGCATATTTTTCCTCGAGAAATCTGTAGTGTTGTTTCAGTTTTTCTGCATCCCCTAAATATTCACTTGTAATAGCTGAACCTGTGGGAACAATCATTTTATTTATCGAAGGCGATATATTTACTTTCGACAATCCATTTCTTTTTCATCAGATGAATCATAAACATACTTCAAATTATTTATATTATAATTCCCTACAGAATGCTTTTCTGAAAAACTCAATTTTTTACTCG
>NZ_LDVZ01000069.1 GCF_001276515.1 Haemophilus sp. C1
ATACCACTTTTTGTTGTGCTAGATTGGCTATCGGAATCTTTACCATAGCCCATGCCATAGGAGAATTGGAGAGACTCCTTGCCTTCAGCCAATTTCTTGGTGTTCTCTTGTCCATTTACTCCTTTAGAATTAACAGTTGTGTTGCCATTTTTATCGGTATAAAGCAGATTACCATCTTTATCCGTGGCTTGTTTTGTACTTTGAGCTGCACCATTCTCTCCAAATGGTGTTTCAAAGTTAGCTGACACACTGCCACTTACACCAAAACTGCTGCCACTATAATTTGAGTGATTTTCAATATCTGAATGAGTAATGCTGCCAGTACTAAAATGGTTTTTACCATCTGCTTCTGCTTTTTGGGTAGAGGTAATCAATGCACCTTTAAGATCGGTATGTTTATTAACATTAATATCATAACCTTCATCACCAGCATAAATTCCAGCCTGTTCATTCACGCTTGCATGATCAGCATTGATTTTCGATTTATTGAAACTGCCTCCAACGGATGCGCCATACCCCACTGTCACACTACCACTTACATTCATTTGTTTACCATGATAGCGAGATTTATCTTGCAAACTCTCGATATTCAAGTTTTCAGCATTAAGTTCTACTCGTTTGCCTTTTACTTGGCTGCCAATAATATTGGCATCACCACCTGCATGAATAATGGTTTTACTCTGGCTATCTCCCACGTGGCTTGCAACATAAGTGGTTTCATCACCATTGCCATAGCCTTT
>NZ_LDVZ01000068.1 GCF_001276515.1 Haemophilus sp. C1
AAGTAAGTATGATCAGTCTCAACTGTCAAGTTATATGCACTTAACTTCTCAGCCTTGATGCTAACACCCTTCACCGTTTGCCAATGATTATTTTCTGACAATAACTTATAGCCGGCTTTCAGATTTTGTGCATCTACCCACTGAGCGTTTTGGATTTCTCCGTTGTAGTGATGCCCCTCAGAACTCGGTACTAGCTCACCTTGATTTACCTGGGTAAAGAATGGATGAATTTTGTTTGAAACAATGGTTTGCTGTTTGCCTTGTTCATCAATCACTTCTACATATACCGTAAAATCATACGGATTGTTGTAGTGCGCTTGTACACGCTGATAGGTCATTTGTCCTGTCAGTTCATTTTTCGCATAAACCTTATCTCCGACCTTAATAGACGCTATCGGCTTGTAACCTTGCTCCGTTTTCACTTCCATGTCACCACGGAAAGAACAAGTTTTAGGTTTTATCTTCGCGACATTAATACCTGAATGGGCTACATCAATCTTTCCATTTTTTAATTTAGCAATAGACTTAGCTATCCCCAATCCCGTACCACTTAGAACCACGCCTCCAGTCGAAACACCTTTCATTTTACCTTGACGGTAACCTTGCATTTCTCCCGCGAGTTTTGGGTTTTCTTGAAGGGCAAGCGCATAAGCCTCATCCCAATCTTTCAACGAGACCACAACATTATTATAGGTCTTCCCTGGGTTTGAGATTGCTTCCCATAAAGACACAACGGTATCATCTAAATTAACAACCGCATCTGCTGTTTCTTTAACACTATCAATTTGACCCTG
>NZ_LDVZ01000066.1 GCF_001276515.1 Haemophilus sp. C1
TAAGCTGTTCTTTTGGTGCTCCAAAGTTAAACCGAAATTCACATTCCTTCAAGAATAAAAGAAAGTTTTTTCGGTCGATTCCATTATATTTTCAGAGTATTTTATTCCCTGACTCCAGAAATTTTCTATTATGGAGAAAGAATTTTTAATCATTACAAATGAGGTTAAATAATGAAAATAGGTTCTTTATGTTTTTTTTTCTTGGTAAGTGGATGTTCTATTATTTTTTTTCGAGAAGATTATCAGTTAAAAGATGAAGCAGGCTGGTTTAATCAAATAACAGGAAAAGAAGCGGAAAATAGTGTTTATAAATTGTGCAATGATATGTCTGCTAAGAATGTGAAAAAAGGGGCTAAGTTAGAAGAATTATCTCCTGCTGAATTTGATCGTACATATCCTTTTTTCGGAAAATGTATGTATGAAAAAGGTTATGTATTTAAGATAAAAGGTTTTGATTTTATATATTGTAACAATAAACCTAGAGAGTGTGATATTTATTCTAAATATAGACGATAAAAAAGGTTTGGTGTTGGAGTGGGTGAAAAATAAAGAAATATATTATATTAATGAATCTATTTTTATCTGGTTGTTATTTAGCTAACGGATCACCTTCTTATGATAAATTCTGGGTAAAAGATAATGATGTAAATAGAAAAAATAATGGAAGTATTGTACGGAAAAAGCATATTCAAGACTTACTAAAAACAGCATAGTTATATAAACCAAGGAGAGGATAATTGGGACGATTTATATAGAGATAAAGAAAAATATAGGTTATATGAAAATACTATTAAATTAGATTCTATGTATTTTTCAGAGTGTATTTATAAGTTAGGGTATAGGTTTAATGCTCCTTTATATTGGTGTTTAGCTCAGGATGGAGATAATACTAAAATCTGTATAGATAATATGAAATATAGAAATTAATTCTATGTTTATAGGCTTTGAACGTTTTAGAGCCTAGGCAAATGTCCCTGCAATATTTGGGGCATCAAATGCGACAAGAGATAAAGTTCAGATCTTAAATAAAATTGAGGAATATAACACTCAAGCAGTAAAAGATGGTAAACGAACCTATAATATTGA
>NZ_LDVZ01000065.1 GCF_001276515.1 Haemophilus sp. C1
ATCAAGGCTGAGAAGTTAAGTGCATATAACTTGACAGTTGAGACTGATCATACTTACTTCATTAAAGGAGCAAATTCTGACCTTGATGGCGTTTGGGTGCATAATGATTGTTGGCATGCTTTACCTGATGGAGCTAAACGAGTAAAAGATATTGATGGATATAAGACATATCAATTTAAAGATCACAGTGGAAATGATGTTATAGTTATTCAAAAATCTAAAAATAGATTTGAGACTTTAGATCATTTTGGAGTAGAAGTCACATTGCCGAAACAGCATAGTTGGGAAGCAGCAAGAAATTTAGCTTTAACTAAAGTTGGAGATCTTGGGATAGATTCTAAGCCATTCATAGGAACTTTAGCTGTTAGTGATGGATATGGAAAAGTTGTAGGTAGAATATCATCTGATGGGAAGAAAGGGTGGCGATTAGATTATGATCCAAAGAAAGGAATGCATATTAATGTTTTTGACTACACTAAAGGAAAAAGTGATAAGGCTATTAAGGAGGTAATCCCATTTAATGGAAATAAAGATGATTTTAATCGATATCTTAAACAATTAAATAAATAAGGATTCATATGACATTATTTGATGAATGTAAAGAGGCTTTGTCGGAGAATTTCCACCTTCTGTCTGAAGATGAAAAGGAGCAAGTTCTAAAAGAGTTTTATACATATCCATTTGAATATGGAAGTATAGATAAAGATAGTAAGAAAATAAAAATATTGAATCTTGATAGGTTAATTGAATTAATTGAAAAGAAAATAATTAACCAAAATGTTTATGTTTTAGCAGATATAAACGATGTTCCAGTATTTAAAACTAATTTGCTATTAGCGCTAGATAAATTAGATGATATTTCTGCTTTATCAACAAGAGTTTTTATTCTTGGTATTGGGTATTTAGCTCAGGTTGTTTCTAGAAATCCACCTTTAGACATTGTAATTCCAATAAATGGAGATATAAGTAAATTTTTGTAAAACGTTTTAGACGGTTTGATAGAGCTAAAGTGCGGTCAATCTTCAAAAGAGTTTTAAAACCTCTTAAAAATTGACCGTACTTTTGTATTTTCAAAGATGCTTATGTTAAGCAAACCTTATAATTTTACATTTAACTTATCGTAAGCTCGTTCTACTTTTTCTAATGCAGCCAATCTAGCACAACAAAGAATGGGAAACAGGTGGAAGTCAACGCCTTGTCATTGATTCAGCATTAAATGTTATCAGCACCGCTTTAGCCGGCAGACCGGCAGCGGAAGTCGTGGCTTCAGGATTATCACCTGCAGTGAATAATCAAATTAAGAAAGCGACAACAGATGCAAAAGGCAATGTGAATACGGCTCTCAATTTGACCGCTCATGCACTTTGGGG
>NZ_LDVZ01000064.1 GCF_001276515.1 Haemophilus sp. C1
CCTATTTTCATCAAAAGTTCAAACATATCTGATGACATTACATCGGATAAAGCAAATGGCGCAGATACCGGTATTGCAATAACAGTTGTTACACCTGATGCTACACCAGTAAGTTTATTTTTTTCTGCAGTATTTCCTTGTTTATCATACCAGCCCCATGCTTGGCCTCCTAACAGATCGTGAGTACCGGCAAAGGATTCTACCGCCATATCCGAGATAGAACCGATGCTATACGGAATTCTCGTAAAATGTAGATTCCACTCACCTTGAACAGGTTGAAAACCACCGGTTTCTCCATACAATCCACCTGCTTTTTTATTTTGTTGCGGATCAATAGCATCATCTAATGTATAGTCTTTATTACCTTTAAATGTGATTGAATTATCATCATTATAAGTACAGGTCCCCATGTTGCTATTGCAAATAGCATCAATATCAATCCTTACACCACCTAATTTTACTCCATCAAAATAACCGCTATCATAACTATCATTACGAAGAATTTTCCCCGTCTTCGCATCTTTAATACCTTTAAATAATCTTGAATTGGCCAAAGTCTCCTCTCTCATCTTCGTCGCGGCTAATTGAAAAGTTCCTTGTGTTATTGCAACATCGGGCGAACCCGATACGATGCCTACCACGGTTTCAAGCAAACGTTTTTGATATTGCAATTTATAAATTTCTCCATAAAGTGCGGTCTTTTCCTCTTCAGTTTTAGCTTCCTTGATTTGTTTTCTCAATTCAGCCTGTTTTGGAAGCACATAGGCATCAATCATTGAGAAGGCATTTTTACGAAAATCTTGAGTAACTTTCACTTGAATGTTGAGCTCTTTCATCACTTTGTCTTTATCAAAATGATTTTCTAACTTGCCGGAATGCTGCTCTGCATTATCCGTAGTCACATCGGTTTTAATGCTATCTAGCGTCTGCTCAACCGTTTCACCGGTTTTCGCCAGTTGTTCCGCGTGGTCTCTAATTTCAATATTCGAAGTATTAATACCACTTTTTGTCACGCTACTTTGACTTTCTTTATCTCGCCCAATACCTAATCCTGTTGAGGTTTCTAAAGAATCCCAACCTGTAGCAAGTTTTTTTGCGTTGTCTTTACCCTGCGCATTTTTGGCTTCTGTGGTCAATTCTCCTCGGTCGTTTCTATAAATCAGATTACCATCTTTATCCGAGGCTTGTTTTGTACTTTGAGCTGCACCATTCTCTCCAAATGGTGTTTCAAAGTTAGCCGATACACTGCCACTTACACCAAAACTGCTGCCACTATAATTTGAGTGATTTTCAATATCTGAATGAGTAATGCTGCCAGTGCTAAAATGGTTTTTACCATCTGCTTCTGCCTTTTGGGTAGACGTAATCAATGCGCCTTTAAGATCGGTATGTTTATTAACATTAATATCATAGCCTTCATCTCCAGCATAAATTCCAGCTTGTTCATTGATGCTGGCGTGGTCGGCATTGATTTTCGATTTATTGAAACTGCCTCCAACGGATGCGCC
>NZ_LDVZ01000063.1 GCF_001276515.1 Haemophilus sp. C1
TCTCCAGAATATTCTGAATGATAAAAATATTTTAAAACATTAGAATTTTTTAAATCTACAGTTAATAGTTCACTATCCTTTCCATTATCCTTGATATTTAATAAGGCAGTACCACGATTAACAATCAAGCCTTTCCCTGCATAAACATTCAACCAATCTATGCTACCAGAGTTTATAAAATATCCATCTTTGAACTTCATATATGAGGTTCCAGATAACGTTCCAGTATTTTCTCCCTGCAAATTTTTTGTATCAATTATGGTTGTATTGGAGCGAAATTCATACATATAGTCAAAATCATAATCCGACTTTGTCCTCAGAGTTGGCGTTTTAAGATGATCATCACATTCTTTTCCACATTCCTTAACAAATTCCTCTATTGTCTTTGGTTTGATAGATTCTTTAAAATTATCTACATCTATTAGATAAAATAGATCCTCTGTACTAACCATATCTTCCTGGATGCATCCTTCATGTTCACAAGGTAGTCGGGCAAGAGGAGGAGAGGGGCGAACAACGGGACCAGGACGAGAAGTAAATTCTTCTATAATTTTTTTATAATCTTTATAAGGCACAAATTTTTTAGTACCATATCTCTTGGCAATATATTCATCTTTAGCAGCAATAAATTCATCTACTTTTTTGTCTCTATCATGATAAAAATTCCTTTCATATTGATCATATTTAAGCGATATATAATCATTCTCACTGGGGGTTTCGTAACGTCCTCTACCTGCTTTAATAAACTCATCAATCGTCATAGGGGTATCATTTCTTGGCCCCATTACGCCTTTATTAGAAAAAATAAGAGTGCCTGCATTAATTGAAGAGTTAGACACTAAAGCATTTTCCTTATTTAAAAAAGTAACACGTCCTCCATTAAAATCAAATTTATCTAACATACTACCCGAACCTTCATTCTCTACTACTAAATTTGATGATGAAATATTATTTTGGATATATCGTTGTCTATTATCGCAACAATAATCCGCCTCATCCGCCTTATCCGACTTTATCGCAGGCGGAGGAGATATCTCTAAATTATCCGAACTTCTAAGAATCTCCGCCAGCTCTGCATCGCTAGTGGCGAATGACGTTATCTTACCTTTATTTTTGAAATAAAAATCTTCTGATGAATGAAGATATATCGCATGTGCTGTCTGGTTAGGTCCTGTTCCAGTGATATTTCCATTATTTTCAATATAAGCGAGGTGTTCCACGCCTGGACGATGCCATTGATCAGTAAAAACTTCCGCACTAGATGCTAGATCCTTATTGTTAATCAACTTCAAATTATTAACTTTAGGATCACTTCCCCCTACATCAAACAAATAACCACCTGTGCGAGACGTATTGAAAACCCCTGATATATTTTGATTTTTCTTTCTAATAAGACTGAACTGATCGTCTTCAAATTCAGTATCATATACAACTTCTTTTTCTTTTTTCTTAATATCCTCAACAGCCTTATTTATATTATCTGTAATAGATTTCTTTCTAGCCTCATACCCTTCCTCGTTAAGAGGTAAAGGTTTATTTTCTTCCGAATTAGAATCCTGAGAATATGCA
>NZ_LDVZ01000062.1 GCF_001276515.1 Haemophilus sp. C1
ACACCACTGCCAACTTTAATGGCTACCCCAGCATTAAAGCCGCTCGATTTATTAGTGCTACGTTCTTGATGGTTTTGTTCTGTGGCTTTTATATTTACTTGATTATCTGCAATCAAAGCCGTGCCTTGCCTGCCTGAGATGTCTGAGCCTTCAATATTAATATCAGAATCCTTTCCTGCACCCGTTGCCACAATATTCACTTTGCCACCTGCATTAACTTGAGATTTGGCTGCGGTTTTTCCTTCAGTATGAGTACGTGATTCGCTCTTTTTAATCTATTAATAAAACTTATAATATTGCACCAATATTTTGCTTAAAAACCCTACAAAGTCTATATTTAAAACACAAAAAGTGCGGTCAGCTTTTGAGAGGTTTTAAAACTCTTTGAAAATTGACCGCACTTTGTATTAGATACTTTAAGTTATATGCATTGCAGATATCTAAAAGCTTAACCTCAGAAAACTCAATTTTCGGGATATATTTCTGAAATATCTAGCCATTAAAATTCAATTTAATATTTCTACATATATTTCATCCTCAAAGTCCTCAATACTAGAAATATCTAAAACATACTCATCAATTCTTTTAATATGAAAACTAAATACAGAACTAAAACCATACTCGTTACTTTTAAAATACAAAAACAAAACACAAGGTTTACCTGGAAAAACTTTATTCCATTTAACTTTAAAAGCATTAATAAAACAAAATGATTCCTCTTTAATATTCTTAGATACATAATCTTCAATATATATTTTATTAATAGAAAACTCGTACCCAGAGAAATCTAAAAATTGTTCTTTAATATTATCAATGGTTATATCATCACTATACTCATCACTCCATAAAAAACTAAAAAAAACACATTTATTTATCTCAACAAATCCACTATCTAATATACAAAACAATTCTGTAGATAGACTCTTATGACTATAAACCTCATTAAAAGAGTCTATCATCTTTGAATTCATATAAATCATTTTTTCTCTCCTAAATAATTTAAACCTTTATCTATACCCCTTCTAAAGTCTGGGTTACTCAATAATTCTTGTATATTCTTAGGAGCAACCTTACCATCAGATATTTTTCCAACATAGAATTTATCATCCTTAGGATTATAGTAATATTTTATATTATTTTGATCCTGATAATGAATCTGGCCAGGTCTTTTACCTGGAGAAGGATTTTCAATATCAATTCTTGCTTTTGAACCATTTTCTTTCCAAACTGTTGAACTAAATATTTTTGTACCATTGGCTCCTAACATTGCATTGTTATCAACCGCTTTAGCATTTACAGCATCAACTTTTTCAGGGGAATAAACTTTAGGATCATAATAACGTCCATCTTTACCTTTATAAGCCGTTACCTGCTTACCTGTATTATCTTTAAAGGTATATAAAGGTCTTCCATCAGGTGTTGTTTTACCGGTATTAACTGCATCTGTCGGTAAGCTATTCCAACAGTTATTATGCACCCAAACGCCATCAAGGTCAGAATTCGCCCCTTTGATAAAGTAAGTATGATCAGTCTCAACTGTCAAGTTATATGCACTTAACTTCTCAGCCTTGAT
>NZ_LDVZ01000061.1 GCF_001276515.1 Haemophilus sp. C1
TGCATATTCTCAGGATTCTAATTCGGAAGAAAATAAACCTTTACCTCTTAACGAGGAAGAAGATTATGAGGCTAGAAAGAAATCTATTACAGATAATATAAATAAGGCTGTTGAGGATATTAAGAAAAAAGAAGAAAAAATTGTATATGATCGTAAAGTTGAAGGGACATCCGTATTTTCTGAAGGAAATGAAAGTGTATCAGGATTTTATAATAAGCCTATTGATAGTACACCTTATTTATTTGCTCTTCACTCATTGCGCCCCCCAGTAAATAATCTAAAGTTGATCAATATTAATAATATTGCATCGAATACAGAAGTTTTTTCTACGCGTTGGGGGAAAAATGGCCAATATGGTACAGGAGTGAATAATCTCATTTATATTGAAAATAGTGGAAATATCACAGGGAAAGGAATAGGCGTAGAGAGAAATCAACCTGCAATACATTTAATTTCAGGAAATGATTTTTATCTCAAGAATTCAGGTAATATAACATCAAAACAAGATAAAAGTTTGATAAAAACAGAAAATAATTTAATATTAGAGAATGAAGGTTCTAAGAATAAAGATTCTGCTAGAATACTAGATAAAATTAATTTTAGGGGAGACAATTTTTTTCTTTCAAATACTGGTTATTCTTTATTTGATGAGGTTGACTTTGTAGGATATAAAAATTTTACTTTTTCCAATAAAGGGACAATACTTTCATACATGACGCTTGATGACTTTATTAAAGCTGGCAAAGGACGTTATCGTTATCAAGCGCCAAAGCCTGATTCGGATACAGAAGAGAAATATAAAAAATATCTAGAAGATTTTTATAAAAATCACCCACCAAAAGATAAGGATGTATATATTGCCACTGAATATGGGGGGGCAAAATATGTTCCTTATGAGACTTATGAAAATATTAAAAAAGAATATCAAAAATATCGTAGAAAAATTCGGGATGAAGAATATGAAAAACGTCATAAAGAATATCTTGAAAAGCTTAAAGAGCTTCAAGAAGCATCAGACGGACCCGTTGATTTCCCTAGAGAAGGCATGCCAGAAGGAGAAACTGAAGAAACTCATTCCATAACACTGTGTCGTCCTGGTAAAGAATGTGAAGGAGATTTCATTTATAGAGAAAATGGTACTTTCGTTAACACCAATATATTGTATGAGATGTATAAAAAATTACATAGAGTTTCTTTAAAACCAAAGACAGTAGATGAATTTATTAAAGAAGGTAACGGTGCTTATATAAATATAAAACCGATTCCTACTCTAAAAACAGAAAAAGATTACAACTCCTATAAACGTGATCGTGAATTCAGGGGTACTCCAATACGTACAACAAATTTCTACGGAGAAAATAGTGGAAAGATACCTGAAAGACTAAGCCTATCTTTTGATAATGGATATTTTATAAACTCAGGGAGCATAGGGATACTAGAGGTTAATGCGGACAAAGGGTTAGTGGTTAATCGTGGAACAGCATCATTGGATATCAACTATTATGATGATGAAACGATGGATAGGCTGTTAGAAGTAGATTTAAAAAATTCTAATGTTTTAAAATATTTTTATCATTCAGAATATTCTGGAGA
>NZ_LDVZ01000060.1 GCF_001276515.1 Haemophilus sp. C1
TTTCCTGCATATTCTCAGGATTCTAATTCGGAAGAAAATAAACCTTTACCTCTTAACGATGAAGAATATGAGGCTAGAAAAAAATCTATTACAGATAATATAAATAAGGCTGTTGAGGATATTAAGAAAAAAGAAAAAGAAGTTAAATATGATCGTAAAGTTGAAGGGCAATCCGTATTTTCTGAGGGAAATGAAAGTGTATCAGGACTTTATAATAAGACTATTGATGGTGGAGGAGCTTATTTGTTTTATCTACATAGTGGAAGACCGCCTTTAAATAATTTGAAGTTGATTAACAATAAAGATCTTTCATCTTATACCGAAGTTTTTTCTACGCGTTGGGTACAGGGAGGGGGAAACATTTATCGCCCACCTGTCACTGGTGTGAATAATCTCATTTATATTGAAAATAAGGGAAATATCACTGGGAAAGGAACTGGTCCATCGAACAATCAACCTGCAATACATTTAATTTCAGGAAAGGATTTTTACTTCAAGAATTCAGGTAAGATAACATCAAAACAAGATACAAGTGAGATAAAAGCAGGAAATGATTTAATATTAGAGACTGAAGGTTCTAAAGATTCTCCTAGTATGCTAGATAAATCTAAGTTTAATGGAAAAAATGTTGTTCTTTCAAATACTGGCTATTCTGTATTTAATGAGGTTAACTTTGGAGCAGCTGAAAATTTTACTTTTTCCAATAAAGGGACAATACTTTCATACATGACGATTGATGACTTTATTAAAGCTGGTAAAGGACGTTATAAAGCGCCAGAGCCTAATACAGATACAAAAAAGGAATATGAAAAATACCTAGAAGATTTTTATAAAAATCACCCACCAAAAGATAAGGATGAATATTTTGCCCCTGAAGATAGGGGTAAAAAATATGTTCCTTATGAGACTTATAAAAATATTATAGAAGAATATAAAAAATATCGTGAAAAAATTAAGGATGAAGAATATAAAAAATTTCTTGAAGAATATCGTGAAGAATATCCAGACGACAACCCCCCTGAACCCGGCATTGAAATAGACAATGAATTTGATATCATGAGATTGTGTGTTCCTAATAGGGAATGTGAAGGAACTTTAGTTAATATAGGAAAGGTTACTTTCATTAACAGCAATAGATTGTATGAGATACGTAAGGAATTACATAAAGCTTCTTTAAAACCAAAGACAGTAGATGAATTTATTAAAGAAGGTAACGGTGCTTATATAAAACCGATTCCTACTCGAAAAACAGAAGAAGATTACAGCTTATATAAACTTGATCGTGGAGTCGTAGGCACTCCAATAGGTGCAAAAAATTTATACGGAGAAAATAGTGGAGAGATACCTGGAACCCTAAGCCTATATTTTCATAATGGGTATTTTATTAACTCAAAGAACATAGGGACACTAAGTGTTAATGCTGAGAGAGGGTTAGTGGTTAATCGTGGGACAGCATCATTGTATATCAGCGATTATGGAGAGAAGAGTGGGCTGTTAGAAGTAGATTTAAAAAATTCTAAAGTTTCAAAGTGGTCAAGTATCAACAGAAATTCGGCTCCAACTCGCGTTATCGTCAATGAAAAAACAATTATTGAAGATGTTTTAAAAGCGGATGGAACCAATGAAACCCTTGTCGTGAGCAGAGATAAAGATAGTGAGCTTCATAATCTTGAAGCCGGTATGAATAAATATGATGGTTTTGAAAAGTTAGAGATGCAAGGTAAATGG
>NZ_LDVZ01000059.1 GCF_001276515.1 Haemophilus sp. C1
GAATTTGTTGTTTGGGGTAAGATAATGAAAAAAGTTATATTTATCCTAATTTTTATATCCATCACAACAGGATGTTATTCAGCAAAAGACGATTGTTATTATGGAATGACAACAATTTGTTTTGGTAAACCATATAGCCCAATTGCTAAATTTCAAAAACCTTATAGCTTTGGGCATACGGATTCCGTGAAAAGAATGGATGATTTGGTAAGCTGCGGATTAAGAAAAGGGGATTTAAGTATGAGGAGTGCTTGGGCAATGGATCATTTACCAAAGGCTGATTCCCATTTACAACAAAAAAATTGGGATGCTTTTTTTAAATGTATGGAAATAAAAGGTTATATATGGGTAGAAGATTGTGGTAGAAAGAATTCTACTTCAGATAAAGGATTATGTAATGAATGATGAATATAACTTATCAACCAAAACAAAGGCAAGCGTGTAGAAGTCAATGCCCAAAACCTCAACATCGAAAGCTTGCAAGATATCGCCACATACAAAGGCAAACAAATGAACGTGAGTGGGAGTGTGACGGTGGTTATGGCACCTCAGCAGGGGGAAGCTACAACAAATCCAAAGTCAACGCCGACCATGCCAGCGTCAATGAGCAAGCCGGCATCTATGCGGGGGATGATGGTTATGACATTCACATCAACAAGCACACAGACTTAAAAGGCGCAATTATTACTTCTACGCAAAAAGCGGAAGACAACCACAAAAACCGCTTCAGCACAGGCACGCTCAGCCATAGAGACATTGAAAATCACTCGAACTACAGCGGTAATAGTTTTGGGGTGAGTGGTAGTGTGGCTGCGGATTTTGAGACCCCGTTTGGAGAAAATGGCGAAGCGCAAAGTAAGAAACAGATGGTCAATGATGACGGAGAAAAAATGTATGAAAACGCTAAAGGTGAGTTAACAACAGATGCTCAAACAAATGGGAAAAACAATAAAATAAAATTTGAGAAAGGCTGGGATTCTTTAGACGGAAACTTATCTGCCGGCTATGGTTCAGATAAATCAAGTCAAAGTAGTGTAACTAAATCAGGTATTAGTACTACTAATATTGAGATTCGGGATGAGAAAGCACAGTTTGAAAAAATAGGCAAAATGACGAAGGAGGTTATTGGCGCAATCAAAACAAATGTTACCACCGAAACTGCAGCGCAGCACTCTGGTAAATTGGAAAATCAATTTAATAAAGAGGAGGTGTTAAAAGAAATTAATCTTCAAGTTCAAGTCACAAAAGATTTTATTGATAATGCACAAGAGGTGAAAGATAAGGTGATAGACCATTATCAAGAACCTAAACGTAAGGAATTACGTCAAGCTATTACGGATTTTCACAATGCAAAAATCGAAGACAAAGCGCAATATGAGGAAAAAATTGACGCACTCATTAAAGATATTTATGCATTAGAGCATATTCGCACAGGTTTAGACTTGGCAACGGGTGTTGTTGCCGGTTCGCCGAAAGTGATGTCTGCAAAAACGTTAATTTCCATTATTGATACGGAAACGCGGCGGGAATCCTTGAAAAATTCTTTACTTGCGCCGCCTATTGAAGATATTAACGACAATGGGAAACTTTACAGTAATGTGGGGCATAATTCTGGGGCGTTTGATGGCATAAAACTTGGTGGTGTGCGAATGAATTATGGGGTGATTTGTGGTTCAAATTACGAACGATGTAAGACAGATAATAATGGTAAATTACTTCGTAATGATAAA
>NZ_LDVZ01000058.1 GCF_001276515.1 Haemophilus sp. C1
AATTGTTGGTTTGTTGAGTCCAACTTTTGGGGTGCAGATCAAAATTCACCGCACTTTTTTATGTTTTATAAATTAAAAGAGACTATAATATCCAGAATTCTGTAAAATTAGATTTTTTTGGATATAATTATGTCTATTTTTCTTATCGATGAAGTTGATGTTCAACAGGCATTAGCGATTTATCTTCATTATATTCGGAAACAAAAGAAACTTTCGCGTGTTGCGCTTTTTGAAAAAAGTGGTGTACCGGCAGCCACGATCAAAAAATTTGAGCTAACTGGGCAAATTTCACTGCGACAGTTTTTGTTGTTATGGCAAAGTTTAGATGATTTGCAACGTTTATATTCACTGGTTCAAATGGAAAAAACATTACCAAAAACAATTGAAGAGGTGATAAAGGGTGAATTTTGAACCGACTAGACAACTTCAAGTCAGCCGAATATTAAGCAATGGGCAAAAAGTGTCAGTGGGAACATTGGCGCAAAATAGTGAGCAGGTTTATTTTTCTTATCATGCGGATTATGTTGAGAAATTTGGCAATCTTTCTCCTTTTGCCATGAAATTAGATACATCATTACAACTTGCTCCAAAACAACCGCACTTTGGTTTACATGGCGTGTTTGCAGATAGTTTGCCTGATGGGTGGGGGTTGTTATTGCAGGATCGTTTTTTTCGTCAAAAAGGTATTTTGCCACAACATGTGACAGCAATGGATCGCTTAGCTTTTGTAGGCGATCGAGGTATTGGTGCGTTGATATTTGAGCCGAGCAAAGTAATAGAGCGGGATCAACTTGATTATGCTCAACTTGGCTTAGCCGCACAAGCTGTGTTTGATGGGCAAACGGAAGATATTTTAGAGGCTTTATTAACCGCAGGGAGTTCTGGTGGTGCGCACCCAAAAGCACAGATATTTATGCCAAAATCAGGTGAACTAATAGCAAGATCGCGACCAAGTTTCAATGATGAAGCTTGGATTATTAAGTTTACATCAAAAAACTTACCGCTCGGTCATGAGGAAGGATTATGCGAAGCTATTTATTTAATGATGGCGGAACAAGCGCAGCTCAATCCTTGTCAGTGGCGTTTACTTGATGCTCCGGCAACAAGCGGGGCAGCACAGTGGTTGGCATTAAAACGCTTTGATTGGGTAAATAATGAAAATGGCGTTGGTCGATATCATCAGCATAGTCTGAGTGGGTTATTAAATGCCGATTTTCGTTTACCGAGTTTGGATTACGAAGATTTAATTAAAGCCAGTAAATCATTATGTCAGTCTCAAAATGTGGCTGAAATTCAATTTCGTCGAGCTATTTTTAACTTATTTTCTAGTAATCAAGACGATCACGGTAAAAACTGGGCATTTTTACAAAATGATCAGGGGGAATGGCAAGTCTCACCTTTTTATGATGTCACCTTTAGCCCACATCCATTTGGCGAGCATAGTACTGCTTTCGGTGGGTTCGGTAAAAAGCCAAGTGTAAAAGCAATGCAAAAATTAGCTCAGCGTACCGGATTAAGTTGGAGAGAGACACAAAAAATTATTCAACAAATATTAGATGCTTTGAGTCAATTTCCTGTTTTAGCCCGTGATTTTGGAGTGAAAAATTCAACAGTGAAGTTGATTCAGAATGAGTTAAATCGGGTTTGGGGTGATAACAAGGCTTTATTGGATTGATGGGAAAAGTGATCTGCCCCCAAAAAGTTGGACAGGTTAGTTAACTTAAATATTGAGCTCGGTATTGTACTGGGCTCAATCCTTTTAAACCAAG
>NZ_LDVZ01000057.1 GCF_001276515.1 Haemophilus sp. C1
CGCTTTTATTTTCAATATCGGTATGCGTGAGCGATTTTGTTTTGAAGTGGTTTTTACTTGCCTCAGCATCACTTTCAATGATGGCACCATTCAGTTGGGTATGGTTGTGGATATGGGCATCCATACCATCCTCTCCCACACTAATCCCAGCTTGTTCATTGACTTGCGCATAATCCACTTTCGCTTTGTTATAGGAGGCACTCACCGAAGCGCCACCTCCTGCCCCCTGTGCCACCGAGCCACTTGCACTCGCACTCGTTTGTTTGGATTCGTATTTTTCCGTATCTTGACGGCTCGTTATCGTCAGATTTTGAATATCCGCTTCCCAACGTTTTGCTTTAAGATTTGCTGCATCAAGGCTGAGGTTTCCTGCTTCGCTATTGGTAATGAGCTTATCCGCTTGCAAGTGACTGTTTTGCCAACGTTCGCTATCCGAGTTAGATTTGCCCCTCGCTACATTCACCGACCCCTCAATACCTACACCATAACTATTACCATTGGTTCCAACAAAGACGCCTACACTGCCCCCTGCTGATTTATTTTTGGTATGTTGGTGCTCTTCGTCTTTTACACCTTTTATCTCAATCCCTTTTTTACCCGATAATGCCATCAATTTCGCATTCGCATCCACGCCTTCAAAACTGAGTTTTTCATCGCGGGCTTTTACATTAAATGTCCCCGTATTCACCGTTGATTTTTGATGACTAATACTCTGGCTTTCGCTACTTTGTGTTTGTTTTTGGCTGCCATAACCAATACTAATCTTCACACTTGGGCTGGATGTCGTCCCCGTATTCTGCATATTACCAGCACGTAAGGCATCTAAGGTTTCTGCCACCTTACCCACATTTTGAGCAGCCATGCCCACTTCTTCCGCGGCTTTCACTGCATAAAGTGCCTTGAGTTTTCCATTGGTGACTTGTTGGCTGCGATTCACACTGTTATAAGCCGCTTGTGCCATATCGGTCACTGGGGTGCTCAAAGCAATTGTCATGCCAGATTGTTTATACTCATGCCCCTCTTTACGTTCAATAATATCTTTCCCCGCTTCTACCTTAACAGCGGCACCTTCAATATCAATCTGATTTGTGCGTGGTGTTATCATATCCGTACCAAGAACATTTGTATGATTACCCGCACTCACCCTGATATTGCCATTCATTGAACCTAGCGTGCTACGTGCATCTGATTGTGTCCAACCTTCTGTTTCATAATCATGTTTTTCTGATTTGGAGCCAAAGGTAATGCCAATACCACCGCCCGTGAACACACCTCTGGTTTTCTTGGTTTCCACGCGCTTATTTTTGAAATGATTGGTATCTGCTGCAATATCGACATCATGTCCTGCCTGAATATGGAGATTATCATCTGCAATAGCCTGAATGCCTTTCGCCTTCATATCATGACCTGCTGAAAGCACCACCTCTTTACCGCTCACCTGTGTGCCAACTTGAGTAACGGAGTGTTGTTGGTCAAGACTGGTTTTAGTCACCTTCGCCACACTGCCACTTTTCGTTTTGTGGAATTCTTCAAAATCTCGGCTTTCTTTCGCACCATTCAACACAAGGTCGTTTTCAGCAATAGCCATTAACTTCGCTTCACTCTCTAGCTGTGCCCCTTCGGATAAAATATTTTTACCGGTTAGCGCAACATCACCTTTGCCTTTTACTCGGCTTACTACTGCCTCTTCCACTTTCTCATGACGGTAATGATTACCTGCGCCCATCTTTTCATCAAAGCCCACTGAAAGTGCGGTGAGATTCACGTTATTTTTGGTTTGAACAAGTGTGCTGCCATTGCCATCGTTAATAATATCTGCCCCTTTAGCGTTCAGATTATTTGATGAGAGTTGTAACTGTCCATTCTCTCCTTTCACATGGAAAAGCGCTTTACGAGCCAGTGTCGTTTCACTCCGTTGAAAATGAGATAAATCTACCTTTGTTGTCATCGTGGTACTTTCGTGATTTAAATCACCGCCCACATCCACCAAGAGGGCGCGCTCAGCTTCCACTTTACCGCCGATATTATCGAAGTTATTCGTGGTGTTGATGCCTACTTTATC
>NZ_LDVZ01000056.1 GCF_001276515.1 Haemophilus sp. C1
TTATCGAAGTTATTCGTGGTGTTGATGCCTACTTTATCACCCGTAATGGTGCCTGCGTTGAATAAGCTTTCGGTATTTAATAACGTGAGCTTACGGCCTGCAATGGTGCCACTATTGGTTAAGCGGTTACTCCGTAAATCAATCACATCCGCTGAAATCAACGCACCTTCGCCATTTAAGTCACCTTTCTGCGCCATGGCATAGACACGAGGTGCCATTACTTTGACTTGTTTTCCGCTTGGTAGCGTTACCTCTTTTTCCTCAAACCAGACAATATCTGACGTAAGTTGTGCAACCTGCGCAGGGCTTAAAGCCACACCTGGGGTTAAGTTGAAGCGTTTCGCAAAGGTAATACCATTATCCATTAAGCCCTTATATTGCGCTTCTAAATCTTGATAACCTGTTAAGAACATACGTCCAGTCAGCTGATTCACTTGGTCACGCACTAAACGCTGCTCGTAATAGCCATCACCTAAGCGTCTCAAGATATTTTGTGGATCACGACGAAGTGCGTTAAACATGTAGTCACTACTGAGCCATTGCTTTTTATCAGTAAACGCTGAATCTGTTTCAATTAAAACGCCACCTGCTTCAGGGTTAAGACGATAGAGTGAAGAGCTTGGTAATAAGACATCCTGCGCTTTTGCTAATAACTCCCCACTTTGAGAAGCTTGCGTCTGTTGATGTGTGCGATAATCTGTCTGCGCTTTATAGTGATTAACCCCCATTTGATAAGCGCTTTCCACATTTCGGTTATACGCATTCACCGCACCCCAATTGCGTTGATGATAACGCTTAAACCCACCGCGCCAACGGGAATAAGTCCACTGACTCGTCCCATATTCATTTAGTATATGATAACCCGTTTCATCTTCATTATGCACGTCACCACTTAAGCCAAGCTGCCCTCCAGATATTATCTGACTGCGGTTGTTAAGCACTTGCGCTGCGTTGATAGAAATATCTCCGCTTGCCAAAATTTGACCTGGCAAGGTCGTTTTTACAACACTTTCATCAATGACTCGTCGATTAAGCTTGGTTATCCAAAAATCACTAAAGGTTTTACCCAGTAAGCGTCGATTATGCTCGGTAATTTTAGCCTGCAACGCATCAAACGCAACTTCGTTAGCATCAATCCAACTTTTAAACGGCGCAATAGCCTGTTGATACGCCTTTAAACGCGTTTCATAAGTGGATTTCTCCTGTTCATAACTTGCCAATGCGATGCGATAATCAGCAACCGCTTTCTCATAATCGACTAAGCGAGCCGCATAACTTTCTGCCGTTTCTCTTCTATTTTTTCTCGGCTTTTCGACTTCCTTTGGTTTTATCGGCTCTTCAGGCATGTTGATATCCGCTAAACCCTCTGGCATGTCAGTCGGTGGTTGAATACCAAAATAACCCCAAGCAGGATGATTCGCGTTATAAATGGATTCAGGTTTAATATGACAACCACGTTGATTAACATAATCCTGACAAGTGATTTCATTGACTTCAGGTAATAAGTGTTCTGCGTGAATCGGCTCCCCTTCTTTAAGAGGATTAATATTATCTCTTCGATAAGCCAATTTCCCCGCTCGACTAAATGAAATCCATTTTAAAAGCCCATAATCAATACGCGCCTCTGTTTTATACCCTTGTGGAATAATATACTGCTCATCAATCACTTCATTTGATTGATTCTCTATCTCTGCATGAAAGTGCAAATTTTCATTATTTACCTTTTCTGCGCTAAGTTGAATAGCACCACTTGGTGATTCAATCGTCCCACTTTGATTAAGCAACATTTTTGCTTTACCTTGAGCCTGATAATCTTCATCTATCTCACCTCCCACTGTAACGCCCTTTTCACCGTATAGGGTTGAACTACCCTGTTGCATTGCGATGTAATGGCGGGTTTGATTTCGAATCTCCTCAGCACCTAGCGTTAAATATTCACGCGCAGCAATCACCGCATCTTGACGCCCATTCTCAGGTGTAAGTTCATCTTTATTTTCAATCAACTTTGCCCCAATTACCACACGATTACCATAAATACGCCCTGAGCCTATATTTTCAACAGACATAGCTCGAATATGCAAGTCTGGCTTTTTCCCTTTAGAATATTCACCTTTACTATTTATCAATCCTCGGTTTGTCAGCGTTTCTTGAACCTTAAGCTCAATCGCTCCCCCTTGGATTTCACCTTGCTCCACTTGTTTCAACGCTTTTGCTTTCACTGCTACATTTCGTTTAGCGCTCATCACACCCGATTGCGCAATATCTTGTTTGCTCTGAATCAAGATATCCCCTTCATGAGCAAGTATTTTCCCTCCTACCTGATTTTCTATCTGTTTCTGAGTGGTTAATTGCACCCTTTGTTCCGCTTGAAGATACCCATTATTAACAATACGCCCTTGACTATCAATTTTCACCTCACCCGCAGATGCACCAATATGCCCCGCATTGCGTACACCAAGACCTTGACCGTTATCCACTAAATGGATTTTCTCTGCATACATCCCACCCAATTGGC
>NZ_LDVZ01000055.1 GCF_001276515.1 Haemophilus sp. C1
CTCGAACCAGTGACCCCCTCCTTGTAAGGGAGGTGCTCTCCCAACTGAGCTAATCGCCCTTAATGTTGTGGGTTGGCATTATAGGGAGAATGCATTTTCAGTCAATACCTTTTTATTAAATTTTATTTAATTGTCGTAAAAATAAGCATAAAATCCGCTTTTTTATTTAGAAGTCAAACAAATCGTAGTAGAATAACGACTAATATTTTATTGAAGATAGGTTATAAAAATGAAACTAGATGCTCCTTTTAATTTAGACCCAAATGTAAAAGTGCGTACTCGTTTTGCTCCTAGCCCTACAGGTTATTTACATGTAGGTGGCGCACGTACCGCACTTTATTCTTGGTTATACGCAAAACATAATAACGGCGAATTTGTATTACGAATTGAAGACACTGATTTAGAGCGTTCAACACCAGAAGCGACGGCTGCAATTATTGAAGGAATGGAATGGTTAAATCTTCCGTGGGAGCATGGCCCTTATTACCAAACTAAACGCTTTGATCGTTATAACCAAGTGATCGATGAAATGATTGAACAAGGCTTAGCATATCGTTGTTACTGTACTAAAGATCGCTTAGAAGAACTTCGTCATACTCAAGAACAGAATAAAGAAAAACCACGTTATGACCGTCACTGTTTACACGATCACAGCCATTCACCTGATGAACCCCATGTTGTACGTTTTAAAAATCCAACTGAAGGCTCGGTCGTATTTGATGATGCAGTGCGTGGCCGTATTGAAATCAGCAACAGTGAGCTTGATGATCTTATTATTCGTCGTACAGACGGTTCACCAACTTATAACTTCTGCGTAGTTGTAGATGACTGGGACATGGGCATCACTCATGTGGTACGTGGCGAAGATCATATCAACAATACGCCTCGTCAAATTAACATTTTAAAAGCAATTGGTGCTCCAATTCCAACCTATGCGCACGTTTCCATGATTAATGGAGATGATGGCCAAAAACTCTCTAAACGACATGGCGCAGTGAGCGTAATGCAATATCGTGATGATGGTTACTTACCAGAAGCTTTAATCAACTATCTTGTTCGTTTAGGCTGGGGACATGGCGACCAAGAAATTTTCAGTCGCGAAGAAATGATCAACTATTTCGAATTAGATCACGTTAGCAAATCAGCTAGTGCATTCAACACTGAAAAATTACAGTGGTTGAATCAACATTATATCCGTGAATTACCGCCAGAATATGTGGCTAAACATCTTGAATGGCATTACAGAGATCAAGGCATTGATACAACTAATGGTCCTGCATTAACTGAAATTGTCTCTATGCTTGCGGAACGTTGCAAAACCTTAAAAGAAATGGCAAGTTCAAGCCGCTACTTCTTTGAAGAGTTTGAAACCTTTGATGAAGCTGCAGCGAAAAAACATTTCAAAGGCAATGCTGTTGAAGCGCTTACAAAAGTAAAAGAAAAATTAACCGCACTTTCTAGCTGGGATTTACATTCTACTCACGAAGCGATTGAGCAAACGGCTGCTGAACTAGAAGTAGGAATGGGCAAAGTTGGCATGCCATTACGTGTCGCTGTGACAGGTTCTGGTCAATCTCCATCAATGGATGTTACCCTAGTCGGTATCGGCAGAGATCGCGTACTTGCGCGTATTCAGCGTGCTATTGATTTTATTAATGCACAAAACGCTTAATATTTAATCGGATAACAAACACATAATAAAATCGTATTGACAGCCACATAGTCAAATTTTATTATGTTGCTGTCTTTTATGGGGATATAGCTCAGTTGGGAGAGCGCTTGAATGGCATTCAAGAGGTCGTCGGTTCGATCCCGATTATCTCCACCATATCAATAAAGCAAGGTAAATCACCTTGCTTTTTTTGTATTTAAAAATCAGTATTTTAGCGCATTTTAGCACTCAATTTAACGCATAGTAACGCATAATGATCTGCACCCCAAAAGTTGGACTAAATAACCAACTAAGTTGCAGATTTTTTATGACCAAATATAACACTCTTTTCAGACAACAGGTCATCGAATTTTATCTTCAAAATGATAAAAATCGTTCACTTACTCGTAAACATTTTCAACTTGCCAACAGAACATTGCGGCATTGGATTAGCCAATTTAATTATAGTAGAATCAATGGGTTAGCTGTGCTAGATAAGAAGCGGAATTAGTCACTTGAATTTAAACTTAACGTGATACAAGCGGTTAAAAATGGGCAGTTTTCTGCAGAAACCGCATATTTATACTTTGGTATTGCCAATTCAAGTGTGATTAGCCGATGATTGCAAGCCTTTGAAAAACAAGGTATAAACGGATTAATCTCCAAATCTAAAGGTCGCCCAACCATGCAACCGAAATACCCATTTTCCACTGCCCATTTTATTAGATTTAATCGGCTTGGCACGCAGTATTTTCTTCTATCACTTGAAGACGAAAAACGATAAAAATGTAGCATTATTACAACCATGAGCTCATTCAGGGGAAACTAAAAGGACTAAGCCCTATGGAGTACAGAACTCAGTCCTTAATTTAACAGTCTAACTTTTTGGGGGCAGATCAAAACCCACCTTTTTTAGATATTTAACTATATAAATTAGAAGCGATAAGATACGCCTAAATTATATCGAATATCACGATAATTATGCGTTCCCATGTAATAGCCTACATTTGTCCATACGGAAAGATTATCTGTGATATGCCATTTATCAATCCCGACCTC
>NZ_LDVZ01000054.1 GCF_001276515.1 Haemophilus sp. C1
TTGAACCTACGACCCACTGGTCCCAAACCAGTTGCGCTACCAAGCTGCGCTACTCGCCGTCAGATCTTATATAGATAAGATGGGGTGGCTAATGGGATTCGAACCCACGACAACTGGAATCACAATCCAGGGCTCTACCAACTGAGCTATAGCCACCATTAAAAGTTGTTATTGCACTGACCTGGCGCGCTCGACAAGATTCGAACTTGCGACCTTTGGCTCCGGAGGCCAACGCTCTATCCAACTGAGCTACGAACGCGTTACTGCGTCGTTGCGGAGGCGTATATTAATGATTTCATAAAACCTTGTCTAGCACTTTTTGAAAAAAAATGTTTGAGCGGTAGTTTTTTATTCAGTTTGTTTAAAATTCACTATTTTTTCGATTATATTTACAACTTAACAAATCATTCTATACATTATATATGTTGAATCATCCAACAATTATGAATCTGTTTATTACGTTCAAAATCTAGCGGTAAGGTTTTATGCGAAATTTCTACCGCATTTAAACCTAATTCTTCCAACGCAACTAAATTCATTTTGAATCCACGTTTATTATTCGAGAAAACAATTGTGCCATTATTCGACAAAACTCGTTTTAGATTGCTCATCAATTTCACATGATCTCGTTGAACATCCCAACTCTCTTCCATACGTTTAGAATTCGAAAACGTCGGAGGATCCACGAATATCAAATCAAATTGACGATCACATTTTTCTAACCATTGAAGGCAATCTGCTTGAATTAATTTATGTTGTTTACCTTCAATATCATTCAAAATAAGATTTTGCTCTGCCCAATTAAGATAAGTATTTGACATATCAACGGTGGTTGTCGATTTTGCACCCCCAAGGGCGGCATGAACAGTTGCAGAACCAGTATAAGCAAATAAGTTCAAGAAATCTTTACCTTTTGCCAACTCTCCAATCATTTTTCTTGTTAAACGGTGATCTAAGAATAAGCCAGTGTCTAAATAATCTGTCAAATTTACCCAAAGTTGCACGCCATATTCATTCACATAAAAGTATTCACCTTTGTTGGCTAATTTCTCATATTGGTTGGTACCTTTTTGTTTCTGACGAACTTTGAGGATCAACTTATTCGTTTCTACACCTGTAACGTACAAAGTTGCAGTAACCGCATCTAATAAGCGTTGACGCGCTTTATTTTCATCAATATTTTTCGGTGCTGCATATTCCTGTACAACTATGTAATCTGCATAACGATCAACAGCTAAATTATATTCGGGCAAATCAGCATCATATAAACGATAAGCGTCTAATCCTTGTTGCTTTGCCCATTTGCTAATTTTCTTAATATTTTTTTGTAATCGATTAGCAAAATCGGTTGCCACCTCCGAAGTGCAGTTAAATTCCAGTTCATTTTCAGCTGTAATTTCGTCAGATTTTCGTTCTGAAACCTGATAATTCTTCTGCACACAATCTAGTGGGCCATTTTTTGCTTTAAACTGTCGGCTGGCACGAATTCTCAAACAATCAAGCAATGTCGATTCGCTACTAAAAACAGAAACATTCCAACCACAAAATTCTTTTTTAAGTTTTTGCCCAAATACAGAATAGAGCGCGATTAACGCTGGTGTTGTTCCTAAGCGTTCCCCATAAGGTGGATTACAGATAATCGTACCGACTTCATTTAAACTAGGATTTTTCAACGCTGCAACATCACCTTGTTGCCATTTAATTAAATGTGAAATACCTGCATTTTGTGCATTCTTCTGAGCCTTTTTTAATACACGGTGATCGAGGTCAAATCCATAAAAGTGCGGTTGAATTTCACTTTGTTTTTCTTCTGCTAATTCAATCGCTTCATTTTTTACTTTTTCCCAAGCCGATTGATTATGCGCTTTCCAAAAATCAAATCCCCAATATAAACGATAAAGTTGCGGTGCAATTTTGGCTTCCATTTGTGCCGCTTCAATTAAAAGCGTACCAGAACCACACATTGGATCCACTAATGGAGAACCTGCTTGCCAACCTGAACGCATAACAATCGCAGCCGCTAAAGTTTCGCGCAAAGGTGCTTGACCTGCATCTTCACGATAGCCTCGCAAATGTAATGCTTCTCCACTTAAATCTAAAGAAATCACTAAATTTTCACGGTTCAAATAAGCATGGATACGTACGTCCGGCTGAATTTTATCTACATCAGGACGACTTTTACCTTGACGTTCAAAATAATCGACAATCCCATCTTTAACACGCATCGCACCAAATTGAGTATGACGAATTTCTTGGTTGGTTCCATTAAAATCGACAAAGAATGTAACTCGTTCATCAAATTGCGCTAACCAATTAAAGCCAGAAACTGCCGCATAAAGATCCAAATCACTGTAAATCTTGGTTTCAATCAAAGGAAATAAAATGCGTGAAGCAAGGCGTGACCAAAGCAAAGTGCGGTATAAGGTTTCGTCATCAGCTTGATAATGAACGCCACCTTGAACCACCTTCACCTCTTGCGCACCAAGTTCAGTGAGTTCAACTTTTAATAATTCTTCAAAGCCACGAGAGGTCGTTGCAAATAATTGTTTCATTTAGGTACCGATTTTGAAAATTTTGAGGGATTATAGCATAGAAAAAGATGATCTAATTGAGATCATCAAGCGAGTTAAACTGTAAAAAGAAAAGCCCCGATTTTCTAAATCAGGGCTTCAAAATTTGTTGGTTGCGGGGGCCGGATTTGAACCGACGGCCTTCGGGTTATGAGCCCGACGAGCTAC
>NZ_LDVZ01000053.1 GCF_001276515.1 Haemophilus sp. C1
ACAATCCTTTAAATAACAGTCTAACTTTTTGGGGTCAGATCAAAATAACCGCACTTTTTTTATCGAAATTTATTGCACTAGATCACATTTCTGAAAATTGAGCATTGCAACTTATTAACATTCATTTAACATTATAGGCTGTTTGAGTTAGAACACTAACGGAGGAACTTTATGAGTGAGATAAAATCTTTCAAAAACCACAAAAATGGCATTATTTTTATTTTAGATATAGTGCTGTTTTTTGTGTTATTAAAAGTGCTGCCTTATGAGTCAAAAGCAAATGCTGGTTTAGCCTTATTGGCTTTTGTCGCAGTGCTTTGGTTAACTGAGGCATTACATGTTACAGTTACCGCATTATTGGTGCCATTATTGGCGATTGCGCTAGATTTAGTAAGCACTAAGCAAGCTTTAGTGGCTTTTGCTGATCCTACAATATTCTTATTTTTTGGTGGCTTTTCTTTAGCGACAGCCTTGCATATTCAAAAACTTGATAAAATGATTGCTAATAAGATTATGGCGTTAGCGCGCGGTAATTTATTTGTTGCCATTATTTATCTCTTTTTGATTACAGCCTTCCTTTCTATGTGGATGAGTAACACGGCAACTGCAGCAATGATGTTACCACTCGCTATGGGGATTTTAAGCCAGCTTGATCGTGAGAAAGAACATAATACTTATGTGTTTGTGTTGTTAGGGATTGCTTATAGTGCATCAATTGGTGGTATGGGAACCCTTGTAGGGAGTCCGCCGAATGCCATCGTGGCAAGTAACCTACATTTAACTTTTGCAGATTGGTTATGGTATGGTTTACCTATTATGATTATTTTGTTACCAATTATGATTGGTACGCTTTATATTATTTTCAAACCAAAACTTCATATTAATTTTGAGCAATCTTTTGAAAGCATTGAAATGAATTCAGTGCGTGTATTAACACTTGTTATCTTTGTTGTGATTGCTTTAACTTGGGTATTTAGTGGGCAAATTAATCCGCTAATTTCAGGCTTACTTGGTTTGCAGAAAAATATTGCGAGCTTCGATAGCGTTGTTGCTTTATTAGCGGCTATTGTGATTTGTTCTACTGGAATTGCAAGCTGGAAACAAATTCAAGAAAGTACTGATTGGGGCGTATTAATGCTTTTCGGTGGTGGATTAACATTAAGTGCGGTATTGAAGGATTCCGGAGCAAGTAAAATTTTAGCAGATAGCATTGTCTTTATGATTGAAGGACAACATTTCTATCTTATTGGTTTGTTAGTTGCAGCATTCATTATTTTCTTAACTGAATTTACCTCTAATACAGCAAGTGCGGCACTACTCGTCCCAATCTTTATTTCTATCGCTCAATCATTGGGTATGCCAGAAATTGGTTTAGCATTAATTATTGGTATTGGTGCATCCTGTGCCTTCATGTTACCAGTTGCAACACCTCCAAATGCTATTGTATTTGGTTCTGGACAAGTGAAACAAAGTGAAATGGTAAAAGCTGGTTTCGTATTGAATTTAGTGTGTATCGTCGTGATTGCAACTGTCGGCTATATGTTCTGGTTGAACTAATTTAGATTTGATTATTTACAAAATTCTTTAGTGATTAAAATAAATGGGTTAAAGCGAATAAGGCTTTAACCCATTTTTCTTGTGATAAGATTCGTTTATAAAAAGCTATTTATTGTGTTCATAAGCGTAAAGTGTGTTGCTCATTAACATTGCAACGGTCATTGGCCCAACACCGCCAGGAACGGGGGTAATATAAGCTGCTTTTTCGGCTGCTTTGTCAAACTCTACATCGCCTACTAATTTTCCATCTAGGCGGTTAATTCCGACATCAATTACGACCGCACTTTCTTTGATCCAATCGCCAGGAATCAACTTCGGCTTACCCACCGCGACGACAAGTATATCTGCTTGGCGAACATGGCTTTCTAAATCTTTAGTGAATCGATGAGTTACTGTGACAGTTGCACCTGCTAATAGTAATTCTAAAGACATTGGGCGGCCGACAATATTGGATGCGCCTACAATTACTGCGTGTTTGCCATGTAGGTCAATCCCCGTTGTTTCTAATAGCTTCATTACGCCATAAGGGGTGCAGGCACGTAAAGTTGGAATACGTTGGCATAAAAGCCCAACATTATAAGGATGGAAGCCATCCACATCTTTTTTCGGATCAATATGTTCAATAATAGCTTCTGCATTGATTTGTTGAGGTAAGGGGAGTTGTACTAAGATACCATCAATTGTTTTGTCGTTATTGAGTTTATCGATGAGGGCTAATAATTCGGCTTGTGTAGTTGTTTCTGGTAAATCATAGGATTGGGAAAGTATGCCGATTTCTTCACAACTTTTACGTTTATTACCGACATAGATTTGCGAAGCAGGATCTGCACCAACGAGAATGACAGCAAGCCCAGGTGCGCGTTTTCCTTGCTTAACGTAATGGGTGATTTTATCTGCCACATCGGCTTTAATTTTTTTTGAAAGTGCGGTACCAGAGATGATTTGTGCGGTCATTTGTCTGTCCTTTTGAATGATGGGAAAGAAAGCGTTTGCTATTTTAGCGGACAATGATTTTTTTACAACGAAAAAGGGGGCGTTTTTCCTAAAGTGGAATAATTTTGAACAATCAAGTTGAAAAATCAAAAATTTCATTGACTGAAATAAAAACAAACTTATAATTGACCGCACTTATCGGCGAGTAGCGCAGCTTGGTAGCGCAACTGGTTTGGGACCAGTGGGTCGTAGGTTCAA
>NZ_LDVZ01000052.1 GCF_001276515.1 Haemophilus sp. C1
CCGATGGTAGTGTGGGGCATCCCCATGTGAGAGTAGGGCACCGCCAGGTTACCAAATATGAATCTAGATTAAATAAAAACAGAAGAACCCCAGTTTAAGAACTGGGGTTTTTATTTTTTCTACAGAATATTAATTCGAATATTTCTAATTTTAATGTATTATATCTATCATCTAATTTTATATTTGTATGAATATTATTAATGAAACCAACCTTTCTAGAATTTAGACATCTTAAAACTTTACTTGCTTTAAAAGAGACTGGTAGTGTTTCTTTAGCAGCAAAGCGAGTATATCTAACGCAATCAGCTCTTTCTCACCAAATTAAATTAATAGAAGAACAGTTTGGTTTGCCTTTGTTTGAGCGTAAAAGTAATCCACTTCGTTTTACTTCGGCAGGAGAGCGTTTAATTCGTCTTGCTAATGAGGTAATGCCAAAAGTTGTTGATGCTGAACGCGATCTGGCTCGGGTTAAACATGGGGATGCGGGGCAACTTCGCATAGCTGTGGAATGTCATACTTGTTTTGATTGGTTAATGCCTGCTATGGACGAATTTCGTCGGCATTGGGGGCTGGTTGAGTTGGATATTGTATCTGGTTTTCATACGGATCCTGTTGGTTTATTGCTTTCTCACCGAGCAGATTGGGCGATAGTATCAGAAGTAGAGCATAATGATGATGTAATTTTTAAACCGCTCTTTTCTTATGAGATGGTTGGAATTTGCTCAAAAGATCACCCTTTAGCAGAAAAAGAAATTTGGGATGCGGAAGATTTTGCAGATGAAACCTGGGTAACTTACCCTGTTCCTGATGATATGTTAGATCTATTGCGTAAAGTGCTTAAACCAAAAGGCATTAATCCTACTCGCCGCACAACTGAATTGACTATTGCTATGATTCAATTAGTGGCGAGTCGTCGTGGCATTGCGACTATCCCTTATTGGGCTGCGTTGCCTTATTTGGAAAAGGGTTATGTCGTGGCAAGAAAAGTCACAAAAGAAGGTTTATATAGCAATCTATATGCGGCTATTCGCAAAGAAGATGAATCCCTTTCTTATTTAGAAGATTTTTATCAAACCGTAAAAGCTCAAAGTTTTTCAACTTTACCTGGGCTATCTGTTTTAGATTTATAGAAGTAATAAATGAATTTTTCTCAACAAAATCAGCAGCCTCACTTGATTAGTGCGGCGGCTAAAGCTGCTTTTCCTTATAGTGCGCCGATGATTGCAGGATTTTTATTTCTTGGTGTGGCATATGGTATTTATATGAAGGCACTAGGTTTCGGATTTTTATATCCTACTTTGATGGCTTTACTTATTTATGCCGGTTCGGTTGAGTTTATTGCTGCTGGAGCACTTATTGCACCTTTTTCTCCCATCAGTGTGTTATTAATTACCTTGATGATTAGTACTCGTCAGATTTTCTATGGCATATCAATGTTAGAAAAATATGGCGTACACATTGGTCATAAACGTTGGTATTTAATTACCACCCTTGTTGATGAATCTTTTTCTTTAAATTATATGGCCAAAATTCCACCGCACTTAGATAAAGGTTGGTATATGTTTTTTGTAAGTTTATATTTGCATATTTATTGGGTGGTTGGTGCTGCAATTGGTAACTTATTTGGCTCTGTTTTACCTTTTGATTTAAAAGGTGTGGAATTCTCTATGACCGCTCTTTTCTTAGTTATTTTTGCAGAAAATTGGATAAAGGAAAAATCCCATGAAAGCTCTCTCTTAGGTTTAGGGATTGCATTGGCTTTTTTACTGATTATAGGCAAAGAATATTTCTTAATTCCAACATTAATTGGTATCTGGTTAATTCTAACTATGCGTGGGCCTAAATTAGACACAAAATTGGAGTCGCTAAAATGACACTTACAGAACAGATTATGACGATTGGAATTTGTGTGCTTACGGTGCAATTTACGCGCTTATTGCCATTTTTTGTCTTCCCAGCTAATCGCCCGATTCCACAATATATTCGCTATCTTGGGAAAGTTTTACCTCCTGCTATGTTTGGTATGCTTGTAGTTTATTGCTATAAGAATATTGATGTTTTAACTGGTTATCATGGTATCCCTGATTTTCTTGCTGGCATAGCGGTGCTAGGGTTGCATTTCTGGAAGAAAAATATGTTTCTATCTATTGCGGTTGGCACGCTTTTCTATATGCTTTTAGTACAACTTGTCTTTATTTAGAATAAAATCATAACTTTCATTTCTCTAGAAATCTCTTGAATCTAAAGTTACTTTATAGTTTATAATTAATCCAATTTCTAGAATGGTAGAAATTGGAATTCTAGTTATTATAAAAGATAGAACCTCGTTTTATTAAATTTCTTTATTGTTCATAGCATTAGTATCAGGACTCTGAAAAGAATTTAGCCGGTGACAAAGTGTGGGGTGAGCGAGCTAATGTTATCTAATTCCCCCAAATTGGATATGCTCCCAAGATTTTAGATGTGCACACTCGTCCCCGGCTTTTTATGCGCTAATGATGATGAAAATACCTTTATTTTTCATAAGAAAAAATAATTTCATCTTGCAATCGGTTGCTTTTTTTTCTGATCTTTTCCTTGTTTTAAAAATCTTTTATCATGGCACTCGTTTTTATTTTTAATCGAAGAGAATAGAATTATGGAATTGAATTTAGTTGAATTATTGGGTTATATCGCAACCTTTTTTGTTGCAGTATCATTTTTGTTTAAATCTATCGTTCATTTACGCATAGTGAACAGCATTGGCGCAATTTTATTTGTCATCTATAGCGTAATTATCGCTGCTTATCCAGTAGCATTATTAAATGCATTTTTAGCCGTGGTGAATGTTTATCAACTTTGGCGATTAAGACAAGAAAAAGTCTCTAAATAAAAGAAAAGCGTTGAATTAAATTTCAACGCTTTTTTTAGGGAAAAGTGCGGTGGAATTTGATCTGACCCCAAAAAGTTAGACTGTTATTTAAAGGATTGTTTTCGATATTGTATC
>NZ_LDVZ01000051.1 GCF_001276515.1 Haemophilus sp. C1
GATAAAGTAGGCATCAACACCACGAATAACTTCGATAATATCGGCGGTAAAGTGGAAGCCGAGCGAGCACTTTTGGTGGATGTGGGCGGTGATTTAAATCACGAAAGTACCACAATGACAACAAAGGTGGATTTATCTCATTTTCAACGGAGTGAAACGACACTGGCTCGTAAAGCGCTTTTCCATGTGAAAGGAGAAGATGGCCAATTACAACTCTCATCAAATAATCTGAACGCTAAAGGTGCAGATATTATTAACGATGGCAATGGCAGCACACTTGTTCAAAGCAAAAATAACATGAATCTCACCGCACTTTCAGTGGGCTTTGATGAGAAGATGGGGAAAGGCAATCATTACCGTCATGAGAAAGTGGAAGAAGCGGTAGTAAGTCAAGTAAAAGGCAAGGGGGATGTAACGCTTACGGCAAAAAATCTCCGAGCCGAAGGGGCACAGCTGGATAGTGAAGCGAAGTTAATGGCTATTGCTGAAAACGACCTTGTGTTGAATGGTGCAACTAACACTCTCGAATTAACTGAACATCATCAATATAAATCAGGTGTACTTACCCGAAAATCAAAAATAACGGATGAGTATGAAAAACGCATAGAGCAAGTTGGTAGCGAGTTAAGCGGTCGAGAAATCGTATTATTGGCAGGTCATAATGTGGAAGCAACAGGTGTGAAACTAGCAGCAGATAATAATGTGCTAATTGATGCTAAAAATGATGTATTACTTCAAGCAGGCAAAAATCAACTTATCCATGAGACCAAAATTGTAAGCCAAAAATCAGGCTTAATGGGGAACGGTGGAATCGGTTTTACGATTGGTTCGAATAAAGAAAAAGTAAATCAAAACAACACGCAAGAAAGTGCAGCTCATAGCCAAATTGGTAGTTTGGCTGGAAATGTCACAATTCAGGCAGGTAATCGCTATCAACAAGTAGGTAGCATTGTTAGCTCGGGCAAGGGAGATGTGGGTATTACAAGTAAAACTGTAGATATTGACGCTATTCAACTGAATTATGAAAGTAACTCTCGTTATGAAATGCAACAAAAAGGCCTCACTATTGCCCTCACGGGAGCTGTTGCATCAGCTTTACAATCGGTTAAATCTACCGTTGAGTCTACAAAAATGGTTGGTAAAAGCCAAAATAATCGCATCAATGCAATGAGTGCGATGAATGTAGGTTTTGAGGGAGTAAGAGCAGCTGAATCCACCTTAGCACTGGCAGATGCAATCAATCAAAATGGTTTAGGTCAAGGCGTTAGTTCAGGTGTTGGTGTATCTATTACCTATGGACAACAAAAATCAGTACAAACCCAACATAGTGAAGGCAACACCGTAGAAAAAAGTCAAGTGAACGCAGGTGGCAAAGTCAATATTACCGCGATAGGTAAAGGAGAACGGTCGCAAATTACCATCACAGGTGCGGATATATCAGGACAGAACGGTACACATCTCAAAGCTGATGGCAATGTGAATATTTCAGCTGCAGATGAAAAGCATCTTGAACGCAGTAAAAATAAATCGACAGGTTTTAATGTAGGTGTCGCAATTCAGTTTGGTAATGGCGTAAGTGCAGGGATTACGGCTGGAGGTAATGTCGCTAAAGGCTACGGCAACGGTGAAAGCCAAGCATGGGTGACAAGTCAAATAGGTACACAAGCCAGTAAAACCATAATTGAGAGCGGAAAAGAAACCAATATCAAAGGTTCACAAGTGAAAGGAAAGGTAAACGAGTAGAAGTAAGAGCAGAAAATCTCACGATTGAAAGCTTACAAGATACTGCACGCTATGAGGGTAAACAAGAAAGTGTTTCAGGGCAGGTGACAGTAGGGTATGGATTCTCTGCAAGTGGTAACTATAACCGTTCAAAAGTGAATTCAAATTATGCGAGCGTAAAAACGCAAGCCGGCATTTTTTCAGGTGACGAGGGATATGACCTTAACATCAGAAAACATTCGGAGCTGACGGGCGGTTTAGTGACATCAACAGAAAAAGCGGAAGCAGAAGGAAAAAATCGTTTTGAGACGGGAACATTAATGGCGAGGGATATTGAAAACCATTCAAGTGTTTCAGGCAAAGGCTTCGGTTTTGGAGGCGGTTTTTCAGTTAGTGGAGGGGGGGCACCAAAAGATCTAGGCGGTGTTAAATTACAAGAGGTAGGTAAAAATCATCAAGATGGCTCATCGAAAGTAGAATTTAGTGGTATTGCAGGTATTGCTAATCAAGGCAACTGGGGCATCGCGAAAGGGTTAGCAACAGGAGCACTAGGTTATTTGAGCCGTAATAGTAGTGAAAATGGTGTAACGGGCTCAAGCATTAACACTAAAAATATGACTATTCGAAATGAAGAAGCTCAAAGAGCGTTGGGTTTATCATCAGAAGAAATAATTGCTAGAGTGAATAAAGAGAATATTCATCAATCATTAAATAAACCAAATGTGGAGCAATTTAAAGCTGATTTAGAAAGGGATTTAGCGGTATCGAAGGCGTTTGTAGATAATATCAGTCGCCATGGTGATGAAATTTATTACAACATGGAAAAAAATGAAGATTCTATTTTTAGTATTAAGAAAAAAACTGATGATTGTGAACATATTAGTTGTTTAAAATTTGATGAAAAAGGAAATAATACAGCAGATAACTCTCAAGAATTAAAAGCAGCTCTTTATAGTGACAAAATTTTAACAGAGGAACAAGCAAAGCAATTCAGTAGAATGGCTACTGCAGGGATGTTAAATTTAACGCCTAAAGATAAAGTATCTAGTGCAATCTTATATGATCGTGATCTTGCATCTATTAATGAAACCGCAGTGATTGCTAATAGGGGGAGTGCGGGATTAGTGAATGAATTTTTATTTACTGGTTTTGAACGTTTTAGAGCCTGGGCAAATGTCCCAGCAATATTTGGGGCATCAAATGCGACAAGAGATAAAGTTCAGATCTTAAACAAAATTGAGGAATATAACACTCAAGCAGTAAAAGATGGTAAACGAACCTATAATATTGA
>NZ_LDVZ01000050.1 GCF_001276515.1 Haemophilus sp. C1
ACATTGGCATTAACGGTGTTACCTTTGACTTGACTCCCCAGCAGGTTGGTATCACCTTGGCTGTTTAAAGTCACGGTTTGTGCATCTAAGTGGCTCGCTTGGTAAGTTTTGCTTTCACCATCTTCCTTGCCACTGCTTCCGCCTATTACTTGCTCGTGATATTTCCGTAGAAAAAGCATTAGAAAAAGTAGAGCGTGCTTACGCGAAGTTGGATGTGAAATTATAAATCAGGTTTACTTAGCATAAGTATCGTTGAAAAGACAAAAAGTGCGGTCAAAATCGCTTATGTTTTTAACCGCACTTTAATGCTTATTCCTGACTTATCGACCAAACAGCGAAGCCCAAAATCCTTTTTTATTTTCAACTTTCTTTTGCTTCGCTTCTTCCATTCTTTGTTTGACATAATTTACCCAAACTTGATGAGGGGCATCAAAATCAAATGATTTCATAAAATCATAAGGAATTTTATATTCTGCTAATGGATTTATATCAATCAATTCTTTTGGCGCTATAGGGCTATCAATACTCAAATCAAAACCGTGGATTGCTGCGATTTTGGCATACATTAAAACTTGCGGTTGCAAGTAAAAATCAAAATGTAAAAGTGTTCCTTTTGCTGCTCGTTTAGCAAGCTTAAGTTCGAGTAATTTATCTAAAGCCTCTTGCATTCCTTTTATATTTTTATCTGCTAGTGCCACATAAAATTCATGATCAGGAATGCGCTTTAAATCGCTACGGGCTTTTTTCTCATCATTTAAGAACGTGAGTGCGCGCTCTTTTAATAATTGCCAATCGCCACTTAACGCCAATAAAGTGTTCGCATTAAAAAAAGGTCTGGTATCAGTTCGTTTATAGGGAACTGAAATATCGACAATTTCATCACGATGTTTAATCAGATAATCAATCAACTTTTGATTATCTGAAAGTAAGATCATGAAAAAGAAGTTAGTATTAAATCCATTATATGCCCATTGGAAATCATATTCAGACAAAATACCTAAGAAACCCGCAATAGAAGCATTTTCTTTAAATCCTGAAATATCATTTTCTAATAAATGCTTAGAGGCTAATGCACGATGAAAATCATTTAAATAATGAATTAAAGAAAAAACATTACCTGTAAAATTATCTATAGGAGCTAACGTTGAAAACAATTCTTTATGATTGAATTTAACATATTCCTCAACTCTAGCTAGAGTAAAATTCTTAGCTTCATCATAGGTTTTAGCAATCTCACTACCTAAAAACACTTTATATTTTTCCATATTTACACCTCTTACGACTAATTCTTATTAGGAATTCTAACTGGTAATAACACAACCTTACCATTTGATTTATCTACACCAGCTATAATTGTTTTAATTGATTTACCATTTTTTTCCGCATTTTTTATTGCTAACTTAGTCGGATCATTTTCAGATAATTCACTCAGAACTGCATTTATCCATTTACTAGACAATTGATTAGTATCCCCAGCTCCTTTAGAACTCACCTGAATCTCCCCATTAGTTTTTATTTGTTTACTATCAATAATGACTACTGAACCATCTTTGCCTACTAACACATGATCAAAACCATTATTTGAGCCATATTTCCCTCCCTGTAATAGTTCATAACCTGAGCGTTTTGCAAGATCACTAATAAGGGTTTCAGTTTTACTTCCCTTGATATCCCCATTTTTAACAATATCATCAATTAAAGCTTGCTCAGCTTTACTAGTTGCTTTTATTTCACAACTTGCTCCACAAACTTTAGTGCCATTGATAAATCCTTTATCGGTTGATACAGCGATATTATCAACTTCATTAATTACTCGATTCAAAACAGTGTGATTAATTACTCTATGAACTTGATGCTTCGTAAAAGTAGCAGCTGCTTTTGTGAATTTTGTACCAACTTTACCCAAACCCAAACCACCGGCAAGTATTCCCACCGTCTCTTGCAGTAATTGACCTGCCTCTAAGCCAGCCTTGAAAGCCCCTTCTGCACCCGCTTTCTCATACTCAACAATCATCTTATCAATTCTATTCGCATAGGATTGTTTCATTGCTTTAGTAAAATTGCCTTCTTGAATTAAGGTCTTAATCGCATTCAGTGAGTCAATCGGATGCATCGCAATCTCAGCAATGCCTTTCCCTGTTTCAAAAAGCCCCACAGGAATTGACGTCGCAAGCCCGGCACCATAAGCAGTATCTTGCCCCGCACTCACTAATTCCCAATAAACACCTGTTTTTAGTTCACAGCGCAAGCTACCATTACATGCCGCTAACTCTTCATCTCTTTGCTTAGCCTGCCACCCGGAAAGGTAATTGTTTGTCACCGTATTTTCCGCAATCTGTGCATTAATTGCCGTATTGCCAATGATTTCAACACCTTCTGATTTCCCGTTCATTAAAGCACCGGCAATACCGCCTGCAAGACTTGCCATACTAATTACACCCGCCTTTTCATCTGGCGTTAAATCAGCTTCCGATTTACCATAAAGTATAGAGGCAATTTGTGGTGCCAGTAATTCAGCCCCTGCTGCACTTATCGCACCATGTGCTGCTCTTCCTCCATTGACTTGAGCCTCAATCGCTCCCCATACGGCATGTGCAAGTGCATTAGTTGCTTTATCATGCGTATTATCTGCTATCAATTTATTCACCGTTGGCGATAAAGTTGCGACAGCTGTAGCTGAAGCACCTTGCCCTGAAAGCACACTGGTAAAGAGGGCTGTAACGGTATCTATAGTTCGGCGATTTCCTCCGCCATACCCCCATTCACCCACTTCTCGCTTAGCTTCTCTTAACCGATATTCAAGGAAATCCAACGCATCCTTACTTGCATTATTAGCCTTAGCTTTATCGTATTCTGCTTTTACACGTCGTTCAGCAGTTTCTGCTTCATTTAATTTATTTGATATATAAGTATCCACCGCCTTTTGTACATGCCCTATTGCCGTTGCAATCTGTTGCTGCTCTTGGAGTTGCGCTTTCACATCCTTCGTCTGTGCAACTTGATTGTTAGCTTGGGCAAGGTCTGTGTTAATGCCTAGTTGGGCTGCTGTGGTCTG
>NZ_LDVZ01000049.1 GCF_001276515.1 Haemophilus sp. C1
ACTGTTCTTTAAAAAATTGGAAACAAGCTGAAAACAAGAGATTTTCGAGAGAAAGTCTGAGTAGGCAAAATAGGAAAGTGAGAAGAGGGAACTGAAAAGGGAGCTCTGAAAGCAAACCTGTTTTGTGATAAATCTTGATTGAACAAAAGCAATCAAGTGTTTAGTTAAATTAAAAATGCGCATCAAATTGACCGCACTTTGAAGTGAAAACTTAAAGTGATTGAAAACATTTGAGGTTGTATAGTTAAGTGACTAAGCGTACAAGGTGGATGCCTTGGCAATCAGAGGCGAAGAAGGACGTGCTAATCTGCGAAAAGCTTGGATGAGTCGATAAGAGGCGTTTAATCCAAGATATCCGAATGGGGAAACCCAGTGGATGAAGAATCCACTATCAACGAGTGAATCCATAGCTTGTTGAGGCAAACCGGGAGAACTGAAACATCTAAGTACCCCGAGGAAAAGAAATCAACCGAGATTTCGTCAGTAGCGGCGAGCGAAAGCGAAAGAGCCTGTTAATGATAACAGCAGAGATAGAGGAATAAGCTGGGAAGCTTAGCGACACAGGGTGATAGCCCCGTACTCGACATCTAGGCTGTGGTACTAAGTTAACGAGAAGTAGGGCGGGACACGTGATATCCTGTTTGAAGAAGGGGGGACCATCCTCCAAGGCTAAATACTCCTGATTGACCGATAGTGAACCAGTACTGTGAAGGAAAGGCGAAAAGAACCCCGGTGAGGGGAGTGAAATAGAACCTGAAACCTTGTACGTACAAGCAGTGGGAGCCTGAAAGGGTGACTGCGTACCTTTTGTATAATGGGTCAGCGACTTATATTTTGTAGCGAGGTTAACCGAATAGGGGAGCCGAAGGGAAACCGAGTCTTAACTGGGCGACGAGTTGCAAGGTATAGACCCGAAACCCGGTGATCTAGCCATGGGCAGGTTGAAGGTTGGGTAACACTAACTGGAGGACCGAACCGACTAATGTTGAAAAATTAGCGGATGACTTGTGGCTGGGGGTGAAAGGCCAATCAAACCGGGAGATAGCTGGTTCTCCCCGAAATCTATTTAGGTAGAGCCTTGAGCGGACACCTTTGGGGGTAGAGCACTGTTTCGGCTAGGGGTCCATCCCGGATTACCAACCCGATGCAAACTACGAATACCAAAGAGTGATACTCAGGAGACACACGGCGGGTGCTAACGTCCGTCGTGGAGAGGGAAACAACCCAGACCGCCAGCTAAGGTCCCAAAGTCTATATTAAGTGGGAAACGAAGTGGGAAGGCTTAGACAGCTAGGATGTTGGCTTAGAAGCAGCCATCATTTAAAGAAAGCGTAATAGCTCACTAGTCGAGTCGGCCTGCGCGGAAGATGTAACGGGGCTGAAATATAGCACCGAAGCTGCGGCATCAGGCGTATCACTAATACGCCTTACGATTAACAACCTAGAATGGCGCAAAGCGACATGAAAGGTTGTTCAAGCAACCCGAACGTTGAGTCGGCGCATATTGGAAGTAAGGATTATTAGTGATACGTCTGTTGGGTAGGGGAGCGTTGTGTAAGCGGAAGAAGGTGTGTTGAGAAGCATGCTGGACGTATCACAAGTGCGAATGCTGACATAAGTAACGATAAAACGGGTGAAAAACCCGTTCGCCGGAAGACCAAGGGTTCCTGTCCAACGTTAATCGGGGCAGGGTGAGTCGGCCCCTAAGGCGAGGCTGAAAAGCGTAGTCGATGGGAAACAGGTTAATATTCCTGTACTTGGTAAAGCTGCGATGTGGGGACGGAGTAGGTTAGGTTATCGCACTGTTGGATATGTGCGTTTAAGTTGGTAGGTGGGAAGTTTAGGCAAATCCGGACTTCCTTAACACTGAGAGATGATGACGAGGCTCTACGGAGCTGAAGTAACTGATACCACACTTCCAGGAAAAGCCACTAAGCGACAGGCTTTACTAAACCGTACTGAAAACCGACACAGGTGGTCAGGTAGAGAATACTCAGGCGCTTGAGAGAACTCGGGTGAAGGAACTAGGCAAAATAGCACCGTAACTTCGGGAGAAGGTGCGCCGGCGTAGATTGTAAGGGTTTTCCCCTGAAGGTTGAACCGGTCGAAGATACCAGCTGGCTGCAACTGTTTATTAAAAACACAGCACTCTGCAAACACGAAAGTGGACGTATAGGGTGTGATGCCTGCCCGGTGCTGGAAGGTTAATTGATGGTGTAATCGAAAGAGAAGCTCCTGATCGAAGCCCCAGTAAACGGCGGCCGTAACTATAACGGTCCTAAGGTAGCGAAATTCCTTGTCGGGTAAGTTCCGACCTGCACGAATGGCATAATGATGGCCAGGCTGTCTCCACCCGAGACTCAGTGAAATTGAAATCGCCGTGAAGATGCGGTGTACCCGCGGCTAGACGGAAAGACCCCGTGAACCTTTACTATAGCTTGACACTGAACATTGAATTTTGATGTGTAGGATAGGTGGGAGACTTAGAAGTAGTCACGCCAGTGATTATGGAGTCGTCCTTGAAATACCACCCTTTAACGTTTGATGTTCTAACGAAGATTGCGGAACGCGGTCTCGGACAGTGTCTGGTGGGTAGTTTGACTGGGGCGGTCTCCTCCCAAAGCGTAACGGAGGAGCACGAAGGTTTGCTAATCACGGTCGGACATCGTGAGGTTAGTGCAATGGTATAAGCAAGCTTAACTGCGAGACAGACAAGTCGAGCAGGTACGAAAGTAGGTCATAGTGATCCGGTGGTTCTGAATGGAAGGGCCATCGCTCAACGGATAAAAGGTACTCCGGGGATAACAGGCTGATACCGCCCAAGAGTTCATATCGACGGCGGTGTTTGGCACCTCGATGTCGGCTCATCACATCCTGGGGCTGAAGTAGGTCCCAAGGGTATGGCTGTTCGCCATTTAAAGTGGTACGCGAGCTGGGTTTAGAACGTCGTGAGACAGTTCGGTCCCTATCTGCCGTGGGCGTTGGAGAATTGGTTGGGGCTGCTCCTAGTACGAGAGGACCGGAGTGGACGCACCACTGGTGTTCCGGTTGTGTCGCCAGACGCATTGCCGGGTAGCTAAGTGCGGAAGAGATAAGTGCTGAAAGCATCTAAGCACGAAACTTGCCAAGAGATGAGTTCTCCCAGGTTATAAACCTGTAAGGGTTGTTTAAGACTAAGACGTAGATAGGCGGGGTGTGTAAGTGATGTGAGTCATTGAGCTAACCTGTACTAATTGCCCGAGAGGCTTAACTATACAACGCTCAAGTGTTTTTGG
>NZ_LDVZ01000048.1 GCF_001276515.1 Haemophilus sp. C1
ACATTGGCATTAACGGTGTTACCTTTGACTTGACTCCCCAGCAGGTTGGTATCACCTTGACTGTTTAACGTCACGGTTTGTGCATCTAAGTGGCTCGATTGGTAAGTTTTACTTTCGCCATCTTCCTTGCCACTGCTTCCGCCTATTACTCGCTCGTGATGTTTCCGTGGGAAAAGCATTGGAAAAAGTAGAACGAACTTACGCGAAGTTGAATGTGAAATTATAAAACTTACTTAACATAAGTCGTTGAAAATACAAAAAAATGCGGTCAATTTTTGAGAGGTTTTAAAACTCTTTGAAAATTGACCGCACTTTCAACTTAAAATTCTAAACGCTGTGTTAAGCCTTCTTCAGGTTTTTGACTTCGGAAAATCAGCCATAACCTCAGCACATCAATCATTATTCCACGGGGTAAAGTGAGATAAAGAGACTCCTCTTCTTGGGCAAAAAGGAAATAAAAATTCACTTGTTCGTTCATTACCTCTACACCCCAAGAATTGGAAGAAATATCCGCTTCTTGAATTGTTTCATCCGTCAAAATTGCCAATGAATGATCTAAAAAAGAGAAATAATTTGCTCCTCCCATTGGATCATTCAAATAACCGGTTAATGGATTTAATTGGTGATTTGCCTCTAAATGGCAAGTTGGAATAATTTGCCCTTTATGCTGAATATACGTAAAAATAAGCTTCATCTTTACTCCTGCTCAGCACTTGGAAAAGCGGTGACGACAGGATAGGTGTAACCTTCTACACGCACACCTGAATTTGAAATGCCAACCCACATACCTTCAGCTTTACGAATAGGATCTAAATCATCTACTTGATTAATGTAAGCAGAATTAATTTCCACTTTGATACGATCTGCCGTCCACGTTTGAGGAAACATTAAAGTCTCGCCATTATTATTGGTCTTCACAATATATTGATTAGTTTCACTATCAAAGGCGGAGATCTGTGCAAGATATACGCCATTTGGATAAGTGTATAATATCCGATCAACACGTATATTACCTAAGGCGGAATGTCCACCGATCATGACTGTCATTTATAAGCATCCTCTGAATCAATAATTTCTACGTAGTCCGGATCTGGTATTGGTTTTTGTATGAACGCCAACCATCTTTCTAAAAGATAAGTTAGTTTCTTACGAGGTATTAAATACTCTGTATGATCGCTTTCATCATCAATTTCATCGCATTTATCTAGAAGATCTAAACCCAATTTTACCCTATTATGATCGATAAAGGCATCAAAAGCTTCCGTGCCGATATATTTCCATGTGAGTTCTGAATTTTTTAAATCATCTAAAACAAGACGAACAATATCTATATCATTTAATGTTGATATATATGTGGCTATAGCTCTTCTTGCATTGTCTGACGAATCCTTAGCTACACACCTAGGTGCTAGTTTGCCAGAAGAATCACAATATCCAAATTCAATTGAATCAACAATTTCTATGTAGTTCGGTTCTGTTATTGGTTTTTGTATGAATGCCAACCATCTTTCTAAAAGATAAGTCAGTTCCTTACGAGGTATTAAATACTCTGTATGATCTCTTTCATCATCAATTTCATCATATTCATCGTATCCATCTAAAAGATCGAAACCCACTTTCACCCTATCATGATCGATATAGGCATCAAAAGCTTCCGTGCCGATATATTCCCATGTGAGTTCTAAATTTTTTAAGTCATCTAAAACAAGGCGAACAATATCTATCTCATTTAATGTTGATATATATGTAGTTATAACACTTGAATCAAATAACGAATCCTTAGTTGCACAGATAGGAGCTAGCTTGCCAAAAGAATCATAATATCCAAATTCAACTATCATTATTGTCCCCTTACCGGATAAACGGTTGATATATTTCCCTTCTTATCGAAGAACCACTCAACTTCAACACCAGATCGTGTTGTTCCCACCCCTTTTCGCTCTCCTTCTTCAGAAAGTCGCCCATTTTTAAATGCATACTCCAATTCAACCCTCAATCTATCCTGAGTCCAAGTTCTTGGAAACATTGTTGATACACTGTCTTTTTCCTTACCGGATTTTTCTAAAAATGGCTTCGCATTTGGGTCTTTTAAAGCCCTAGGATTTGGAATAGAAACTTTAGCCTCATAAACACCGTTTGCATATTCTTTAATTACTTTTTCCACTTTTACATTTCCGAGTGTGGTGTGTCCTCCTTTAAAGAAATTACCTTTTGGCTCACCATTAATAATATGCTTTTCTAACACTTTATCAGAAATTGGTAACTTAATATTTTTCACCAACTCCTTAGCTTCTCTATTTAAATTCTGTTCATTTAAATAAAAGTCTTTTTGGCGATTAGAAATTCTTTCATTTAATCCTTTATTTCGATTTATTCCTAGATTTGCATTATCCCTTGAATAATCTACATCTGGTGAACGAACCCACTTACCCCCAATCCATTTCATGGTTTTTCCAGCCACTGAGACCGTTGCAGCACCAGTTGTTAAACCAAAGAAGACCTCTCCCACATCTTGAGGATTTCCATCTGTCATCTCACGTAGTGCTTTCTCAACAGAATGCGCAGGGATATCTTGCTCAATCCATTCTTTTGGTAGACGAACAAGTTTCTTACCTATGCGTAAGGTATCATCTAATGCCTCACCGAAAGATGTATTATCAATATAATCTTTCGCTGATTTTAAACTTTCCTTTGTTTTTTGTGGCCCTGAATTTGTTAAGCCATACCAAATTGAACGAAAATAGGCATCATCTGGATAATAATTTCTTGCTAGAGACTCAAAATCCTTACCTTCTGATACATGAGCCAAATAAGCATTAAGTTGTTCTTTAAAATGCTTATTCGCCTCCTGTGAATAGGCTAGATAACAATCTGTATTACCTGCACATTGTTGCTCTGCGCTGCGTTTTGCTGCGAGAAGCTCCCGCTCAAGGGATTGACGATATTCATCCAGTTCTTGATTACGTTTTTTACTAAGCTCATTAGTTTCCTCTACCACTCTCATCTCGCAATCAGAATCACCTTTACAAGCTTTATATTTTCTTTCTGCTTCAACTAAATCAGATGGTTTTAAATAATTATTCTCCACAGCATTATTCGCCACCGTTGTCCCTATCGATGATTCACTCAATATTTTGACCGCACTTGAGCCTTGACCAGCAGCGGCTAAACCACCAGCCACACCGGCAAGCGCCTTCGCCATTTCTTTCACTTGGCTACGTTCTGTTTCAGTAAGGTCTTTCGCTTCTTTGTTATAAAGATGCTCTGTTAAGTATTTCGCACCTAATTCACCTGCAGCAGTCGAAATTGCACCGGTTGATGCTTTACCGCCCATCAACTCTGCTTCTACCGCACCCCATAAAATATGCGTTGGAATATTTAATGCCGGATAATCTTCCGTCGCTTTCTTGATTAATTGGTTCACGTAAGGTGAGGCTGCAGCCGTCGCAATGCTTTGGCTTGAACCACCACTTAACGCAATTAAACCTGCATTAGTAATAGCATCAACCGCACGTTTGGTGCTGCCACTTGTTCCCCAATTTTCGGCCTGTATTTTAGCTTGAAGAATATCTTTTTTAAGTTGATTAACTACTTCTTGATTACCTTGTTGTTCAG
>NZ_LDVZ01000047.1 GCF_001276515.1 Haemophilus sp. C1
TTATCGAAGTTATTCGTGGTGTTGATGCCTACTTTATCACCCGTAATGGTGCCTGCGTTTAATAAGCTTTCGGTATTTAATAACGTAAGCTTACGCCCCGCAATGGTGCCACTATTGGTTAAACGGTTACTCCGCAAATCAATCACATCCGCTGAAATCAACGTGCCTTCGCCATTTAAGTCTCCTTTCTGCGCCATGGCATAGACACGAGGTGCCATTACTTTAACTTGTTTTCCGCTTGGTAAGGTTACTACGAGAAGTTGAATGTAAAATTATAAGGTTTGATTAAAACAAGCATCGTTTAAAATACAAAAGTGCGGCCAATTTTTGAGAAGTTTTAAAACTCTTTGAAAATTGACTGCACTTTTACATTGCTATGTGAATCTCAAACAAAAAAACTGCAGAGAGTTCTATTCCTTCTAATCTCGTTTAAAAAAGAGAAGATATATCGGCAAAGCAACCACCTGAAATTTTAGAGACATAATTAAAGCATCTTTCATAAGAACTGCATATTGCAAATTATTCCTCCCCATATCTAACTGAACTATCACCATAAACAAGAAAAAAATGAATGCAACAGCTACAAAAAATTTTAATATTTTCAATACCATTATTTACTTTCCTTATCTCTCTGCTTAATTAATTGAGAATGAAATTCTTTGGCTTTTTCACTTGCCAATGAGCCACCCAGAACGTTAAAAAATATTTTAGGAGCCCCATTTAAGTGTAAATGTTCAGATGCTAAACTAACTGCACTACCAGCAGCAGAACCAAATGTTTCTGATTTAGCCTGTTTCTCGGTTGCTCCAGGTTTATTAACCTCATATCCAAAATCAAAAGCAACACTATTAAGTGCTTGAGCCCCTGGTTTTAATTTTGAAAGAAGAGGAACCTTAATTACATCTTTCGCACCATCATAAATGGCGCTTTTAAGTTCATCTTCAGTTTTATATTGGCCACTATGAGCTTTATAGGATATCTCCCCAGCTTTATATCCTCCCGTCACTAACATTTCTGCAGCAACTGGGGCTCTAGCTGAAAGTACAGCTGTCTCTTGTAAATATCCAACAGCCTTAGGAATAACTCTAACAGCAGCAACGCTGCCTCCCGCAGCTAACGCACCTATCGCAAAAGATTGTGCTTGTTTACCGACATAACTATCCCAAAATTTAATTTCATCTGATAGATATTTTGTTAACGCAGAGTCATTTCTTTTGATTTCTTTAGTAAAATCCCAGTTATATAAATCAGATACAGGAACATTCCATGATTTTGCTATTTTATGCAACTCAACCGCTAAATAATTCTTTTGCCCCTCCGTTAATTGGCTAGGATCTTTTTGGTTTAGGCGAATTAAAAAATTAATGTAAGAATCTTTTTTCAATAATTCTCCGCCTCTATTTTTTTCTTTCTGTTTTAGCTCTTTTTCTTTTTCAAACTTTTCTGAAATCTTGAAAAGTTCTTCATCTTCATTTTTAGAAAGAAGATTATTCTCCACCGCCCTTTTAGCCGTCTCAGCCCCAGAGGTGGCAGCAAGGAAACTCCCTCCTTGTTCCGCAGTGGTGCCATTTGCCTTCGCCGTTAATGCTGCAGCCAATCCGCCCGCCAATTGACTTAACGTGCTAATGTTTTCCTTCTCATTTGCCGTAAGTTGATTTGGCGTTTTATTATAGATTGCCTGCGTGAGGATTTGTGCAGTCACTTCTCCTGTCACCCCTGCCACTGCACCCGTCAATGGGTCTTTGCCTGTCACTTGGAACTCCACCGCAGAAAGCAGCGCATGTGCCATAAGGTTAGTCGCTTTGTCTTTTGCGGTGTCGCCTGCCGTCATCTCATGGATTTTTTGATTGAGATAAGGTGAAGCAAGAGCAACAAGACTGCCTGCAGTATCGTTTTGTGCCGTTGCTTGTAATGCCGCCGTCACGGCACGAATCGCCATGCCTTTTTCACTACCTATGCCGTAAGTGCGGTCGATTTTATCTTGCGTTTTCGTGATGTCGGCTTGAACATTTGTCAGTTGTTGCTTAATGGCGGCAAGCTGTTGTTCATTACCCGCTTGTCCCTTCAACGCTTTTTCTTGCTCTTCCAGCTTAAACTTCTCAAGTCCTAGCTTGTTGATTTTCTCACGCTCATTATACGTGGCAATACTTATCGCGTTGTTGCTGATATCGCCTATCACTTTCGCTATTTCTTGGCGTTCTTGCACTTTTTGTAAATCTTGTTTTTCAACACGTTGATTCGCATTCTTCGTATCCCGTGAAAGTGCGGTCAGATTTTCACTGCCTTCATTCACAAACTCAATTTACCTATTCTTAGGTGGATTTAATGGAGCGCTTGCAATCAAGGAGAAGCGTGTAATCTTGATTAAATGCTATCTATTTCAAATGACATATATCTAAATCAGGATAAAAATAATTTAAATAAAATAGTCCATCATAAAAGTTTACTCCCATATATTGTTCACCTTTACAATAATCTCCATCACTAACCTTAACAAACCCTAAAGATAATATAAAATCATTCAACTCATTATAATTAGTTTCTTTTATGGAGAATTTTACAGAAGCGTAGCTCCTATTAGAATCAGATATATCAACAATTTTATCTTTATATCTTTCTAAAACAAGCATATAAATATCTTGCTTTTTTTTTATTATTTTTTTCTTATCAACAGCGTCTTCTTTTAACAAAGATAAGAGAAGAAAAAAGAAACAAGATATAAATAAAAATTTCAATACATTATTCATTTTAATTTCTCCGTGTATTCAGTCCCAATTGATAGTCCCTGCCCAACACCAATTGAAAGTATTTTCTTAGGCGTAGGCGAAATTGTTTCACCGTAACCTATACACCCATAATAACAACCTTCTACTCCCATACTATATCCAGCCAAAGTATCATTAATTGTTTGTGATAAATTTCTTCTTAACTCATTTTTATCTAAATTTAAAATCCATCCAGTCCCTATATTCGCACCCCAACCAATAGATCCTGAACGTAACTCATTTGAATAGGAAAGAGTGGTAAACGTTTCACCATTTCTATTATTTACCGTAAACTTAATACCTAATGGACCATAGGATATACCACCTGAAGTATAATGAGGAATTAAACGATCTGACAAATCCTTAATTACCTCCTCCTCCGTAGATTTTACAATCTCATCAGCTTGCGCCTTAACCCAAAGTCCCTTCGTATATTCAGGATTCTTAGCCATCTCAATAAAACTAAAGTTATTTTCAACCGCTCTTTTCGATGTTTCAGCACCCGCAACAGCAAGAGCCATTCCTCCGCCATTTTGATGGCTCACTCCATTCGCTTTCGCTGTCAATGCTGCAGCTAATCCGCCCGCCAATTGACTTAACGTACTAATGTTTTCCTTCTCATTGGCCGTTAATTCACTGACCGGTTTCCCATAAGCTCTCGCGATGATTTCAGCGGTTGCTTCACCTGTCACCCCAGCCACAGCACCCGTCAATGGGTCTTTGCCTGTCACTTGGAACTCCACCGCGGAAAGAAGGGCATGCGCCATAAGGTTAGTTGCTTTGTCTTTTGCCGTGTCACCCGCCGTCATCTCGTGGATGGTTTTGTTGAGATAAGGTGAAGCAAGAGCGACAAGACTGCCTGCGGTATCATTTTGTGCCGCCGCTTGTAATGCCGCCGTCACGGCACGAATCGCCATGCCTTTTTCACTACCTATGCCATAAGTGCGGTCGATTTCACCTTGAGTTTTCGTGATTTCGGCTTGAACACTTGTCAGCTGTTGCTTAATGGCTGCAAGCTGTTGTTCATTACCCGCTTGTCCCTTCAACGCTTTTGCTTGCTCTTCCAGCTTAAACTTCTCAAGCCCCAGTTTATTGATTTTCTCACGCTCATTATACGTGGCGATGCTTATCGCGTTGTTGCTGATATCACCTATCACCTTAGCCATTTCTTGGCGTTC
>NZ_LDVZ01000046.1 GCF_001276515.1 Haemophilus sp. C1
ACACCACTGCCAACTTTAATGGCTACCCCAGCATTAAAGCCGCTCGATTTATTAGTGCTGCGTTCTTGATGGTTTTGTTCTGTGGCTTTAATATTGACTTGGTTATCTGCAATCAATGTTGTGCCTTGCTTGCCAGAGATGTCTGAACCTTCAATATTAATGTTGGAATCCTTTCCTGCACCCGTTGCCACAATATTCACTTTGCCACCCGCATTAACTTGAGATTTGGCTGCGGTTTTTCCTTCAGTATGAGCACGTGATTCGCTCTTTTGTTGGCCGTAAGTGATTTGCACCCCTACTACGGAATCCACATCGCTATTACTCATTGCTTTTTGAATAGAGTCGCCAGCTTTCATTACGCTATCAGCTGCACGATAAACATCAAAGCCTGCATTAGCTGCAGCCATCGCATTCACACGACCATGCTTACTCTCACCTACTTGTCTAGTTGATTGCACTGCGCCTTGTACTGCTTGAATAGCAGAAATAACAGGAGAGGTAATAGCAATCGTTAAACCTTTTTGCTCAAATTTTTGTTTGGTATTGGTTTCATATTTATCATCTGCAGCTTTAATATCTGCTTTTTTAGCCAGAATATTTACCTCACCTTTAATGGCACTCACTATACTTGCTGTCTGAGTATATGAATTCTCTGCAACCATTGTGGTATTGTTATTAAGACTTCCAACTTGGCTGCCGCTAGCATAAAGGCGAGTTTGATCATTTTCTAAGGTTTGTTTTTGCTTGCCGATCGTAAAACCAATCCCTCCCCCCAATAAACCAGATTTTTTAGTCATTGAAAAATCTTCTGAATACACCCGATTTTCAGCTTCTTTTATGTCAATATTTTTTCCTGCAACTGTTAATCCACTTTCTGCTACTACATTCGAACCTTGTACAGAAATATTGCCATCGGATTGTATACGAATTTTATTCGCATCCAGGGTCGAACCTTGAGCAAGATCATAATCATGCTCATGTTTAATTACTCTTGTTACTTTACTTAAGCCCTTATCTACAGTTTTCACACCACTGCTTAGCAGTTCTTTATTACGACCTTCTTTAATTTCAATATCGCCTTTTGAAGCAATCAGTGCATTACCATCAGCATGTAAATCATTGCCAATAATACTCACCTTCTCACCACCAATATACTTCACATCTCCACCAACATTCAGCCGATTTCCTACCTGCATGTCTTGCTCTAAACGATAATAGTTGTCACCAGAACCATAATGCTCTTTATTATGGGTATCTAACACGCCTAGCTCTAATTTACTCTTCGCATTAAATACTGCATCACCAGCAATATTGGCTTTCGCGCCCTTTACCGTAATATCTTCATCAGCATAAATTTGTACATCTCCCTCTTTATTGGTGAGATTAATCTCTGCTACTTTACCAATTGTTTTTTGGTGGAATTTACCATCATCTTGGGTTTCAGAAACGCTTCCCTCAATTTGAACTTTTTTTGCTTGAGCAAGAATGGCATCTTTTCCTTCAATTACACCACCAATATTTTTGAGGGTATTTTCTGCCACTAAGAGCACTGCATCACCCTGGACACGTCCTTTATCATTCGTGATGTTATCTGCATTAATGCTAACGCCTTCATTCCCTAAAATAGTGCCGCTATTCTCAACTTGTTGAATACCATTAATAACAACCTTATTCGCCGAAATAATCGCCCCTTCACCATTCACTTTAACATTGCGTGGTGCTAAATAAACTTTTGGTGCCAATACTGAAACCTTCTGACCATTTGGTAAAACGGTTTCCTGTTTCTCAAACCACACCAAATCAGAGGTCAGCTCTTTCATCTGAGCTTCAGTTAAAGCAACTCCCGGTACCAACTGCCATTTTTTCGCATAAAGTACCCCATTATCCATCAAGGTTTTATATTGAGCATAATCGTTATCATAACCATCTAAGAAACGTTTACCCGTTAATTGGTTAATCTGTTCGTTAATCAAACGTTGTTCGTAATATCCATCCCCTAAGCGTTTTAAGAGATTTTGTGCATCATTTCTCAATGCATTAAACATATAATCGCTACTTAACCAAGTGCGTTTATCTGCAAACTGTGGATCGGTTTCGACCACATAATGACTTTGTGGATCTTGATTAATTTTATATAAGCTCGAATTAGGCAAATGGACTGCATTATTCACTGCGCCTACTGCCTCTGCCTCATTACGCGCCCCAATAGTAGATTGAGAGCTCGCCTCTTTCACCGCAGCTAAATCACCAATGTTATTTTTCACCACATTGAAATTAAAATACTCGGTAGCATGCTCAAGATGATAATCCTCTTTCCATATAGTTTTATGACCATAACGTCGTTTAACTGGGTTTTTATCACGATAAGAAGCCAAAATGCCATATTTCCCGTCATCTACTCGATGAATTTCCCCAATCTTATCTTCATTGATAAGCTTGGTAGCTCCGCCTACCAAATCTTTATGGTTTGGATTAGTAGATACAGCACTGTCTCCCAAATAAAGGGTTTTACCCACTAATAATTTACTATATTGGTTTTTTAAATCATCGCCTGAAAGGGAAAGATTGCCACCAATTAAGATTTTACCTGGTTCTTGACTATCGATACGGTCAGTTTTTGTGATACGCCTATATTCCCACTTATGCCAATCATTCTGATTAAGGCGAGGGCGTCCATCATTAAAATTAAACCAGGCATTACGGCTTTTTCGATTCCAATTAATCTTACCCACACCTTTCGCTCCAGTGCGATAACGGGTACTATCCTGATGTAAAGCATATTCAGTAAAATCCTCATAGGAAGTATCAACGCCTAAACGCAAATGTAAATCTATATTCAACAATTTCGCCGTGTTAATTTTCCCATCACCTAACGCTTCAATCGTTGCACTACCATTAAAGATTTCACCGGCTTTGCCTACCGCTTTACCTTGTTCATCAAGCTGACCGCCAATCGCAAGATCTCCTAAACTTAAAACCAAACCATGATCTAAGTTTTTCATCTTCTCCACACCTAAATCTAGGCGTTCACGTGCAGCAATAGTGGCAGAAGCGTCACCTTCTTTATCGTTAGTCAGATTTTTACTAGCAATGGACAAATGATTACCGTAGAGTCGTCCAGTACCAAGGTTGTTGAGAGACTCTGCGTCAATACGGTTTTTAACCCCATCAATTAAACCACGGTTGGTTAATTGACTAGTGACAATATGGGTAACTTGAGAGGCGATTTCGCTACCATCCAGATTATCAATTTCTGCCGCTTTAACCGTCACACCTTGTCCTGTGCGTAACTGGGTTTTATTGGTAAACTTACCGTCGGTAGAAAATTGTAAATGGCCATCTACTTGGAACGCTTTATTTAAGGTAAAGCTATCTTTCAGCGCAATATCAGCATCGCCAGTAGAACTAATTTGACCTTCATTCTCTAGTTTTTTCGCGGTTATGGAGAGTTTTTCTCCAGCATGTACACGCCCTTCATTGTTATCAATGCTTGCAGTATTTTTATCCCCTTTAATGTGAAGCTCACCATCAGATAAAATTTCACCTTGGTGGTTAACTAATTTATCTTTCAGAGAAATATCCGCTTTTTGGGAGACATAAATACCGCCTTGCTGATTCGTTACATTATCAGCTTGTAATTCAAGAGCTGTTGCTTTTATTCCCTGCTCATTTTGACCATTCGATTTAGTACCACTGTTATCTAAGTTTTTTGCTTTAATTAATACTTTTTCAGAAGCAACAATTAAAGAGCCTTTATCCGATTGCTTGCGGTTATCCACGCTATTTGCGTTAAGTTGAACTTGTTTACCCGCAATAACACCCTGTTTGTTATCAATATTTTGAGCATTAAGTTGGGTCTGAGCTTTGGCATAAACGGTGCCACGGTTCTCAATATTCTTTTTCGCATTGAGTTCGGCATTTTCGCTACCACCAATAAAGCCTTCATTCACAATCTTACCTTGGCTATCAATTTTCACCTCACCCGCAGATGCACCAATATGCCCCGCATTGCGTACACTAAGACCTTGACCGTTATCCACTAAATGGATTTTCTCTGCATACATCCCACCCAATTGGC
>NZ_LDVZ01000045.1 GCF_001276515.1 Haemophilus sp. C1
CCTCCGCTTGATTTGGTTTTAAAGCGTTCTTCGTCTTGTAAACTTTCAATGTTGAGCTTGCCACCCACATTGGCATTAACGGTGTTACCTTTGATTTGACTCCCCTGTAGGGTGGTATCCCCTTGGCTGTTTAAAGTCACGGTTTGTGCCTCTAAGTGGCTCGCTTGGTAAGTTTTACTTTCGCCATCTTCCTTGCCACTGCTTCCGCCTACTCGTGCATAAACACCTACACCAGTTTGGGCGCCTACTGTTGCCGCCATCCCAACTTCAACACCTACACTTTGATTGCGCCCTTTAAATTGAGTGTGGGTTTCCCCTGCTTGAATGTTGAGTTTATTGCCGGTAAGCATGATGCTGCTGTCTTGGATTCGCTTACCTTGCTCATCTCTTGAGGTGAGGTCGGTGTGGGTTAGATTGATACTGCCAAGCTGACGTTCGCCTTTTTCATTCGCCTTTTGCTTGTCATCTCCCCGTGCAATCAGATTGATATCTTTCGCATTAATACGACTGCCTACGCTAATATCAGCCAACCCTTCTTGGCTTTGACGGCTATGTGCCACACCGCTACCCGATTCAACACGAAGTAAATAGGTGTTGGATTTCGGGTCTTTTGTCGCCATCTTACTGATGGAGTTATATAAGTTATAACCCTGTGCAGCTACACTCATTACATTTGCTGCTTTCAAGCGGTCAGAGGCTTTGTCATTTTTTACCGCCCCTTCAATCGTGTTAATTAAATCAATGATTGGCGATTTTACACGACTAAATTGACCTATTTTTAAATCACTCTCACTATAGCTGTTATCTTGGTGATTAATTGCATTATTGATAATGATATTTTGAGCATTAATATTGACCTTATCTTTGGCTAAAACTTCACTTGCTGTTTGTAGGTAATCTTTACCCGCATACACATCAACTGTGCTATTGAGACTTGCAAGTTGACTACCCTTATGCGTAATCTGCTCTCCGTCCTGATTCATTCTAGTGCGATTATAACCAAAGAAACGCTCGGTATCTGAGATAGCCGCCTCCCCTACTCTATGCCCTTTGCGCATCTGAGTGCTTCTATCCGTTGTTTCTGCTGTCAGTAATTTCACATCGCCATTATTAGCTTGCAGGATATTTTTGTCATTAGAGACAAATGTCGTTCCTTTTAGAGTAATATCACCCTTCTCGGCAATTGTAGTGCTCTTACCACCAATGGAAATCTGGGTACCAACCTCTTGACGAAGACTAGTATCCCCATTTTCTCGCTGTGTATGCACCCCTGCCACATATTTCGCCGTGCCATCTAAGCTAAAACCACTTGATTTTGTCGAGGCTTGTTGCGATTGTGTATGCACTGCTACACCAAAATCGACATTTTTAGCTGCAATAAACAGCGCATCACCTTCTGCACTTATGCTACTACCTTGCGTGCGAATATCGCCCTCTCTAGCATGAATATTCAGCTTACCGCCCGCTTCAAGTGAAGTTGTTTGTGCTTCTGTTTTTTGATTGTATTTGTGTGATTCACTACGATTGTGATTAGCATAAGGTTGTATACCGCGCACCATAGATTCTATGGAATCAGAAACTGCATCAGATGCCCCCATAGCCTTACCCACAACGCTCTTTGTAGCACCTTGAGCTTCTTTTTCACGGTAGTTGTCTCTCGCTTTACCTACTGGGTCATACACCACTCCCATGCCAATACCGCTTGAGGTATAACGGCGATGTTGCTTGCTTTCGTGTCGTTCATTTACGGCATTTAAATTTACGTTTTTACCCGAAAGCAACATATCGCCGCCTGAAATAAGCTGAGAGGCATTCACATTCACATCCTCTTGAGCATTTAGCGTCAGCTTACCTTTTTCTGCAACAAATTGACTGCCAACGACAGTTTCATCATCGCCTTTTGCATCAAGATTATCGCTCGAACGCCCATACCCCACTCGGGCAGTGCTGTTTTTAACTGAGCCGGTCAATCCCGATTTTTTGTGTTTATCCCACTCTGTGCGTTGCTCACGATTAGTGGCAGCCTCCACATTAAGCTTACCGCCTGCCGACAACGCCATATTCTCTACAGCATAGGCTTGCGTGGCAACGGCGGTTAAATCTCTGCCTGCAGTGGCAGTGACAGTTTGTCCGTGAAGTTGCGTGCCTTGTTGAATTTCACCTTGAAGATTGACATAACTCTCTCGGCTTTCGCTGCCACCGATACGTTTGGTTTTATCTTTGTGGTATTCCTCAAGGGTAGCAGTATCGGTTTTGGTGCCTAAAGTCAGGTTTTCTGTAGCCTGAAGACGAAGTGCGCCTTTTGCTTGCAGTTCGCTACCTTGGGTATGGATATTTTTCGCACTCAGTACAGCGTCACCTTGTGTGTGCATCCGCGTAGCTTGTGCAGCGCTGTTTTTCTCATGTTTACGATGATTGCTATTGCCACCTAAACGTTGCTCGGTTTCTTCCGTTACTGTGCCTAAATCAAGGTTTTGCGTGGCATGAAGTTGTGTTTTTCCTTTGCCCTCATTGATAAGATTGACGGCATTTAACGCAATGTTTTCCGCCGCAACCGTGAGATTGCCATTCTCGCCTTTTACATATAATGCCGCTTGGCGATCAATCTTCGTTGTGCGATGACTGTAATCCCCGCGGTTGACTTCGCCCGTAGCCGTTGTGGAATTCAATGTGATGGCTTTGGCATTGAGCAAGAGTGCCTCTTCTGCCTCAAAACGACCGCTACCTTCAATATGATTATCGGCAAAAAGTGCGGTCTGTTTTGCTGTGATTTTGCCATCATTTTGAATATTACCCGCCTGAACCACCGTTTGTGAGCGTGCCGCGATTTGTCCTTGGTTATTCACGGTTTTATTCGTTTCAATCAGCACCTTTTCCGCCGAAATCAAGGTTGCTGAACCGTCAATACCGTCTTTTTGAAGATTATCACGTGTGAATTTCGACAAATACACTTTCGGCGCCAATACCCTTTGTTGGTTGCCGTCTTTTAACGTTACCGTCTGCGGCTCAAACCACACAATATCGGTGGTTAAGGCTTTAACTTGCTCGGCAGATAACGCCACACCCAGAGTTAAATGAAATTGTTGTGCCACGCTCACCGCATTGTCCATCAATGCTTTATATTGCGCTTCAAAGGTAGCGTAGCGGCTGTCTTGAGGACGTCCCGTCAAATGATTTAACTGGTTGCGTACCTGTTGTTGCTCATAATAGCCATCGCCCAAACGCTTTAACATATTTTGCGGATCGGTACGTAACATCCTGAACATATAATCGCTGCTCAACCACTTGTTACGATCGGTAAATTGCGAGTCGGTTTCAATCAACACTTGATTGTCCGCCTGCGGATTAATTTTATATAAAGATGAGGTTGGCACATTCATGCCTTTATTATCTTGGTTGGCTAACTCATTGGATTCAAAGGCATAATCCGTAAAAACATTCGCTACCGGTAATGTAATAGTTTTCTTATCGGTAGAGAGCCATCCTGCTGTATAACCGGAATAACGGCGGTCGTATTTATTGCGCCCACTTGAGCTTTTAGATTTGCGTTTACGCAAATAAGCATATCGTTTATCGCCATATAAATCCGTGTATTGCTCACCTTGTGCATTGATATTGTCTATTTTGGCATGAAGCAAACGCAATGCACCGCCAACCAAAACTTGTGATTTGCCGTTAGTGAAATTATCCGAATCTACGGTTAATTCACCATCCATCACGATTTTACCCGGTTGGGTTTTCGTTACGGTAGTGGCGCGAATCACCTCTTTATCTACATTCGTTTCCCAAAAATTCTCAATATTTTGACCGGCATATGCTGCAATGGCTGTGTTATGTTGCTCAATCTTGTTCGACAACGCCTTAAACTGCATCGGGTTGTCTTTCATCCATTGCACATAAAGCGGTTTGATTTTTTCATCAAACTCCGCCTTAGCAGTTTGATAGCTGGCAAGCACCTGTTCGTAATCCTTTAATTGCGCTTGATATGCCACTTTCGCTGCCTCATCCAACGAGGATAAATTAGCAGGTTCAGTCGGTTTAGTCGGTGCAACGGGCACTTTTGCTTGACTTAAAATACGTTCTACATTAGCCCGTTGTTGGGTATGAATTCCAAACGCCTGCCATGCCGGATCGCTCGGTAGATAATAGGTTTCAGGGTGAATATCACAGTCGGTATTTTCACAAATTGTTACCGGTGGCAACAAGGATGACACCACATCACCGTTATGTGGTTTTTTAAGTTCGGTAGGCAACGCTTTAACATGATAACCATTTTTGCCTCGCACGCTGTTGTACCATTTAACTAAACGTTTATCGATATGGAAAGTTGCCTCCGATTCGCCTTTTGGCACAATGTAATGCCAATCCACCGGTTTTTCCGAGACAGTTTTCAGTTCGGTTTCAAAAAAGTCGTTGGTTTGTTCAATCTGTGCTACCACCCATTTTCCGCCTTTGCCTTGCATCAAGGCACTACGATTTTGCAACAATGCTGCCTTGCCTATTGCTTCATCATTTTCATTTAATGCCGAACCAATATTGAATGCACCAAAACTCAGTATCGCTGTGGCATCATCCGTATTGCCTGAATAAAAACGACTTTGATTTACAATGCGTTTCGCCCCTAAATCCAAGCGTTCACGCGCAGCAATCACGCCGGAAGCCAGATTGCCCCCATCATCTTTTTCATCGAAGTTTTCAATTAATGCTGCGCCTAAGGCGACATTATCTCCATAGATGCGTCCCGTACCGATATTTTGAACTTCACTGCTTTTAATTAACGTTTTTGCCGGACTGTCATTTTTTTCTGCCTTACGTGCATTAATTAAACCGCGATTCACCACTTTACCAGCAGTTTCAAGACGCACATTGCCGCCAACGATTTCACCGCTGCCGCCCTGTGTTAAAGAATCCCCTTTCACATCCGCTTTTTGCTTCGCCAAGATCTGGCCATCTTGTTGTATTTTACCTTTGGCTTTGACCTGCACTGCGCCATCACGAGACACCATGCCTGCGCCTTTTGTATTGGTAATGCTACTGCCAGCTGCAGTTGTATTCACATCACCACTTGCTTGAATCTGCCCCGTGTTGACAATATTTCCTTGGCTATCAATCTTCACCTCACCCGCAGATGCACCAATATGCCCCGCATTGCGTACACCAAGGCCTTGACCGTTATCCACTAAATGGATTTTCTCTGCATACATTCCACCCAATTGGCTTACATCAACGCTGTAAGTAGATTGATTTTCACTTTGGGGGTCAAA
>NZ_LDVZ01000044.1 GCF_001276515.1 Haemophilus sp. C1
CTTGGTTTAAAAGGATTGAGCCCAGTACAATACCGAGCTCAATATTTAAGTTAACTAACTGTCCAACTTTTGGGGGGCAGATCACTTATTAAAGTTACTGAAATAATTAGAAAGTATCTGAAAAAGTGATTTTTTATTCCCACTCGATAGTTGCTGGGGGTTTTCCGCTAATGTCATATACGACGCGGGAAATGCCATTCACTTCGTTGATGATACGGTTAGATACTTTGCCTAATAAATCGTAAGGCAAATGTGCCCAATGTGCGGTCATAAAGTCGATGGTTTCTACTGCGCGTAGGGAAATAACCCAATCGTATTTACGGCCATCTCCCATTACACCTACAGATTTTACTGGTAAGAATACGCTGAAGGCTTGGCTGGTTTTTTCATACCAACCGCTATTGCGCAATTCTTCGATAAAGATTGCATCCGCACGACGTAATAAATCGCAGTATTCTTTTTTCACTTCGCCTAATACACGCACGCCTAAACCTGGGCCTGGGAATGGGTGGCGGTTGATCATTTCAGCCGGTAAGCCTAATGCTAAACCGATTTTACGCACTTCGTCTTTGAACAATTCGCGTAATGGTTCCACTAAGCCAAGTTTTATATAATCTGGTAAGCCACCTACGTTGTGGTGTGATTTAATCACATGTGCTTTACCGGTTTTGCTTGCGGCAGATTCGATCACGTCAGGGTAGATCGTGCCTTGTGCCAACCATTTCACATTAGTAAGTTTTTTCGATTCATCATCGAATACATCTACGAATACTTTACCGATAATTTTACGTTTTGCTTCAGGATCTGATACGCCTGCAAGTTCGCCTAAGAAACGGCTTTCTGCATCAACACGGGTAATGTTCAAGCCGAATTTATCACCGAACATTTCCATGACTTGGTCGCCTTCGTGTAATCGGAGTAAACCGTTATCCACGAATACGCAGTGTAAGTTTTTGCCGATAGCGCGATGTAAAAGTAATGCAACCACAGAAGAGTCCACACCACCAGATAAACCTAAAATAACCTCATCATCGCCCACTTGCTCTTTAATGCGAGCAACGGCATCTTCAATGATGTTTTCAGCTGTCCATTTAGTTTCGCAGCCACAGATGTTCACTACAAAGTTGGTTAATAATTCTAAACCTTTTTTAGTATGTGTTACTTCAGGGTGGAATTGTACGCCGTAGAAACGACGATCTTCATCTGACATTGCCGCAATTGGGCAGGTTGGCGTGGTGCCAGTTACTTTGAAGTTTTCTGGTAAGCGCGTTACTTTATCGCCGTGGCTCATCCAAACGTCTAATTTCGGTTCGCAAGCGGTCAAATTATTATTAAGATTTGCGAAAAGTGCGGTGGCATTTTCTAATGCTACAGAAGCATAGCCAAATTCACGATGATCAGAGGTTTCTGTTAAGCCACCAAGTTGCATCGCCATGGTTTGCATGCCGTAGCAAATACCTAATATCGGCACACCAGCATGGAATACATATTCTGGTGCACGCGGACTATTTTCTTCAGTAGTACTTTCAGGACCGCCTGAAAGAATAATCCCCGTTGGATTAAATTCACGGATTTGTTCTTCCGTTACGTCCCATGCCCAAAGCTCACAGTACACACCGATTTCACGCACACGACGTGCAATAAGTTGGGTATATTGTGAACCAAAGTCGAGGATTAGGATTTTGTGATTATGGATGTTGTTCATTTTGTTTCTCTTTTACGAATTAATTTTTGTTAATCTAGAAATAGCATTTATTAACTCTGCATCATCTTTTAGCGCTTGAGATAGCCTATCCGCTAAAGCCCCCAAAACTATTCGAATATCTTGAGCTAACTCTAAGCATTTTTCATCGGAAAGATTATGGACTCCTTCACTTAATGCTCGATAAAGCAGTAATAGTGGATTTTGTCCATTAATAAGTAAACTTTCAGGTAGATAATCCTTAGCAAGGTTAATTGCATTAGTGAATTGATTCTCAGAGAGAGCTGAATTTAATTTCTCAAGTTGTACATTACCAACATTTAATTTTTTGGAAACTTTAATTATTTCTCCAATAATTTTATCTTTTTGATTTTCTACAACTCGTCGATAGTACGCAAAAGCTGCAATACCTAAACCTTAGTTTTCACAGCGTCGCCCTTTTAAAAATGTTTCCCTTTCAGCACCTAATAAATTAATTAGCTTTGCTGGAGTTGGTGGACCAAAAGTAGGATATTCACCTAATTTATAAATCATCCCTTCTTTGGGGAAAATTAATAATGAGTATATTTTGATTTGTTCTTTGCAATTAGAGCATTTATATATTAGATAGGTTTTTTCTATATAACTATAATGTAAATAGGCGGAGTCTTGTGTATTAAAATTGCGAACGCCATTACAGTTATCGCAATGTAGCTGTAGAGTTGGTGTTTCTAAAAAACTCTCTGCTTTTAAATTTAAAATTTTAACCCGATTATTGGGTGGCAATGTCTCTAAAAATTTGGACATTAAATAATCTTCTTTAGGAACCTGGTTTTGCATATTCTACTTCATCAAATGCTAGATTTTTTAAGTTTTTAGATTTTACTCAATTTTAAACCATAGAAGGTGGGATAAGTCCCACCCTACGGATTAGCCCATACGATAGTTTGGTGCTTCTTTAGTAATAGCAACATCGTGAACGTGGCTTTCTTTAATACCTGCCCCACTGATGCGAACAAATTCTGCTTTGGTGCGTAGTTCATCAATAGTTGCACAGCCAGTTAAACCCATGCAAGAACGTAAGCCACCCATTTGTTGGTGGATGATTTCTTTTAAGTAACCTTTATATGGAATACGGCCTTCGATACCTTCTGGTACGAGTTTATCTGCCGCGTTATCTGATTGGAAATATCGGTCTGATGAACCTTTCGCCATAGCACCTAATGAACCCATACCACGGTAAGATTTAAATGCACGACCTTGATAAAGTTCGATTTCGCCTGGTGCTTCTTCAGTACCAGCAAACATTGAGCCAACCATTACACAGCTTGCACCTGCAGCGATGGCTTTTGCAATATCGCCAGAGAAGCGGATACCACCGTCGGCGATAACTGGAATACCACGATCTTTTAATGCAGCTGCTGCATCTGCGATAGCAGTGATTTGTGGAACACCTACACCAGTTACGATACGAGTTGTACAAATTGAACCAGGGCCGATACCTACTTTCACTGCGCTTGCGCCTGCGTCTGCAAGTGCGATAGCACCTTCAGCCGTTGCTACGTTACCGGCCACGATAGGCAAGTTTGGATATTTTGCACGAGTTTCACGAACACGCTGTAATACACCTTCGGAATGACCGTGAGAAGAATCGATTAACAATACATCTACGCCAGCTTTTACTAATGCATCAATACGTTCTTCGTTACCTGGGCCTGCACCTACAGCCGCACCCACGCGTAAACGACCGAATTCATCTTTACATGCATTTGGTTTTTGTTCTGCTTTTTGGAAGTCTTTAACGGTAATCATACCTTTAAGTTTGAAACTATTATTTACTACTAATACTTTTTCAACACGGTGTTGATGCATTAATTCCAAAATTTCTTCGCGACTCGCCCCTTCTTTTACTGTCACCAAGTCTTCTTTTTTCGTCATTACTTGTGAAACAGTTTTACTCAAATCTTTTACGAAACGGGTGTCGCGTCCAGTAATGATACCAATTAGGTTATTTTCACTATCTACAACAGGATAGCCTGCGAAGCCGTTTTTCTTCACTATTTCAGCTAGTGTTGCAAGGGTTAAATCTGGAGAAACAGTAACAGGTTCAGAAACAATACCACTTTCGAATTTTTTTACTTTACGCACGCGATCGGCTTGGCGTTCGATCGTCATATTTTTGTGGATAAAACCGATACCGCCTTCTTGTGCTAAAGAGATTGCCAATTTGGTTTCAGTTACGGTATCCATCGCCGCAGAAAGCATTGGGATATTTAAGCGAATTTCTTTAGTGAGTTGAGTGGAAAGGTTGGCAGTGTTTGGAAGAACGGTAGAATGTGCAGGGACGAGTAGAACATCGTCAAAAGTAAGGGCTTCTTGTTTAATGCGTAATGACATTGCAATATTCTCGCTAAGTTGAGGTTAAAAAATATTGCGACGGGATTATACAGATTTTACTTGATTTTGAAAACGAAATTTTGAGATTTGTGCTATGATTTTCGCTCCGTTTGCTACAAGGAATAAATGATGAATTTCGCTTTATTGACATATTTAGCTGACTGTCAGCCGAAAGTGCGGTTTGAATTGGAAAAGTTTTCTCCGGATATTGAAGAGGATATTAAACAATTACGTGAGCTAGGCTTGGAAATTGTCGTTAATGGCCAAAATTATTGCTTAGTGCCTAGTCTTCCTTTATTAAACCCTCAGCAAATTTCAACCGCACTTTTTCCTTATAGTATTCATTATCAGCCGATTATTTCCTCTACAAATGAATGGATACTACAAAATATTCCTTCCTTAAAAAAAGGTGATCTTTGTGTGGCTGAATATCAAACTGCAGGACGCGGTCGACGTGGACGTCAATGGCTATCGCCTTTTGCCGGGCAAATAATGTTTAGTTTTTATTGGACGTTTGATCCGAGAAAATCTATCGAAGGCCTGAGTTTGGTCATCGGTTTGGCGATTGCTGAAGTGTTAAACGTGCAAGTGAAATGGCCAAATGACATTTTGTTTGATGGAAGAAAGTTAGGCGGAATTTTGGTTGAAATCGCTAGTCACAAAAATGGTATGCTTAATTTAGTGATTGGCGTAGGTATTAATGTGTCGTTGCCAAAACAAACAGAAATTAGTCAGCCTTATGCGGAAGTGTGTGAAATTGATCATGATGTAGAGCGACAAACTTTATTACCAAAACTCATACAACATTTATATACACGTTTAAATATCTTTGAGAAAAATGGTATTAATGCTGAATTTCAGCAAGCATGGCAATCATATAATGCGTTTTCAAATAATGAAGTAAATGTGCTGACTGAACAAGGTGTTATTTCAGGTATTGAACAAGGCATAGATGAACGCGGTTATCTAAAAGTATTATGTGGCAATAAAATTCAGATGTTTAATGGTGGAGAAGTTTCATTACGTAAGAAATAATAGCAATAAAAGTTTGACTATTCTAACCGCACATTTTTGATAAAATGTTTATATTTCCATCAAAAGATTATTTTTTTAAATATTTTTATAAAAAGTACTTGCAAGGGATTTGAAAATCCCTATAATGCACCGCACACAACGACGCACTGTTGTGAAGTATTTAAGTTTCC
>NZ_LDVZ01000043.1 GCF_001276515.1 Haemophilus sp. C1
CGCTTTTATTTTCAATATCGGTATGCGTGAGCGATTTTGTTTTGAAGTGGTTTTTACTTTCATCAGCATCACTTTCAATAATGGCACCATTCAGTTGGGTATGGTTGTGGATGTTAGCTTCCATGCCATCCTCACCTACACGAATACCCGCTTGTTCATTGACTTGCGCATAATCCACTTTCGCTTTGTTATAGGAGGCACTCACCGAAGCTCCGCCACCTGAACCATACGCTACCGAGCCACTTGCACTCGCACTCGTTTGTTTGGATTCATATTTCTCTGTATCTTGACGGCTCGTTATCGTCAGATTTTGAATATCCGCTTCCCAACGTTTCGCTTTAAGATTTGCTGCATCAAGGCTGAGGTTTCCTGCTTCGCTATTTGTGATGAGCTTATCCGCTTGCAAGTGACTGTTTTGCCAACGCTCGCTATCCGAGTTAGATTTGCCCTTGGCCACATTCACCGAACCCTCAATACCAATTCCATAACTATTACCATTGGTTCCAACAAAGACGCCTACACTGCCCCCTACTGATTTATTTTTGGTATGTTGATGCTCCTCGTCTTTTACACCTTTTATCTCAATCCCTTTTTTGCCTGATAATGCCATCAATTTCGCATTCGCATCCACGCCTTCAAAGGTGAGTTTTTCATCGCGGGCTTTTACATTAAACGTACCCGTGCTCACCGTTGATTTTTGATGGCTAATACTCTGGCTTTCGCTACTTTGCGTTTGTTTTTGGCTGCCATAACCAATACTAATTTTCACAATACAAAAAGTGCAGTCAATTTTTGAGAAGTTTTAAAACTCTTTGAAATTTGACCGCACTTTATTATATTTTATCATTTCAAATCATATACTATTTAAAACTTCAACCATTCGCAAATAATTAAAAAGCTGAACTAACAACACAAAAGTTTTTATAATGCAAATTTTGAAAAAATAACCTCAATCAGTCTTGTTTCTTATCTCCCAAATAGATAATAGCCATATAATATGTTACGAAGTATGCTCCCAGTATTCTTATTGAAAAAATCATATTTTCCCAGTTAAAAATAAACTCAACCTGATCTATTACCCCTGTAATAAAATAACGATTTATCCAATAAACTAACTGAGTTAAAAATGTTAAAAAAACAGCTCTTTTTAAAGCTAAAATAAAATTACTCATTTTTTTGTACTTTTTTATCTAATTTCTCATTTAAACGATTGATAGATTCCCCAGCAATAATCCCAATATAAGGTGCAAAAAATTTCATTGGAGAGGGAATAGCTTTCTCTGCAGCATTACCCACTGTTACACTTTCAGCATATTTTGCTTGCTCATTTAAATGAGACTTACCATCAGATACTGTTGATACTGCAGTATCAACAGAACCAATTAAAACTGAAGTTCCTAAAGGAGCATTTAATAGATATGGAGCAAGTAACCCTGTTCTTACAGTTTTATTTACATCAATATCACCTGTTGCAGCATATTGAGTTATTGCACTAGCTGTAGCTCCCATCGCTACTCCTTGTGCATATTGCTTATATGTTATTTCAGTTATAGGTTTCAAACCATGCTCAATTCCCTGGACAGCTGTTTGAACTACTTTAGCCTGTGTAGGATTATAAGAATAATAAATCTCTTGACTCACTAATTCTCGGGTTCCTTCAATACCTTCTCGTGCCGCTATTTTAGCTGTATTAACTCCTTTCGCAATAGCATCCACATACGCAAGCTGTCCGTTGATATAGGCATTTGCTGCTTTTGTTGAAGCAGTATTGTAGGCTTTAATTCCCTTATCAACTAAATTAATATAGGTTAGCTGACCATCAATGTAAGCTTTTGTTGCAGCATCTTTACCAAGACGTAACACTTGCCCCCCTTTATTAGCTAGAGTAATAGCCTCACCTCCAACTGTTGCGGCGGTTTTCTCCATAAGGGCAACACCTCTTACAACAGTAGTTCCACTACCTAAAGCAAGCATAGAACTCGCCTCCAGCCCATCCTTAACTGAAATAAGCTATTTTCCCATTAGATGAATTTTTATAATTCTCAGGAGCATCAAGTTCGTTCTTGACAGTATAATACATATCTTCATCTGTTATTTTTGTTTCAAAATTTAAGATTGTGAGTAAATAATTATTTAAGTACATTATCTTGCTACTTTAAATTCCTACCATAGAAAAAAAGAATAAAGTAAATACTTGATACAAACAATGTCATTTTGATTAAAAATGAAAGTTTTTTTATACCAAAATCAATCAATTCTAGCTCAAAAATAGATATTGAATTATCAATATTGTAAAGCAATCTACCAACTATCAACGATAATAATGAAAAAGAAACTCCAATAAAAATAGAAAGTAGAATATCTAACATGATTCTTTTCATTATTTACTTCCTTTTTGAGACTCATTATAAATATATTGGACGCCTCTATTCAAACTTTCCCTTCCTAAACTTCCTGAAATACTAGGAACAATACTTCTTCTATATGTATAAACATAAGAGAGTTTATCATTCAAAGGCTGAGGATTATATTTAACCCAAGTTAAATCTAAGTATTTTTTATTTAATGAAATATCAATAGCTTTACCTATTCCATAGCCCACTATGGAGCGCATTTCCTAACGCGTGCCTAAAACATCAATTTCGTTTGATTAAGATTTTTACTATTTTCATGAATAACTTCATTTTGTTTATTTTTAGATAAATACAAGTATATGTCAGGGGCTAGGGTGTATTAATATAAATCTTATTGCAATAGATCATTTTTCTTATAATACATATAAAAAACTACAAATATAATTACAGATAAGAAAATTATCATTTTTATTTCTCTGGCTGTTTTTTGTACAAAAAACGATACTAAATCTATATCAAAAATAGGCATATTATTCTCTATGTTATACATAAACTTAGCTAATAAAAACATAGTAAAAGAAACAAAAACACTAGAAAGTAGAGAAAATAAAATAAGGTAGATAACTTTCATTAATCATTCTCCTGTGAAGGCCCACGATGGCGCGCGTTTTATAACGCGTGCCCAAAACATCCCTTTCATTTGATTCAGGTCCTCACTATTTTTATTAATAACTTCATTTTGTTTATTTTTAGTTAGATATAAGCACGCGTCAGGAGACGCGCGCTATCTTGAGGGCTTGTGTTATCTGAGGATTATTTTCTATAGAAACATAAAATTGAAACAAAAAATATAAAAACATGCATAAAAATCATTTTTAAGCGCTCAATAAAACCATCATTAAAATAATCCAAGAAATGTATATTAAATAAATCCATATTATTTTCAAAATTATAAAGAATTCTGGCAATCAAAAACATTGAGATACTTAATAGAAAACTTCCCAAAATAATTATTATTAAGATAGATAAAAATTTATTTTTCATTATTTTTACCTTTCCAATTACTATATTCATATTGAAACCATCTATTACTTGATTCTCCACCTAAAGCTCCTCCGATATTACTATCTTTAAGGAGTATTTTATCTTCATTTCTTCATTAATAGCTTAAATATCTAAGCCAGTCATATTAATACCTAGCGTAACCTTTAGTAATCTCTATAACGAAGACATGTTATTACAAATTTTATTGATGATATAAGGATAATAAAGCCCACCTCCTTTTTATTCATGCTTTTAAAAAAAGACAATATATCAATACAATAGAAACTAATACTATTATTTATGTTATAGAGTAACCTTGCAGCCAAAAACATAATAAACATAAAAACGACTCCAGATACTAGAGAAAAAATAAGAATATAAATAATCTTTTTCATTATTTTTCCTCATTAGGTTTTGTATAGTAATTCTGAAAAACTCTATTACCTATCTCACTCATTGTTGAACCAGAGATACTAGGTATAATATTTCTTCTATATACATCAACATAAGGAATCTTATCATTTAAAGGCTGAAGGTTATATTTAGCCCACGTGCGATCCAGGTTAATCTTCTTATCTAACGGTACTTCAATCGCTTTACCCATACCGTAACCAATAGCTGAACCAATACCGCTACTTATTGCTCCTTGAGACATGGATTTATCTGTAATGTAGTTATTTAGCGCCCCAGAGGCAGCATTACCACCCACCGTCAAACCAAATCCCTTCCCTTTAAGTGCATATGCCGTAACCAAATCAATTGCTAAACTTCTCGGATCGACTGTTCCGTCAGACATTAGCTGTGCGCCCACACTTCCTGCACCAGCAATGCCTAAAGTAAATTTAGTTGAATTAGACATCACATCATTGATTTTTTTAGCACCTTTTAATACACCCAATCCACCATAAATAGTCGAACCAAGTTCCAGTCCATCCTTAACTGAATAAGCTATTTTCCCATTCGATGAATTTTTATAATTCTCAGGAGCATCAAGTTCATTCTTGACAGTATAATACATCTCTTCATCACGAGAATGTTTTTCAGAACGCCAACCTAGCCAGTTCTTGCTCTCTTCTGGCAAGGTATTCACTGCTTGCGATCTTTGTACATCCGTACCTGCAAAAGGGAAATGACCATAATCTCGTTTTGGTACAGGATCGTTTATTAAATATTCTGATTCAAAACGATTTTGAGCATTAACTGGCGATGTTGATGACGCCAATTTATAACCAGATGCGGTATTCCCCGTAACAGTTTCTATATAATAACGATCTACATAGCTTAAAAATGCCTCTCTTTCCTTGCTATTTAAGGAATTTGGATCTTTTCTAAATTTATCCAAGAGAACGTCACTACGCTGATCTGATTCAATTAAATCTCTAAACTCCAATTTTTCTTTATTTGTTAATTTTTCTCCACGATGATATTTTGTTTTTAACGCATTTAATCTCGCTCTTGAAGCCTCACTCAAGAAATTATTTTCCACCGCCCTTTTAGCCGTCTCTGCACCAGAGGTTGCCGCAAGGAAATTACCCCCTTGCTCCGTTAGGGTGCCATTCGCTTTCGCTGTCAATGCTGCAGCCAATCCGCCCGCCAATTGACTTAACGTACTAATGTTTTCCTTCTCATTTGCTGCAAGTTGATTTGGCGTTTTATTATAGATTGCCTGTGTGAGGATTTGTGCAGTCACTTCTCCTGTCACCCCAGCCACAGCACCCGTCAATGGGTCTTTACCTGTCACTTGAAACTCCACCGCGGAAAGAAGAGCATGCGCCATAAGATTCGCAGCTTTGTCTTTTGCGGTGTCACCCGCCGTCATCTCGTGGATGGTTTTGTTGAGATAAGGTGAAGCCAGTGCAACAAGACTGCCTGCAGTATCATTTTGTGCCGCCGCTTGTAATGCCGCCGTCACGGCGCGAATCGCCATGCCAGTCTTACTTCCAATGCCGTAAGTGCCGTCTATGTCATTTTGAATAGCGGTAATTTGTTTACCAATTTCTTGCGCTTGCGTACTTGATTTGCCGTATTTTTCTTCCGCTTTAAATTTTTCTAATGACAGTTTATTAATCTTCTCACGCTCATTATACGTAGCGATGCTTATCGCGTTGTTGCTGATATCACCTATCACCTTAGCCATTTCTTGGCGTTC
>NZ_LDVZ01000042.1 GCF_001276515.1 Haemophilus sp. C1
CAAGCAAGCAAGCAAGCAAGCAAGCAAGCAAGCAAGCAAGCAAGCAAGCAAGCAAAATTGTAAAAAAAAACTTCTTAGTATTCTAGTCTCTTCTGCCCTTTCTACTACCTATTATTCACTTAGTACAACTCCAGCCTATGCAGATTTACCCCGTGAAGTTACAAGCTCTCAAGCTGTTGACGGCAGTGACGAATCACTCACTGATACAGGAGTAAAGGTAGAAAATAGTGCTACGCTCACTATCACAGGCACTGAAACGTTAAATGTAACAGCTAAAAATGGCGATGAAGTTATCCCAATAAATGTTATAAGTGCAAATCTTAATGCAGAGACACTCAATCTTAAGGTTACCCCCGATGACAAGGCAACAAACAACCGCCCTAAAGGAATGATTGTTCGTGGCAATTCAACTGCCAATATTAAAAATCTTAATATTGATGTTACTAAATCCAACAGAAAAAAAGACACACCTAACTCTTCTGATTCTGATGCAGCTTATGGACTTGCTGTAGGGTATGACTGGGCAGGTGGAGATAGTAAGGGTAATGCTCGTGTTAATGTAGAAAACGCAAATATTACAGTAAATAATACTGCAGATACTGTAAGAGGGAATTATACTGGAGTTCCTATTTCTGGCGGAAAATTTGAAACTGGCTATCAATATTCTGGTATTAGAGTATATCGTTCAACAGGTTCAACACCAGAATTTCATTCTACAGGAAAAGTAGATATTAAAGTTTCTGATGTAAGTGCAAATAAAGTCGCAGATTATATGGTGGGGCTTTACGTGTCAGGTAATAATGCTAAGGCTACTTTAGACGGAGATACAAATATCAGTGTCACAGCAAATGGTATTAACTCTGCAGGTATTAAAATCGGGAAACCCGGCAACGGAGATGCGGGTAAAAATGCAACCGTAGAAGCCAATGGAAAATTAACCGTAGACACTACCGAAACCAATGGAACAACTCTTGCGAAAGGAAAAACTTATCGCGGTTCAGGTGCAGTACGTTTATTTGATGAAGGCTCAAAATTCACTATTACAGGTAAAAATAATACTGAAGCTTCTGAAATTCGAGCCAGTACAAATGCTTTAGTTTTCGATACTATTGATTATGAGAATCTTGGAGAAGTAAAAAAATTTTTTTTGACTTTTTACGAAATGCTTGCGAGAGGTAAAGATAATAAAAACAATCAGGTTAGCTTAGTTAATACCACATTATCTACTACTTCGGCAACGGATAGCCTTATTCTTGCTAATGCCCGTTTCAAAAAAGAGGGACAACTTCTTTGGGGAGCTAAACAATTGGGCAAAGAAGGTGTATTAAAAAGTCGTTTTAATTGGGGAGCTTTTAACGTATCTAATGCAACATTCAAACTTTCAGGCAACCAATCCACCGCCACCGCTGCATCAAAAGGCTGGGCAGTCTATGCTAAATCAGATGAAGTTAATACCGCAACAAATACTGCGGAAGCGACTTCAGAACTTACCGCCACCTTTAGCGATGGCGCACAATTAACAGGTTTAGTTCATCAAGATATTGGTTCAACCTTAACAATGAATGTGGACAATAAAGCCGTTTGGACATTGAAGAAAAAAGACGATTTAGATTCAGACAAGCAACGTTCTACTGCAACATCAGTTACTCTTAGTAATGGTGGTATATTGGATGCTGCCAGCAACTCTGCTAGTGAATACTTTATAAAAGTATTATCAAAAACTGGTAAAAGTGGCACTCTAACCAACGGAGGTATCATCACTCTCGCCAATCAATCCTATGCAGACAAACTTACCATTGAAGGGAATTATGTTGGTAAAGACGGTGTGCTAAAAGTCAATACGGAATGGAACTCTCCGGGCGATGACCAAGGAGGAAATTCTCAATCTGATTTACTTGAAATCACAGGCAGTGCATCAGGAAAAACAACTGTAATTTCAGTAAGTAAAGATAGGAAAGAAAATATTATTGATGGTACTATCGGGGAACTTGCTGATCGCTATAAACGCAGTGTCGCTGTTATTAAGGTCTTGGGACAAGATCAAGGTTCAGAAACAGGAATACTTAATGCTGAAGACCCAGATCATACTTACACAATACGTGATACATTTACAGGTACAGCAAAAACCACTGGTGCAGGGGAAGTGCAATTAGCGTCTCGCAAAGATAATACTACCAATGTTACCGAATACTTTTGGACAGTAACGACCACCAATCAAAACAATATCATCACGCCAAGCGCACCGGCTTATACGCTTGTTCCTCGCCAAAACTTGGAATTAGGCTACACAATGTTGGATACGCTTCATCAACGCCGTGGCGAAAACCAAACCCTTTCTTGGGATAAACAAGGCAGTTATTGGCAAGATGTGGAAAAACAATCTTGGGGTCGTGTGATTGGCAAACACCTCAAACTCGATGGAAAAGAACGTTTTGGTTTAAAAACCAATATGTACGGTTTCCAAGTTGGGCACGATTTTGATGTTAAAACCAAACAAGATGATGAGGGCAAACTCACTCGTCGTTTTACTGGCTTGTATTTCGGCGCGTTACGTTCTCACAGCAAATTCTATGATGAATACCGTGCGAAAAATGGTGTCGTGATTGCAGATAAATTAACTTCTCGCGTAAAAACTACCGCACTTAATCTTGGTGTAACTGACACACGTTACAATGAAAATGGCACTTACATTGACTGGGTGGGACAACTCTCTTGGTTAAATAACCGCTATTCATCTGTTGATGGCACACAAGCGAAAAATCACGGCTGGGGTGCAGCCCTTTCAGTGGAAACTGGTCGCCCTTACGCATTAGGTAAAGATAAAACCAACAACGGGGATAGTTGGATTTTAGAGCCGCAAGCACAACTGATTGCTCAATACTTGCGCTTGGGCAACTTTAACGACGGCACTCGTGCCGTTTCGCAAAAAGGTTACGGTTTGCGCGGCCGTGTCGGTTTCCGTTTGGCATATAACAAACCAAATGATAAACAACGCACTCGCACCTATTATTTCATCGGTAATATTTGGCACGATTTTAAAGCAACGGGCAATGCATTAATTGGTCGTGACAAATTAACCGAGAAATTTGACCGCACTTGGTGGGAATTAGGCTTGGGTTCTCAATTCTCCTTAAGTGAAAACACTTACCTTTATGCTGATGCTCGCTATGAAAAATCATTCAATAACAACAGTCATAAAGGTTACCAAGGCACCGTGGGTGTGAAATATTCTTGGAAATAATGAGCAACAAAGAGAATAATCAGGGCGTGTAAACGCCCTGTAGTACTACAGGGGGATGTGTAACATAGTTACACATCGAAAAATTAAAATCCTAATCTCTCACTAACATTCAATGTAGTACTTCTCTTTTCCTGTTATTTGGTGACAGAAAGGATAAGGCTCTATCTGTTCGATCTAGTCAATTTTCTTCTGTCGTAAGAAATTCTTCTTTTATACGATTTTTTATTATGAATACAAAAACTTCTTTTTCTTATTCTCTAATTGCTTTGGCTTTGTGGTCCACTTATTCGTTTGGGGCGGTTTCTGATGATGTTATTGCAGGAACACCACCTACCTATGGTGGCAATAATGGTAATAATATTATCGCTGGTGATGGTACTAATTTATACTCAAACGCCCGCAATAATATTATGAATACAACTGGGAATAAAGGATTTGGCGGCTCCTATAGTTTGGTTATTGGTGAGAGCGCAGGTCATGATGCTGGTAATGGTACGGGCAATGCTAAATATCTTTTACTCGTAGGTGAACATGCTGGAGAAGGCATGTGGGGAGTTAGCAAATATAAATTTATCTTTGGGGAAGCGGCTGGCTGGAATGCAGGTGGAGAATATGTATATGCCTTTGGTGAAAGTGCAGCTCGCCGAGCGTCAGGCAACTATAACTTTTCTTTCGGTCAAGATTCTTATTCTAGTGATGCTGTCAGCTGGGGTAGCTATAACTTCAATTTTGGTCAAAATTCTGGATATAACAATTACGGTAGCCGTAATGTCAATTTTGGTTTCCACGCAGGAGAAAACGTAAAGGGTAATGACAACTTTGCTTTAGGTCATCATGCAGGAACAGGTGTTACAGGTAATCATAACTTTGCCTATGGTCAAGATGCTGGTCAAAATACATCAGGTAGCCGTAATATAGCTTTAGGTCAAAACGCAGGTCAAAATGTAAAAGGCGTGTATAACTTAGCATTGGGTTTAAATGCTGGACAAAATGTTGATGGCCACAAAAATGCGGCTGGTGTCTACGGGCAATCCGTGGGTTCCAACAATATGGCCTTTGGCAAGGCTGCAGGTAGCAATGTGGCTGGTAACTTCAACCTTGCCTTTGCTGAAAATGCAGGGAATTATGTCGGTCATAATTGGACTAATACCTATGATACTAATGGCAATATATCTAGTACAACAGATGCTGGTACTGTAGATGGTGCAGAGCACAATATCGCTTTTGGATTTAGTGCGGGAAGCTGGATTGTTGGTCAAGATAACTTTGCGGCTGGCGTCAATTCTGGTAGTTGGATTAAAGGTGAAAGCAACGTTGTTTTAGGTAAAGGATCAGGAAAAGAAGTAACAGGAAACTTCAATACATCCTTGGGTCATGAAAGCGGCAATAAAGTAACGGGCAGCAATAACTTTGTAGTAGGTGCCGAAGCGGGTAAAAAAGTAACAGGTAGCAGTAACTATGCGGCAGGTCATGAAGCTGGAAATGAAGTTACAGGTAATAACAATGTTGCTATGGGTAAATCTGCAGGTCAGAAAGTTACTGGCGATAGCAACTTTGCTGGCGGTGAAGAGGCCGGAAAAGATGTTGAAGGCAATAACAACATTGCGCTTGGTAAAAAATCAGGTAATAAACTCAAAGGCAAGGAAAATATTTCTATTGGTGAAGAAGCCAATTCTGAAAATGATGTATTAGAAGTCAGTAATGCAATTGCTATAGGTAAAAAATCTAAAGCCAAGAAAGCCAATGCAGCAGCACTTGGAAATGAAAGCCAAGCTTTAGCAGATAATGCTTTTGCTTTGGGTTATAAGGCTGAGGCAAATGCCGCGAATAGTGTGGCAATAGGCAGTAATGCAACCACCGTTGCTACTTTAACCACACCAAATCCTTATACAAAGGGTGCTGATAAGACTTACAATTCTATGGAAATTGATAACCACACATTTAATTTTGCAGGTGGCAAAAATGTTGTAGGTGTATTTAGCGTAGGTAATGGAACACAAACTCGCCGAATCCAACACGTTGCGCCAGGCTTAATTTCAGCGGACAGTACCGATGCAATCAATGGTTCACAACTCTTTAGTTTTATTCCTCGAGTATCTTTCTACAGCGGTGGTGCGAAAGCACCTGCAGGCGCAACCACATCTCCAGCAATTGGTAGTACAGTTGTTGAAAACTTCCTTGCTAATGGCTTACGTATGGATTTTGGGGATGGTTTATATGCAGAAAAACGTACTGATACTAAAGGTGACTTTATTTTTGTAGGCTCCAATGTGAAAAATACAACGGGGGATGCAGGAGTTGCGGGTCCTAAAGGCGAAAAAGGCGAAAAAGGCGAAAAAGGCGACAAAGGTGATAAAGGTGATAAAGGTGATAAAGGTGATAAAGGTGATAAAGGTGATAAGGG
>NZ_LDVZ01000041.1 GCF_001276515.1 Haemophilus sp. C1
AAAAATCTGCACCTCAATTGTTGGTTTGTTGAGTCCAACTTTTGGGGTGCAGATCATTTCGAACAATCGAATTATTTAATCACGCCACAAGCCATACGTGGGCCGCCACCACCAAGTGGAGCTGGATGGTCGGAGTGATTATCACCACCAGCGTGGATCATAATAGAGTGACCGCGAACATCATCTAAATGTTTAAGACGTGGTGCTAAAACAGGGTTAGTCGCTGTACCATCATGTAATACAGTTAATGCAGGTAAATCACCTAAGTGTGCGTCATCTTGCCATGGGTAACCATGTTGTTTTGCACCTTTAGGATCCCAGTGACCACCAGCGCCTAAACCAGCTGTCAATTTACCCTCTTTTTCTTTTGGGTCACAGCTTGGGTTTTCATGGATGTGGAAACCATGTAAGCCTTCGCTTAATCCTTGTAAATTAGGGGTAAACACAAGACCATAGTTAGATTCAGTAATAGTCACTGTACCCACATCTTTGTTACCGTTTACTGGATCAAGTTGTTGCACTTTCACTTCAATAGAAGCACCTTTTGGTGCCATATTGTGCTCATGATTATGCTCATGTGCTTGCGCAACACCAACTGAACATACCGCACTAACCGCTAGTGCTAATAAGGTTTTCATATTCATTGCAATCTCCTTTATTGCAGTAAAAACTCACGACTATTTTAGTCAATTTTGTTTTAAAAGCCGATAAGTTTTTACGAAAATTTTACATTATTTTAAACATCCACGTACAATCAATACGCCAACATTTCGAGCTTGCGCGACGGCTTTCGGTTTACTCAGTTTAATTTTTAATCCTTGAAGTTGATAACGTGACTCAAGCAAATCAGCCACTTCATAAGCTACTCGCTCAATCAACAAGAAAGGTTTACTTTCCACATAATCAATTATCACTTGGCTCACTTCAGCATAATTTAAACAATATTCAACATCATCCGTTTCCGCTGCTTGCTTACAATCCCAAGCCATTTCCAAATCAAACACAAGTTTTTGCTTAATTTGCTGTTCCCAATCATATACACCGATTTGTGCAAAAACAGTCAATTCTTCAATAAAAATACGATCCATAAGGTTTCCTCTAAAATTATTGTAGGCGTATGCTATCAACTTTGGGTAAAATAACGAACAGTTTTTCTTGCTGGAGTGTAGAATGAGCCTTTTCGCCCTTTTTTATATGCTTTTTGCCTATCTTTTAGGCTCAATTTCCAGTGCGATTTTAATTTGTCGCCTTACTGGATTACCCGATCCTCGTCAAAATGGCTCACACAATCCTGGGGCAACAAATGTGTTGCGCATTGGAAATCGTAAGTCTGCCTTGGCGGTGCTTGTTTTTGATATGTTAAAAGGGATGATTCCTGTGTGGGCGGGTTATTATTTAGGTCTTACTCAATTTGAATTGGGGATGGTCGCACTTGGTGCTTGTTTAGGGCATATTTTCCCAATTTTTTTTCAATTTAAAGGTGGCAAAGGTGTAGCAACTGCCTTTGGGGCAATCGCACCAATTTCTTGGACTGTTGCAGGTTCAATGTTTGGTACGTGGATCTTTGTTTTTCTTGTTAGTGGCTATTCTTCATTAAGTGCGGTTATTTCTGCATTACTTGTGCCTTTTTATGTGTGGTGGTTCAAACCTGAATTTACTTTTCCCGTTGCACTTGTGTGTTGCCTATTAATTTATCGCCATCATGACAACGTTCAACGTTTATGGCGAGGTCAAGAAGATAAAGTTTGGGCTAAATTTAAAAAGAAATAAAAAATTCACCGCACTTTTTTAAATTTCCACTGGAGTTTCCTGTGCATACTAAAGGTTCCGTTTCCACTCGTATTGCGAAATATTTATTTATCATTCTTATCGTTGCTGGTGTGATTAGTTCTCTCAGTTTGGCAATTATGAGCAGTAATAAATATGATGCCGAAGCCATTAATATTTCAGGTTCTTTGCGTATGCAAAGTTATCGCTTGCTTTATGAAATGCAAGACCAACCAGAAAGCGTGGAAACGAACTTACGTCGTTATCATATAAGTCTTCATTCATCTGCTTTACTAGAAGTTCAAAATCAATTTTTCACACCGAATGTATTAAAACATTCCTATCAAAACATTTTGCAACGTTGGACGAACATGGAAAAATATGCGCGCCAACACGATGTAAAAAACTATAGTAAGCAGCTCACTGACTATGTGGCAGATGTTGATTATTTTGTGTTTGAACTGCAACGTTTCAGTGAGCAAAAATGGATTTTGGGCGTATCGGTGCTTTTTTTCGCTATGTTGTTAATTTTAGCTATGGTGTCTTATGTGATTTGGTACACACAGCGAGAAGTTGTAAAACCATTGCACTTAATGACAAAAGCCAGTATGCAAGTGCAAATGCGTCAATTCAATCACATTCCGCTTGATACAACGAAACAAAATGAACTCGGTACATTGGCTCGTATCTTCACACAAATGTCCACGGAGCTTGGTCAGCTTTATTCACGTTTGGAAGAAACAGTAAACGAAAAAACACAAAAGTTACGCCAAACCAACCGCTCTTTGACTACACTTTATCAAAGTTCTCAAATTCTTAATGCCAACACTCTCAACGATAAAGTATTAAGCCAAGTGCTTGACCATATTCTGGTCAGCGAGAATTTGAAATATATCAAAGTTGAAGTTATGGGTGCAGAGCATTGGGATATTACTTTGGGCAATCAAGACGTAGAGTACGCTTTGCAGACTGAAACACTTTCTGTGGATAATGAGGAATTTGGTACTCTATCTTGGCAAGCGGGATTACCTTGCCCCGATCCGAGAATGATGCAAAACCTTGCTCAAATGCTTGCTCGAGCCCTTTATTTCCAAAAAAATTTACGCCAACAAGAACAGCTTTTATTGATGGAAGAGCGGTCAATTATCGCACGAGAATTACATGATTCTTTGGCTCAAGTCTTATCATTTTTACAAATTCAACTTACTTTGCTCAAACATAACCTGAAGAAAGAAGACGAACAATCAAAAGAAAAGAGTTTGGCAATTATTGCCGATTTTGAACAAGCACTTTCCAGTGGATATGGACAGTTACGCGAGCTTTTAGCCACTTTCCGTTTAACCATACAAGAAGCGAACTTACAGCTTGCACTAGAACAAGTGATTGATTCATTACGATCACAAACAACAATGCAAATGAATGTGAATTGTCAATTGCCATCACAAAGTTTGAACCCTCAACAACTGGTTCATGTTCTGCAAATTGTACGTGAAGCCACCACCAATGCAATCAAACATTCTCAAGGCACCGCAATTGAAATTAGCGCAAGAATTAATGAAGAAGGCGAATACGAAATTTTAGTTGAAGATAATGGTATTGGCATTCCAAATCTTGAGGAGCCAGAAGGGCATTACGGTTTGAATATTATGGCGGAACGTTGTCGTCAGCTTAATGCACAATTGCATATTCATCGCCGTGAACAAGGCGGCACGCAAGTCAAGATTACCTTGCCGCATACATTATTTTAGGACATCAAAATGCAAAATTTACAACCTTTTCACACTTTCCATATTCATACTAATGCTCGTGAAATTATCGAAGCGCATAGCATTGAACAACTACAACAAGCATGGGCTCATTCAAAAGCAGAAAATTTACCCGCACTTTTTCTAGGTCAAGGCAGCAATATGCTGTTTTTAGAAGATTTTAACGGCATCGTGATCCTTAACCGTTTAATGGGGATTACGCACGAACAAGATGCAAATTTTCACTATCTTCACGTCAATGGCGGCGAAAATTGGCATAAATTAGTGGAATGGGCAGTGAATGAAGGCATTAATGGATTGGAAAATCTCGCCTTGATTCCGGGCTGTGCCGGTTCTGCGCCGATTCAAAATATCGGTGCGTATGGAGTGGAATTTAAAGATGTATGCGATTATGTGGATGTGCTCAATCTTGAAACCCAAGAATCTTTCCGATTAACCGCGACAGATTGTGAATTTAGTTATCGTGAAAGTATTTTCAAACATCGTTATCAACAAGGCTATGTGATTACAGCGGTTGGATTAAAACTCACGAAAGATTGGCAACCAGTACTAAAATATGGTTCGCTTGTAGAGTTCGATCCAAAAACGGTCACCGCTAAACAAATTTTTGATGAAGTCTGTCATATCCGTCAAAGTAAATTACCTAACCCCGATGAATTTGGTAATGCGGGGAGTTTCTTTAAAAATCCGGTTGTCAATTCAGAACATTTTGAAGAAATCAAAAAACATCACGAAAATCTACCGCACTTTCCGCAAGCAGATGGCTCAGTGAAATTAGCGGCGGGCTGGCTGATTGATCAATGCAATCTTAAAGGTTTTCAAATTGGCGGCGCAGCCGTTCATGAAAAACAAGCATTAGTGTTAATTAACAAAAGCGGGGCAACAGGACAAGATGTAGTCAAACTCGCCCATCACGTTCGCCAAACTGTTGCAGAAAAATTCGGTGTATATTTACAACCTGAAGTACGATTTATCGGTTCAACTGGCGAAGTAAATAGCGAGCAAACTATCGCGTAATTTATATAGATTAAGGAAATAAACCATGAGCTTTAAAGAAATTTTAGAAACCTTACCCACAATCGATCATTTAACCGGTTTAAATGTGATGGATGGTGAAACGATTATCCACAACATTCCTGCCATACCAGGTAAATTAGGTTCGCTTCGCCTTTATAATGCATTGGCTGAAAAATTTAACGGGAAATTAAACTGCACTTCAGCACAACAAGGTGTTGAATGGTTTACAGAACACGTCGAAGATGCAAAAGCGAATCCAGGCAAGCATCCAAACATTGATTTACTATTTAAAGTGATTAATGAAAATCTTAATTTAACCCTCATTCCACTTTGCTAATTAATCAGAATTATTTAGAATAATTGAACTTTTGATTGATAAAACCTGTCTTATTAACAAATTGGTTCAATAAGATAGCTTATTGTGCTATAACTAAGTACATTGATTGGCAAAAGCCAAAATAAAGAAGGGAAACGATGGATAAAGAAACACAAATGATGTTAGTTCCTCAAGGCAGTATCGAAGGTTATATTCGTGCGGCAAATGAATATCCGATGCTGACCGCAGAGGAAGAAAAGGAATTGGCAGAACGCTTGTATTATCACGAGGATTTAGATGCTGCGAAAAAACTCATTTTGTCGCATCTTCGTTTCGTGATCCATGTTGCGCGTGGCTATTCTGGCTATGGTTTGCCACAAGCTGACTTAATCCAAGAAGGCAATATCGGCTTAATGAAAGCTGTCAAACGTTTTAACCCTGAAGTTGGTGTACGTTTGGTATCATTCGCTGTGCATTGGATTAAAGCTGAAATCCACGAATATGTTCTTCGTAACTGGCGTATTGTAAAAGTCGCAACTACGAAAGCTCAACGTAAATTATTTTTCAACCTACGCAAAACTAAACAACGTTTAGGCTGGTTCAATGAAAATGAAGTTGATATCGTAGCAAACGAATTGGGTGTTTCCAAAGAAGATGTGATCGAAATGGAATCACGTATGAGCGGTGCGGACGTAGGTTTTGATTTACCCACTGATGATGCAGAAACAGAAACCTATTCTCCCGCCCTTTATTTGGAAGATAAAAGTTCTAATTTCGCAGCAGAGCTTGAAAATGAAAACTTTGAAAACCAAGCAACCGAGCAATTAGGTGCAGCGTTACAAAGTCTAGATGCGCGTAGTCAGGATATTATCAAAGCTCGTTGGTTAGATGATAACAAAGCTACATTGCACGACTTGGCAGCAAAATATAATGTATCTGCGGAACGTATTCGTCAATTAGAAACCAATGCACTGAAAAAATTAAAAAGTGCGGTGAGTTTTTAAATAATTTGGAAAAAGAAAACCTGCTAATTAGCAGGTTTTTTTATTTATCATTTAAACGTAATTTCAAATCTTCA
>NZ_LDVZ01000040.1 GCF_001276515.1 Haemophilus sp. C1
AATCAGCGCCTTAACTGATTAAGACGCTGATTAATAATATATTAGGCGTTAACGCTATTAGTTATAGCACAGAAACATTTAAGTTTGAGCCGCCACCAACAATACGAACTCGGCGACCAGCTACAAAACTGCCGTCAACCTTTTGCACAACAACGATCTCTTGCCCATCATCTTTCTTAATTACAAGTTCAGCACCGTTTACTTGACTTACTTTTTCTTCAATTTTGCTTCCAGCTACTGCACCGCCAATTGCGCCAACTACTGCTGCAATAGCTTGACCACGACCACCGCCAATTGCACTACCTGCAATACCACCTAGCGCACCACCACCAAGTGTACCAACTACACCTTGATTATCAGCTTGGATTTTAACAGGACGTACAGAAACAATCGTACCATAAGTAATTGAACGAGCTTCTTTAGCTTGAGATGCGCTATAAACATCACCGCTGAAAATATCAGTATTCGCGCAACCAGTCACACTAAAAGCAACTAGCAGTGCTAATGCCATACTTGTTTTTTTCATATGCTATACCCCCTCTGAAAAGGAATTAAAGTGGATTTCTCGGAGAAAAAGTTGAAATATTTTTAGTATTACCATTGTCTGATACTAAAACACAAGCACCCACAACCAAGGTTGAATCATACTTGTGAGTCAGTACGACTTGTTCACCTTCTTGTTGATTACCTGAACAATTATTTTTACGAATAGTTAATTTAAGATTTTCACCTTCCATTTGACTAAAAATAATTTGGCCTTTGTAAGCATTCTCATCTTTTTGAAAAGAAGAACAGGCACTTAAACCAACAGCTACTAAAGCAACCAATGTAAGAGATAATTTTTTCATTTTGCTAAACCTCAACGATTTTCTCTATGGAATAAGGATGAACCTTAATACAAGTATGATTTACTGCTTTATTAGCAAAACTTACTGCAATAGATGGATTTGGCAATCTCTCCCCCACCACCTTAGGCTCACTCACTTTAATATTTAATTGAGTTAATTCGTTCCATAAAAAATGCATATTGATACGATTAACCCATTCATTTATCGATTCATTCTGTAGAAATGGAATTACAATTTCAATATGCTCCCAACCTTCAATTGAATATTGTTTATGTTTAGGGAACGGTAATTCAATAACATCCACAAACTGATGAGCAAATTTGATCGGTTTTGCTAATTTAACCAAATAAATTTTCCGCCCATTAACAATGTTATCGGACAAAATTTTACCGCACTTTAATAAAAGTATCAGCCAATTTTTAGCATTTTGCTCACTATTTACACGTAATGCAAGATGATCGATCTCATAATCAGACAAATCTATTGTCATTTCTTTGGCTAAATTCTGAATTTTTCTTTCAAATGTTGCTAAATCTGCTGAAAGTGCGGTCAAATTTTCCTGTAAATTTGTCATTTTGTCCCTTTAAGAAATATATAAAGAACGGTATCATAGCTGATTATTTTCATTATTCAATTTGAACATAGGAAAAAACGTGAATATTCAATCTATTTTATCTGACAAAATCAAACAAGCTATGATTCTTGCTGGAGCAGATCAATCTTGCGATGCGCTTGTTCGTCAATCAGGAAAACCACAATTTGGCGATTATCAAGCCAATGGCATTATGGCTGCGGCAAAAAAATTAGGTTTAAATCCACGAGAATTTGCTCAAAAAGTTTTAGATAATGCTCAACTATCTGATATTGCAGAAAAATTAGAAATCGCTGGACCTGGCTTTATTAATATTTTCTTAAATCCAACTTGGCTAACAACTGAAGTTTCAACTGCGCTTTCCCAAAAAAATTTAGGCATTCAAGCTACGGATAAACAAACTGTTGTTATTGATTACTCCTCTCCAAACGTAGCAAAAGAAATGCATGTAGGTCACTTACGCTCTACGATCATCGGTGATGCAGTTGTGAGAACTCTAGAATTTTTAGGTCACAATGTCATTCGTGCAAACCACGTTGGTGACTGGGGAACGCAATTCGGAATGCTCATTGCCTATCTAGAAAAAATGCAAAACGAGCATGCGAGTGAAATGGAATTACAAAATCTTGAAGCCTTTTATCGCGAAGCCAAAAAACACTACGATGAAGATGAAGTCTTCGCAGAAAAAGCGCGTAATTACGTTGTGAAATTACAGGGTGGTGATGAATATTGTCGAGCGATGTGGAAACGTTTAGTTGACATCACCATGCAACAAAATCAGCACAACTATGATCGCTTGAATGTGACTTTAACCGAAAAAGATGTGATGGGTGAAAGTCTTTATAATCCAATGTTACCAAGTATCGTAGAAGATCTTAAAAAACAAGGCTTAGCTGTAGAAGATGATGGTGCATTGGTTGTTTATTTAGATGAATTCAAAAATAAGGAAGGCGACCCAATGGGCGTGATCGTTCAGAAAAAAGACGGCGGTTTCCTTTACACTACAACCGATATTGCTGCAGCAAAATATCGTTATGAAACATTAAAAGCTGATCGCGCACTTGTTTTTTCAGATACTCGCCAAAGCCAACATATGCAACAAGCTTGGTTAATTACTCGTAAAGCAGGTTATGTACCAGACAGTTTCTCTTTAGAGCATAAAAACTTTGGGATGATGCTTGGTAAAGATGGCAAACCATTTAAAACCCGTACCGGTGGCACGGTGAAATTAGCCGATCTATTAGATGAAGCAATTGAACGCGCCACCGTATTAATTAATGAAAAAAATACAAATTTATCTAATGATGAAAAAGAAGCCGTGATTGAGGCTGTCGGTATTGGTGCGGTGAAATATGCAGATCTCTCCAAAAACCGTACTACTGATTACGTTTTTGATTGGGATAATATGTTAAGTTTCGAAGGTAACACTGCACCTTATATGCAATATGCTTACACCCGTATTCGTTCGATCTTTAATAAAACAGATATAAATTCGACCGCACTTTTGGCTGCACCTTTAACACTTGAAGATGATAAAGAAAGAGCGCTTGCAATTAAACTTCTACAATTTGAAGAAGCGGTGCAAACAGTCGGAAAAGAAGGCACACCACACGTGCTTTGTGCTTATTTATACGAACTTGCAGGCATCTTCTCGTCATTCTATGAACATTGCCCAATTTTAAATGCCGAAGATGAGTCCGTAAAATTAAGCCGTTTGAAATTGGCATTATTAACGGAAAAAACCTTAAAACAAGGTTTAGAATTACTTGGTATTAAAACTGTAGAAAAAATGTAATTTAGATAATTAAAATCCCTTTCTTACGAAAGGGATTTTTTATTCTGTAAATAAACATAAAAAAAGTGCCCCAATGGGGCACTACTCGGAAAGCAAAATAGATGTCGGCTATTTAAGATAGCACTTGTTTTTAGTGGTTTCAGAATAAAGAAATCCGATCAGTTATGCAAACACATATTTTTAGATTTGTGAACTTGGTCACGATTTTTTTATAAAAAAACTAAAAACAAATATATTTCTAATAAAGTGCGGTAAAATTCTATTAAAATATTTCCGCACTTTACGTCCCTATTTTAGAGAATATTCTTTTCTCCACGAGACACACTAATCAACCCAGAACGAACAATTTCCAACAATGTGGTTTCTTCTTTCAATGCAGAAATGAATGCGTCAATTTTGTCTTTGGTTCCACTTAATTGGATCGTGTAAGATTTTGGTGTGACATCTACAATTTGACCACGGAAAATATCGGCTAAACGTTTAATCTCATCGCGAGATGAACCCACCGCTCTTACTTTCGCTAAAACAATTTCACGAACTATGTGTTCCTGCTCACTTAAATTAACCACTTTAAATACATCTACTAATTTATGGAGTTGTTTTTCAATTTGCTCTAGTACTTGTTCATCGCCCACCGCTTCAATAGTCATTCGAGAAAGTGTTGGATCATCCGTTGGTGCAACCGTCAAGCTTTCAATATTAAAGGCACGTTGAGAGAATAAACCAACAACACGCGATAAAGCTCCAGACTCATTTTCGAGTAAAACAGATAAAATTCTACGCATTAGTTTGTCTCCTCTTGAGGTTTACTTAAAATCATTTCATTCATTGCGCCACCACGAATTTGCATTGGATAAACGTGTTCAGATTCATCTACATTAATATCCACAAATACTAATTTATTTTTAATACTGAATGCTTCTTGCAATTTGCTTTCAAGTTCATCGGGCGTAGCAATTTTTATACCGACATGACCGTAAGATTCTGCCAATTTCACAAAATCAGGTAAGGAATTCATATAGGTTTGCGAATGGCGACCAGAATAAATCAAATCTTGCCATTGTTTTACCATTCCTAAGAAATGATTATTCAAGCAAATTATAACAACAGGAATGCCATATTGTGTTGCGGTAGAAAGCTCTTGAATATTCATTTGAATACTACCATCGCCAGTAACGCAAACAACAGTTCCTTCAGGATGAGCCAATTTCACGCCCAATGCAGCGGGTAAACCAAATCCCATGGTGCCAGCACCGCCAGAGTTAATCCAATGACGAGGCTCATCAAATGGATAATGTAACGCAACAAACATTTGATGTTGCCCTACATCAGAAGCCACATACGCCTGTCCTTTAGTGAGACGATATACCGCTTCCATGACTTGTTGCGGTTTAATCACACCAGAAGTGCGGTCAAATTCCAAACATTTTTTTGCTTTCCATTGGTTGATTTCTTGCCACCAACTTTCAAGATCCGTTTGAGATTTTAATCCCTCTTCATTCAATAAACTCAAAAATTCTTCCAATACATTTTTCGCATTTCCGACAATTGGAATCGCTGCTGGAACATTTTTAGAAATCGAGGTTGGATCAATATCAATATGAATCACTTTGGCATTTGGGCAATATTTTTCTAAATTATTTGTTGTGCGATCATCAAAACGAACGCCAATCCCCAAAATAAGATCACTTTCGTGCATTGCCGTATTAGCTTCTAAAGTACCGTGCATCCCCAACATACCTAAGAATTGTTTATCTGTACTTGGATAAGCTCCTAATCCCATTAATGATGAAGTAACTGGTAAATTTAAACGTTGTGCAAACTGAATTAACTGCGTACTACATTCAGCAGCAATAGCACCGCCACCGACGAAAAGTATCGGTTTCTTCGCCACTAAAAGTGCTTTTAATGCTTTTTTAATTTGGCCTTTATGCCCATTTACTGTCGGATTATAAGAACGTAACTCTACAGATTCAGGGTATTCATAAGGATATTTAAAATTCGGATTTACAGTATCCTTTGGAATATCCACAACTACAGGACCTGGACGACCAGTTGAGGCAATATAAAAAGCTTTTTTCAAAACAGATGGAATATCTTCCGCTTTTTTGACAATAAAGCTATGCTTCACAACTGGACGAGAAATTCCCACCATATCACATTCTTGGAACGCATCTCGGCCAATTAAATTACTCATTACTTGACCAGAAATAATGACCATAGGCACAGAATCTGTATAAGCCGTTAAAATCCCAGTGATTGCATTTGTTGCTCCTGGCCCCGAAGTCACTAGCACACATCCTACTTTACCTGTTGAACGAGCATAACCATCCGCCATATGCACCGCCGCTTGTTCATGGCGAACTAAAATATGTTCTATACCACCTAGTGTATGGATCGCATCATAAATATCTAATACTGCCCCACCAGGATAACCAAATAAATACTCTACGCCTTCATCGCGTAAAGATTGAACCACCATCTCTGCGCCAGATAACTTCTTCATTTTTTACTCCTAAAACGAACCGCACTTTCAAAAGTGCCCATGCTTTGTATCAATGATTTACATCATACTAAGCAAAAAGTTTTTGTCTAGTCTACATAACGGCTAAAAACACTGATAAAATAGAATAAAAAATCAAACAATCATATAAAATTAGATTTTTATAAAAAAAATAGCACTTTTAAATAAAAAAATGCGACCTTATGTCGCATTTTATA
>NZ_LDVZ01000039.1 GCF_001276515.1 Haemophilus sp. C1
AATTATCGTGATATTCGATATAATTTAGGCGTATCTTATCGCTTCTAATTTATATTATTCAATTACTTGAAAAACTGCCCCTAAATGTTGGAGAAAACAACCAACGATTTAGGGGCAGATTTTTTATGACTAAACAACGTAATCCGTTAAACAACAAATGTTCGATTTATATCTTCAAAATACCCACTGTCACTCTTCCTCAGTATTTTCCACTTTCTGAGCAAAAATTTAATTTAAGAAGAATCAATAAGTTTTAATACTTAAGCACTTGAATTTTTTCTTATCGAATAAAACCCAAAACTATTAAGGCAATTTTGCCACTACTGCATAGCCTTCAATTAAGCCTTCCACTTCATAAGAAGCGCCTGCGGTAATGAAAGCTGCCTCACCTTGTTTAAAAGAAAGTGCGGTCGTTTCTGAGCGTAAACTTAACTGGCCATTCATCACCAATAAAATACTCGCACTTTGTGCTTTTAAATGATGAGTTTCACCACATTCATATTGAATATTTTGCAAAGCGAAATCTTGTACAGGCGTAGCATAAGTAAATATACGCGCGTCTTGAGGTGCCGACGGGATAATTTTAGGCTCCACTTCACGACAATCGACAATTTTAAGCAATTCTGGAATATCGACATATTTAGGCGTTAAACCACCGCGAATTACATTATCTGAACAAGCCATCAGTTCAATATTTTGCCCACGTAAATAAGCGTGCGGAATACCCGCATCTTGGTAAATTCCCTCGCCTTTTTTGAGGTGCACAATATTAAACAAATAGAAGCAAATTAAACCGGCATCTAATTTATCTAAAGCAATATTCATTGCATCAATGGTGTAAAGCACCCAATAATCTGGATTAGTTAAATCCAGATTATTAGCCTCATAATCTGCTTGATTCTCCAACAGAATTGGGGAAAGCCATTGGTGTAATTGGGCCTGTTCTGCTTGCATAATATCGGCATAGAAAGCATGTAAATCTTGTCCATGCAATTTTTTTGCAAGCGGAATTAAAGATGATCGCGCCTCTAAAGTTTCGATAATATCCGATTTATTTTTAAAACCATGCAACAACCAGAAATCGGATAAAGCAATCATCATTTCAGGTTTATGATTGTTATCTTTATAAGTACGTGTTGATGCTTTTAAATCAATGCCTTTCGCATTTTCTTCCGCAAAGCCTATTTCAGCTTGCGTTTTTGTTGGATGAAGTTGAATTGAAAGAGGTTGAGCAACATCAAGAATTTTTAATAAATAGGGTAATTCATCACCAAAACTTGATCGGCTTTGAACACCAAGTGCGGTAGGATTTTTCTGTAAAAATTCAGTAAGTAATACATTTTTACCATCGACTTCAATGGTTGAAGGCGCAGAATGATGTGCGCCTAACCACCATTCAGCATAATATTGATTTTCTTCCGCAGGAATATTCAGTAATTGAGGAATATATTGATTGCCGCCCCAAACATAGTTTTGGAGAGAGCCAGTAAGTTTATAAATCATTGCTTTATTTTCACTTTAACTATCGTAATTTTTAAAATTTATATTTTACCGTGGGTAGGTATACCCACGGCTAGTTATAGTAGTTCCTCTTTGAGGAACCTTATCCTCTATCCCAAAGGGATAGCCTTAAAATTAGCCTAGGGTATACTTACCCTAGGTAACTATAATAAATAAAAAATCCGCACAAAGGCGGACTTTTTATCGTAAACAAATTATTTTTTTAAGGCTAATACCACTGACTCTCCAGCGACTACTTCACCTGATTTTTTCACGATGCAAGAAATTTCATCCATATTGGAAATAACAATGGGTGTTAATACAGATTTTGCTTTTGATTCTAATAAAGGAAGATCAAATTCAATCACGGTGTCACCGCGCTTAACAGATTGGCCTTCTTGAGCAATACGAGTAAAGCCTTCACCTTTTAGCTCAACGGTATCAATACCAAAGTGTACAAATAATTCTACACCTTCTTTTGATTCCATTGAGAAAGCATGGTTGGTTTCAAAAATTTTACCAATCACACCATCCACTGGCGCAACGATTTTGTTACCGGTAGGACGAACAGCAACACCATCACCTACGATTTTTTCAGAGAAAACTACATCAGGAACATCTTCAATATTTACAATCTCACCAGAGATAGGTGCATAAATTTCAACTTCCACAGATTTGTTTTCTTTTGAACCGAATAACTTGTCAAATAAGCCCATTTTAATCTCCTATCAATTCATAGATGGCTGTTATTTTAACGTAAAATCAAACAATTTTGTTTAATTTAATGCATTTTCCGCCAAAAATTCTTCGATTAACTGCTCAATTTCCGAAGCGGTCGGTTTTTGTAATGCCGCATTAGCAAGGGCTTTTGCATCTTGGAAATTCACATTACGGATTAATTTTTTAATTCTAGGTACAGAAATAGCACTCATACTAAATTCATCTAATCCCATACCAAGTAACAATAAGGTTGCACGTTCATCACCAGCTAATTCACCGCACATTCCCGTCCATTTGCCCTCTGCATGAGAAGCATCAATTACTTGTTTAATTAAACCAAGCACAGATGGCTGCATCGGATTGTAGAGATGCGAAATTAACTCATTGCCTCGGTCCACCGCCAAAGTATATTGGGTTAAATCGTTAGTACCGATACTGAAGAAATCTACTTCTTTTGCTAAGAATTTTGCATTTACAGCAGCGGATGGTGTTTCAACCATTACCCCCACTTGGATATGCTCATCAAAAGCTTTGCCTTCTGCACGTAATTCCGCTTTTAATGTTTCAATAACCGCTTTTAATTCTCGAATTTCTTCTACAGAAATAATCATCGGGAACATCATCGCCAATTTACCAAACGCTGAAGCACGCAACACCGCGCGTAATTGTGCATTTAAAATTTCACGGCGATCTAACGCAATGCGAATCGCACGCCATCCCAAGAATGGATTCATTTCTTTTGGTAAATCTAAATATGGAAGCTCTTTATCGCCACCAATATCCATAGTACGAAGCACGGTTAAACGCCCGTTCATTGCTTCTACGACTTCTTTGTAGGCGATGAATTGTTCTTCTTCTGTCGGAAGCTGTTCACGATCCATAAATAAGAATTCGGTTCGGTATAAACCAATACCTTCTGCACCATTGCGATCTGCCCCGTCACAATCACGGATTGTCCCGATATTCGCGACCACATCAACTTTATGTCCATCCAAGGTGATTGCTGGAAGATCTTTTAATTTAGCTAACTCTGCTTTTTCCTGAGAAATTTTAGCTTCAAGTGTTTTTAATTCATCAATCTGAGATTGTGTTGGATTGATATAAACTTGATTATTTATCGCATCTAAAATTAAGTAATCACCTGTATTGACTAATTCGGTCACATTATTTGTGCCTACAATCGCTGGTAATTCTAAAGAACGCGCCATAATAGAAGTATGAGAGGTTCTACCACCAATATCAGTGACAACCCCTAATACTTTTTCAAGATTAAGTTGGGCGGTTTCTGACGGAGTCAGATCATAAGCAACAAGAATTGATTCTTCTTGAATATCGCCAAGATCTACTATGTACATACCCAAAATATTTTTAATTAAACGGTTACCAATATCACGGATATCGCCAGCACGCTCTTTCAAATATTCATCATCGATCTCCGATAACATTGTGACTTGTTGATCAATAATTTTACTCGCTGCAACTGCGGCATTGACTTTATTTGAACGAAGATAATCAAGAATTTCTTCTTCTAATTCTTCATCCTCAAGAATCATCAAGTGACCTTCAAAGATCGCGGCTTTTTCTTCACCTAAAGAAATTAATGCGCGCTCTCTGATTGAATTAAGTTGTTCCACCGCCAATGCACGACCTTCGTAAAACCGAGCAATTTCTGCGTCAATTTGATCATCAGTAATTTTTTGTGTATCAAGAACAATCTTTTCTTCTTTAAGAACAAGTGCCTTACCAAAGGCAATACCAGGTGATGCGAGAATACCAGAAATCATAGATACCTTCCGAAATAATTAAAAAAGGGATAGATAAACAATAGCCATAAAATTTCACAATTTTATGGCTAAGTAAGAATTATTCTAAAGTTGGAATCAAAGCGACTAAATGCTCAACTGCCTGCTGCTCATCTTCGCCTTCAGCAGAAATGGTGATCACCGTACCCTGTGTTAAACCTAGCGTTTGTAGCTTAAACAAACTTTTTGCACTTGCGCTCTTACCAGCAGATGTTACTGTGATATCAGAAGAAAATGCTTTCGCTTCTTTCACAAATTGTGCTGCAGGACGAGTGTGTAAGCCGTTTGGCGCGGTGATTTCAACATCTTTTGAGTACATAATGCTACCTCTCTACTAAATAATAGTTAAAAAAATACAAAGATAAAATCCGCCTTAGTATCCTTGTTCAAAAGCGAATAATCAAGAATAAACACTAAAAAAATTGAATTAGATCATAAAAAAACGCAGGATTTGTTTATTTATCATCCAGCTTGCGCAATCGTTAAACTGCTGAAAAATGACGTTGTGATTTTGTTTCACTTAAACTTTCAATTAATCGATGATAATTATCATAACGAACAGGCGAAATCTTGCCTTGCTCCACTGCTTCACGCAACGCACACCCTGGATCGCTCAAATGTTTACAATCACGGAATTTACAGGTGCCTAATACATATTGAAATTCTCGATACCCTTTTGTGATTTGCTCCGCATCTAAATGCCAAAGCCCAAATTCTCTAATTCCTGGTGAATCAATTAAATTACCACCTTGTGGCAAATGATAAAGACGCGATGATGTCGTCGTATGCTGTCCTAAGCCTGATGTTTCACTCACATCCCCTACTTGAGCATTTACGCTAGGCAAAATATGATTAATTAAACTCGATTTACCGACACCAGATTGCCCAACAAAAATCGCCGTGCCTTGTGCCAAAAGTGCGGTTAATTTTTCCATATTTTCACCGCTCTTTGCTGAAAGCATTAAAATTTCATAGCCAATATCTTGGTAAATTTTAAGTTGTTCTTCAATTTCTTGACGCTGTTCTTGTGCCAATAAATCCACTTTATTCAAAACAATTAATGGCTTGATTTCAGCTATTTCACACACAACAAGATAACGATCGATGATATTTAAGGAAAGCGTTGGCAACACCGCTGATACAATAATAATACGATCAATATTCGCTGCAATGGGTTTCAAACCATCGTAATAATCTGGGCGGGAAATTTCATTTTCTCGAGGGTGAATCGCCTCAATCACGCCACTCACACCTTGCAATTGTTCATTGCCTTTACGCCAAACGACTTTATCTCCCACCACCAAACTCGACAAGGTACGGCGCAAATTACAACGATAAATTTCGCCTTGTTCATTTTCTACATCTGCGTGAATAGAATAACGTGTGACCACAACGCCTTCTTGCGATTCGCCCAGCATTTCATCTGACCATTCAATCTCTTTTTTCTTATGACGATGTAATGTTTTCGCATTATTCGATTGAATTCTTCTAGTTTGGTTTTGAGTTAATTTACGTTTAGCCATAAAAGTGCGGTCGTTTTTTCCCTTGTTTTTGGTAAAATGAAAAAAATTTTTGCATAGGATACCTGATATTATGCCATTCGATAAACAAAATCTTATTTGGATTGATTTAGAAATGACCGGTTTAGATCCGGAAAAAGAACGTATTATTGAAATTGCCACTATCGTAACAGATAAAAATTTAAACATTTTGGCAGAGGGCCCAGTATTAGCGGTTCATCAGTCTGATGAATTACTCAATAAAATGAATGATTGGTGCCAAAAAACACATAGTGAAAATGGCTTAATTGAACGCGTAAAAGCCAGCAAACTTACCGAACGTGCAGCAGAATTACAAACCTTAGACTTTTTAAAAAAATGGGTGCCCAAAGGTGCGTCGCCAATTTGCGGTAACAGCATTGCCCAAGATAAACGCTTTTTAGTGAAATATATGCCTGATTTAGCTGATTATTTTCATTATCGCCATTTAGACGTGAGTACATTAAAAGAACTTGCAGCACGTTGGAAACCTGAAATTTTAGAAAGCTTTAAAAAAGAGAATACCCATTTGGCACTAGATGACATTCGAGAATCGATTAAAGAGCTGGCTTATTATCGCGAACATTTCATGAAATTAGATTGACGAAAACTTCAACAAAAAATTTCTTTTTATGAAATTGCCCTTGCAAGCCCCAAAAATATTTGTATAATGCGACCTCATTCACTGATGTGAACTGCGGGAATAGCTCAGTTGGTAGAGCACAACCTTGCCAAGGTTGGGGTCGCGAGTTCGAGCCTCGTTTCCCGCTCCAATTTCACATTATAAAAGTATTATTGCGGGAATAGCTCAGTTGGTAGAGCACGACCTTGCCAAGGTCGGGGTCGCGAGTTCGA
>NZ_LDVZ01000038.1 GCF_001276515.1 Haemophilus sp. C1
AAACCCTCGCCGGTTTTCAAGACCGGTGCCTTCAACCACTCGACCATTCCTCCGTGATTTAATGCGCACGCATAATACGTTTTTTGAGAAAGACCGTCAAGCAGAAATCATCTCGTTTTTATCAAGTGATTATTTTTACTGCAGCCTAAAAATAAAAAGAATTGACGTAATTTTGGTTACGTCAATTCTATTTTTATTTTTGATTATTCTGATTTTGCGCGGGTTGGCTCAGAATAAACGTGGCTAATTGCACAATGATGTCCCGCTGCACCTTTACCATAGAAATAATAACGAGAATCTTGCCATTCAATAATTGGGAATGGCTGAGGCATTTCATCACTCGCTTTCGCCAAAGTCATCTCCGCTTTTGTATGCGTAACTGAAGAAATAGTACCTAAACGCCCATTAAACTCATAAGTACGAACAAAGGCTGGTTCATTTACAGTTTCAGACTCATTTACAGCAATCGTTGACTCAGTAGCCCCAACTGTTTCTTGAGGTTTATGAGAATTTAAACGCTCCAAAGATTCTTGTACTTTTTTCTGTACAGATTCATTAGCAGGCTGAGTAATAAAATCTAATGCTGGTTTTACTTCAAGAGATTTTTCTTCAACGACAATCCCCATTGCTGGCGTGATAAAACCTTTTTTAGTTTTTTCTTGCTCAAGCAATTCATATACAGATAAGAAATTATTTTCTTTCGGAGTGTTCACTGTTGAATAGTCCACCCAAGCTTTTCCACTTGCCAACTCAGGTGAAGCCACTGCAGCAAATAATGGCATTGGCGATTTTGGCTCTTGATTACGGCGACGACGTTGATTATTCGCTGCACGCAAATGACGTGGAGTACGTCGTTGACGATCTTGACGTTCAGAACGTTCTTGGTTTTGACGAACTGGTTTTTCATCATCTTGAACGGCCTGAACTTCGACAACATCTACTTCTGGCATTTGTTCAACAATGTTTGCGTTATTTTCAACAGCCATCTCATTATCTTCAACACGCACACGTTTACGTAAATCACGACGTTGACGGCGTTGAGTCACTTGCTCAGTTTTTTCATCTTGAGCCTCAAAAACTGGTGTAGAATTTACCGCACTTTCAGCGATACTTTCTTCCACTAAGTTACGGCGCGGACGACGTTGATTACGCTCACGAACATTACGAACTTGTTCTTCGGTTCTTTCCGTTTCGTTATTTTCAGAACGTAGGCGACGAGAAGTACGGCGATCCTGTGAACGGCGTTGATTGCGATTAGAATTACGCGAAGTGCGGTTATTTTTCGGTTTATTTTCTTCAGATTCAGAAGCAAACAAGCCTTTAATCTTCACAATAATTTTCGCTAACAAAGACGGCTCATTCGATTTACGCTCAACTGGAGTCGGAGCAGCTTCAGAAATAGAAAGCGCAACTGCCGCACTTTCAACCGCTGGTTGTTCAGTAACAACGGTTGTTTCCACATTACGAGAAACAAGAGATTCCTCGGTGCTTTCATCTTTCTCACAGTGAATTTTCGCTAAGTTATAGCTCAATTCATTCACCTCTTCGCCATCGCGTAAGCGGAAAACGCTAAAGTGCGGTGTTTCCATTGCTTCATTTGGCGCAACAATGACATCTACATTGTGACGTTTTTCAATATTGCTTATTGCTTTACGTTTTTCATTAAGAAGGTAAGAAGCAATTTGTACTGGCACAATTGTATGCACTTGTTTTGTATTTTCTTTTAATGCTTCTTCCTCGATTAAACGCAAGATAGACAAAGAAAGAGATTCGTTATCACGTACTTTACCTGTTCCTTGACAACGAGGACAAATGTGATGTGAAGATTCACCTAGTGAAGGACTTAAACGCTGACGCGACATTTCTAACAAACCGAAACGAGAAATGCGGCTAATTTGAATACGAGCACGATCTTGACGAACGGCATCACGAATACGATTTTCCACTTCTCGCTGATGACGAACTGGCGTCATATCAATGAAATCGATAACAACTAGACCACCTAAGTCACGCAAACGTAATTGACGCGCAATTTCATCTGCCGCTTCAAGGTTAGTATTTAATGCAGTTTCTTCAATATCGCCACCACGAGTAGAACGCGCGGAGTTAATATCAATAGCGGTTAAGGCTTCAGTTACATCAATAACGATTGAGCCGCCAGAAGGTAAACGCACTTCACGTTGGAATGCGGACTCAATTTGAGATTCGATCTGATAGTGGCTGAAAAGAGGCACTTCGCCTTGATAAAGTTTCACGCGATTGATGAAATCTGGGCGAACAAGTTTGATATGCTCTTTTGCTTTTTCAAACACTTTCGGGCTATCAATAAGGATCTCACCAATATCACGGCGCAAATAATCACGAATAGCACGTACAATTACATCACTTTCTTGGTGAATCAAGAAAGGTGCTGGACGATTTTGAGATGCTTGTTTAATCGCCTCCCAATGGTGAAGTAAAACTTTTAAGTCCCACTGCAACTCTTCTGGAGATTTCCCCACACCAGCAGTACGAACAATCAACCCCACGCCTTCAGGCACATCTAATGAACTTAATGCCTCTTTTAATTCAGTACGCTCATCCCCTTCGATACGACGAGAGATTCCACCCGCACGCGGATTATTTGGCATAATAACCAAATAACTACCCGCAAGAGAAACGAAAGTGGTTAAGGCTGCGCCTTTGTTTCCGCGTTCTTCTTTATTAACTTGAACGATAACTTCTTGGCCTTCGCTCAAGATATCGCGAATATTCGGACGACCTTGGAAAACATAATCATCGGGAAAATATTCACGAGCAATTTCTTTTAATGGCAAAAAACCATGACGTTCTGCACCATAATCTACAAAAGCCGCTTCTAAGCTTGGCTCAACGCGAGTAATTTTCCCTTTGTAGATGTTCGCTTTTTTTTGCTCATGTCCTGGACTTTCAATATCCAGGTCAAATAAGCGCTGTCCGTCAACAAGCGCTACACGCAACTCTTCTTTTTGAGTCGCATTAATTAACATTCTTTTCATTGTCAATTCTCTTATTAAATATTTTAAAAGACCTCAAAATAAACCGCACTTTGCTTCGTTATCGACCTCGTGTTTCTCGCGCCAGTCAATCTCACGACTGTATGTTGCTGGGTGCATTGATAACGTTATATAAGCATAAACGTTTGCTTTATAAAACAACGCGATATTCCACACGCGTTGCAAGCGGCTAATTCATTTCAAGAAAAATGTTGATTATCAATGTCTTATGCCGATTGCCGCATTGAGTTTTCACCAACAAAACTGATCCTTTTTTACGCAAATTCTTAGGCGCAAAAAGACGCTCTATTATCCATAGAAAATGATTAATTAGCAAGGTGAATATTACGTTCATAGAGTTACGTTAATAGTGCCTTTGTGATATGATTCGCGCCAATTTTCAAAAGGAAAAAAGATGACTGAACAAAACGAAAAAATCATTAATTCATCAGTAAAAATGCTGACAATTAGCGAAGATGAAAGTGGCCAACGTATCGATAATTATTTATTAGCAAAACTCAAAGGTGTACCCAAAAGTTTAATTTATCGTATTGTGCGTAAAGGTGAAGTGCGGGTAAATAAAGGCCGGATTAAGCCAGAATATAAACTGCAAACAGGTGATATTGTTCGCGTTCCGCCAGTGCGTGTGGCTGAAAAAAACGACGCGTCGATTTCAAAAAATCTCAATAAAGTCGCCGCACTTGAAAACCAAATTTTGTTTGAAGATGATTGTTTAATTGTTTTAAATAAACCTTCAGGAATCGCTGTGCATGGCGGGAGTGGTTTAAATTTTGGTGTGATTGAAGCCTTGCGGGCATTGCGTCCAGAAGCACGCTTTTTAGAACTAGTTCATCGTTTGGATCGCGATACATCAGGCATTTTATTAATTGCTAAAAAACGTTCGGCATTACGTAATTTGCATGAACAACTTCGCGTCAAAACTGTTCAGAAAGATTATTTAGCGTTAGTACGTGGGCAATGGCAATCCCATGTAAAAATTGTTCAAGCACCGCTTTTGAAAAATGAATTATCCAGCGGAGAGCGCATTGTGCGTGTCAGCGAGCAAGGCAAACCATCTGAAACCCGCTTCAGCATTGAAGAACGCTATACAAATGCTACGCTTGTGAAGGCTTCACCAGTCACAGGGCGTACACATCAAATTCGTGTACATACACAATATGCGGGACATCCCATTGCATTAGATGATAAATACGGTGATAAAGATTTTGATAAACAAATGAGTGAATTGGGATTGAACCGTTTGTTCTTACATGCCTTTTCAATTCGGTTTGAGCATCCTAAAAATGGTGAAACACTACGTTTCAATGCACCACTAGATCATAAAATGAAAGCAATTTTACAAAAGTTGCGGGAAAGCAAATAGACAACATTTGTGTTTATTGCTACACTTGCGCGCGGAGACAACTCGTTTCTATCATCAAAATTTCATAATAACGACAACAAAGGATAGCAAAATGGCAAAAGGGCAATCTTTACAAGATCCTTATTTAAATGCGCTTCGTCGCGAACGCATTCCTGTATCAATCTACCTTGTAAATGGAATCAAACTTCAAGGTCAAATTGAATCATTCGATCAATTCGTGATTTTATTAAAAAACACTGTGAACCAAATGGTATATAAACACGCAATTTCAACCGTTGTGCCTGCGCGCGCTGTTTCTCATCACAATAGCAGCCATCATGTAGCAACAACTGAAGCCGTTGAAAGCGTGGAAACTCAAACAGAATAATCACAGCTCCATCAATGGATAATCAATATTTATTAAGTGCGGTTGAAAATTCTCAGGAAATTTCAACCGCACTTTCTTCATCCCAACAATCTGGAAAAACGCGTGATACCGCCATCGTGGTTCACGTTTTCTTTGCGCAAGATAAAAACACTGACGATCTACAAGAGTTTTTGCTACTCGCTGATTCTGCCAATGTGGATGTATTAGATACTATCACTACAAGCCGTAGCACTCCTCAAGCTAAATATTTTGTAGGTGAGGGAAAAGCTCAAGAAATTGCAGATGCGGTGCAATCACATAATGCTAATGGTTGTGCTTTTTAACAATCAATTAACCCCAGCACAAACACGTAACTTAGAAAGTTTATGTCATTGTCGAGTAATCGATCGCACTGGCGTCATTTTAGATATTTTCGCCCAACGAGCACGCTCTCATGAGGGAAAATTACAGGTTGAACTTGCTCAACTAAAACACTTATCTACTCGATTAGTTCGTCGAAAAACAGGCTTAGATCAACAAAAAGGGGCGGTAGGATTACGTGGACCGGGTGAAACTCAGTTAGAAACAGATCGTCGATTGATTAAAGTGCGCATTTCTCAATTACAAAATCGATTGGCAAAAGTGGAGAAACAGCGCAATCAAAATCGCCAAACACGCCAAAAAGCAGATATCCCGACAATTTCACTTGTTGGCTATACCAATGCAGGGAAATCAACCTTATTTAATCGTTTAACCAATGCAGAGGTTTATGCTGCAGATCAGCTTTTTGCAACCTTAGATCCAACTTTACGAAAATTACAGATTCAAGATGTAGGCACGGCAATTTTAGCGGATACAGTAGGATTTGTTCGACAGCTTCCTCATGATCTTGTTTCAGCCTTTAAATCGACTTTACAAGAAACGGTAGAGGCCAGCTTATTACTCCATGTGATTGATGCGGCTGACTCGCGAAAACAAGAAAATATCGATGCGGTCAATGATGTGCTAGAAGAAATTGGTGCAGGAGAAGTTCCTGTTCTATTGGTATATAACAAAATTGATTTGTTGGAAAATGTTGCGCCGCATATCGAATACAATGATGAAAATCAGCCAGTTGCAGTCTATCTCTCGGCGCAAGATGAGCTGGGTATTCATTTATTGTTTGAAGCTATTAAAGTGCGGTTAAAAAATGAGATACTTTCTCTTTCTTTAATTTTACAACCTCACGAAGGCAAACTTCGCCATGCTTTTTATCAACTTGATTGTGTACGCCATGAACAAATTTCTGAACAGGGAGAATTCTTATTAGACGTACAGATTGATAAAATTATGTGGTTAAAGTTATGTAAGCAATCTTCTAGATTAGCGGATATTAAAATACAATCTCAGGATGCCTAATTTATAGAAAATTATTTTCCAATCCCATATTGTTTCAATTTATTCGCAATCGCAGTATGGGAAACGCCTAAACGTTGAGCTAATTTTCTCGTGCTTGGATATTCTGCATAAAATAATTTTAGGACTTGTGACTCATAAGAACCGATGATTTCATCTAAGGTTTTATTTTCAAATTCATCCAAAGAAATCACCGCACTTTGTGTCGGAGCAAGATTTAAACTTTCGATAGTTAAATGATTATCTTGTACCAGAGAGCAGGCACGATAAAGAGTGTTATAAAGCTCACGAACATTCCCTTTCCAATCATATTTCTGCAAATAAAGAAGAAAATCTTTATCAAAAGTTGGTTTTGCAATTTTTAATTCGTCACTAATTTCCCGTAAAAAACCTTGCGCCAGTGGCTCAATATCTGCAATTCGATCACGTAATGGTGGCACATTAATAGTGAGAACATTTAAGCGATGAAACAAATCAGCACGAACTTTACCTTGCTCAACAAGCAAATGAAGTGGAATTTGTGATGTGCAAATCACACGTACATTTGCATAATGCTCTTTTTCTTCGCCTACTCGACGAAAAGATCCATCCGTTAAAAAACGCAATAATTTAGCCTGCAAACTTAATGAAAGTTCAGCAATACCATCCAGTAAAACCGTCCCTTTATTAGCGTACTCAAAAAAACCAATGGTTTCACTGTCGCCAACTTTTCTACCAAACATTTCACTTTCGGCATCTTCATCAGGCAATCCTGCACAGTTTACTGCGATAAATTTTTTATCGCGACGTAAACTCTGATAATGGCAGGCTTTCGCTAACAAATCTTTTCCTGTCCCCGTTTCGCCTTGAATTAACAAAGACACATCAAACATAGCAAAACGTTTCGCGTTTTCTACCGCACTTTTCATAACTTCACTTTGCACAATAAAACAATCGAAAGGATTTTGTGGATCAAATTTAGAAATTGTCATATTCAGGAAATGGAAATAATTAAGATATGGCTATGATAATTTCTTTACAACAAAGTGTAAATATTATTTTACATAAGGTAAAAATGCGACCATTTTTGACCGCACTTTGATCTGCCCCCAAAAAGTTGGACAGGTTAGTTAACTTAAATATTGAGCTCGGTATTGCACTGGGCTCAATCCTTTTAAACCAAGTTTAATTCGTTTTTGGTTGTAATACACTAAATA
>NZ_LDVZ01000037.1 GCF_001276515.1 Haemophilus sp. C1
CTCAAGTTTTAACTGAATTAGATGGTGTACAATCTGCTGATGTGCAATTAGAGGGTAAATCGAATATTACTTTTGATGAAAATCGAGTCAATATTGCACAGTTGATTGAGGTCATTGAAGATGCTGGATTTGATGCCACAGAGTAAAAAAATTTCGATTCAGATTGGTGGGATGACCTGCCAATCTTGTGCCAATCGCATTGAAAAAGTTTTAAATAAAAAACCATTTGTGCAACAAGCAGGCGTAAATTTTGCTGCCGAAGAAGCACAAGTGGTATTTGACGCTACGCAAGCAAGCGAAACTCAAATTATCGAGATTATTCATAAAACAGGTTTCTCTGCCCATATCAAACAAACCAACGAATTACCAATAGAAAAAAATACATCAATCCCTTGGCGATTAATCGTACTTTGGATAATCAATATTCCATTTCTGATTGGAATGCTTGGTATGATAGGTGACTCCCATAACTTAATGTTACCGCCGATTTGGCAATTTGCATTAGCGAGCATTGTGCAACTTTGGTTAGCCATTCCATTTTATCGCGGAGCAATCGGTAGTATTCGTGGTGGACTTGCCAATATGGATGTACTGGTCAGCACAGGAACGCTCACTATTTATCTTTATTCTGCTTTTATGCTGTTTTACCACGACAATCATGCAATGGGACATGTGTACTTTGAAGTTTCTGTTATGGTGATTGGTTTTGTCAGTCTTGGAAAATTTCTTGAAGATCGCACTAAAAAGCACAGCCTAAATAGCTTAAGCATGCTCTTGCAACTGACACCGAAAAAAGTCACTGCACTACGTAATGACAAATGGACTGAAATTGCCCTTGACCAAGTCAATATTGGAGAGATCATTCGTGCCAATCAAGGCGAGCGTATTGCAGCAGACGGCATAATTGAAAGTGGAAATGGGTGGTGTGATGAAAGTCATTTAACGGGTGAATCTCGTCCAGAAGAAAAACAGAAAGGTGGAAAAGTATTAGCGGGGGCGATGGTAACTGAAGGTTCTATCATCTATCAAGCGAATCAGCTTGGTAGCCAAACCTTACTTGGCGATATGATGAATGCATTATCAGATGCGCAAGGTTCAAAAGCGCCAATTGCACGATTTGCTGACAAAGTTGCGTCAGTGTTTGTACCTGCTGTATTACTGATTTCACTTATTACTTTCGCACTCACCTACGTTCTGACGAATGATAGTGTGTCTTCACTTATTCATGCGGTATCCGTGCTTGTGATTGCTTGCCCTTGTGCCTTGGGATTAGCCACACCAGCATCCATCATGGTTGGTTTAGGTAAAGCGGTTAATGCTGGCGTATGGTTTAAAGATGCAGCAGCAATGGAGGGAACTGCCCATGTGGATACCGTTGTACTTGATAAAACTGGCACACTAACAAAGGGAGAGCTTGAAATTTCAGCACTATGGCAACCACAAAGTGCGGTATATTCTGAAGACGATTTGTATCGTTTTGCCGCAGCCGTTGAACGACAAGCTAACCACCCAATTGCAAAAGCTATTGTGCAAGCAGCAGAACAAAAAATGTTAGAAATTCCCACCGCACTTTTTTCAAAGATGGAAGTCGGTCAAGGCATTCAAGCCGAATTAGAACAAGTAGGAACAATAAAAGTAGGCAAACCAGATTATTGCGGTTTAATCTTGCCTAAAAATTTAGAGGATATCTGGCAAATTGCGAGCATTGTCGCGGTATCTATAAATGATGAACCTATTGGCGCATTTGCGCTGACGGATACCTTAAAAAACGATAGCTTGCATGCCATTCAACGCTTACAACAGCAAAATATTGATGTAGTAATTATGAGTGGCGATCAACAATCTGTCGTGGATTACATATCTAAACAACTCGGCATTAAGAAAGCCTTTGGAGGCCTCAGCCCTAGAGATAAGGCGGAACAAATTCAAAATCTGAAAGCTCTAGGTCATGTTGTAGCAATGGTAGGTGATGGAATAAATGATGCGCCTGCTTTAGCCGCTGCAAACGTCAGTTTTGCGATGAAATCAGGTTCAGATATTGCAGAACAAACGGCCTCAGCAACGCTTATGCAACATTCGGTGAATCAACTTGTGGATGCGCTTTTTATTGCAAGAGCAACCTTGAAAAATATCAAACAAAATCTATTTTTTGCTTTGATTTACAATATTCTCGGCATCCCCCTTGCTGCTTTAGGTTTTCTAAATCCAGTGATTGCAGGCGCAGCGATGGCAATGAGTTCAATTTCCGTATTGATGAACGCCTTAAGATTGAAAAAAGTGCGGTTCTAATTTCATTTATTTTTATACGCAATCGGTGTCGTGATCGCACCGATTTTTTTGTCGCTGAAAATTACCGCACTTTTTATAAAAAAATTTTAACTTGATCACAATTTTAGAATTTACTCTTTGAGATTCTCTATTTATCGGCATAACATAATACTCAAATTTAGTTAGAGCGTATTTTGCTCTGCAAATTGACAAATTTAAGTAATTTATGCTTTGGAGCAAACTATGAAACCAACAGAAAAACTCAAATGGAACAAATTTGATGCAACATGGATGTTAAACCTTTTCGGTACGGCAGTTGGCGCTGGCGTCTTATTCCTACCGATTAACGCAGGGATGGGTGGATTTTGGCCGTTAGTTTTAATGGCAATTATCGTCGGACCAATGACCTATTTTGCTCACCGTGGCTTAGCCTATTTTGTACTTTCATCAAAAAATCCTGGCAGCGATATTACTGAAGTAGTGGAAGAACACTTTGGTAAAACAGCGGGTAAGCTTATCACCCTCCTTTATTTCTTTGCGATTTTCCCAATTCTTTTAATTTACGGTAATGGTATTACTAATACCGTAGATTCTTTTATTGTGAATCAACTTGGGATGGCGTCACCAAATCGAGTCATTCTCTCTTTTGTATTAATTGCGGTATTGATTTCCGTGATGTTATTTAATGAAAAAGTGATGTTAAAAATCACAGAATGGCTTGTTTACCCGTTGGTATTAATTTTATTTGTTCTTTCTATTTACTTAATTCCAGAATGGAATGGTGCGATGTTACATGAATTCCCAACAGCAGGCGGTTTTGTCACCACATTGTGGCTTACTATTCCTGTATTGGTATTCTCATTTAACCATTCGCCAGCAATTTCTTCTTTTACTTGCTCACAATTCCGTGAATACAAAACTTTCGATGGTGCAGAACGCCATATCGGCCATACAGAAAAAGGCACCTCAACGATTTTGTTATTCTTCGTAATGTTCTTCGTATTTAGCTGTGTATTAACACTAACACCTGAAGAGTTAGTGGCAGCAAAAGAACAGAATATTAGTATTTTGTCTTTCTTAGCGAATAAATTTGATAACCCATATATCTCTTATTTTGGCCCACTTGTTGCATTCTTAGCGATTACTAGCTCATTCTTCGGTCACTATATGGGCGCACGTGAAGGCTTAGAAGGCTTATATTTGAAAATGAAAGGCGAATCTGTAAATCGTAAAAAACTCAATTATGCGACCGCACTTTTCTTCTTATTAACCTTATGGGGCGTTGCGATTATTAATCCAAGTATCTTAGGCTTAATCGAATCTCTTGGCGGCCCAATCATTGCGATGATTTTGTTTATCATGCCAATGTACGCGATTCGCAAAATCCCAGCAATGAAACGCTACAGCGGACGTTTCAGTAATGTTTTTGTAACAATTATGGGACTAATTGCTATTTCTGCGGTTGTTTATGGATTATTATAATCGCCTTTAATTTTTAACGAATTTTGAGAAATTTATGATTAGCGTATTTGATATGTTTAAAGTGGGAATTGGGCCATCCAGTTCCCATACTGTCGGTCCAATGAAAGCCGGCAAACAATTTATAGACGACTTAATTAAACGAAATCAGTTTGAACAAACCGCTGAAATTCATGTGGATGTATATGGTTCTCTTTCGATGACAGGGAGAGGTCACAGTACAGATATCGCCATAATTATGGGGTTAGCGGGTTATTTACCACATAATGTGGATATCGATATGATTTCAGGTTTCATCGAGAAAGTGAAACAAACTGCGCTTTTACCAATTAATGTTGGTCAAAAAACGGTAAAATTTGATTTTGAAAATAATCTTATTTTCCACCGCACTTTTTTAAAATTGCACGAAAATGGTATGACAATTACCGCCCTTGATGAAAATCGCACAGAGCTTTATCGCCAAACCTATTATTCGATTGGTGGTGGTTTTATTGTCGATGAAGCCCATTTTGGCAAAGAAGAAAAAACCACAGTTCAAGTGCCTTATCCTTACAAAAATGCCGAAGATATTTTAAAACATTGCAGTGATAATGGCTTAATGCTTTCCACTGTGATGTTGGAAAATGAAATCGCCTTGCATGGCAAAGAAGCTGTTAGTGCTCATCTAGAGAATGTTTGGAAAACGATGCAGGCTTGTATTGAACACGGTATTCACACAGAAGGCATATTACCCGGCCCTTTAAGAGTACCACGTCGTGCAGCTTCACTTTATCGTGTGTTGCAAGCCAATACGAATTTATCTAACGATCCAATGCGCGTGATCGACTGGGTCAATATGTTTGCGCTTGCTGTCAATGAAGAAAATGCAGCGGGTGGACGCGTAGTTACAGCCCCAACTAACGGTGCGTGTGGGATTATTCCTGCGGTATTAGCTTATTACGAAAAATTCATTTCGCCATTAACACCTGAAATCATTGAACGCTATTTATTAGCTGCAGGTATGATTGGTTCGCTTTATAAAATGAACGCTTCGATTTCTGGCGCAGAAGTGGGTTGTCAAGGGGAAGTGGGTGTGGCCTGTTCAATGGCAGCAGCAGGATTAGCTGAAATTCTGGGTGGCAATCCACTACAAGTGTGCATCGCAGCTGAAATTGCAATGGAGCATAACTTAGGCTTAACTTGCGACCCTGTTGGCGGTCAAGTTCAAGTACCTTGTATCGAACGCAATGCGATTGCTTCAGTAAAAGCAATCAATGCATCACGTATGGCTTTACGCCGTACCACTAATCCAAGAGTAAGCTTGGATAAAGTGATTGAAACAATGTACGAAACAGGCAAAGATATGAATGCCAAGTATCGCGAAACATCGCAAGGTGGACTTGCAGTTAAGATTGTTTGTAACTAACAAACAATAAAAAAGTTAATAAGTCAGAATCAAATTATTTTTATTGATTATTTCATATATTAAAGAGAGAAATACATTGAAAACAACAACTTTAAAACATCAAATAAATAAAGTGAATATATTTTTTCATTTATCGCTTTTTATTTTTTCATTCCTAACAAATATTGGCTTAGGAAAAGCCCATACAGGAAACATTTTTTCATCTAGCCATATTATATATTTTTCTAATATTAATATTTTCATCATCAAGAATCATTGGCTTGATTACGTCTAGTATATTATTTATAACCTCTATAATTTATTATCCAGCAGGAGTATCTTATGGTGGTCCCTCTTTTGGAATTATAGTCTCAATATACGAAACTAACATAAACGAAACATTAGAATATTTATCTTCGATACCAAATTATATTTATATTTTAATGAGTATTTATTCTTGTATATTTATTAGTACAATATACGCAAGCAAGCAAGCAAGCAAGCAAGCAAGCAAGCAAGCAAGCAAGCAAGCAAGCAATTCTATCAACTTAATAAAGAAACAAAAAATATTTATTTTAATATGGATAACGCTCCTTTCTTACATATTAATAAAGCCAATTAGCGGCATTATAAAATCAAAATCATCCAATATATCTTATTCATATTACTTATCTCAATCTAAGTTCTATCCATTGTCTTTTTATTCTGAATATGGTCAGGGTAACCTCAGAGTATTTCAAACAAAAACATTTTCTTGATGAATCATTTAATAAGGACTCCAAGTGGGAAATTGTCTCTGTCTCACCTAAATATAAGAACTACATTCTTATTATTGGTGAGAGTATGAGAAAGGATTATATGTCCTTATATGGTTATCCAATCAAGACAACTCCATTCTTAGAGAGTATAAATGGTACTATTTTTAATAATTACTATTCTGAAGCACCAAATACACAGCCATCGTTACAAAGAACACTATATAGACAGGAAAATTATAAAACAGTTTATACTGACAATATAATTTCTCTATTAAAATTAGCAAATATAAAAACATATTGGCTTTCAAATCAAGGGAAAATTGGAGAATATGACACTATGGCGTCTCGCTTAGGAGTTAATGCAGATTACAATTTTTTTACAAAAGATTTATGGTATGACACTAAGAAAAAATTTGATACTGAATTATTGCCAAAATTTAAAGAGATTCTGGAAAAAGAAAAAAAATACAAATAAATTAATAGTATTACACTTAATGGGCTCGCACCCAATTTTTTGTGAAAGATTACCTTATAAAGTTGAAAATTATTTTATCAATCAACAAATGTCTTGTTATTTAGAATCAATAAAATACACCGATAAATTCATTGAAAATATAAATAATTTATTAATTAAAAATAATGAATCTTTTTCCGTGATATATTTTTCAGATCATGGTTTAGCACATAAAAATGATTCCTTACATGTTAGTAATTTATATAAACAAGACTACGAAGTTCCATTTATTATGTTTTCAAGTGATTCAATTAAAAGAATAGAAATTAATGAAAAACAATCGGCATTTAATTTTATGTATGGTTTTACTCAATGGCTAGGAATAAAAGAAAAACATTTATCTGGAGTTGATTTCTTTAATCCTAAAGAGCAAAAAATAAAAGTTTTTGACTGGGAAAATATTATTGATGTTAATTTACTAGAAGATGACCCTGCCAAGCTACATTGACAAAACTAAAGCCTTGATAATCAAGGCTTTAGTTTTGGGGCTGACGTAGATTAGCAAGTGTGCTAATCTATAAAAATGAAGATAACTCATTGTAAATTAAAGAAATCTATACAAAATAAGCGCCTTGAATTTTTTGTATTAGAAGTAACAGCCCGAGCAACGGCTGATTTACTCGGTATCCAAGCCAATTCAGCGATTTTGTTTTACCGAAAAATTCGTGAAGTCATTAGCTATCATTTAGCCCTTGAAGCCGATGAGGTTTTTGATGGTCAAATTGAGCTTGATGAAAGCTATTTTGGCGGTCATCGTAAAGGAAAACGAGGTCGAGGCGCAGCAGGAAAAGTTGCTGTATTCGGTTTGTTAAAGCGACAAGGAAAAGTATTTACAGTAGAGGTAGAAAATACCAAAACAGAGACATTAATGCCTGTTATTGTGAGGAAAATCAAGCCTGACAGCTGGGTTTATACCGATACTTATCTAAGCTATGATGCCCTTGATGTGAGCAAATTTCACCACGAACGAATCAATCATTCCGAACTATTTGCGGTGAAACAAAACCACATAAATGGAATAGAAAATTTCTGGAGTCAGGTGAAGAGAATCCTCCGAAAATATAATGGAACCGACCGAAAAAACTTTCCTTTATTCTTGAAGGAATGTGAATTTCGGTTTAACTTTGGAGCACCAAAAGAACAGCTTA
>NZ_LDVZ01000036.1 GCF_001276515.1 Haemophilus sp. C1
GAACCGACGGCCTTCGGGTTATGAGCCCGACGAGCTACCAAGCTGCTCCACCCCGCGTCTGATGAGGCGTACTATACTCGCTTAAAATTGAATTGCAAGAATTAAACAAAATTTTACGTATTGTTTGTTAATAAAATGTTCAATATGTAGTTTTATTAATCAATTCCACTAAATAACACTGGTTGTTTTCTGTAAATTTTGGTAGCGTATGCAGCCTTATTTCTGCTTACTTTAGGATTGAAAATGTCGGTGTGTAAACCATTTTGGTTCAAAACTTTTTCTATCTCAATTATTACCGCACTTTTGGTAGCTTGTACCTCTAACATAAAAAACATTCAGATTCCCACCACCTCAAATGGTAGTGATCCTCAACAATTCGGTGCAAAATATACCAATCGAACTTATCAGCAAGCAGCTCTTATGCCTGTTTCCCATATAGAAAACCAAAGTGCGGTAATAAATCAAGGCGATTTTTTAACACAGCTTTCCAATATAAAAAATTATTCGAGTAAACTTTCCACCAATTTTTACGACAATTATGAAAAGATTACAAATTGGGTTCTTTCTGGAGCAAATATTAATGAACTCACTCAATTTAATATCCATCCGCAAATTATGCGTGGGTTCGATGGATATCAAAATGTTTTGATGACAGGCTACTACTCTCCTGTCCTTCATGCTCGCCGTTCACCGCAAGGTCAATTCCAAAATCCAATTTATCGTATGCCAGCAAATAAACGTTTTAGCCGTGCGCAAATCTATGCCGGTGCATTAGCGGGTCAAGGATTAGAATTAGCATATAGTGATTCCATGTTAGAGAATTTTTTACTTGGGGTACAAGGCAGCGGTTATGTAGATTTTGGTGATGGAAACCTTAATTACTTCGCTTATGCAGGACAAAATGGCTTTCCTTACACCGCTGTTGGTCGTTTATTAGTTGAAGATGGGGAAGTACCAAAAGAGAAAATGTCTATTCAAGCAATTCGTGAATGGGGCAATCGCAATCCATCTCGTGTACAAAGTTTGTTAGAACGTAATTCTTCTTATGTATTCTTCAAAAATGATCCAAGTGGCAAAGTAAAAGGTTCTGCAGGTGTACCGCTTGTACCAATGGCTTCAGTAGCATCAGATCGTAGCGTTGTACCATCTGGTACTGTTCTTTTAGTCGAAGTGCCTGACATTGATAATAACGGAAACTGGCTTGGCACACATAAATTACATTTAATGGTTGCACTTGATGTTGGTGGTGCAGTGAAAGGCCACCACTTTGACTTATATCGCGGTATTGGTGATCAAGCAGGCCATATCGCAGGATTATCAAAACACTATGGCCGAGTATGGGTGTTACAATAATGGCTCCAGTGGACAATTATGAACAGCGATTTGGCGGTATTGGTCGACTTTATACACCTGATGGACTCGCGCGCTTACGTCAAGCCCATATTTGCGTAATAGGCATTGGAGGCGTAGGCTCTTGGGTCGTAGAGGCCTTAGCACGTTCAGGCATTGGTAAACTAACATTAATTGATATGGATGATATTTGCGTCACGAATATCAACCGCCAACTTCCGGCGATGAGCGGCACAATCGGTAAATTAAAAACTGAAGTCATGTCAGAGCGAGTAAAATTAATTAACCCAGAATGTACCGTCAATATTATTGATGATTTTATCTCACCAGAGAATCAATCAGATTACCTCAATCGAGACTATGACTATGTAATTGATGCCATTGACAATGTGAAAACTAAAGCGTCGCTGATTGCTTATTGTAAACGTAACAAAATTAATGTGATTACTATTGGTGGTGCTGGCGGTCAAACTGATCCAACCCAAATTCAAATTGCCGATCTTAGTAAAACCATTCAAGATCCACTTCTAGCCAAAGTGCGGTCAGTTTTACGCAAAGATTACAATTTTAGTCAAAACCCCAAACACAAATTTAGCATCGATGCGGTATTTTCAACACAACCTTTAATATTCCCACAAATGACAGAAGGTTGTGCAATTTCTGCCACAATGAATTGCGCAAACGGATTTGGCGCAGCCACGATGATTACGGCAACCTTTGGTTTTTTTGCCGTTTCTCGTGTAATAGATAAATTACTAAAGAAAAAATCTTAATCACCTCTTGAAAATGCACATTGACCATAAATGTGCATTTTTTATCGAATGAAATCTATTTACTTTGAAAATGAAAAATTTTCCCTCGCGTGCTCTATAAAATCGTTGCAATTTATATAAAAAGGCGTAGTCTCTTTCCCTTTGAGAATTATTACCAACAAGTAAGGAAACAGAAATATGAAAAAACTTTTAAAAATTAGCGCCGTTTCTGCCGCACTTTTAAGTGCGCCAATGATGGCAAATGCCGATGTATTGGCATCAGTAAAACCTCTAGGCTTTATTGTTTCATCTATTGCAGATGGAGTAACTAGTACACAAGTCCTTGTTCCTGCAGGCGCCTCTCCGCATGACTACAATTTGAAATTATCTGATATTCAAAAAGTAAAATCTGCAGATTTAGTTGTGTGGATTGGTGAAGACGTTGATTCATTCTTAGACAAACCAATTAGCCAAATTGAACGTAAAAAAGTGATTACCATTGCTGATCTTGCGGATGTTGAACCTTTATTAAGTAAAGCTCACCATGAGCATTTCCATGAAGATGGCGATCACGATCATAAACATGAACATGAGCACAAACACGAACATAAACACGATCACGAACATGAACACGGCCATGATCATAAGCACGAGCATGAACATCATGACCACGCTCATGAACATCACGACCATGACCACGATAACCATGATCATGACGAAGGTTTAACAACAAACTGGCATGTTTGGTATTCTCCAGCTATCAGCAAAATTGTTGCACAAAAAGTAGCGGATAAATTAACTGCACAATTCCCAGATAAAAAAGATTTGATTGCACAAAATCTTTCAGATTTTAACCGCACTTTGGCAGAACAAGGTGAAAAAATTACAACACAACTTGCGAACGTTAAAGATAAAGGTTTCTACGTTTTCCACGATGCTTACGGTTATTTCAATGATGCTTATGGTTTAAAACAAACGGGTTACTTCACCATCAATCCATTAGTTGCACCAGGTGCAAAAACTTTAGCGCACATTAAAGAAGAAATCGCAGAACATAAAGTAAATTGCTTATTCGCAGAACCACAATTTACGCCGAAAGTGATTAAATCTTTAGCACAAAATACTAAAGTCAATGTAGGACAACTCGATCCAATTGGCGATAAAGTCAATTTAGGCAAAAATTCTTATGCAACATTCTTGCAATCTACCGCAGATAGTTACATGGAATGTTTAGCTAAATAAACCTTTCTAAAAACAATGACCGCTCATAAAAGTGCGGTCATTTTCTTTTCTAAATTTGATATTTTGTTTTGTCTCCAATATCAAAATGCAAAGGCATTCGCCATTTTTGTATCGCTAAAACTAAAAGTAATATGCCAGAAATAATAGAAAAAATGCGTAATGCGATAAGATTATTTAACCCCCATGAAAACCACAAGCAAGCCACAAATATCGGCTGTAAATTTAGCAAAGGTACGCGGAAACAAAAATATTCTTTAAAACACAAACCACCTAAAGTAAGTAACGCACCGCCAAGGGCCAAAGCGGGATAATGATTAATATAAAACAGCAATCCTATCCAAGTAGCAAATTGAAAAAGCAATCGGAAGGATTTGAGATAAATATGTAATGAAGAGGCACAGCAAGTTGCTGCAATTAATATAAATGTGAGTGATAAATCTGGATACCAACTCATGGCAAAAATAGACAACGCCGCTATCACAAAGCCAGAGCGATAAATAATGACAGTCAGATTATCTAAAAAATCCATCGGTGATTTAATATGTGGATCAGCCATTCTACAAAGATTCCTTTTATAAATTACAAATTAAAAATAGATGTTACGTCAATTCAATAAAAAGTGCGGTCAACTTAAAAACATTTTCTAAATTAACCGCACTTTGATTATTTCTGTTTAAGCTTATCAAGAATTTTTTGATGAATGCCGCCAAAACTGCCGTTAGACATCACCAAAATATGATCTGTAGGTTGGGCCTCAGCGACAATCATATCCACTAATCGATCTAAATTTGCATTCCAATAGGCAGGTTGTACACATTGGTTTGCAATATCTGCCACTTCCCAAGGAAGTTGTTCTGGTTGAAGCATAAATACTTCATCAGCTCGGCCAAGTGCAGGCGCAATTTCATCTTTATGAACACCCATTTTCATTGTGTTAGAACGAGGTTCAAGCACTGCAAGAATACGAACACCGCCCCCCACTTTATCTCGTAAAGCGGTTAGCGTAGCAAGAATAGCCTCTGGATGATGAGCAAAATCATCATAAACTGTAATGCCATTAACTTCGCCTTTTACTTCTAAACGACGTTTAGCATTTACAAAAGATCCCAATGCTTTACACGCATCTTCAATAACCACACCCGCATGATGAGCAGCCGCTATTGCCATTAAAGCATTATGCATATTATGTTGTCCGACTACATTCCATTTTACTTCTGCCACTTTTTCATCATGATGGAAGACCGCAAAATGTGAGGCATCATTTGTAATACGTTCAGCAAACCACTCGTTATCTTTACCTAAAAATTGCTGTTGAGACCAACATCCCAATACCAGTGTTTCTTTTGCACTTTGTTCACTCGCCGAACTTAATACCAAGCCACTTGCTGGAATGGTTCGAATCATATGATGAAATTGGCGTTGGATCGCTTTGAGATCATCAAAAATATCTGCATGGTCAAAACTAATGTTATTTACGATAAGTGTACGAGGATTATAATGGACAAATTTCGAACGTTTATCAAAAAAAGCTGTATCATATTCATCAGCTTCAATAACAAAATAAGGGCTGTCTCCTAAACGAGCTGAAATGCCAAAATTACCGGCAATTCCTCCGATTAAAAAGCCTGGTTTTAAGCCATTTTGTTCTAAGATCCACGTTAGCATGCCTGTTGTAGTTGTCTTTCCATGCGTACCAGAAACTGCCAATACCCAACGTTCGCGTAATAAATGGTCGTGTAACCATTGAGGACCTGATGTGTATTTCAAATTATTTTCCAACACATATTCTACGCAAGGATTACCGCGTTTCATCGCATTACCAACAATTACCATATCAGGCGCAGGTTGTAATTGTGCAACATCATAATTTGGAATAATCTGGATACCTTGCTCTTCTAAAAAAGTGCTCATTGGAGGGTACACATTAGTATCGGAGCCCGTTACGTGATAGCCCATTTGTTTAGCAATCATCGCTACGCCGCCCATAAATGTGCCACAAATACCTAAGATATGAATATGTTTCATTGTACTTCTCTGCTGATTAAGGAAAACGAAAAATATGATAAAACAACTTCTATGAACTTTCAAAAGAAAAGACTGTCATACCAAGCCATATGATCTATAATTAACGCCACTGAACCATTATTTAACCACTTCAATAGGAATAAACAATGAAATTTAATAAGTCTTTTCTTTTCGCAACTATCGTCGCAAGCTCAATTGCTTTAACTGCTTGTAACGATAAAGAACAAAAAAAAGCTGAAAAACCCGCAGTAGAAGCAACTCAACCTACTGTAGAAAAAGCTCAACCCAAAACAGAAGCTACACAATCAACAACCCAATCAGAACAACAGGCACAAATAAAAATAGATGAATTAGTCGCTCAAGCTAATGCAGAATTTCAAAAAGTTGCAAACATAAAAGTTACTAATGTTTCTGTTACTGATGATTTAAAATCTTTTTCTATCACTTATGAAATTACAAATTTAAGCGATAAAGCAATTTCAGAAGCACAATGGCTCACTATTTACAAAGAAAATAATCAACCATTCTATGTAGCAAATCTTCCTGCATTACAATTTGGAAAAACAATTGCACCGAAAGCAAATGAAACCGTTACCTTATCAACCGATGAAGAAGCAGTGCTTTCTCAAATTCGTCCTCACTTACAACAAGGAAAAAGTATTCAAGTCGATATTATTGGGACCTCAATTCATTTTTCTGACGGTTCCCAAATTGGTTTAGTTTCAGAACAAAAATAATCCTATAAAAATGCCTGTGTAAAACAGGCATTTTTTTATCCGCACTTTTAGGCAATTCGCTCAAATCCAGCTTTTAAATCTGCAATCAATTCATCTACATCTTCAAAGCCGATATGTACACGAATTAATGAACCTGTAAGATTACGTTTAATATTTGGACGAATATGTGCAATTTCTTCTGGTTGATTGCAAAGAATCAAAGACTCAAACCCTCCCCATGAATAAGCCATAGTGAAAAGCTCAAAATGATCCATAAATTTTGATACTTGCTCTGAGGTTAATCGTTGAGTTAATTCAAAAGAAAATAAGCCACTGCTACCACTAAAGTCTCGTAAAAAGAATTCATGACCAGGGCAACTTGGTAAAGCTGGATGGTACACCGTTTTTACTTCTGGTTGCTCACTTAACCATTTTGCCACTTTAATACTACTTTCCTGATGTTGTTTTAATCGTACACCCAATGTGCGAATACCACGAGCAGTCGTATAAGCAGAATCCGCATCCACCATCTGCCCCATTAAATAGGAATGTTCTCTAAGTTGATCCCAAGTTCGCGCATTCGCAACGGCAGTACCAATCATAATATCTGAATGCCCCACTAAATATTTCGTACCCGCTTGAATAGAAATATCAATGTCATGCTCTAACGCTTTAAATAGAACACCTGCCGACCAAGTATTATCAATCATAATCACAATATTAGGGTTCACCTTTCTTGCAGCCTTCACAATAGTCGGAATATCGGGAATTTCCATTGTGATAGAACTCGGTGCCTCCAAAAAAAGTACTTTTGTATTCGGTTGAATAAGCGTTGCAATATCAGCACCAATAAGAGGATCATAATAAGTTGTATCAATCTGCATTTTTTTCAGCACAATATTACAGAAATCTTGGGTTGGCTCGTAAGCTGCACCACTCATTAACACATGGTCGCCAGTTTTTACAAAAGAAAGAATCGAATTAGTGACAGCAGCTGCACCACAAGGATAAAGATAACAACCGGCTCCCCCCTCCATTTCGCACATTAAATCTTGTAAAGCAAAATGTGTTAGCGTCCCTCTTCTGCCATAAAATAATTCGCCTTTTGCCCTATGTTGAGTAGCGTGTTTTTTATCTTCAATACTGTCAAATACTAATGAAGAAGCTCGCTGTAAAACGGGGTTTACGGAGCCTTGCGAAAAACGTTTTTTACGCCCTGCATGGATAAATGTTGTTGATAGATTGTGTTGTTGCATATTTCCACCTTATTTTAGATAAGATTAATTGCTTTAATAGATAAAATCGAGTATAAAAATGTCGGCGTTTCAAATAGAATTGTGCTGCTATTCTATGTGGCAAAACTTCAACTTAACTTTATATAGGAATTATGACTATGGTATTAGTAACCCGTCAAGCACCAGATTTTACTTCATCTGCTGTATTAGGCAATGGCGAAATCGTTGATAACTTCAACTTTAAAAAACACATTGCTGGAAAAGCTGCAGTAATCTTTTTCTACCCATTAGACTTTACCTTTGTTTGCCCTTCTGAGTTAATCGCATTTGACCACCGTTATGAAGAATTCAAAAAACGTGGCGTAGAAGTAGTTGGTGTTTCTATCGACTCTCAATTCACTCACAATGCATGGCGTAACACCCCAACTGAAAATGGTGGTATTGGCCAAGTTAAATATGCATTAGCAGCAGACGTAAAACACGAAATTGCTCAAGCATACGGTATTGAACATCCTGAAGCAGGCGTTGCATTACGCGCTTCATTCTTAATCGACAAAAATGGCGTCGTTCGTCACCAAGTAGTAAACGATCTTCCATTAGGTCGTAACATCGATGAAATGTTACGTATGGTTGATGCATTACAATTCCATGAAGATCACGGTGAAGTTTGCCCTGCTCAATGGGAAAAAGGTAAAGAAGGGATGAAAGATAACCCTGAAGGCGTTGCAAAATACTTAAAACAAAACGCTGATAAACTTTAATCCGTAATTATTTACAAGAAAGCCACATAATGTGGCTTTTTTTATATTCTTAGATACTTTAGAATAGGTGTATCTCTAACACCAAGAGCGGTTCATTTCTATGAAATTTAATATTCCTATTTTCCTAACGATGTTTCGCGTAATCCTGATTCCGTTTTTCGTGATTGCATTTTATTTACCTATCGAATCCTCCCCTTTTATTACTACATTAATATTCTTTATTGCCGGTGTTACTGATTGGCTAGATGGTTATTTGGCCCGTAAATGGAAGCAAACTACAAGGTTTGGCGCTTTTTTGGATCCTGTTGCGGATAAAGTAATGGTTGTCGCAGCCTTGGTTCTCATCGTTGAATATCAACACTCTCTTTGGATTACGATTCCTGCCATTATTATGATTTCTCGCGAAATTATTATTTCTGCATTACGTGAATGGATGGCTGAACTCGGAGAGCGTAGTAAAGTTGCAGTTTCTTGGTGGGGAAAATGGAAAACCACGGCGCAAATGTTAGCACTAGGCGGATTATTATGGCGTTATAACAACTATATGGAAATAGCAGCAATTATCTTACTTTATATCGCCGCTATTTTAACTATATGGTCAATGATCCAATATTTACAAGCAGCAAAAGGTAGCTTACTGGATAATATTCAATTATAAATTTAAATAAAACACAGTTATTTTTTATGATAACCGTCTATATTTGAGTTATTTTTAAGCAAATAAAATATTTTTTATTTTTTTCGTTTGACAGTAATATATAAATCCGTAAAATACGCCCCGTTGTCACGCAGCAATGCTGATTAGTGATAAATGCGGGAATAGCTCAGTTGGTAGAGCACGACCTTGCCAAGGTCGGGGTCGCGAGTTC
>NZ_LDVZ01000035.1 GCF_001276515.1 Haemophilus sp. C1
TAAAAAATCTGCACCTCAATTGTTGGTTTGTTGAGTCCAACTTTTGGGGTGCAGATCAATTTCACCGCACTTTGTCATTTTAATGTTCACGAGTTTTGTAAAAAACGACATCAGGATAACGTTCTTGAGCTAAATTCAGATTTACCATTGTTGGCGCAATATAGGTTAAGTTATCTCCACCATCTAAAGCTAAATTTTGCTCATTTTTGCGTTTAAATTCTTCGAATTTTTTCGCATCGGCACATTCCACCCAGCGTGCGGTTGCAACGTTCACATTCTCATAAATGGCTTCTACGTTATATTCAGTTTTTAGACGAGAAACCACCACATCAAACTGCAAGACACCTACAGCGCCCACGATTAAATCGTTGTTCATTAATGGGCGAAATACCTGAACAGCACCTTCTTCTGAAAGTTGTACTAAACCTTTAAGTAATTGCTTTTGTTTGAGAGGATCTCTCAAGCGAATACGGCGGAATAGCTCTGGCGCAAAGTTTGGAATCCCCGTAAATTTCAAGGTTTCACCTTGCGTAAAGGTGTCGCCAATTTGGATCGTACCGTGATTATGTAAACCAATAATATCACCTGCGTAAGCTTCTTCGGCGTGAGCACGGTCGCCAGCCATAAAGGTGAGTGCGTCAGAAATCACTACATCTTTACCAATTCGAACATGTTTTAGTTTCATGCCTTTTTCATATTTGCCTGAAACAACACGCATAAAGGCAACTCGGTCGCGGTGTTTTGGATCCATGTTGGCTTGAATTTTAAATACGAAACCACTGAATTTTTCTTCTGAACTTTCAACGGTTCTTGTATCTGCTTGACGAGATTGTGGTTTTGGCGCCCATTGTGTTAAACCATCAAGGAAATGATCCACACCAAAGTTACCTAATGCTGTCCCGAAAAATACTGGTGTAAGTTCACCTTTAATGAAGGCATCATGTTCAAATTCGTTACTTGCGCCTTGCACTAATTCCAATTCATCGCGAAGTTGTTGTGCTAAATCATCGCCAACGGAGGCATCTAATTCAGGGCTATTTAAACCTTTGACAATCCGAACTTCTTGAATAGTAGAGCCTTGACCTGATTGATAAAGATAGGTTTCATCTTTAGTGATATGATAAACGCCTTTAAATAATTTTCCGCAACCAATCGGCCATGTAATTGGCGCACAACGAATTTTCAGAATATTTTCAACTTCATCTAACAATTCCATCGGATCGCGAATATCGCGGTCGAGTTTGTTCATGAAAGTGATGATTGGCGTATCACGTAAGCGAGTTACTTCCATTAGTTTAATTGTACGTTCTTCAACCCCTTTTGCGGAGTCGATAACCATTAAACAGCTGTCCACAGCGGTTAAAGTGCGGTAAGTATCTTCAGAGAAATCTTCGTGCCCCGGAGTATCAAGTAAGTTCACCAAGCAATCGTTATAAGGAAATTGCATTACGGAAGTGGTAATCGAAATTCCACGTTGTTTTTCCATTTCCATCCAGTCGGATTTTGCATGCGCAGTGGAGCCTTTGCCTTTTACAGAACCTGCTGTTTGAATCGCATTTCCGTATAAAAGTACTTTTTCGGTGATGGTTGTTTTACCTGCATCGGGGTGGGAAATAATCGCAAAAGTGCGACGTTTATTAACTTCTTCTAATGGATAACTCATTGTTTCTTCTTTGTTCAATTAAAAATGTGGGCTATTTTCGCTGATTTTAGGTTTTTGCTCAAACAAATTTGTAAATAAAGTGCGGTTGGTTTTCTTAGAAAAATTGGTCTGCTTTGTACAAAGACAAATTTTCGCTTATACTACGCAAGTTTTTTACGCTAACAATATAGGAAAAATTATGGGTTTCTTAACAGGTAAACGCATTTTAGTAACTGGTCTTGCAAGCAATCGTTCTATCGCTTACGGGATCGCAAAATCAATGAAAGAACAAGGTGCAGAACTTGCTTTCACTTATTTAAACGATAAATTACAACCGCGAGTAGAAGAATTTGCCAAAGAATTTGGTTCTGATATCGTGCTTCCTTTAGATGTGGCAACCGATGAAAGCATCCAAAACTGCTTTGCAGAATTAAGCAAATGTTGGGACAAATTTGATGGTTTCGTACACGCTATCGCATTTGCACCAGGCGACCAGTTAGATGGAGATTATGTCAATGCTGCAACGCGTGAAGGCTACCGTATTGCTCACGATATTAGCGCATACAGTTTTGTAGCCATGGCACAAGCGGCACGTCCTTACTTAAATCCAAATGCAGCTTTATTAACCCTTTCTTACTTAGGTGCAGAACGTGCAATTCCTAACTACAACGTGATGTGTTTAGCGAAAGCGTCTCTTGAAGCGGCAACTCGCGTAATGGCGGCTGATTTAGGTAAAGAAGGTATTCGTGTGAATGCGATCTCTGCTGGTCCTATCCGTACCTTAGCAGCATCAGGTATTAAAAACTTCAAGAAAATGCTTTCTGCATTTGAGAAAACCGCAGCATTACGTCGCACTGTCACTATCGAAGATGTGGGTAACTCAGCAGCATTCTTATGCTCTGATTTAGCATCGGGTATTACCGGCGAAATCGTTCACGTGGATGCAGGTTTCAACATTACCGCAATGGGCGAATTAGGCGAAGAATAATTTTTCTTACATTCTTTTTAGGCAGGCTTTTCAGTCTGCCTTTTCTCTTTTTTAAAATATAACTATGTTTCAAGATAATCCTTTACTCGCACAGCTTAAACAACAAATCCACGACAGCAAAGAGCATGTAGAAGGCGTGGTAAAAAGTACAGATAAAGCCTATGGTTTTTTAGAGTGCGATAAGAAAACCTATTTCATCGCACCGCCTTCAATGAAAAAGGTGATGCACGGCGACAAAATCAAAGCCACCATTGAAAAGCAAGGCGATAAAGAACAAGCCGAGCCAGAAGCCTTAATTGAACCAATGCTGACACGTTTCATTGCAAAAGTGCGGTTCAATAAAGACAAGAAATTGCAAGTTTTGGTGGATCATCCAAGTATCAATCAACCAATCGGCGCACAACAAGCTAAATCCGTAAAAGAAGAATTACAAGAAGGTGATTGGGTGGTTGCTAATTTAAAAACTCACCCATTGCGTGATGATCGCTTTTTCTATGCCACTATTAATCAGTTTATTTGCCGAGCTGACGATGAATTTGCCCCTTGGTGGGTAACATTGGCACGCCACGAACAATCTCGTTATCCTGTGCAAGGCGCTAAAAGTTATGAAATGTTAGATCAACAAACCCGTGAAGATCTGACTGCACTTCATTTTGTGACGATTGACTCTGAAAGCACACAGGATATGGACGATGCCTTATATATCGAGCCTATCGAACAAAATGGTGTACAAACAGGTTGGAAATTAGTTGTCGCGATTGCGGATCCAACTTCTTATATCGCGTTAGATTCTCAAATTGAAAAAGATGCGAAACAGCGTTGTTTCACCAATTATTTGCCTGGCTTTAACATCCCAATGTTGCCACGCGAATTATCTGATGAATTATGTTCGTTAATCGCAAATGAAACGCGTCCAGCGCTTGTTTGTTATATCGAAACGGATCTTGAAGGCAATATCACGGCCAAACCGCATTTTGTTTCGGCTTATGTTCAATCTAAAGCGAAATTAGCTTATAACAAAGTGTCGGATTATTTAGAACAGGCAGATAACGCATGGCAACCTGAAACTCCAGAAATTGCACAGCAAATTGATTGGTTACATCAATTTACCAAAGCACGTATTCAATGGCGTAAGACTCATTCTTTGTTATTTAAAGAAAAACCGGATTATTCTTTTGTGCTGGCTGAAAATGGCAAAGTGGCAGAAATCAAAGCAGAATATCGTCGTATAGCCAATCAAATTGTCGAAGAATCGATGATTATTGCTAACATTTGTGCCGCACAATTCTTAGCAGAGCAGGCTCAAACTGGTATTTTCAATACGCATAGCGGTTTTGATAAGAAATTCTTAGAGAACGCGCACAATTTCTTAATGGCAAATTTAGCCAATGAACAAAATCAAGCTGAGCTTGCAGAGCGTTATTCGGTAGAAAATTTGGCAACATTAAACGGTTATTGTCAAATGCGCCATGATATTGAACCAATTGAAGGTGATTATTTAGAATTCCGTTTACGTCGTTATTTAACTTTCGCTGAATTTAAATCGGAATTAGCACCGCACTTTGGTCTTGGTTTAGAAGGGTATGCGACATGGACATCACCAATTCGTAAATATTCTGATATGGTGAACCATCGTTTAATTAAAGCAGTATTGACACAACAAACTTGTAATAAACCACAAGATGAAGTACTGGCACGTTTACAAGAGGCTCGTCGCCAAAATCGCTTAGTTGAGCGTGATATTGCGGATTGGTTATATTGCCGTTATCTTGCTGATAAAGTTGCATCAAATGCCGAATTTGAGGCGGAAGTACAAGATGTTATGCGTGGTGGATTACGTGTGCAATTATTAGAAAATGGCGCCTCAATGTTTATACCTGCGTCCACTTTACATAATAATAAAGAAGAAATGCAGGTGAATTCTGATGAGATTGCCCTTTATATTAAAGGTGAGCGTATTTACAAAATAGGTGATATTGTGAAAGTGAAACTTACTGAAGTGAAAGAAGCAACTCGCAGTATTGTCGGCGAAATCGTTCAATAAAATTGTTCTTCTTTAAACCGATTTTCAGTGATTGAAAATCGGTTTTTTCTTAAATATATCAAGCAGATTATTGCACTAATAAATAGAAATTACTGTTACCTCGTAAGATATTAAGTGCAACTGCGGAGGGTTCATTTTCAAGCACTTTATTTAATTCACGAATGTTTTCGATCATTTGACGATTAATACCAATAATAATATCGCCCGCTTTTAAACCACGTTGTGCAGCCAGCGAATTAGGTTGAATTTTTGTGATTTCAATGCCTTTAACGCCTTTTGCATCGTAGTCTTTCAATGTTGCGCCATCTAATGCAGGCAACTCAGTTTTTGAGGAAAGTTGGCTACCATCATCCGCTTGTAATTTCACTTTAACATCGTGGGATTTACCGTCTCGTAAGTAAGTCAAGCTAATCTCTTTGCCTGCACCAGTAGTTGCAATTTTTGCACGCATTTCAGCAAAACTTGAGATTTTTTGACCGTTCATCGCCGTGATAATATCGCCCGCTTTAAGACCTGCTTTTTCAGCAGCAGATTTCGGTAAAACTTCGCTCACAAATGCGCCTTGTTGCGCACTTACATTAAAGGCTTTGGCTAAATCAGCATTGAGTTCGCCACCTTTAATACCAAGCAATCCGCGACGCACTTGACCAAATTCTAAAATTTGTTGCACTAAATTGCTTGCTTGATTACTTGGAATCGCAAAGGCAATTCCTGCATTGCCACCGCTTGGAGAAATAATTGCGGTATTAATGCCAATAAGTTCGCCATTTAGATTGACTAATGCACCACCCGAATTACCGCGGTTTACGGCTGCATCGGTTTGAATATAGTTTTCATAAGTGCCACTGTCAGAACCTGTTGAACGACCCAATGCAGAAACAATACCTGATGTCACCGTTTGACCTAATCCAAATGGATTACCAATTGCAACAGTGAAATCGCCTACGCGTAATTTGTCGGAATCGGCAAATTTGATTTCTGTTAAATTACTTGGTTTTTCAAGTTGAACTAACGCAATATCTGATTGTTCATCTTTCCCCACTAATTTCGCTTTAAATTCACGCCCATCTTGTAATTGCACAGTGATTTTATCAGCCCCATCAATAACGTGATTATTGGTTAAAACATAACCTTTGCTTGCATTGATAATGACGCCAGAACCTAAACCACGGAAGTTACGCTTTGACTCTCCACGTCCACCAAATTGTTCGGCAAAACGATCCCCAAAGAAGAATTTAAATTCTTCAGGAATATCATCTTGGAAAGGAGAACGAGAATCTACTTTGGCTTTCCCTTCAACGGAAAGCGTCACCACCGCAGGTTGAACTTTTTCTAACATTGGTGCAAGACTGTTTTGTTCCGAAATAAAACTTGGCAAAGTGGCTTGGGCAACAAATGATGTGCTTAATACACTTAATCCAAGTGCAATGCTATTTAATACAAAACGTGTTTTTTTCATAAATACTCCAAAATAAGGTTTCAGATAACGTGGTCTATAAGACAAAAAAATAAAAAAAATGTTCAATAATAGGAGAGTAGATTATCTTGTTAAAAAGGAAATCGGAGCAGTACAAAAACGCCTTACAAGTAGCAAATTCTATAAATTTATGTTCTAATACGCGCAATTTTCTAGTCAATAAAAAGGTCAAAAAATGAGCTGGATTAACCGAATTTTTAGTAAAAGTCCTTCTTCTTCCACTCGAAAAGCCAATGTGCCGGAAGGCGTGTGGACAAAATGTACTTCTTGTGAACAAGTACTTTATAGTGAAGAACTTAAACGTAATCTTTATGTTTGCCCGAAATGTGGTCATCATATGCGTATTGATGCACGTGAGCGTTTATTAAACTTATTGGACGAAGGTTCAAGCCAAGAAATAGCGGCAGATTTAGAACCAAAAGATATTTTAAAATTTAAAGATCTAAAGAAATATAAAGATCGTATCAGTGCGGCGCAAAAAGAAACGGGCGAGAAAGATGCGCTAATTACTATGACAGGTACACTTTATAATATGCCAATTGTTGTGGCTGCATCGAACTTTGCTTTTATGGGCGGTTCAATGGGTTCTGTGGTTGGTGCAAAATTTGTTAAAGCAGCTGAAAAGGCAATGGAAATGAATTGTCCGTTTGTATGTTTCTCTGCAAGTGGCGGTGCACGTATGCAAGAAGCTTTGTTTTCTTTAATGCAAATGGCAAAAACTAGCGCAGTGCTTGCCCAAATGCGTGAAAAAGGCGTGCCATTTATTTCAGTATTAACGGATCCGACTTTAGGCGGCGTATCAGCAAGTTTTGCGATGTTAGGGGATTTAAATATTGCCGAGCCAAAAGCTTTAATTGGGTTTGCGGGGCCTCGTGTTATCGAACAAACTGTGCGTGAAAAATTACCAGAAGGTTTCCAACGCAGTGAGTTTTTACTTGAGAAAGGGGCAATTGATATGATCGTCAAACGTTCAGAAATGCGTAAAACTTTAGCAAGTGTACTGAGTAAACTAACTAACCAACCTTCTCCTTTTGTAGAACCTGAACTTATTTCAGAAGATGAATAATATGCAACTTAAAGCCACTTCGCCACTCGCTGAGTGGCTTTCTTATTTAGAAAAAAGCCATTTTAAACCCATTGATCTCGGTTTAGATCGTATTAAATCCGTGGCTGAAAAATTGGATTTACTTCATCCCGCTCCTTATGTGATAACTGTGGGGGGGACGAATGGTAAAGGCACCACTTGCCGCTTATTAGAAACGATTTTGCTTAATCACGGATTACGTGTGGGCGTGTATTCTTCGCCCCATTTATTGCGTTATAATGAGCGAGTACGCATTCAAAATCAAGATTTACCCGATGAAGAACATACAGCCTCTTTTGCTTTTATTGATGAAAATAAAACGGAATCACTGACTTATTTTGAATTTAGCACCCTTTCTGCCTTGCATTTATTTAAGCAAGCAAAGTTAGATGTGGTGATTTTAGAAGTGGGGCTGGGCGGACGTTTAGATGCGACCAATATTGTGGATAGCCATCTTGCGGTGATTACTAGCATCGATATTGATCACACCGATTTTCTTGGGGATACCAGAGAAGCCATTGCTTTTGAAAAAGCTGGAATTTTTCGCGAAAATTGCCCTGTCGTGATTGGCGAACCTAATGTGCCGCAAACAATGTTAGATCAGGCTGAAAAATTACATTGCCAAGTTGCTCGACGCAATGTGGATTGGTCATTTGAGCAAAATGCTGAAAATTGGCAATGGCAAAATAAAAAAGTGCGGTTAGAAAATTTACCGTTTTGTCAGATTCCATTGGCGAATGCCGCAACGGCTCTAGCAGCCGTTCAATACTTGCCTTTTGATATTTCAGAACAGACTTTGCGAAAATCTTTGCAAGAGGTGGAGTTGGTCGGTCGTTTTCAAGCAATAAAAGCAGATAAACGTGAAAAATTAGCGGATTACCTTGGCGTACCAGTTGAAACCTTGCCAACAATCATCGTTGATGTGGGGCATAATCCTCATGCCGCAAAATATTTATCTGAAAAATTGACCGCACTTAAACATAGCATCGAGGGCAAAATAATTGCCGTATGTGGAATGCTAAAAGATAAAGATGCAAATGGGGTATTTTCGCATTTAACGCCTATAATTGACGAATGGTATTGTGTGACCTTAGGCGGTTATCGCGGGCAGTCGGGCGATGAATTAGCTGATAAACTGAAAAGTCATTTCCCACACGTTCAAGCTACATCTGATAATTCTGTTATAGATGGTGTGCGTACAGCACTTAAAAGTGCGGTGAAAAATGATGTGGTTTTAGTCTTTGGATCTTTCCACACCGTTGCCGAATTTTGGGCTGTGGTGGAATAAAATTTACCATAAAATAAAGGGCTGACATTTAAAATCAGCCCTTTGTCTTTTTAAAAGGGGATTATCTCCCCAGATTAATGATTACCAATGATAGCCAACACCGACACCCGCTGAATAATCCTTACTGGTATTTGCCGTACCGACAAATTTTACAACGGTTTTCCCATTATCAGACATTCTTGAATAGCTAACGGCCACAGCTGAAGAGCCTGCAGAAATACCACTACCCGCAGCAAACATTGATTTACCCGGAATAGTCGATTGTGGTAATGCAGCCGCAGCAGCGATTGTTGCACTTAATCCATTTACGCGTTTATCAAGTTTATTAACGCGATTTTCAAGATGATGAATGCGTTGGTCCATAATACGGATTTCTTGTGGTTTCATTCCAGTTGGACCTTGAGGACCAATAGGGCCCGTATCTCCTTTATCGCCTTTATCACCCTTATCACCTTTATCACCTTTATCACCTTTATCACCTTTATCTCCTTTGTCGCCTTTATC
>NZ_LDVZ01000034.1 GCF_001276515.1 Haemophilus sp. C1
AGCAAAAAACAACGACGCACGTGGAAACTTAAATACTTCACAACAGTGCGTCGTTGTGTCCGGTGCATTATAGGGATTTTCAAAACCCTTGCAAGTACTTTTTGTAAAAATATTTAAAAAAATGATCTTTTGATTAAAGTACAAGCGATTAGAGCAAAATATAGATCTTTTTGGCTATTTTTTTAAGCGTTTTAAAATTCTAGGAAGGTCAACGATAGAATCTAATACATAATCTGCAATTCCTTCGCTTTCCTCCGTTATTGCTTTACCAGTACGAACTAATACGTTCATTTTCACTTTCGCGCCAATTCCCGCTTTTAAATCTTCAACTTTATCTCCAACCATAATAGATTGCGTAGGATCAATCTTTAATTCTTTGATCGCTTGCAATAGCATTCCCGATTTAGGCTTCCGACAATCACAATCTTCTTTATATTCGCCCTTTCCCTCAGGATGATGTGGACAATAGTAAATACCATCCAAATCCACATCTTGTTCAGCTAACGACCAATCCATCCATTCTGTCAGCTGTAAAAACTGATCTTCAGAAAAATAACCACGTGCAATGCCCGACTGGTTGGTCACTAATACCAACATATATCCCAGTTTCTTTAATTCTCGCAATGCCTCAATCGCACCCTCAATAAATTTAAAGTTATCAATTTCGTGTACATAACCATAATCAATATTTAACGTGCCATCGCGATCTAAAAAAATAGCCTTATTCATTCTCTTACCTTTTATATATATTAAATTAAGGAAAATTATCTATTTAATCCAAAGGATTAGCAAATATAAGTCATAACTAATCTGTCTAAAAAAGATAATCTGACATATTGACATAGCAATCTAGACATCTAGAATACCAAAACAGATTTAAAAACAATAAATAAAAAGGGCTTATATGATTAAGCTAAATAATATTACGAAAATTTTTGAGCTACCGAACAAAAAATTGACTGCGCTTGATAATGTTTCGTTGAATATCGAAAAAGGTCAAATCTGTGGCGTAATTGGTGCATCTGGTGCAGGAAAAAGCACATTAATTCGCTGTGTGAATTTATTAGAAAAACCGACAAGCGGTTCCGTTATTGTTGATGGCGTAGAATTAACAGGACTTTCTGATCGAGAATTAGTACTTGCTCGTCGTCACATTGGAATGATTTTTCAGCATTTCAATTTACTAAGTTCTCGCACCGTATTTGAAAACGTGGCATTACCCTTAGAATTGGAAAGTATGCCAAAAGCAAAAATCCAAGAAAAAATTACCGCACTTTTAAATCTTGTTGGTTTAAGTGAAAAACGTGATGCTTACCCAAGCAATCTTTCGGGTGGGCAAAAACAACGTGTAGCTATTGCTCGCGCCTTAGCCAGCGATCCTAAAGTCTTATTATGTGATGAAGCCACTAGCGCATTAGATCCTGCAACGACACAATCTATTCTTAAATTATTAAAAGAAATTAACCGCACTTTAGGTATTACGATTTTATTGATTACTCACGAAATGGAAGTTGTTAAACAGATTTGTGATCAAGTTGCTGTTATTGATCAAGGTCGCCTCGTTGAACAAGGTACTGTCGGTGAAATTTTTGCAAACCCTAAAACAGAATTAGCACAAGAGTTTATTCGTTCGACCTTCCACATCAGTCTACCTGATGAATATTTGGAAAATCTTACTGATACGCCGAAACATAGCAAAGCGTATCCAATTATCAAATTTGAGTTTACGGGTCGCTCAGTTGATGCGCCGTTACTTTCTCAGGCATCAAAAAAATTTGGCGTGGAGCTCAGTATTTTAACCTCGCAAATTGATTATGCTGGGGGCGTCAAATTTGGTTATACCATTGCTGAAGTAGCAGGCGATGAAGATGCTATTACACAAACCAAAGTTTATTTAATGGAAAACAACGTGCGCGTGGAGGTGCTTGGTTATGTTCAATGATTTTTTGGCAACATTCAGCCAGCAATTAACACCTCAAATGTGGGGTGTTGTCGCAACCGCAACTTATGAAACTATTTATATCAGCTTTGCATCTACTTTACTTGCCGTAGTAGTCGGCGTGCCTGTTGGTGTATGGACTTTCTTAACTGGAAAAAATGAGATTTTACAAAATAACCGCACTCATTTTGTGTTAAACACGATTATTAATATTGGGCGTTCCATTCCATTTATTATTTTGCTCTTAATCTTATTACCTGTAACACGTTTCATCGTAGGAACCGTATTAGGTACAACGGCAGCAATTATTCCATTAAGCATTTGTGCGATGCCATTCGTTGCTCGCTTAACTGCTAATGCATTAATGGAGATTCCAAATGGTTTAACCGAAGCTGCTCAAGCAATGGGAGCTACTAAATGGCAGATTGTTCGTAAATTCTATTTACCAGAAGCACTACCGACACTCATTAATGGCATCACGCTTACGCTAGTCACTTTAGTTGGTTATTCTGCAATGGCGGGAACACAAGGCGGCGGTGGCTTAGGTAGCCTCGCTATCAACTACGGCGTATATCGCAATATGCCTTATGTCACTTGGGTGGCAACCATTATTATTGTGCTATTCGTTATGATTAGCCAAAAACTCGGCGATACACTGGCTAAAAAAGTGGATCATCGTTAATTAAACACAACTCTTAACTTAAACAGGAAGGAAATCCTATGAAATTAAAACAACTTTTTGCAATCACTGCAATCGCATCAGCTCTCGTTTTAACAGGCTGTAAAGAAGACAAAAAACCTGAAGCTGCACCACTTAAAATCAAAGTCGGTGTGATGTCTGGCCCTGAGCACCAAGTTGCAGAAATTGCAGCAAAAGTCGCTAAAGAAAAATATGGTTTAGACGTTCAATTCGTTGAATTCAATGACTACGCATTACCAAATGAAGCTGTATCTAAAGGTGATTTAGATGCAAACGCAATGCAACATAAACCTTATTTAGATGAAGATGCAAAAGCGAAAAATTTAAATAACTTAGTCATCGTGGGTAATACTTTCGTCTATCCATTAGCGGGTTATTCTAAAAAAATCAAAAATGTGAATGAATTACAAGAAGGTGCTAAAGTTGTTGTTCCTAACGATCCAACAAACCGTGGCCGTGCATTAATTCTTCTTGAAAAACAAGGTTTAATCAAATTAAAAGATGCAAATAACCTTCTTTCAACTGTATTAGATATTGTTGAAAATCCGAAAAAATTAAACATCACTGAAGTAGATACTTCTGTTGCGGCACGCGCATTAGACGATGTTGATTTAGCTGTAGTAAACAACACTTATGCGGGTCAAGTAGGCTTAAATGCTCAAGATAACGGTGTATTTGTAGAAGATAAAGATTCTCCATATGTGAACATTATCGTTTCTCGTACCGATAACAAAGACAGCAAAGCTGTTCAAGACTTCGTAAAATCTTACCAAACAGAAGAAGTTTACCAAGAAGCTAAAAAACACTTTAAAGATGGTGTTGTAAAAGGTTGGTAATTTCTACCGCACTTTCACGCATTATGAAATCCCTTGCTCTGCAAGGGATTTTCTTATCTAAGCTTGGGATATTTTTATGTCTTTTTTTACTTATTTCTATTTAGAAAACCGTATGTATTTTCAAGATTATTTTAAATACATCGCAATTTTTACTTCACTTGGTGCGCTTCTGTTAGTAACAAGTTTATATCTTCGCCATCGTTTAGAAACCAAATACCGAGATCTCAGTATTATTTTTCTGCTTTTAATTATTCTCTTACTTGGTATTCAATATAATCAATATGAACAAAATCAAGTATATGCAAATGATACTTCTCGCATTGTTACATTTTTGAACTCAGTAAAAACATCACAAAATTTACAATTTGAGGATCTACGAGTAAATAACCAGAAAATTACAAATGGTATGATCTTAAATATTAAGGATAAATACTATCAGGTAAATTTTAATAATGATTTTACTGCTTACACACTCTCTGAAATCAATTTAGTCAACCCGAATATCAATATTATTGATAAGGAAAATAAATAATGGAAAGTTATTCATTTCTTGCTATAAAACTTACAATGGGCATTATTGGTCTTATTTTACAAATTAATTTAATGGGTAAGGGAAACCTTGCTCCAACATCAGCGATGGATCAAGTACAAAATTATGTACTGGGCGGTATTATTGGAGCTGTCATTTATAATGACAATATCGGCATACTACAATTTTCCCTTGTTCTCATTTTATGGACGTTATTAATTTTTACGCTACGTTTTATCAAAAATCATAACCGATTTGTAAAAAATATTATCGATGGAAGCCCAGTTTGGGTAATTTTAGATGGCAAAGTACAAACTAGTGAATGTATGAAAAATGGTATCTCAGCCCACGATTTAATGTTTAAACTCCGTGCAGCAGGCATATATGAAATCTCTACTGTAAAACGAGCTGTACTTGAACAAAATGGGCAACTATCAATCATTCAATACGGAGATGAAGATTTACGCTATCCATTAATTATTGATGGGCAAATTGATTACGGTATTCTTGATATCATTAATCGGGATGAAAATTGGGTTCATTCAGAATTAGATGCCAATAAACTAACCGTAAACCAGGTATATATTGGTGAATATTTGAATGGTCGACTAATTACACATCTTTATGAGCACAACTAACAATAATAGAAGTCATCGTCATAACATGCTATCAATCTACCTTATTGATAAACACCTTCTTGAAAAGAAAAATATTGAAGAAAGTGAGAAAAAAATTTAAAAATTTGAGCCCTGTAAAAATACAGGGCTCAATATTTATAAGTTAATTTATGAACTATCCAAATTTATGGAAACAGATCAAAGTGCGGTAATTTTTTTAATTATCCTTAATCAAGGATTAATGTATTTTTTCTACTTGACCAAATTCTAGTTCAACTGGTGTTGCACGACCAAAGATTGATACAGAAACTTTTAAGCGACCTTTTTCATAATCTACTTCTTCTACTGTACCATTAAAGTCTGCAAATGGACCTTCCGCCACACGAACTTCTTCACCAGGATGATACTCATTGCGGTGACGAGGTTTATCTGTAGTCTGTTCTAATCGATTTAAAATAGTATCAGCTTCTCGTTTAGAAATTGGCGCTGGTTTATCAGGTGTACCACCAATGAATCCCATAACACGCGGAACACTTTTCACCAAGTGCCATGTTTCATCATTCATTTCCATTTCTACGAGCACATAGCCAGGGAAAAACTTACGTTCGCTTTTACGACGTTTACCTGCAACATTCTCAACAACTTCTTCTGTTGGAACTAACACTTCACCAAATTGCTCTTCCATTTGTTGCTGTTTAATGTATTCACGCAAAGTTAAAGCCACTCGGCTTTCAAAACCAGAAAACGCCTGTAATACATACCAACGTTTTTTTGATACAGTTGTTTCTTCAGTCATTTTAGAATCTCAAATCAGTTAAGAAATTAATTACTGTGACAATAATCGAATCTGTCGCCCAGAAAAATAAGGATGCAATGATTGTTACCCCAATTACGATTAATGTAGTTTGACGCGCTTCTTGGCGACTTGGCCATACCACTTTTTGCGCTTCTATTTTTGAATCTTTAAAGAATGTACGAGCTTTTGTACCTTGATTAGTAATTGCTGCAAATGCAAATGCAATCACTAACGCAATGACGACACCTACTACACGAATAGGTAATGAATATACTTTTTGGAAATAAACATTACCAATTGCAGCCGCCGCAAAAAAGACCGCGACTAAAATCCAAAGAAGGGTATTTAATCCTTTAGATTTACCTTCTACCACCGTCTCTGGTGCATTTTTCTTTTTATCAACAATTTCAGTTGCCATAAATTGAATCCGTTATTTACTTAGGAAAATAAGAATAAAGTTATAAGAACGTGCGATTGTAGCATTTTCTTTTCGCCTTGCCTATTGAAAATCACCAAGCAAAATAGAAAACATAAGGAAAAACAACCGCACTTTCCTATTAAGGATGATATTCTAATTTTGGAGCCGTATTATCTACAATGGTGCTTTCATCCACGACTACTTTACGTAAATTTTCGATAGATGGTAAATCATACATCGTATCCAGCAATACAGCCTCGACAATAGAACGTAAACCACGCGCGCCAGTTTTTCTTTCAAGCGCTTTCTTCGCCATTGCTTTTAAAGCTTCTGGAGTGAATTCTAACTCCACATTTTCAAGTCCAAATAAAGCTTGATATTGTTTAGTTAAGGCATTTTTAGGCTGTGTAAGAATTTGCACAAGGGCTTCTTCATCTAATTCACTTAGTGGAGAAATCATGGGTAAACGCCCAATAAATTCCGGAATTAAACCAAACTTCATTAAATCATCTGGTTCTACTTGACGGAATAATTCAGAAAGAGACTTTTCTTCTTCATCCTTTTCTACTTTCGCACTAAAACCGATACTCGTACTTGTTTGTGTACGTTTACTGATAATTTTATCTAATCCAGCAAATGCGCCACCACAGATAAAGAGAATTTTTGAGGTATCCAATTTCACCATTTCTTGCTGTGGATGTTTACGACCGCCTTGGGGTGGAATAGACGCTACAGTACCTTCAATAAGTTTTAACAATGCTTGTTGTACACCTTCGCCAGATACATCTCGAGTAATTGATGCGCCTTCCGATTTACGACTAATTTTATCAATTTCATCAATATAAATAATGCCTTGCTCCGCTTTTTCAGTATTATACTCACAATTTTGTAAAAGCTTTTGTAGGACATTTTCTACATCTTCACCCACGTAGCCAGCCTCAGTCAATGTTGTCGCGTCAGCCATCGCAAACGGCACATTTAAGCGACGAGCTAATGTTTGAGCAAGCAATGTTTTACCACTACCTGTTGGTCCAATAAGCAAGATATTACTTTTACCGAGCTCAACATCGTTATTTTCATGATTAGTTCGTAAGCGTTTATAATGATTGTAAACTGCGACAGAAAGCACTTTTTTCGCATAATCTTGGCCAATAACATAATCATCTAGATGAGCACGAATTTCGTGAGGAGTTGGTAATTTCTCCTCATTTTCTGCCGCACTTTCGTCTACACTTTCATCATTACTTTCTTCAAGCATTGAATGACAAAGTTCAATACACTCATTACAAATATAGCCGTCTGTACCAGCAATTAATTTATCTACTTCGCTTTTTTCTTTTCCGCAAAAAGAGCAATGTAAATCTTTATCTTTGTCTGACATGTGTTTCCTTAACGTTTAATTAAAACTTCATCAACTAAACCATATGCTTTGGCTTCTTCAGCTGACATAAAGTTATCGCGATCTGTATCTTTCTCAATTCGTTCGATACTTTGCCCAGTATGGAATGCTAGACGATCGTTTAAGGTGTGTTTAATTTTCAAAATTTCTTGTGCATGAATTTGAATATCGGATGCTTGACCACGGAAACCACCCAAAGGTTGGTGAATCATCACACGCGCATTTGGTAACGCTGCTCGTTTGCCAGCAGTTCCGCCAGCAAGCAAGAATGCGCCCATTGAGCATGCCTGACCGATACAAAGTGTACGAATATCTGGCTTAATAAATTGCATTGTATCGTAAATAGCCATACCTGCGGTCACAGAACCACCGGGAGAGTTAATATAGATATTGATATCTTTAGTTGGATCTTCAGACTCTAAAAAAAGCAGCTGAGCCACAATGAGATTTGCCATACGATCTTCCACTTCACCACTTAGGAAAATCACACGCTCTTTTAATAAACGGGAATAAATGTCGTATGAACGCTCGCCACGCGAAGTCTGTTCAACAACCATAGGAATTACACTCATTTTCTTACCTTTTTCTCTAAAATTACTAATTATTTTACTCTAAATAACCTATAAATAAAAATGCGGTCGCTTTTGTTAAAAAGAGCGACCGCACTTTTATTCAATCATAATGATATTAATTAATCATTATGCCTGTGGATTCATAATTTCATCAAATGAAGAAACTTTTTCAGTCACTTGTGCTTTAGCAAGTACTGCATCCACTGCTTGTTCTTCTAATACTACGTTACGAATATTGTTCATTAACTCTTCGTTTTTACTATAGTATTCAACAACCTCAGCTGGTTGCTCATAAGCTGATGCAATATCTGCAATCATGGCTTTAGCGCGTTCTTCATCAGCTTTTAATTCATTAGATTTAATCACTTCAGAGAATAATAAACCTACTTGAACACGACGAGTTGCTTCCACTTCAAATAATTCACGTGGTAACTGTGCAGCTTGTTGTGTATTGCCACCAAAACGTTGAGCCGCTTGATTGCGTAATACATTAATTTCTTCTTCTACAGCAGAAGCTGGCACTTCAATTGGATTTTGTTCAATTAAGCCGTTGATTACTTGTTGTTTAACACGTGAAACTAATGCATTTTTCAATTCACGTTCCATATTCTTACGAATTTCTACACGTAAATCCGCAACAGATTTAGTATTCGGACCGAACTTAGCAACAAACTCATCTGTTAACTCAGGTAACACCATGTTTTCTACTTTTTTCAAGGTAATTGCAAATTTTGCCGCTTTACCTTTTAAATTTTCAGCATGGTATTCAGCAGGGAAAGTTACATTAATATCAAATTGCTCACCTGCTTTATGGCCTACGATACCATCTTCAAAGCCAGGAATCATACGGCCTTGTCCCATAAATAATACGAAGTCAGATGCTTTACCACCTTCAAACTCTTCGCCATCTGCAGAACCAACAAAATCAATAGTTACGCGATCATCTGCTTTTGCTGCAGAGTCCGTTTCTGCCCAAGTTGCTTGTTGTTTACGTAACACATCAACCATTTTATCAATATCAGCTTCTGTGATTTCAACAGTTGGTTTTTCAACTTTAATATTCTCTAAACCTTGTAATTTAACTTCTGGATAAACTTCAAAAGTTGCGGTAAAAACTAGATCTTTACCTTCTTCAAAAGTTTCAATACCAAAAGTTGGACGGCCTGCAATATTAATCTTTTCTGCAATCACAGCATCAAAAAAATGACGTGGTAATAAATCGTTTAATACATCTTGACGGATTGATGCACCAAAACGTTGTTCGATGATCTGTGCAGGAACATGACCTTTACGGAAACCATCTACGCGCACATTTTTTGATGCGCGTTTAAATTCTTCACGAACTGTTTTAGATACAGTTTCAGCTGGAACGGTGATCGCTACACGGCGTTCTAAACCTTGAGTTGTTTCAATATTTAATGACATTTGTTACCTCAATTAATTTGCACTCGGTAAAAATCCACACCGAACACGTTTGTTAAATAAAATAAGACGCTCAATTATAGCGAAAGAAATGTAACCAGTCGATAAAATACTGATTAAAAAATCACATTTTGATAACTTTCAAATATTACCTATAAACAAAAAGTGCGGAGAATTTTCCCCGCACTTTTCTTTTGTCTTCTCTCTGCCTTTAAGGCATTTAAGAATACATCAATTATTTGATGATTTTCGCTACAACGCCAGCACCTACTGTACGGCCACCTTCACGGATTGCGAAACGTAAACCTTGGTCCATCGC
>NZ_LDVZ01000033.1 GCF_001276515.1 Haemophilus sp. C1
TGGTTGGTTGGTTGGTTGGTTGGTTGGTTGGTTGGTTGGTTGGTTGGTTGGTTGGTTGGGTAGCATAGGCTGTGCTTGCATTTAATGCAAATGCAATAGAGCAAGCAAGCAGGCTGAATTTAAAGTTAGTCATGTTTTACCCTATAATAAAGAAAATGATAATAATTACTAAATATAATACATAAATAAGTGTTTTCTCACAATACTAAAAGTGAGTTTTTGATCAAAATCAAACAATAAAAATTATTCTCATTATGCTCTATGTTTAAATGCGCTTGTTTCCTGTAATGCGAGCCGTTGATTGTTGATATTAGTAGTTGTAGGGTGGGCTTTAGCCCACCAATAAACAATCGTGAGATATTTTGGTGGGCTAAAGCCCACCCTACATTAAGTACGCATAATTCTATACGTGCTTCTTTTTATTTTAGGAGCAATCATTATGATGATTTTATAAATTGCGTAGCATTATTGATTTAGTTGAAAACGATGATTTTCAGGAATTAAAAATGACAAAAGCCACCTTTTAGGTGGCCTTGTCTCAATATTGTAGGGGGGGTTTGATAATGCTATCAGTGACCAACGTTCCCTATCGTCGGGGCGGAGTCTATGGTAAAATAATTCAAATGTCAAGTGATAAGTAGGATTATATGTTATCAGCAACGCAATTTCTTATTTTAGAAAAAGCACTTAGTAAGGAAAGATTATCTACATACAAAAACTATGTGAAAAATAAAACTTCAGAAAGTATTAATGACAACATCGTTGCTTTATATGAATGGAATTCTGAAATAGCTGGCTATTTTCTTGAATTATGTAATATATATGAGGTTTCATTAAGAAATGCTATTTACAGATCAATAGATGCGTATGATCATTATGGTATCAGACAGAAACAAATACTTAGACAAAGTCCCAAATTAAGAGAAAAAGTTGAAGAATTAGGTAGAAATGCGACTGATGGAAAAATCATATCTAGTTTACATTTTCACTTTTGGGAAGGTTTTTTGAAGAAATTTTTCTTTTGGAATCCTCGTAAGCCTCACAATATGCCTCTTTTATATGCTTATAGAATAATCTCTTTTGAAAACTCAAATAAAGATAAGGATATATTATTTATTATAAAAGTCACAAAGAATTTGAGAGTGAATATAAGAAACAGAATCTGTCATCACGATCCCATCTTCAATAAAGATTTAAAGAAAATTCTGAAACAAGTTATGTGGGTATTTAGTAAAATTGATTATGATTTATACTTAGTTATTAACAATCTATATTCCAATAAAATTATTAATCTTTTAAATAAGAAGCCAATCTAACTACAAATGTAGAAGATCAGACCTGATCTGACAAATCATAATGAAAAATGAGCATTTCCTGTTTAGTATATGAGTGTCAAAGTCAATCTAAACAGAACAGTAAATGCTCATTTTTTATTCTACCCCCCCCATTAACCACCAGATCCGTTTTGATTCAGTTTGGTTTCACTAAAATCACTTTGACTACACTTTGGGTTTTAACAAGCAGTAAAGCTCAAGTTGAATGAATGTTCGCTAATTTTTATAGGGGCGTAAAGCGATCTAATAAACTCTCTGTTTTTGCATCTACATGATTTTTTAGCTGATTGAATGAAGATGTTATGTTCTAAATTTAGAACTTTTGATTTAGAACAAAATAAAAATAATTCTCAAAAATCTGTTCAATAATAAATTTATTTTTTATAATCCACCTGTTTATTAACTTGAGGAAATCATAAATGAAACAACATAAATTGACCCCTTATGCTCTGTTGCTGATTACTGCAGGCATGTCTGTTACGAGTTATGCTTTGGCTGAGGAGCAATTAGAGACGATTAATGTTTCTACGGAATTGGATAGCTCAACAAAAGCTAATCATTCTGAAAAGAAAACAGCGAAAATTATTCAACAAGAATTAATTCAAAATAATAAAGATCTTGTGCGTTATAGCCCTGACGTTGGGGTGGTCGATCAAGGTCGTCATCAAAAAGGTTTCGCTATTCGAGGTGTAGAAGACAACCGTGTCGGTATTAGTATTGATGGCGTAGCTTTGCCTGATTCTGAAGAAAACTCACTTTACAAACGTTATGGTAATTTAAATACTTCTCGTCAGAGTATTGATCCTGAGCTTGCTCGTACGATTGATATTGCTAAGGGCGCAGATTCTTTCAATCAAGGAAGTGGTAATATCGGGGGGGGGTAAATTATCGTACACTTGAACCTTTTGATATTGTAAGAAACGGTCGAAAATTTGGTGCGTTATATCGTACGGGATACGCTTCTCGAAACACTGAATGGGTAAATACTTTAGGTGTTGCGTATGTGGGAGAAAAAGCGGAAGCCTTATTGCTTTATTCCAATCGCTACGGACATGAGATGAAAAGTGCTGGAGAATATACAATTCCTGAAGATCGATATTACACACGTTCTCGTGGTCATAGTAAACAAACTCCTGATGATTCAACGCATAATAATCACAGTTATTTAGCGAAATTTGCATATCGTTTTAATGATAGCCACAGAGTTGGAATTTCTTACAGTGGTTCACATAATAAAAATTATACAATTGAAGATTCAGTCATCACCTCTGAACACAACTGGCGTGAAGCTGACGATCGTGCTAAACGAGATACGGTCAATGTGTTTTATGAATATATGCCAGATTCAAAATTGATTGCATTGGTTAAAACTGATATTGATTATCAAAAAACACAAACTGCGGCTTATAATTATGAGGGATATAGAGCTAATGCCTACAGAGGGAGTGAGCCTGATAATAATAACTTTCGTTTCTTTAATACTAAATTTAAACGGATTAATTTTCGTGTAGATAGCCAGCCAAATGATCTGGGTATAGGTAATCATACTTTTTCATTTAAGGCTGCGATCTCAGAACGAAAATTTGATATCCTGCATCAGGATTTTAATTATACCTACGAGAGCTGGTCGGATCCGAATAAAAAATGGATTCGATCACCTGACTCAACAATGATGCATCCCATTAAAACTCGTCATTACACAATATCATTGCATGATAATATTGAGTTTACACCAGAGTGGAAGGGGCATATTGGAGTTCGTTATGACTGGGCAAAACATGTTCAACAAAGTCTAAATGGTTTACAATGTCCATTCTGTGAAAAATCAGATAATGCAAAATTCCATAATGTTAGCTGGACATCAGGAATTGAAAAAATAATCAATGATGACTGGAAACTTGCTTATAATGTCGGTACTGGTTTCCGTGTACCAAATGCATCAGAAATGTATTTTGATTATCGAAAGAATCATCTTACTGGGATTGTAAGCAATTCAGGAATTTGGGTATCTAATCCAAATCTTAAAGCAGAAAAAAGTTTAACTCAGAATCTTAACTTGGTTGGAAAAGGGAATTTAGGTGAGTTTTCTCTTAATTTACATTATACCCGTTATAAAGATTTCTTATTTGAACAAGAAACAGCAGAGCATTACACTGAAGAGGATCCATTAACTGGCGATACCTTGCATAAATGGAAACCCGCTCAACAAATGCAAAATAGTGATGCTGCTAAAATCTATGGTATTGAATTTACGGGTAAACTTAATTTAAATGAAGTTACACCAATTCCAAATGGGTGGAAATTATTTGGTTCATTAGGCTATAGCCAAGGAAACATGTCTAATGGGGCTAGTTTAATATCCATTCAGCCGATTAAGGCCATTATTGGATTGGATTATGAGCAGCCAGAAGGGAAATGGGGGATCTTTTCTCGCTTGACTTATCTTGGCGCAAAAAAAGCTAAAGATGCTCAATATGGTGATATTGTTGAACAATGTCCTGTTCCTAGGGTGCCTTATTACTATGGCACAACAAGATGTCCAGTAAAACCGAATACCTATACAGAGTTAAAAACTTGGAAACATTTAAATAACAAAGCATTTGTGTTTGATATGTTTGGTTTTTATAAAGTAGCAGACAATGTTACTTTGCGCGCAGGTATTTACAATCTATTTAATCGTAAATATCACACTTGGGATGCGTTACGTGGTTTAAATGATACTGGTGCTGTAGTTAATTCTGTTGGTGTGGATCCTGATCCTACATACGGTGGCTATCCTGGGCTTCAACGTTATTACCAACCAGGTCGTAACTTCGCAGCCTCTGTAGAAATTCGATTCTAATTAATTTGTAGGGTGGGCTTCAGCCCACCAACAAACAATCGTGAGATATTTTGGTGGGCTGAAGCCCACCCTACACTAAGTACGCATAATTCTATGCGTGCTTCTTTTTATTTTAGGAGCAATCATTATGATGATAGATAAACGCCTAATTAACACGGTGGCCGATAGTAAAAAATGGATTGGCGTCACGGTGTTGTGGAATTGGGTGGCGTTAGTTGGCGGGATTATTAGTGCCGTCGTGTTTTCTTATATTTTACAGGCCGCTTATTTTAAAGAATTGACGATGTCAAGTGCGGTGGGTTTTGGTGCGATTTTAATTGCGGCATTAGCATTGCGTGCTTTTGCGGGTAAAAAATCGGTGCAGGCTTCTTATTTTGCCAGCACAAAAGTGAAGCATGAATTACGTAGCCTCATTTATCGTAAATTAGCCTCTATGCCGCTTAACCAAGTGAACCAGCAATCCACTTCAAGCATTATCCAGGTGGCATCAGAAGGTGTAGAACAGCTTGAAATCTACTTTGGGCGTTATTTGCCGCAGCTTTTTTATAGCTTGCTTGCTCCCCTAACTCTCTTTGCTTTCCTGATCTTTTTCAGCTTTAAAACAGCCATTATTTTATTAATTTGCGTGCCGCTTATCCCTATGTCGATTATTGCGGTGAATAAAATTGCGAAAAAACTCTTGGCAAAATATTGGTCGATTTATGTGGGATTAGGCAGTAGCTTTTTAGATAACCTACAAGGTTTAATTACGTTAAAAATCTATCAAGATGATGCTTACAAAGCGAAAGCAATGGATGAAGAAGCAGAGCATTTCCGCAAAATCACCATGAAAGTACTTACCATGCAGCTTAACTCGGTTTCACTGATGGATTTACTCGCTTATGGTGGCGCAGCAATCGGGATTTTAACCGCACTATTGCAATTCCAAGATGCACAACTCAGCGTGTTAGGCGTGATTTTATTTATTCTACTTTCTTCTGAGTTCTTTATTCCGCTTCGTTTGCTTGGTTCATTCTTCCACGTGGCGATGAATGGTAAAGCGGCTTCAGATAAAATTTTCACATTGCTTGATACGCCTGTGGAAACACAACAAAGTGCGGTAGATTTTGAAGCCAAAAATAACGTTCAAGTGGAAATTAAAGATCTACATTTTGCGTATTCTGCAGAAAAACCAGCAATTCAAGGTTTAACTTTAACGATTCAACCAAACCAACTTTCTGTATTTGTGGGTAAAAGTGGTTGCGGTAAATCAACCTTAGTTTCCTTGTTGATGGGCTTTAATAAAGCGCAACAAGGTGAGATTTTGTTTAATGGACAAAACGCCTCAGAAATAGACCGCACTTCTTTCTATCAAAAAGTATCGTTGGTGAGCCATAGCAGCTACGTGTTTAAGGGCACGCTGCGTGAAAATATGACAATGGCGAAAATTGATGCCAATGACGAGCAAATTTATGCTTGTTTAGAACAAGTGAATCTTGCCCAATTTGTACGCGAAAATGGCGGATTAGATATGCAATTATTAAGCCGTGGTGCGAATTTATCGGGCGGTCAGATTCAACGTTTAGCCTTAGCGCGTGCTTTATTACACAATGCCGAGCTTTATATTTTTGATGAAGCGACCAGTAATATTGATGTGGAAAGCGAAGAAATTATTTTGCAGTTCATTCAACAATTTAAACAGCAAAAAACCATTGTGATGATTTCTCACCGCTTGGCAAATGCGGTAAATGCGGACTGTATTAATGTACTTGACCAAGGCAAATTGATTGAGCAAGGCACACATAAAGAGCTAATGGAAAAACAAGGTGCGTATGCTGAAATGTTCCAACAACAAAAAGATTTAGAACAAATTAGAGAGGTGGCAAATGCGTAAAAATGGTTTTGTTGTAATGGGGCATTTGTTGAAATTAGTGACTCCACTCGCACATATTATGGCGTTTACCATTACTATGGGTACGCTCGGTTTCCTTGCTGCCATCTTTATTATGGTGCTGGGTGCGATGGGGTTAGTGAATCTTCTTAACTTTGACACCCATTTAAGTTTCTCCGGAATTTTGACCGCACTTATCGTGTTAGCGGTGGCTCGTGGCGCATTGCGTTATTTAGAGCAAATGTCTGGGCACTATATTGCTTTTAAATTATTGGCATTATTGCGTGACAAAGTGTTTTCTTCTTTGCGCCGCTTAGCTTTTGTGAAGTTACAAGATAAACAAGCTGGGCAATTAGTGTCATTAGTCACCAATGATATTGAATTGCTCGAAGTGTTCTATGCGCATACCATTGCGCCAATTATGATCGCGTTCTTTACCTCTGCGATTTTATTGTTGGTCTTTGCGCATCTTTCAGGCTGGTTTGTACTTGTGGCATTAGCTGCTTATTTAACGGTAGGTGTGATTCTACCAATTATCACCACCAAATTAGCGCGTGAAGATGGCAGACGCTATCGTGAATTAGTAGGCGAAATGAATGATTTCTTCCTCGACAGCGTACGAGGAATGAAAGAAATTCAGCTTTTTGGTTATGCAAAACAACGCTTAGAAGAAATTCAACAACGTAGCCAAAAAATTGATACGGCTTTTGAGCGTATTAAAGACCAAGAAGCGAAAGTTCGTGTTTATACTGAAGTGGCAGTATCCGTTTTCAACATCATTATGCTGTTTACTGGCTTAATTTTATTTAGCTTAGATAAAATTGATTTCACTGCCTTTTTAGTTGGTGTGATTTTATTGATGTCGAGCTATGGCCCAGTTATTGCCTTAAGCAACCTTTCAAGCAATTTGTTACAAACGTTGGCTTCAGGTGAGCGTGTATTAAGTTTGTTAGCGGAAGAACCTGAGTTAAAAGACGTAGAAAGTGCGGTCGATTTAAAAGATGTTTCTCGCATTGATGTAGAAAACGTCAACTTTGCTTATGGTGAAGAACAAATTTTATCGGATGTCAGCTTATCTGTGAAAAAAGGAGAAATTTTAGGGATTCACGGCAGAAGTGGCAGCGGTAAAAGTACCTTGTTGAAATTACTGATGCGTTTTTACGATCCAAAATCAGGCAGCATCAAAATTAACGGCGAAACTTTACCGAATATCAACACTCGTAGTTTGCGTGACAATATGGCGTACATTACTCAGCAAACCTATATTTTCAACGAAACTATTGAGGAAAATATTCGCCTTGCGCGCCGTAATGCAACATTAGAAGAAATTATGGAAGCCGCGAAGAAAGCCTCAATTCATGATTTCATTTTAAGCTTGCCACAAGGTTATCAAACAAAAATGACGGAATTGGGCGGTAACCTGTCTGATGGTGAAAAACAACGTATCGGTATTGCGCGAGCATTTTTACACAATGCACCTATTATCTTGCTTGATGAGCCAACCAGCAATTTGGATAGCTTAAACGAAGCAATGATTTTGAAATCATTACTCGATGTAAAAACTGAAAAATTGATTATTCTCGTCAGCCATCGCCAATCCACTATGGCTATTTGTGATCAGGTGATTGGTATAGAAAACGGCAGAATGTCCTAAACTAAGACAACAAAAAATCGCACTGTTAAAGGTGCGATTTTTTTGTTAGAAGAGGCTGATATTTTAAATAGCTGAATATTGCTATTGATATTAACTTTTGGGGAATTATGCTTGAACTATTGTTAGATGACAAAAAAATAGCAAAGCATAAATCCCATAGGAACATTTTACATTTAGTCTAAGATAGCTGGCTTATCGTCGAATCCTTGCCGAATCAAAGTATGTCTAAGAAGGAAACTATTTGGATAATGCTGCAATGGTACGTTTCCTTGGACAATAAAAATATAGGTAGGAATTTAACTAATATTGAAAGGACCGTCTTCAACACAATTATGGTCATCCGTCCTTTAGTAAATAGTGTAGACTTTTTATTTCTACCGCACTTTTAATCTATTTTCTCAATTTAACTAACTCTACCTGATGGTTTTCACCTTTTTTTAGAATTAAATTTGCTCGCTCACGGGTTGGAAGAATGTTTTGATTGAGATTTAACCCGTTAATTTCATCCCAAATTTTACTTGCCGTCGTAATAGCCTCTTCTTTTGATAAACTTGCGTAATGTTTAAAGTAAGAATTAGGATCATTAAATGCACTTTCTCGGAATTTTAAAAAGCGTTTGATGTACCATTCTTTCAGTAATTTTTCTTCTGCATCGACATAAATAGAGAAATCAACAAAATCTGATACAAAGGTTTGATTTGTTTTGTTATTGCCTGTTTGAAGAACATTTAATCCTTCTAAAATGAGAATATCAGGTTTATCTACCACATCAAATTCATCGGGAATAATATCGTATGTTAAATGAGAATAGATTGGTGCTGTAACATTGCTTTTACCTGATTTCACATCTGCTAAAAAGCGAATGAGTTTAGGTGTGTCATAAGAAACGGGAAATCCTTTCTTTTGTAAAAGATTCTCTTGTTTAAGCTTGTCTAATGGATAAAGAAACCCATCTGTTGTGATGAGATCAACTTTTCTTTCAGTTGGCCAATGAGAAAGTAGCGATTGTAGAATACGTGCAGAAGTGCTTTTCCCAACAGCAACACTGCCAGCAATACTAATTATGTAAGGTGTTTTGGCATTATTTCTGCCTAAAAAACGATGTAGTACCGTTTGGCGATGTAGATTTTCATCAATGTAATAGTTAATAAGACGTGTTAGAGGCAGGTAAATCGTACTTACTTCATCTAATGAAAGGTCTTCATTAAAACCTAAGAGTGGTTTGAGATCCTGTTCTGTCAATTTTAATGGAACGGATTTACGTAATTCCGCCCATTGTTCACGATTAAAGCTTAAAAAAGGTGTTTGCTGAGTTGAAAATTCCACAATAATTTCATTTGATAGCTAAATAAACGAAGAAAAATATACTCTATAACAGGCATGTGCGCATTTGTTTTTCAGTAAATTTAATAAGATTTGGTTAAAAATTCACATTTTTGCTTGTGATTTAAACGAACACGCAAAAAAAATAATTTTTTTAGAAAAAAAACTTGTCACGAAAAGTTTTTTCCATATAATACGCCTCACTTGCTTACGACACGCCGACTTAGCTCAGTAGGTAGAGCAACTGACTTGTAATCAGTAGGTCATCAGTTCGATTCCGATAGTCGGCACCATTCTTTCGTATCAAGTATTCATTTAGCGTGGAGGGGTTCCCGAGCGGCCAAAGGGGGCAGACTGTAAATCTGTTGGCTCAGCCTTCGAAGGTTCGAATCCTTCTCCCTCCACCATCTTTTAGATGGATCCTGATGGGACAGACGAATTTAGGACTTGCGGGCATCGTATAATGGCTATTACCTTAGCCTTCCAAGCTAATGATGCGGGTTCGATTCCCGCTGCCCGCTCCAAACGCTGATATAGCTCAGTTGGTAGAGCGCACCCTTGGTAAGGGTGAGGTCGGCGGTTCAAATCCGCCTATCAGCACCAGCCTTATAATTCTCTTCCTTTCATAAAACAGCAAACAAATTTATTGGTTAATGTGGTTTAATTTACCCATCGATAACCGTGTCTATTTAGAGGGACTATTTCAATGTCTAAAGAAAAATTTGAACGTACAAAACCGCACGTAAACGTGGGTACAATCGGC
>NZ_LDVZ01000032.1 GCF_001276515.1 Haemophilus sp. C1
AGCGCAACTGGTTTGGGACCAGTGGGTCGTAGGTTCAAATCCTATCTCGCCGACCACTTCTTTTTTTCTTGAAATTCTGTACAAAAGAAATCCTTTGAATGCGCCCTTAGCTCAGCTGGATAGAGCAACGCCCTTCTAAGGCGTGGGTCAAAGGTTCGAATCCTTTAGGGCGTGCCATTTATTTCTTTAATCTATTTTTTTATTCTCTTTTATTAATTTCCTTTGCTATTTAAGCAAGCTACAATACGCACCAAAATTTTATCAATGTAAATCAGAAAGAGAATTATTATGCCCTTTGCTATTGGTCAGCGTTGGTTGAGTGAAAGTGAAAACGCTTTAGGATTAGGTGTTATTACCGCATTAGATCAACGAACCGTCACGATTTATTTCCCCGCAGCAGATGAAACGAGGATATATGCTGCTGCACAAGCGCCTTTAAGTCGAATTGTGTTTAGCAAAGGCGAAACATTATCCCATCAAGCAGGCTGGCAAGGTGAGATTTTAGACGTTCAAAATATGAACGGTTTGCTATTTTATTTAGTTAAAAATCCACAAGGTGAAGATGTCATTGTGCAAGAACGTGATATTTCGCCGATTATTTCTTTTAGCCAAGCGAAAGATCGTTTGTTTTCAGCGCAAATTGATCGCAGCAGTCATTTTGCATTGCGTTATCGCACGCTTTGTCATCAGCAAGCACAATTTAAATCGCCATTGCGTGGTTTACGCGGAACACGTGCAGGTTTAATTCCTCATCAGCTTCATATTGCCGCTGAAGTCGGTCATCGAGTTAATCCTCGCGTGTTATTAGCGGATGAGGTTGGTTTAGGGAAAACCATTGAAGCAGGAATGATTTTACAGAATCAACTTTTTGCTGAGAAAGTGCAACGTGTTCTTATTATCGTGCCAGAAACGTTGCAACATCAATGGCTGGTGGAAATGCTTCGTCGTTTTAATTTGCATTTTTCACTTTTTGATGAAGAGCGTTGCAACGATTTTGATATTGATGCCGTTAATCCGTTTACAACTGAAAGCTTAATTATTTGTTCGCTGAATTGGTTAGAAGCTTATCCAAACCGAGTAGAGCAGGCACTTGATGCTCAATTTGACTGTTTAATTGTGGATGAGGCGCATCATCTCGTGTGGTCCGAATCTTCACCAAGTGCGGCTTATTTATTAGTTGAACAGCTTGCTCGTATTATTCCATCCGTCTTGTTACTCACGGCAACCCCAGAACAACTTGGGCAAGAAAGTCATTTTGCTCGTTTGCGCTTACTGGATCCAGAACGTTTCTTTGATTATCAAACCTTTGTGAAAGAACAGGAACGCTACCAACCTGTGGTTAATGCCGTTGAATCTTTGTTGGCAAATAAGGCATTAAGTGCGGTAGAAAAAAATCATATTTCTGATTTGTTGCTTGAACAAGATGTCGAGCCACTTTTTAAAGCGATTGCCTCAAATAATGATGAAGAACAGCATCGTGCCCGTCAGGAATTGATTCAAGCCTTAATTGATCGTCACGGCACGGGGCGAATGTTATTCCGCAATACACGTCAAGGCGTGAAAGGTTTTCCGCACCGTGTTTACCACCAAATTACACTCTCGGAAGAGAATGATAAAATTGATTGGCTGATTGATTTCCTCAAACTACATCGCGATGAAAAAATCTTTGTGATTTGCCAGAGAGTGGCAACGGCGATTCAGTTAGAACAAATTTTACGTGAACGCGAGGCGATTCGCGCCGCAGTGTTTCACGAAAAAATGTCGATTATTGAACGAGATAGAGCCGCGGCTTATTTTGCGGATTTAGAAAACGGCGCACAGGTTTTACTGAGCTCGAGTATTGGCTCGGAAGGGCGTAATTTCCAATTTGCGGCAAATTTAGTGTTATTTGATTTACCGACCAATCCTGATTTATTGGAACAATGTATTGGCCGATTAGATCGTATTGGACAAAAACGTGATGTGCAAATTTATGCGCCTTGTGCAAAAGATTCGCCTCAAAGCCGTTTAGCGCGTTGGTACAATGAGGGGCTGAATGCTTTTGAACAAACTTGTCCAATGGGAATGGCATTATTTGCCCAGTTTTCTGATGAGTTAGAAAAAGTGCGGTCACATTCTACCGCACTTTCAGAGAATGAATTTTCTGAATTATTAAAACAAACTAAAACCACGCGGGAAAGACTCAAGATTGAGTTAGAAAAAGGTCGTGATCGTTTATTAGAGCTAAATTCTCATGGCGGTGAGCAAGCACAAGCGTTAGCGGATCAAATTGCTGATGAAGATAATTCGCCTGAGCTTGTGAATTTTGCTTTAAAATTATTTGATATTATTGGCGTAGAGCAAGAAGATCTTGGAGCAAATAGTATTGTGATTAGCCCAACAGGGACAATGCTTGTCCCCGATTTCCCGGGTTTAAAAGAAGAAGGTGTGACGGTTACCTTTGATCGAGAACTTGCCCTTGCTCGCGAAGAAATGGAATTCTTGACTTGGGATCATCCTATGATTCGTCAAGGTATTGATCTTGTTGCTTCGGGTGATATTGGCAAAGCTGCAATGGCATTGCTTGTAAATAAACAACTGCCCGCTGGCACCTTATTAATTGAATTGATTTACGTGGTGGAAAGCCAATCGCCAAAAGGGTTGCAGCTCAATCGTTTCTTGCCGCCAACGCCTATTCGTCTGTTACTTGATAACAAAGGAAATAACATTGGTGAGCAGGTTGCCTTTGAAACATTGCATAGCAAATTGAAACCACTTGGTAAAAATATTGCTAATCAAATGGTGAAAATGGCACGGGCCAATATTGAAGCCTTGATTACACGAGGCGATCAGCTCGTAAAATCTTTAGCTGAACCGATTATTGCTGAAGCTAAAAATCAAGCAGATCAACAATTAAGCGCAGAAATTAACCGTTTACAGGCTTTGCGAGCAGTGAATAAAAATATTCGCCAAAGCGAAATTGATATTTTAGAACAACAACGAACACAATCACTTGACGAGCTTTCTAAAGCAAATTGGCGTTTGGATTGCTTGCGGGTCATTGTGACGAACAAGGAATAAAAATGGCATTGATTGAATATAATCCGCCTCTTGAACCTTATTTAGATATTATTTATCAAGATAATCATTTGTGCGTAGTGAACAAACCTAGCGGTTTGCTTTCTGTGCCAGGCAATCAACCACAATATTACGATAGCGCAATGAGTCGAGTAAAAGAAAAATTCGGCTTTTGCGAGCCTGCGCATCGTTTGGATATGGCAACGAGCGGTATTATTGTGTTTGCTTTAAGTAAGGCTGCGGATCGTGAATTAAAACGTCAATTTCGCGAACGTGAACCTAAAAAACATTATCAAGCGATTGTTTGGGGGTATCTAGAGAAAGATTATGGCGAGATAAATTTGCCGATGATTTGTGATTGGGAAAACCGCCCACGCCAACGTTTGGATTTTGTTTTAGGAAAAAGAGCGGTCACAAAATTCGAAGTTTTAGCACGTTTGCCTAATAACAGTACTCGCGTGAAACTGACGCCCGTGACAGGCAGATCTCATCAATTACGCTTGCACATGTTAGCATTGGGGCATCCAATTCTAGGCGATAAATTTTATTCTCATCCACAGGCTAAAGCTATGTCGCCAAGATTATGCTTGCACGCAGAAGAATTGACGATTACCCACCCCATTACAGGGGAAACAATGACTTTTAATGCGAAGTCAGATTTTTAAATTTCCGTAGAAGCACGAGATCACGAATGAAAAACTTTTTAGCTCAACAAGGAAAAATCACGCTAATTCTCACCGCACTTTGTGCGCTTATTTATATTGCCCAACAGCTGGGTTTTGAAGACGATATTATGTATTTGATGCATTACCCCGCTTACGAAGAGCAAGATAGCGAAGCGTGGCGTTATATTTCACATACATTGGTACATTTATCTAATTTGCATATTTTGTTTAATCTGTCTTGGTTTTTTATTTTTGGTGGAATGATTGAGCGCACTTTTGGTTCGGTCAAATTATTGATGTTGTATGTTGTGGCCTCCGCCATAACAGGATATGTACAAAATTATGTGTCTGGCCCCGCTTTCTTTGGGCTTTCTGGTGTTGTATATGCAGTTCTAGGTTATGTATTTATACGTGATAAATTGAATCATCATTTATTTGATCTGCCAGAAGGTTTTTTCACAATGTTATTGGTGGGGATCGCATTAGGTTTTATTAGCCCCTTATTTGGTGTTGAAATGGGAAATGCTGCACATATTTCAGGCTTGATTGTCGGTCTTCTTTGGGGATTTATCGATAGCCAATTACGTAAAAATTCGCTAGAGTAAGCCCGTTTAATTTGGATAAAGGATTCGCTATGAAACAATCGTTACGCCATCAAAAAATTATTAAACTGGTGGAGCAAGCTGGCTATTTAAGCACGGAAGAACTGGTTACAGCCTTAGATGTTAGCCCCCAAACGATTCGCCGTGATTTGAATATTTTGGCAGAGTTGGATTTAATCCGTCGCCATCACGGCGGTGCGGCATCGCCATCTTCTGCAGAAAATTCTGATTACGTGGATCGTAAGCAATTCTTTTCATTACAAAAAAATAATATTGCGCAGGAAGTCGCAAAGTTGATTCCTAACGGCGCATCTTTGTTTATTGATATTGGTACCACGCCTGAGGCTGTCGCCAATGCATTGCTTGACCACGAAAAACTCCGAATTGTGACGAATAATCTGAATGCCGCTCATCTTTTACGCCAAAATGAAAGTTTTGATATTGTCATGGCGGGCGGATCGTTACGAATGGATGGTGGAATTATCGGCGAAGCTACGGTGAATTTTATTTCTCAATTTCGCCTAGATTTCGGGATTTTAGGGATTAGCGCGATCGATGCTGATGGTTCATTATTGGATTATGATTACCATGAAGTACAAGTCAAGAGAGCGATTATTGAAAGTTCACGTCAGACCTTATTAGTGACCGATCACTCTAAATTTACTCGCCAAGCGATTGTTCGATTGGGCGAATTAAGTGATGTGGAATATTTGTTTACGGATGATGTTCCCGAGGGAATTGTCAATTATCTGAAAGGTCAGAAAACGAAATTAGTTTTATGTTAGGAATGAGAAAGTGCGGTAAAAATAATGTGTTTTTACCGCACTTTTTATATGTTTTATGGGTAAGATTTATTTTGTTGTTACTTGGCAAATTAGGTAGAATAAGCCCACATTTATATAAGGATTCAAAATGAAAATAAAGACGATTCTGACCGCACTTTTCGGCGTAATTGTGCTGACAGGTTGTGCAAATAAGAACGACACGAAACAAGCAAGTGAGCGTAACGATGCCCTTGAAGGGGTCAATCGAACCATGTGGAAATTTAACTATAATGTTATGGATCGTTATGTGTTAGAACCCGCTGCAAAAGGTTGGAATAACTATGTGCCTAAGCCGATTTCTTCTGGTCTTGCTGGCATTGCCAATAATCTTGATGAGCCGGTAAGCTTTGTGAACCGCTTAATTGAAGGTGAACCGAAAAAAGCATTTGTTCACTTTAATCGCTTTTGGATTAACACCGTATTTGGTCTAGGCGGTTTTATTGATTTTGCGAGCGCAAGCAAAGAGCTACGCGTAGATAACCAACGTGGATTTGGGGAAACTTTAGGTAGTTACGGCGTAGATGCAGGCACTTATATTGTGCTACCGATTTATAATGCAACAACGCCACGTCAATTAACCGGTGCTGTGGTTGATGCTGCTTATATGTATCCATTCTGGGAATGGGTTGGCGGCCCGTGGTCGTTAGTGAAATATGGTGTGCAAGCAGTGGATGCTCGTGCGAAAAATATCGATAACGCGGAGTTGTTACGCCAAGCACAAGATCCATATGTAACCTTTAGAGAAGCGTATTACCAAAATTTACAATTTAAAGTGAGTGATGGCAAATCAACAGAAAATAAAGAATCGCTTTCTGATGACGTGCTAAAAGAAATTGATTAATAAACGAAAAGTGCGGTGAAAAATAACCGCACTTTTTATCAACTAAGGAGAAAATGATGACTCAAATTATTCATACTGAAAAAGCACCGGCAGCTATTGGCCCTTATGTTCAAGCGGTTGATCTTGGCAATTTAGTTTTAACCTCAGGGCAAATTCCAGTGAATCCTGCAACAGGTGAAGTGCCTACGGATATCGTTGCACAAGCACGCCAATCTTTAGAAAACGTGAAAGCGATTATTGAGAAAGCGGGTTTAACCGTCGCAGATATTGTAAAAACAACGGTTTTTGTGAAAGATCTTAATGATTTTGCAGCAGTTAATGCAGAATATGAACGTTTCTTTAAAGAAAATAATCATCCTAACTTCCCTGCTCGTTCTTGCGTAGAAGTTGCACGTTTACCAAAAGATGTGGGATTAGAAATTGAAGCGATTGCTGTAAGAAAATAATTTTCTGTTTGGCAATCTCTACTTAAAAGTGCGGTCATAAACTCGCATGTTTTTGACCGCACTTTTTGTTTGTATGCTGATAACAAAAATTTTACATTACACCTTGAATTTTTTATGAATTTTCCCCACTAAGGAAATACTTAACCCTAACTTTGAGAGAACACATTATGATGCGTATTCTTCTTTTCTTGGCAACCAATATGGCTGTAATGCTGGTATTAGGTATTATTTTAAGTGTGACTGGTATTGCAGGAAATAGCACCGGCGGCATTTTAATTATGGCATTACTATTTGGTTTTGCTGGTTCATTAATTTCATTATTCCTGTCTAAAACGATGGCATTGCGTTCTGTAGATGGAGAGGTGATTACTCAACCTCGTAATCAAACTGAACGTTGGTTAATTGATACCGTTAGTCGCCAAGCGCAGAAAGCGGGTATTCCGATGCCAGACGTGGCGATTTATCATTCACCCGATGTGAATGCTTTTGCGACAGGTGCAACGAAAAGCAATTCTTTAGTTGCGGTTAGTACGGGATTATTAAACAACATGACTGAGTCTGAAGCTGAAGCTGTTTTAGCACACGAAATTTCCCATATTTCCAATGGGGATATGGTGACGATGGCGTTATTGCAAGGCGTATTGAATACTTTCGTGATTTTCTTATCGCGCGTTATTGCAACGGCGGTGGCAAGTTCGCGTAACAATAATGGAGAAGAAACGCGCAGTTCAGGCATTTATTTCTTGGTTTCGATGCTATTGGAAATGCTCTTTGGTGTGCTTGCGAGTATTATAGCAATGTGGTTCTCTCGTTACCGCGAATTTCGTGCAGATGCTGGTTCAGCAAGTTTAGTAGGCAAAGAAAAAATGATTATGGCACTGCAACGTTTGCAACAACTTCACGAACCCCAAAATCTCGAAGGTTCTTTAAATGCCTTTATGATTAATGGTAAACGCAGTGAACTCTTTATGAGCCATCCACCACTCGAAAAGCGTATTGAAGCCTTACGCAATCTTTAAAAATTTCAAAAAATCGGCCGCACTTTAATGATGGCTGATTTTTTATTTTCCTTTTTTCACCCAATATTTAAACGGTGATTTTTCCACTTCACTTTGCAGTAAGGTGTGATCCATAAATTGACAGAAACTTGGAATATCTCTTGTTGTTGCAGGATCGTCAGCAATAATCAAAAGTATTTCTCCATCGTTAAGATGACGAATATTTTTACGAACAAGCATGACAGGTTCTGGACAACGTAATCCTAAAGTATCTAGGGTTTGAGTGACGGAAATTTCAGACATATTCTTTTTTCTTTTGAAAAACAGAGCCATATCATACCGCACTTACGGCAAAATTTCGACAAATCCTAGTCATCAGTGATAGACTAGTGTCATTGAAATTACCTTGAAAAAATAAATGGCGGAGTATCTCGTTCCTAAAAGTGCGGTTGTTTTTGAAGAAGAAATTAAGAAAAGCCGTTTTATTACTTATTTGCAACACACCGAAGGTTTAGAGCACGCAAGAGCTTTTTGGGCAAAGATTAAACAAGAACATCCAAATGCTCGGCATCATTGTTGGGCTGCCGTAGCAGGCAAGCCAACAGATTCTCTACAACTAGGTTTTTCTGATGATGGCGAACCTGCTGGAACAGCAGGAAAGCCAATGTTGAGTGCATTGCAAGGTAGTCAATTAGGTGAAATCAGTGCGGTGGTGGTTCGCTATTATGGTGGTATTTTGCTTGGAACGGGCGGATTAGTTCGTGCTTACGGCAATGGCGTACAACAAGCGTTAAAGCTGATTGAAAGCGAAATTAAAGTTGAACGAACCCCTTTCAAACTTGATTGTGACTATAGTCAGCTAAATTTGGTCCAACAACTTTGTGAAAAATATCAGGTTGAGATTTTATCTCAAGATTTTCAGGCAAATATTCATTTGATTTTAGGTATTAGTGAAAAAACAGTCGATGTTTTTTCTTCAGAATTAACAGAAAAGTCTGCGGGCAGATTAGTCATCCAACTTTTAGAGACAGGCGAATAATAGTGCATATTTTATCGATTATCCGAATTATTGGTATTCTTGTGATGTGTTTTTCAGGCACAATGCTGATTCCAGCATTTGTCGCACTGATTTATGGCGATGGTGGCGGCAAGGCATTTATGCAGGCTTTTATGTTGAGCTTGACGGCGGGCACATTGCTTTGGTGGCCATGCCATCACCATAAACAAGAATTACGATCCCGTGATGGTTTTTTGATCGTTGTGGCTTTTTGGTTAGTTTTAGGAAGCTTGGCAACATTGCCTCTTTTATTGTTCGATTCACCACATTTAACTATTGCTTCAGCCGTATTTGAAGCATTTTCTGGCTTAACTACTACTGGTGCAACGGTAATGAAGGGGCTGGATAATTTACCTAAATCTATTTTGTTTTATCGTCAGTTTTTACAATGGTTAGGTGGTATGGGGATTATCGTATTGGCTGTGGCGATAATTCCGCTGTTGGGAATTGGTGGGACACAATTATATCGAGCAGAATCTTCAGGCCCTCTTAAAGATCAAAAATCTTTGCCTAAAATTTCAGAAGTGGCGAAAGCGCTATGGATTATTTATGCTTCATTAACTGTTCTTTGTGCCATTGCATATTGGCTATCAGGAATGAATCTTTTTGATGCCATTGGGCATAGTTTTTCAACAATTTCAAATGGCGGATTTTCAACGCACGATGCAAGTATTGGCTATTTTAATCAAGCTTCCATTTATTGGGTTACAACAATTTTTATGCTGATTGGTGGTGTTAATTTTAGTTTACATATTTCCGCTTTTCTTGCACTAGGTAAAAGAAATATTTGGCGAAATTATTGGAAAGATCCCGAATTTCGTTTTTTTCTAACGATGCAAATTATTTTTATTGGTATTGTATCTCTATCTTTATATGGTTATGGTTTAGTTTCAGATATAAACGAGGCAGTAACAAAAGGTGCATTACAATTAACATCAATGTCAATGACTGCTGGTTATACGATTTTTGATATTGATAATCTTCCGCCTTTTATTGGGCTTTTACTGGTAATTTCTGCGGTAATTGGTGGTTGTGGTGGTTCAACAACTGGGGGATTAAAAGCGATACGGACACTTATATTGTGGAAACAAATCGATCGAGAACTGCATAGTTTAATCCATCCAAATTTAGTACAACCAATTCGAATAGGTAAAAATCGTCTAGCACCAAGAATGATAGAAAGTATTTGGGCATTTTTCATTATTTTTATACTGGTTTATTGGGGGTGTGTTTTTGCTGTTATTCTTTGTGGAATGAATACTTTTGATGCGATGGGAGCCGTATTCGCCACATTAACGAATGCAGGACCGGGACTTGGTTTTATTCACGAAAGTTTTATTGGTGTTCCAGAAAGTGCTAAATTAGTCTTTAGTTTTGCTATGATCTGTGGACGTTTAGAAATGTTTTCATTAATCGTGCTGTTTATTCCAAGCTATTGGAAAAAATAATAATAATTGGAAAATTATTGTATTTTTGACCGCACTTTTTAATAAAATGTTTATATTTCCATCAAAAGATCATTTTTTTAAATATTTTTACAAAAAGTACTTGCAAGGGATTTGAAAATCCCTATAATGCACCGCACACAACGACGCACTGTTGTGAAGTTTTTTAAGTTTCCAAGTGCGTCGTTATTTTTTGCTCTTTAACAATATATCAGACAATCTGTGTGGGCACTTGTTGATTGACTTGT
>NZ_LDVZ01000031.1 GCF_001276515.1 Haemophilus sp. C1
TCATTTAGCTCACATTTTTCTCTATTTATTTCTTATTTATTAAAAGTAAACGTTTGCTTTTTGCTATTTTGTCAAGCCAGTTTGAAAATGTGTATAATTGCCCTCGTTATTTACAAAAATTTCAGGAAAAATGACCGCACTTTACCCTTGGCTAATGCCAATTTATCATCAAATTGCTCAAACCTTTAACGAAGGTTTGGGGCATCATGCTGTGCTGATTAAAGCGGATGCTGGTTTAGGTGTAGAACGTTTATTTGATGCACTTGCACAGAAAATAATGTGTGTGGCTCAAGGCGATAAACCTTGTGGTCAATGCCATTCTTGTCATTTAATGCAAGCCCATAGTCATCCAGATTATTACGAATTAAGCCCGATTGACGGTAAAGATATTGGCGTCGATCAAGTACGCGACATTAATGAAATGGTTGCGCAGCACGCACAACAAAATGGCAATAAAGTGGTGTATGTGCAAGGTGCGGAACGTTTAACGGAAGCGGCTGCCAATGCGTTATTGAAAACATTGGAAGAGCCTTGTCCAAATACTTATTTTTTACTTCAGACGGATAGTTCAGCAAGTTTATTAGCAACCATTTACAGTCGATGCCAAGTGTGGAATCTGTCCGTGCCTAATGAACAAATGGCTCTTGATTGGTTAAAATCAGAAAGTGCGGCTGAAAATCAGGAAATTTTGACCGCACTTGCGATGAATCTTGGACGACCACTTTTAGCATTAGAAACGTTACAACAAGGGCTGATTGAACAGCGTAAAAACTTCTTACGTCAATTTTGGGTGTTTTATCGCCGACGTTCACCATTGGAATTGCTTCCGTTGTTTGATAAAGAACGCTATGTTCAGCAAGTGGATTGGATTTTGGCTTTTCTTTCCGATTGTTTAAAGCATAAACTTGAAATTAATAGTCATCGGCAAGTTGCGGATCTTGGCCGTGGCATAGAGCAATTCAGCGATGAGCAAAATGCTCTTGGTTTATTACAAGCAATCAAAATTATGCAAAATGTGCGGTCAGATTTGCTTACAATTAATGGCGTGAATGTTGAATTAATGCTATTAGATGGCTTGACGCGATTAGTCACAGAAGTATTTGAAACGCAATAAATTAAAGATATATCGTCTATGGCGTTCAAGCCTTAGGCATAAGGAAAAATAATTATGTTTATTGTAGATTCCCACTGCCATTTAGATGCGTTGGATTATGAAAATTTACACAAAAACATTGCGGATGTGGTGGAAAAAGCGCGCGCGCGTGATGTAAAACATTTGCTCGCCATTGGTGTAACGTTAAGCCGTTTTGAGCAGGCTTATGACTCTTTACGGGAATTTAATAATGTTTCGCTGGCTTGCGGTGTTCACCCACTGGATTTTGAAGAGGAACCTTATGACGCAGAACGTTTATTGCGTTTAGCACAAGATCCAAAAGTGATTGCGATTGGCGAAATTGGATTAGATTATTATTACAGCGCAGACAATAAAGCACAGCAACAAGCGGTGTTTGGTAGCCAAATCGATATTGCAAACCAATTAGATAAGCCTGTAATTATTCATACACGTTCTGCGGGCGATGACACCATTGCAATGTTACGCCAACACCATGCTGAAAAGTGCGGTGGCGTTATTCATTGTTTTACGGAAACTATGGAATTTGCGAAAAAAGCGTTGGATTTGGGCTTTTACATTTCTTGTTCTGGCATTGTCACCTTTAAAAATGCCGAAGCGATTCGTGAGGTTATTCGTTATGTGCCAACGGATCGCTTATTGGTTGAAACGGATTCGCCTTATCTTGCGCCAGTGCCTTATCGCGGAAAAGAAAATCAACCAGCTTATACGAGAGAAGTATGTGAATACGTGGCAACCTTAAAGGGCGTTTCTGCTGATGCGTTTGCTCGAATCAGTACGCAAAATTTCGAGCGTTTATTTAAAATTCGTGTAGAATAAATGCACAGTTCTGACAAGGGAAAAGTATGCGAAAGTTTTTTAAATATTTCTTATTTATTGTTGTTTTTTTATTCCACGGTTTTATGTTTTCTGTGGTGAATTATGTATTTCCTCATTACGATGTGACGCGTGTTACTGGTGTAGAAGTTAAACGTGTTGATAAAGATGGCCCCATCACAAAATCGAATCCAGCTGATGGCCCAACACGTGATGTGTATTACATTAATACGCAAAATGACGATGGCAAAATTATGGTGTATCGCAATGAAGATACACGTTGGGGTTTCCCGTTCTACTTCAAATTTGGCTCAGCCAATTTACAGGCTGAAGCGCAGGCTTTGGGGAATGACAACAAACTTGTGCAAATTAAATACTATGGTTGGCGTATTACGATGATGGATGAATATCGCAATGCAACCTCAATTAAAGAAATGACTGCTGATGACACGCCAAGTCATCCAATCGTTTCTTGGATTTTCTATGCATTCCTGTTAGCTACTTTATTCTTGTCTATTCAATTTGTTCGCGGCTGGTTTGACAGCGAAGAGTAATATCCTGAACGGCCGCAAAGTGCGGTCGTTTTCTTTCATATTTTTGAGTAATGATTATGGAATTATTTCATACTATTTTGGCGATTATTGCCTTAATTCTAATTAGTGCGGTTGTTTCTTCTGCAGAAATTTCACTGGCGGGTTCGCGTAAATTAAAACTACAAACCCTTGCTAATGAAGGGGATGTACGCGCGCTTCAAGTACTTAAATTGCAAGAGCATCCTGGTCGTTTTATTACCGTGGTTCAAATCGGGTTGAATATGGTGGCGATTCTTGGCGGGGGAATTGGTGAAAGTGCACTAAGCCCTTATATCGCGGAAATTTTAAGCCGCTCTTTTGTGGGCGATTGGATTGAGCCAACTGCTTCTACAATTGCGTTTGTATTGGTTACTTGTTTCTTTATCTTATTTGCTGATCTTATTCCAAAACGTATTGCCATTACTTATCCTGAAATGGTGGCATTGCGCGTTGTCGGCATTATGAATTTCAGTATGTTTGTGTTTAAGCCGCTTGTGTGGTTTTTTGATACGATTGCTAATGTATTTTTCCGCTTATTTCGTATTTCCACTGTGCGTGAAGATGGCATGACGTCTGAAGATATTTTCGCCGTAGTAGAAGCGGGCGCAGAGGCTGGTGTATTGAAAACTCAAGAGCATTATCTCATCGAAAATATTTTCGATATGCAATCCCGTACAGTTACTTCCACCATGACAACCCGTGAAAATATCGTGTATTTAGACCGCACTTTTTCTCGCCAAGAAGTCATGGATACGCTTTCTCGTGATTCTCATTCTAAAATTGTGATTTGTGACAATAGCCTCGACAAAATCTTAGGTTATGTAGAATCCCATACATTGCTAACCATGTATTTGCAGAATGAAAATGTGGTGCTAACTGATCCTAAACTACTCCGTAAAGCATTATTTGTGCCTGATACGCTTTCTCTTTACGAAGTGTTGGAATTGTTTAAATCTACTGGTGAAGATTTTGCGATTATTGTAAATGAATATGCCCTTGTAGTGGGTATCGTTACGCTAAATGATGTAATGAGTATTGTCATGGGGGAATTGGTTTCTAATGAAGAAGAATATATTGTTAGTCGTGATGAAAATTCGTGGCTTATTGATGGCGCAACGCCATTAGAAGATGTGACGCGAGTGTTAGATATTGAATCTTTCCCAGATGAAGAAAATTACGAAACTATCAGTGGTTTTATGATGTATATGTTACGCAAAATCCCGAAAAAAACCGATTCTGTGGTTTACGGAAAATACAAGTTTGAAGTGATTGATACGGAAAACTTTAAAATCGATCAGATTTTGGTGTCTTTAGTTAAAGAGGCGGAGTAGGAGTAGAAGTGCGGTAAATTTTTATCCATTTCTCTACAAAATTATGTTATAAAACCATAAAAATATGAGGTTAAATATGGAACTAAGACAACAAATTCCAACAGGCTGTATTAAGCAATTCGGGCAATTTGGCGTGCCTTATGTGGTTGGCGAGGTTGCGGAATTTTTGCCAGATGGTGATGTGTTGGTGAATATCACATTGTTACAATCTGGTGAAAAAGACATTTATCGCTTATCTCACCTACTTGAAGATCCCGAAGCTGAATAAGGAAAATTATGTACGCGATTGCTTTTGATTTAGTTGTAAAAGACACTCAAGATTATCATCCAAAGGGCGTTCAACAGGCTTACACAGACATTGGCGCAACCTTAGCAAAATTTGGTTTTGTTAGAACACAAGGAAGTTTATATACCAATACGAATGAAGATATGGCTAATCTTTTTCAGGCAATGAATGCACTAAAACAGTTGGAGTGGATTTCTCAGTCCGTACGAGATATTCGCGCTTTTCGCATTGAGCAATGGTCTGACTTCACTGACTTTATACGAAATTAAGCATTTGTTTAAATGGGGCTTATAGGCTTCCTTGCTTAATCCCACTCAGCCAGTATAATGGCTGCGTTTTTATTGATTTTCAATTAGGTATGACTATGTTTAAAAAAATCTCTGTTTTATTTTTTACGTTAATGTTGGCAGGTTGTTCTTCTTGGTCATCGGTTACCAACTATGTTCCATTTATGGGAAAGGATAAAAAAGTGATTGATTTAGATAAAGATAAAATCGATCAGAAATCCTATGCAGTAGCTTATGAAGCGACAGTGGCGACATATAAAGGTCGCGTGAATGAAAATTTCTTTGTGGATAATTTTGCAAGTGGTGCGAATGACTGGTATTTAGGTCGTATTTTAGTTCCTGTGAAACAAATTCAGGATAAACTTTATACAGGCGGTCATGATTCTGATGTATATGCTTATTATAGCGGCGTGTTACATGCGGAAGCATTGCAAGCAAATCTTAAACGTTTGAGTGCAAATTGTTGGGAAAAAGTGGATTCGCAAAGCATGACTCAAGGTATTTATGATGCGATGCGTGATTTGCAAAAAGGCAAAGAGCGCGGTGAAAATGATGAATATATTGCGCAAGGTAGTGAAGCACTGCTGAAAGCCTGTACATCTAAATAATTGTTTTTCAACAAGCTGCTGGTCGATTTATTTCACCAGCAGCTTTATTTTTAAATTATTAAGGAGCAAGAATGTTAGAACTTTCGGAAAGCAACATTCATTTAAATGCTAACGCAGCTGATAAACAACAAGCGATTGAAATGGCAGCGTCCGCATTAGTTCAAGCAGACAATGTGGAAAATGGTTACTTACAAGGAATGTTAGCGCGCGAACAGCAAACTTCAACCTTTTTAGGCAATGGCATCGCTATTCCTCATGGCACTTTGGATACTCGTTCGATGGTAAAGAAAACGGGTGTGCAAGTGTTTCAATTTCCTCAAGGCATAGAATGGGGTGAGGGAAATATTGCTTATGTCGTGATTGGTATTGCGGCGCGATCTGATGAGCATTTGTCCTTGTTACGTCAACTTACTCACGTTTTGAGTGATGAAGATACCGCAGCGAAATTAGCAAAAATAACCGATGTTGCTGAATTTCGCGCGATTTTAATGGGTGAAACTATCGAGCCATTTGAAATTCCTGCTGCTAATATCAGTTTAGATGTGGATACCCAAAGTTTATTAACTTTAGTCGCGATTAATGCGGGGCAATTGCAGGTGCAAAGTGCGGTAGAAAATCGCTTTATTTCTGAGGTGATTAATAATGCGGCATTACCGCTTGGAAAAGGGTTATGGGTAACGGATTCTGTCGTCGGAAATGTGAAAAATGCCTTAGCATTTAGTCGTGCCAAAACGATTTTTAGCCACAATGGCAAAGCGGTAAAAGGTGTGATAACCGTTTCAGCTGTTAGTGATCAAATTAATCCAACTTTAGCGCGTTTATTAGATGATGATGTTCAAACAACCTTGCTCAATGGTAATTCAACAGAAATTTTGACCGCACTTTTGGGTTCATCGAGTAATGTTGAAACTCAATCCGTAGAAGGTGCTGTTGTAGGAACCTTTACGATTCGTAATGAACACGGTTTACATGCGCGTCCAAGTGCAAATTTGGTTAATGAAGTGAAAAAATTCACTTCGAAAATTACCGTGCAAAATCTTACTCGTGAAAGTGAAGTCGTCAGTGCAAAAAGCTTGATGAAGATTGTTGCGCTTGGTGTAACACAAGGTCATCGTTTACGTTTTGTGGCAGAAGGGGAAGATGCAAAACAAGCGATTGAAGCATTGGGCAAAGCGATTGCCGATGGCTTGGGAGAGAATGTTTCTGCAGTGCCACCACCTGAACCAGACACCATTGAGATTATGGGGGAACAAATTCACGCACCAGCGGTAAGCGAAGATCATAACTTGCCAGCAAATGCTATTGAGGCAGTGTTTGTAATTAAGAACGAACACGGTTTGCACGCTCGCCCAAGTGCAGTGTTGGTAAACGAAGTGAAAAAATATAATGCCTCTGTGGCGGTTCAGAATCTTGATCGTAATTCTCAATTAGTGAGTGCTAAAAGCTTAATGAAAATTGTGGCATTAGGCGTAGTGAAAGGGACTCGTTTACGTTTTGTTGCGACGGGCGATGAAGCGCAACAAGCTATTGACGGAATCGGTGCTGTGATTGAATCGGGTTTAGGGGAATAGTATGGCAAGCGTCGTAACAATTACCTTAAATGCCGCCTATGATTTAGTCGGACGTTTAAAACGTATTCAACTTGGCGAAGTAAATACCGTAGAAACTCTTGGCTTATTTCCTGCAGGGAAAGGTATTAATGTCGCAAAAGTGCTAAAAGATTTAGGCGTTGATGTTGCAGTAGGCGGTTTCTTGGGCGAGGATAATTCAGCTGATTTCGAGCAAATGTTTAATAAGCAAGGTTTGGAAGATAAATTCCACCGTGTTGATGGCAAAACTCGTATCAATGTAAAAATTACCGAGACTGAAGCGGATGTGACAGACTTAAATTTCTTGGGATATCAAATAAGCCCACAAGTTTGGCAACAATTTGTGACGGATTCTTTGGCTTATTGTTTAAATTATGACATTATCGCAGTTTGTGGCAGTTTACCTCGAGGTGTGTCTCCTGAATTATTTGCTGATTGGTTAAATCAGCTCCACCAAGCTGGCGTAAAAGTTGTGCTTGATAGTAGCAATGCTGCGCTCACCGCTGGATTAAAAGCGAAACCTTGGCTAGTAAAACCCAATCATCGAGAACTTGAGGCTTGGATTGGTCATTCATTAAATAGTCTTGAAGAAATTATTATAGCCGCACAGCAACTCAAAGCGGAAGGCATTGAAAACGTGATTATTTCAATGGGTGCAAAAGGTTCTTTATGGATTAATAGTGAAGGCGTGCTCAAAGCCGAACCAGCAAAATGTGAAAATGTAGTGAGTACTGTTGGGGCGGGCGATTCCATGGTAGCGGGTTTAATCTATGGTTTTGAAAAAGGTTTATCGAAAGCTGAAACCTTAGCTTTTGCTACGGCTGTGTCCGCTTTTGCAGTTTCTCAAAGTAATGTCGGTGTGAGTGATTTGAGTTTACTTGACCCCATTTTAGAAAAAGTACAAATAACGATGATTGAAGGATAGTATGAAGTTATTTTTAACCCAATCAGATAATGTAGGCGATGCGAAAGCCTATTTATTACATGAAGTTTTTCGAGCGGCTGCGCAAAAAGCAAATGTCTCTATTGTAGAAATACCAGCCGAAGCAGATCTTGTTCTCGTATTTGGTTCTATATTACCAAATAATCCTGCGTTAGTCGGTAAAAAAGTCTTTATTATCGGTGAAGCTATCGCCATGATTTCTCCTGAAGTCACGTTGGCAAATGCCTTAGCGAATGGAGCAGATTATGTTGCTCCGAAAAGTGCGGTGAGTTTTACAGGTGTTTCTGGTGTAAAAAATATTGTTGCGGTAACTGCTTGTCCAACTGGCGTTGCACATACGTTTATGTCAGCCGAAGCGATTGAAGCCTATGCGAAAAAGCAAGGTTGGAATGTAAAAGTTGAAACCCGTGGTCAAGTTGGGGCTGGTAATGAAATTACTTCAGAAGAAGTCGTGGCGGCTGATTTGGTATTTGTTGCAGCAGATATTGATGTGCCTTTAGATAAATTTAAAGGTAAACCCATGTACCGCACTTCAACAGGATTAGCCTTGAAGAAAACCGAGCAAGAATTTGATAAAGCATTTAAAGAAGCCAAAATTTTTGATGGTGGAAATAATGTAGGATCGAAAGAAGAAAGCCGTGAGAAAAAAGGTGTGTATAAACACTTAATGACTGGCGTTTCTCATATGTTACCGTTAGTGGTTGCTGGAGGGTTGTTGATCGCGATTTCCTTTATGTTCAGTTTCAATGTAATTGAAAATACAGGAATCTTACAAGATCTTCCTGATGTACTAATGAATATCGGTGGAGGTGTGGCGTTTAAATTAATGATCGCCGTATTTGCTGGCTACGTTGCATTTTCTATCGCTGATCGTCCAGGGCTTGCAGTTGGTTTGATTGCGGGGATGCTGGCAAGTGAAGCGGGTGCAGGGATTCTTGGCGGTATTATTGCGGGTTTCTTAGCGGGCTATGTGGTGAAAGGGCTGAACGTGATTATTCGATTGCCTGCAAGTCTGACTTCATTAAAACCGATTTTAATTTTACCGCTCTTAGGTTCAATGATTGTTGGTTTGACGATGATTTACCTCATCAATCCGCCAGTGGCTGAAATTATGAAAGAGCTAAGTAATTGGCTTACTTCAATGGGCGAAGTGAATGCGATTGTGTTAGGCGCAATTATTGGCGCAATGATGTGTATCGATATGGGCGGACCGGTAAATAAAGCAGCGTACACCTTTTCTGTAGGATTGATTGCTTCCCAAGTTTATACGCCAATGGCTGCGGCAATGGCCGCGGGTATGGTTCCTCCAATTGGTATGACAGTTGCAACTTGGATTGCTCGCAATAAATTCACCGTTAGTCAACGCGATGCGGGGAAAGCATCATTTGTTCTTGGTTTATGTTTTATTTCCGAAGGTGCATTACCATTTGTGGCCGCAGATCCAATTCGAGTCATTATTAGCTCAGTGATTGGTGGTGCGGTGGCTGGTGCGATTTCAATGGGATTAAATATTACATTACAAGCTCCACACGGCGGATTATTTGTCATTCCATTTGTATCTGAGCCATTGAAATATCTTGGCGCAATTGCGATTAGTGCTTTATCAACAGGTGTAGTTTACGCCGTCATTAAATCGAAAAACAATGCGGAATAATACCGCACTTTGAATGTAAAAAAGCCGATTCAGATGAGTCGGCTTTTATTTTGGACTGGATTTATTTTTCACGATCGTCAATCGTTTGTAGCAAATAATTTCCCTCTGCATCAGCAAGACTACGGAAACCTACATTCGTGATTTTGTAGGGATACTTTGTTCGATAAGTAAAGTTTTCGTGATGATGTCCGTGGAATACTTGCTTAACCCCCATCTTCATTGCCAAATCATTGATTACTTGGAAACCCATCGGATGTGGTTTAGGGGCTTCGTGACAAATCAACACATCTGCTTGTTGGTTTTCTAAGATTTCAATATCTGATGGAAAAATTGACGTGCGATGACGTAAAGGCACACCGCCTCGCCAGATCTTCTCTTGTGGGCTATATTGACAATAATGAATAGGATCAAAAAACATGGGGCGATTTGGCGGCATCCAGATTTGCCCTCGGAATACTCCACCTAATCCTGCAATGCGAGTGCCTTGAATATCAACCACGCGATTGTGTAAATTACGTGATTGCCATTCAGAGCCCCAAATTGCATCAAAAGCACTAATTGTTTTGCTATCATGATTTCCATGAATAAACCAAATATCACAATGTTGAGCAAGTTTATCCAGCTCATCTGTTGTGGTGAGCTGTAAATCGCCTAAAATTATGAGGGCGACATTCTCCTGTTCGCTCACAAAAGGGTAAATATGATCGTAGCTTCCGTGTGGATCACCGGCAAATAAGATCATTGATGTTTTCCTTTTATAACAAATGGACTATTTTGTAATTCACTGATTTCTTCTTCATTTAACACTTTCTCAATGACTGCTTTCACTTGGTTATAGCGATCAAGATAACTTGGCGATTCAATCTCTATATAAGGGACTTTATATTTATCTAACAGTTTTTTGAGTAGTTGTTGAAATTGTTGGCGTTGCTTTTGTGAACCTAAACTGCGCAAGCCATCATCCACCCATTCAGTATTATTTTTAAGCAAAATAGTGACGTCGAAGGGATACTCTTTAATCATTGAGTCTAAAAATGGATGGGCTTTTCCTTCATACTGAATGCAGAACGCTTGCGTGGTGATGAAATCCGTATCAATAAATGCAATTTTATGTGCGTGGCGCACGGCATAATCAATGTATCGTTGATGACCAAGAGCCATTTGCGGATAGTCAGAATATTGCATCGCTTGCTCGTCGCCACCGAGCTTTTCAAATACAAATTCACGTCCATATTCCCAGGCAGAAGTGGTATTAAATACGGCGGCTAACTTATTAACCAGCACGCTTTTACCACTGCTTTCTCCCCCTAAAATTGCCACTGTTTTGGCAAAGAAAGGACGAACTTCTTTCGGAATAAATTTCCAATATTGGAATGGCGTGGTGCGAATTTTGGTTGCAGACACATTAAAGAAAGTGCGGTCAGGATCGACTAACGAAACTTCTAAACCTAAGTATTTCTCGTAAGGCGCTTTATCTTGAGGTTCGCTACTAAATACGATTGAAGGTTCAAAATGTTTTTCATTAAATAGGCTTTTAACCGCTTCACTCCAAGATTGCCAGCCATTTGGATAACTCGGAATACCGTCTTCAACCAAATGATGAATAAAAATCTGATTTTTTTGATATTTGAAAATTTGCTGCATCCAACGCAAACGATCTTGCACGGTCGGCATACGTTTCATTTTACTATCGTAAAACAATTTCAAATCGCGCTCCGTATCACTACACACGATAACGTGCAGTTCATCCACTTTACTGAACGCTTCATAAATCATATTTATATGGCCTGTATGTACGGGATAAAATTTCCCGAAAATGACACCGACTTTTTTCTCTTTTGCTTTTGACATAATCCGCTCTTGATAGCGTAAGAATTGAGTGTGTTTATTGTAGGATAAATGAAAATATTTTTCACGTTCTGATTTAGTGCCTAGGTATTTTGCGTTATACTTAGCACGCATTCTCAGGGCAGGGCGAAATTCCCTACCGGTGGTAAAGCCCACGAGCGTTTAAAAGTGCGGTCAATTTCAGGCAAGTTTTTTCTGCGAAATTGCCCTGACATTCACTTTTAAAGTCAGCAGATTTGGTGAAATTCCAAAGCCGACAGTAAAGTCTGGATGAAAGAGAATAAAACGAATTGGGTTCCCAAATCGTTCATTTTATTTGCATTTCTCAGCCCTGATTCTGGTATTTAATTGAAATCTCAAATTAGGAAATTACTATGAATCAGTCAATTTTATCTCCATTCGGCAATACCGCTGAAGAACGTGTACTTAATGCAATTAACGCCTTCAAAAATGGAAATGGCGTATTAGTTTTAGATGATGAAGATCGTGAAAATGAAGGCGATTTAATTTTCCCAGCAGAAACAATCACGCCAGAACAAATGGCAAAATTAATTCGTTATGGTAGTGGCATTGTTTGTTTATGCATTACCGATGAACGTTGCCAACAACTCGATTTACCGTCAATGGTAGAACACAATAATAGCGTAAACAAAACGGCTTTTACTGTGACAATTGAAGCCGCAAAAGGTGTTTCTACAGGCGTATCTGCCGCAGACCGAGTAACTACTATTCAAACGGCGATTGCTGATAATGCAGTTCCAACAGATTTACATCGTCCCGGTCACGTTTTTCCACTTCGTGCAGCAAATGGTGGCGTACTTACTCGCCGCGGACACACTGAAGCGTCCGTTGATTTAGCTCGTCTAGCAGGATTTAAAGAAGCAGGCGTTATTTGTGAAATTACTAACGACGATGGCACAATGGCTCGCGCCCCTGAAATTGTAGAATTTGCGAAAAAATTTGGTTATTCTGTGCTTACTATTGAAGATTTAGTCGAATATCGTTTAGCGCATAATATTTAAAATAAAGAAGTGCGGTGAAAATTTCTATGATTTTTCACCGCACTTTTTATATTATACTGTTCCACCTTTTTATTTATTTTGGTAACTTTTATGCACAGCACAGCACAGCACAGCACAGCACAGCACAGCACAGCACAGCACAGCACAGCAC
>NZ_LDVZ01000030.1 GCF_001276515.1 Haemophilus sp. C1
ACCAACCAACCAACCAACCAACCAAAATAGTAATGTTTCTGAACAACTAGAACAAATTAATGTTTCAGATTCATCAGAAAATATTAATATCAAAGAGAAAAAAGTCGGGGAAACCCAAATTACTGCTAAGAAGCTTTCCAAGCAACAGGCTTCCGATTCTCGAGATTTAGTACGTTATGAAACTGGTATTAGTGTTGTTGAAACAGGAAGAACAGGATCAAGCGGTTATGCTGTTCGAGGAGTTGATGAAAACCGTGTGGGTATTATGGTTGATGGACTTCGTCAAGCTGAAACCTTAAGCTCTCAAGGATTTAAGGAGTTATTTGAGGGTTATGGAAATTTTAATAATACACGTAATAGTGTAGAAATTGAAAATGTAAAACAGGCAACAATTACAAAAGGTTCTGATTCGATTAAGGCTGGTAGTGGTGCTTTAGGTGGCTCAGTGATGTTTGAAACAAAAGATGCTCGGGATTATTTATTGGATAAAAATTATTATTTTTCCTTTAAACGTGGCTATCAAACAATGAATAATCAAAACCTTAATGCACTTACCTTCGCAGGACGTTATAAAAAATTTGATATTTTAGTCGTTGATACAAAACGTGATGGACATGAAATAGAAAACTACGATTATAAAATTTATCCCAATAAAAAGGCTGATTTAAGTGCGGTTGGTCCTACACGTGAAAAAGCCGATCCTTATCAAATTACCCGACAAAGTACTTTAATAAAATTGGGCTTTCAGCCTAATGAAAACCATCGCTTGAGTGTGGCATTAGATGATTCCACTTTAGAAACAAAGGGTATGGATTTGTCTTATGTTTTTAGACCATGCAAGGATACATCATGCGCGGAAACACACGGTGAGCGAGTTATTAATGATCAATCCAAACGAAAAAATATTCAATTTAGTTATGAAAATTTCAGTCAAACCCCTTTTTGGGATCATATTAAACTAAGTTATTCCTCACAAAATATTACTAATAAAGCACGTTCGGATGAATATTGTCATCAATCGACTTGTACTGGTGTAAGTAATCCACAAGGGTTAAAGTTAGTGGAAAAGAACGGCGTTTATAGCATTGTCGATAAAAACGGTGGTGAATTTACAAGCGTAGAGGATGACTATGGCTGGGATCGTAAATATAAGAATAATAAGAATGAAGATGTTGATAGTGATATAGATTCACAAGGCGGTTCACTTGATTCTGTATTAATTAATTGTGAGAAATTAAATTGTAAGGACAAAAAATTTAGGGTTTTTGTTGAAAAAGATGAAAATTGGAATGACAAATATAAGTATGAAGACCGAGATATTATCATTAAAACTTTAAATGGCAAAAAATATGGGGAAATTCCACTAAAAAAGGGAGAAGCAATGTGGGAGGGTGGACCTCTAAAAGAAGAATCCGCACGTTTTTTATTCCCAAAAAGCTCTGGATACAGCACCGACTTCTATAATGATCGCGATTTAAATACACATACCAAACAAATTAAACTCGATCTTGATAAAGAGTTTAATCTATGGAGCACTCAACACAGTTTAAAATATGGTGGTTTTTATGAAAAAACACTAAAAAATATGGTCAATAACGAAGGCTATACCGCTGCAAATGTGCAATGGTGGGCTGACTATTTTTTCTGTAATAAAACTGTGGACGGCACATACCCTATTGAACATAAGCCAGCACCTGATTATAGTGCACATAGATGTGCTTTAATGAATTATGAAAACTACAAGTACACTTATTTAATCCCTATTACCACTAAAAATAATGTGTTGTATTTTGGAGATAATGTGCAACTTACCTCTTGGCTAGGGCTAGATTTAAATTATCGCTATGACCATGTGAAATATTTGCCTGGTTATGATGAAAAAACTCCCGTTCCAGGTGGCTTAATTGCAGGAATATTTGTACCTTTTGATGAAAAAGATGTCGTTTATGGCACGTATGTTCCTGTAGGATATAACGATTGTCGCTATAACACTGTTTGTTATACAAATAATATGAAAAAAAATCTTGCACTGCTATTACGCAAAACAACCTATAAACATCATTCTTATAATATTGGTTTGAATCTAGATCCCACTGATTGGCTTCGCGTGCAGCTTAAATATGCTAATGCTTTCCGTGCGCCAACCTCTGATGAAATTTATATGACATTCAAGCATCCAGATTTTTCCATAGGTCCAAATACCAATTTAAAAGCAGAAACATCAAAAACGAAAGAAGTTGCATTTACCTTTTATAAGGAAAATAGTTATCTTACGTTAAGTGCGTTTCAAAGTGATTATCGTAATTTTATTGATTTGGTCTTTGAAAAAAATAAACAAATTGAGAAAGGTTCTACAATAGAATATCCGTTTTATCAAAACCAAAATCGAGATCAAGCAAGAGTCAGAGGTATCGAAATTGCTTCACGTCTTGAAATGGGGGATTTGTTTGAAAATCTACAAGGTTTCCATTTAGGTTATAAATTCACCTATCAAAAAGGAAGAATTAAAGATAACAAATTACGTTCTGGGTATGCTGAATTTTTGAAACTAAATCCGCAATATACTGCTATTGCTTCACAAGATCAGCCTATGAATGCATTGCAACCTACCACATCGGTATATAACATTGGCTATGATGCACCAAGCCAAAAATGGGGCATGGATGTGTATATCACCGATATTGCAGCTAAAAAAGAAAAAGATACATTTAATTCACAATGGACGAGCATGGTTGCCAGAAAAGAAAATATTTATGGCAATGAACACGATATACCTGCTACAAAAGTGAACGGCAAAGAGGTAAAAGACTCTAGAGGATTATGGCGCAATAAGCATTACACTGTGATAGATGCCATTGCTTATTGGAAACCAATTAAAAACCTTACATTTACAGCTGGTGTTTATAATTTAACAAATCAAAAATATCTTACTTGGGACTCTGCCCGTTCTATTCGTCATATAGGCACGATTAACCGAGTAGAAACAGCAACAGGTAAAGGCTTAAACCGCTTTTATGCACCAGGCAGAAACTATAGAATGTCAGTTCAGTTTGAGTTCTAATCATATCTAAAACCAAAAGTGCGGTAAAAAATTTACCGCACTTTTTCATTATGCACAATACGGATAACACGTATTCCAATACAATCCCCTCAATTAATTCAAGTATAAATAAAAACAAATTTTGTATATTTTAAATAATATTGCAAAATAGCCTCAAATTAAGACCTATGTAGAAAAATGATTATATTTAGTAACTTATCCTTAAAACGAGGGCAAACGGAGCTTCTCGAAAATGCTTCAGCTACGATTAATCCTAAGCAAAAAGTCGGCTTGGTGGGGAAAAATGGTTGTGGAAAATCTTCGCTTTTTGCCTTATTGAAAAAAGAATTAATGCCAGAGGGTGGCGAGGTAAATTATCCAGCAAATTGGCGGGTATCTTGGGTGAATCAAGAAACACCCGCATTGGATATTTCTGCGATTGATTATGTGATCCAAGGGGATCGTGAATATTGCCGTTTGCAACGAGAGCTTAATCAGGCAAATGAACGCAATGACGGTAACGCCATTGCGCGCATTCATGGGCAATTAGAAACCTTGGATGCGTGGACAATTCAATCTCGTGCAGCTTCCTTATTACATGGTTTAGGATTCAGTCAAGAAGAAACAAACCAGCCAGTGAAAGCCTTTTCGGGCGGTTGGCGTATGCGTTTAAATTTGGCGCAGGCATTGCTTTGTCCGTCAGATTTATTGTTACTTGATGAACCGACGAACCATTTGGATTTGGATGCGGTTATTTGGTTGGAGCGTTGGCTAGTGCAATATCAAGGTACCTTGGTATTAATTTCTCACGACCGTGATTTTCTCGACCCGATTGTGACAAAAATCCTCCATATCGAAAATCAGAAGCTCAACGAATATACGGGCGATTATTCTTCCTTTGAAGTGCAACGGGCAACCAAGCTGGCACAACAAACAGCCATGTATCGTCAGCAACAGCAAAAGATTTCCCATTTACAAAAATATATTGATCGCTTTAAAGCCAAAGCCACCAAAGCCAAACAAGCACAAAGCCGCATGAAAGCCTTAGAGCGTATGGAACTGATTGCACCTGCTTATGTGGATAATCCTTTTACCTTTGAATTTCGTCCGCCGCAATCTTTGCCAAATCCCTTAGTGATGATTGAGCAGGCGAGTGCAGGTTATGGTTGCGGAGAAAGTGCGGTAGAAATTTTAAGTAAAATTAAACTGAATTTGGTGCCAGGTTCGCGGATTGGTTTGCTCGGAAAAAATGGTGCGGGAAAATCAACCTTAATTAAATTATTAGCGGGAGAACTGACCGCACTTTCAGGCACGGTACAGTTGGCAAAAGGTGTGCAACTCGGCTATTTTGCCCAGCATCAATTAGATACTTTGCGCGCAGACGAATCCGCCCTGTGGCATATGCAAAAACTCGCTCCCGAGCAAACGGAGCAACAAGTTCGAGATTATTTGGGCAGTTTTGCGTTCCACGGCGATAAAGTAAATCAAGCAGTAAAATCTTTTTCTGGAGGAGAAAAAGCTCGCTTGGTGTTGGCTTTGATTGTTTGGCAACGACCGAATTTGTTATTACTTGATGAACCGACTAACCATTTGGATTTGGATATGCGTCAAGCATTAACCGAAGCGTTGGTGGATTACGAAGGTTCTTTGGTGGTGGTGTCTCACGATCGTCATTTATTACGCAATACCGTGGAAGAATTTTATTTGGTTCACGATAAAAAAGTGGAAGAATTTAAAGGCGATTTAGAAGACTATCAAAAATGGTTGAGTGAACAAAACAGCACGCTTGAAAATAAAGCCTCAGAAAAAGTTAGCGATAATGAAAATTCAGTTCAAAATCGTAAGGAACAAAAACGCCGTGAAGCAGAGTTACGCCAACAAACTGCGCCATTGCGTAAAAAAATCACGCAATTAGAAGAAAAAATGAATAAATTTTCTTCTGAGCTTGCGAGCATAGAAAATCAACTGGTTGATGCCGAATTATATAATGCCGAAAATAAAGAAAAATTGACCGCACTTTTGGCTCAACAAGTGGATGTGAAGAAAGCATTAGATGATGTAGAAACGGAATGGATGACCGCACAGGAAGAATTGGAAGAAATGCTGCAAGCATAAGGACAGATTATGAATCAAAGCCTTTTTCATCATAGCAAACAACAGGAATATTGCCCTCAATGTGGTGCGCCTTTACAAATTAAACAAGGCAAAAAAGGGCTGTTTTTAGGTTGCTCTGCTTATCCTGAATGTGATTATTTGCGTCCATTGCAACGATCGGAGCATAAAGTATTAAAAACACTTGATGAAATTTGCCCGAAGTGCAGTAATTTATTGCAGTTGAAACAAGGCAGTTTTGGGATGTTTATTGGTTGTAGCCATTATCCTGAATGCGATTTTGTGGTGCGGGAAGAATCTGAATCTGAGGAAAAAATTGCTTGTCCTGAATGTAAAACTGGGCATTTGATTTCTCGTCGAGGTCGCCAAGGAAAAATTTTTTACGGCTGTGATAATTTCCCTAAATGTAAATTTTCTTTGTCTGCCAAGCCTTATACCGTGCCTTGCCCAACCTGCCATTTTCCACTTTCCTTGTTAAAAAGCGACAATGTAGAGAGAAATGGAGAGAAACAAGTCTTCCAGTGTGCAAATAAAACTTGCCGTCATATTTTTGAGCAATAAAAGTAAAAGAGTGAAATGAATAGAGAACAAATTGCCGAGGCCCTTCGACAAAATCAAGTGGTTGCTTATCCCACTGAAGCTGTATTTGGTTTGGGCTGTAATCCGCAAAGTGAAAGTGCGGTAAAAAAATTACTCGATTTAAAGCAACGTCCAGTGGAAAAAGGGTTGATTTTAGTGGCGCCTAGCTTGGATTTTCTCCGTCTTTTTGTCGATTTTGAACAGATTAACGATGAACAGCTTTCTCGCCTGCAAGGTAAATATGAACGCCCAACGACTTGGATTGTGCCAGCTAAATCCACCACTCCGCATTTTCTCACAGGAATATTTGATAGCATTGCAATACGTTTGTGCGATCACCCATCTGTGAAAGCCTTGTGTGAACTCACGGGTTTTGCATTAACTTCGACTAGCGCCAATCTGACTGGTGAGCCACCTTGCCGCACCGCCGATGAAGTGCGGTTACAATTTGGTGCGGATTTTCCAGTATTAGATGAACTTGTGGGAGATGCGCGTAATCCATCGGAAATTCGAGACTTATGCACCAATCAACTTTTTAGACAGGGATAATTTATGGATCTTTATGCTGTGTGGGGGAATCCGATTGCGCAAAGTAAATCGCCATTAATTCAAAATAAGTTAGCAGAGCAAACGCATCAAGCCATAGAATACATTGCAAAATTAGGCGATCTTGATGCTTTTGAACAACAGCTTTTGGCATTTTTCGATGAGGGTGCGAAAGGTTGTAATATTACTTCGCCTTTTAAAGAACGAGCTTATCAGCTGGCAGATGAATATAGCCAACGAGCAAAACTGGCGGAAGCCTGTAATACTCTCAAAAAACTTGATGATGGAAAACTTTATGCAGATAACACCGATGGGATTGGCTTAGTGACGGATTTGCAACGTTTAAATTGGCTTCATCCAAATCAACGCATATTAATTCTAGGAGCAGGCGGAGCGACAAAAGGCGTATTATTGCCACTTTTACAAGCTCAACAAAATATTGTCCTTGCCAACCGCACTTTTTCCAAAGCCAAAGAATTAGCTGAAAGATTTCAGCCTTACGGCAATATTCAAGCCGCCTCAATGGATTCTATTCCGCTACAAACTTATGATTTGGTGATTAATGCGACTTCAGCTGGATTAAGTGGTGTAACAGCTCCAGTTGATGCTGAAATTTTAAAATTGGGCTCGGCTTTTTATGATATGCAATATGCGAAAGGCATAGACACGCCATTTATCGCATTATGCAAAAGTTTGGGTTTAACCAATGTTAGCGATGGCTTTGGAATGTTAGTCGCGCAAGCAGCACATTCTTTCCATTTATGGCGAGGCGTAATGCCAGATTTTGTCGCCGTTTATGAGCAGCTTAAAAAGGAGATGTTATGACTACTCGATGCCCTTGGGTTGGTGAACAACCTATTTATATTGATTATCATGACAAGGAATGGGGAAAGCCTGAATTCGACAACCAAAAGCTATTTGAAAAAATTTGTTTGGAAGGGCAGCAAGCGGGGCTTTCGTGGATTACGGTTTTGAAAAAACGTGAATCTTACCGTGTAGCCTTTCATCAATTTGATCCCCAAAAAATCGCGAAAATGACCGCACTTGATATTGATGATTGTATGAAAAATGTAGGATTAATTCGCCATCGAGCCAAGTTAGAGGCCATTGTCAAAAATGCGAAAGCTTATTTGGCGATGGAAAAGTGCGGTGAAGATTTCAGTGATTTTATTTGGTCATTTGTGAATCATAAACCGATTGTCAATGATGTGCCTGATTTGCGAACTGTACCTGCTAAAACAGAAGCATCTAAAGCTCTTTCTAAAGCCTTAAAAAAACGTGGTTTCGTCTTTGTTGGCGAAACCACGTGCTATGCGTTTATGCAGTCTATGGGACTGGTGGACGATCATTTAAATGATTGTCCTTGCAAAACTCGCTAGTGTTTATGCTGATCGCGCTCCCATAAATCGGCGTATTTTACAAAGGTTGAATGTGCCGATAACACTGCTAATAAAAATCCTTGTTTGCCGTCTAAAAAACCCGCTTTTAACAAATACATCTTCACAAAACAACCGAGCGCGTGCGTGATTCCTTGCCAAAGTGTGGCTTTTTTTCCTTTAGCTTGGCGTTGGTCTGCCCATGCTTTGGCATAACCTGCGGATTTCACTAGATAATGATGAATGCTTTTATAAGTGAAATGTTCTAAATCACCTGTCAATTTTTCTACTTTTGTCCCAGCTGGAAATTCAACTTTTTCATGTACAAGTGAGTCGTTATATTGCGCATAGTTTGTGCGATAGAGGCGAACCACATAATCGGGATACCAGCCTGAATGGCGAATTTCACGCCCAAATACTTCACTAACTCGTGGAATTTCATAAACGGTATTTTCTCGATCATTTTTAACCGCACTTAAGATAGCCTGTTGCAGCTTTGGCGTAACGCGTTCATCTGCATCTAACCAGAGTACATAATCGCTGGTTACATATTGTTGGGCTAATTGGCGTTGTTTACCAAAGCCCGGCCAGTTGCTATTTTCATAGAATTTCGCCCCATAATTGAGCGCAATTTCTTTAGTGTTATCTGTGCTACCGGAATCTAAAATGATAATTTCATCCACCCAATCTTTCACGGTGTCTAAGCAATTGGCGAGGTCTTGTGCTTCATTTTTTACAATCATCGCAACGCTAATTGTAGGCATATTTTCAATCCTTTTTTTGCTATACTAGCCGAAATTTTTTCAAGTATAACCGAATTTCATTTATGTGGCGTTTTTTTTATACCAGCTTGCTTTTAATTTGCCAGCCGTTGATATTGTTTTTTATTGGCTTGCTCAGTGTTAAATCTCCACGTTATCGTCAGCGTTTGGCTGAACGTTATGGTTTTTATGGCAATGCGTCTTGCCCACCACCACAAGGGATCTTTATCCACGCAGCCTCCGTTGGAGAAGTGATTGCTGCGACACCGCTGGTTCGTCAATTGCAACAAGATTATCCGCATTTATCCATTACTTTTACAACTTTTACTCCCACAGGTTCAGAACGCGTAAAAGCCACTTTTGGAAACAGCGTTTTTCATTATTATCTCCCCTTTGATTTGCCTTTTTCGATCCATCGTTTTATTAATTTTGTACAACCTAAATTATGTATCGTGATGGAAACAGAACTTTGGCCTAATCTTATTCATCAATTATTTTTACGCAATATCCCATTTGTCATCGCTAATGCTCGTTTATCCGCACGTTCTGCACATCGTTACGGAAAAATAAAAGCGCGCTTACAAACAATGTGGTCGCAAATTAGCTTGATTGCAGCACAAGATCATATTAGCGGAAAACGCTATGCCACTTTGGGATATCCAAAGGAAAAATTGAATATCACGGGCAATATTAAATATGATCTCTCGATCACTGATGAATTACGTGAAAAGATTGATGATTTACGATCTCTTTGGGTAAAAAATCGTCCGATTTGGATTGCAGCCAGTACGCATAACGGAGAAGATGAAATCATTTTAAAATCTCACCGCACTTTGTTAGCAAAATACCCAAATTTATTGTTATTGCTCGTTCCACGCCATCCAGAGCGTTTTAATGTGGTGGCTGATTTACTTAAAAAGGAAAAATTTCAATTTATTCGTCGCTCCACAAATGAATTACCAAATGAAAATACCCAAGTGATTTTGGGTGATAGCATGGGCGAACTGATGTTGATGTATGGCATTTCCGATATTGCTTTTGTGGGGGGAAGCCTTGTGAAACATGGGGGGCATAATCCACTGGAACCTCTTGCATTTAAAATGCCAGTGATTACTGGCAAGCATACTTTCAATTTCCCCGAGATATTTCGAATGCTGGTAGAAGTACAAGGTGTGTTGGAAGTTAATTCAACCGCAGATGCTTTGGAACGTGCGGTAGAAGCCTTATTAAATTCAAAAGAGGCTAGCGAACGTTTAGGCAATGCTGGCTATGAAGTGCTGATGGAAAACCGTGGTGCATTACAGCGTTTGTTAGATTTATTAAAACCTTATTTGGAGCGTAATGTATGACGAGCGTGATTTATCCTGGCACTTTTGACCCGATTACAAACGGTCATTTAGACATTATTGAAAGAAGTGCGGTAATTTTTCCTCGTGTTTTAGTGGCGGTGGCAAATAGTCCAAGCAAAAAAACGCTATTTTCTTTGGAGGAACGCGTAGAACTTGTTCGTCAATCTGTTGCACATTTATCCAATGTGGAAGTGTTTGGCTTTTCTGATTTGTTGGCAAATGTGATTAAACAGCACAATATTTCTGCCATTATTCGCGGCGTACGCACAACAACAGATTTTGAATATGAACTGCAATTGGCGGCACTGAATCGTTTACTCACAAAAGGCACAGATAGTCTGTTTTTCCCACCAGTAGAAAAATGGGCGTTTGTTTCTTCCACTATTGTGCGTGAAATTTATTTGCATGGCGGAGATGTGGCGGAGTTAGTTCCTGTGCCCGTGTTTAATGCGTTAAAAGCTCGATGATAAAAATCTTTGTTTTTTTAACCGCACTTATCGCTTTATCTGGTTGTGGTTCTGTGGTCAAACTTATCGATCCAACAGAAAAATATACCGCCTATGCAGGGGCTGCTTATGATCTTGAAATGGCGCAACAATGGGGATTGCCAGTCTTAGATTTGCCTCTCTCATTTTTATTAGACACCGTATTACTGCCCTATGCGTGGGCTCAATAATTCTTATGAAACTCAATCCTCAACAACAACAAGCCGTTGAATATGTGACAGGCCCTTGTCTTGTGCTTGCTGGCGCAGGCTCTGGCAAAACTCGCGTAATCATTAATAAAATCGCCCATTTAATTGAAAAGTGCGGGTATTCTCCGAAACAAATTGCCGCTGTTACTTTTACGAATAAAGCCGCACGCGAGATGAAAGAGCGTGTGGCACATTCCATTGGCAAAGAACAATCCAAAGGCTTGCTCGTTTCCACTTTTCATACGCTCGGTTTTGACATTATTAAGCGTGAATATAAAGCGTTGGGCTTTAAATCAAATATGACCTTGTTTGATGAACATGATCAATTTGCGTTGTTAAAAGAGCTAACCTCTGATGTGTTAAAAGAAGATAAGGATTTATTGCGTGAGTTAATTTCAGTGATCTCTAACTGGAAGAATGATTTGATTTCGCCAAAACAGGCGTTTGCGTTGGCGCGTGATGCTAAATATCAAACTTTCGCAAAATGTTATGAGTGTTATGCCACACAAATTCGAGCTTACAATGCCCTTGATTTTGATGATTTAATTATGCTGCCGACGTTGTTATTTAAGCAAAATGAAGAAGTGCGGTCAAAATGGCAGGCAAAAATTCGTTATTTGTTGGTGGATGAATATCAAGACACCAATACCAGTCAATATGAGCTGATTAAACTTTTAGTGGGGGATCGTGCCTGTTTCACTGTGGTGGGAGATGATGACCAATCTATTTATTCGTGGCGTGGCGCACGACCAGAAAATATGGTGCGTTTACGCGATGATTTCCCTCGTTTACAAGTGATTAAGCTAGAGCAAAATTACCGTTCAACCCAGCGTATTTTACATTGTGCTAATATCTTGATTGATAACAATGATCACGTGTTTGATAAGAAACTCTTTTCAACCATTGGAGAAGGGGAGAAATTGCTTGTTATCGAAGCAAAAAATGAAGAACACGAAGCAGAGCGGATTGTCGCAGAGTTGATCGCCCATCGTTTTAGCCGTAAAACCAAATATAAAGATTATGCGATTTTGTATCGAGGCAATCATCAATCCCGATTACTCGAAAAAGTACTGATGCAAAACCGTATTCCTTACAAAATTTCGGGCGGTACTTCTTTTTTCTCCCGAGCAGAAATCAAAGATATGATGGCGTATTTGCGCTTGGTGGTGAATCAAGATGATGACGCCGCATTCCTGCGTATTGTGAATACACCGAAGCGTGAAATTGGCACCGCGACGTTACAAAAACTTGGGGAGTTGGCTCAGGAAAAACACATCAGTTTATTTGAGGCTATTTTTGAATTTGAACTTATTCAACGCATCACGCCAAAAGCCTATGATTCATTGCAAAAATTTGGCCGTTGGATTGTCGAACTTAATGATGAAATTCAACGCTCTGAACCTGAACGTGCGGTACGTTCAATGTTATCCGCAATTCATTATGAAGAATATTTGTACGAATATGCAACAAGCCCTAAAGCGGCAGAAATGCAAAGTAAGAATGTCGCCACGCTATTTGATTGGGTTGCGGATATGTTAAAAGGCGATGAAACCAATGAACCGATGAACCTTAATCAAGTAGTAACCCGCCTAACATTACGGGATATGTTGGAGCGAGGCGAAGACGATGATGAGAGCGATCAAGTTCAACTGATGACATTGCATGCATCTAAAGGATTGGAATTTCCTTATGTTTATTTGATTGGTATGGAAGAGGGCATTTTGCCCCACCAAACTAGCATTGATGAAGACAACGTGGAAGAAGAACGCCGCTTGGCTTATGTGGGTATTACAAGAGCGCAAAAAGAACTTACTTTTTCCTTATGTCGTGAGCGCCGTCAATATGGTGAATTAGTTCGTCCTGAACCGAGCCGATTTTTAGCTGAATTACCCAATGATGATGTACTGTGGGAACGCGATAAACCAAAACTCACCACCGAGCAAAAACAAGAAAAAACACAAAATCAACTTGATAGATTGAGGGCAATTTTGAAAAGTTAATAAAATGACTTTTTAAATATAGATTAAAAGATGTAATTACAATTTTATCTCAATTGGTTTTTTATTACTTTGAGATAAGTTATATGGATTTATCATTAAGGATTACTCAAGCAAACGTTTACTTTTAATAAATAAGAAATAAATAGAGAAAAATGTGAGCTAAATGA
>NZ_LDVZ01000029.1 GCF_001276515.1 Haemophilus sp. C1
AGAATACCTGCCTGTCACGCAGGGGGTCGCGGGTTCGAGTCCCGTCCATTCCGCCAATTAAGATAAATAAAGATAGCACCTAAGGGTGCTTTTTTTGTATCTAAAATTTACTTCATCCTTGACAAAAATAAAGTAAACTTTTAAGATTTGAAGAACTAGGGAGCTGCATACTCCCTAGTATGTCGTGTTATTAGTAAGTCGGTAAACTCACTAATAATAGTAGTACGACAAGGATAATGAGTTTCATCATTTTCTTATCCTCTTCAAACGTTGCGAAAAAGCGCAACACTCGCTTTCAAGTTGGATCCTTGAAAGCGAGATTATTATAACGTTAAGTTATAGATAAATAAACAGTGTTTAGAAAGCCATAGGATTGTATCCTGTGGCTTTTCTTTTCTTTATGAAATCATTTTTTACCAATCCTTTAACTTCCGATATAATAGCCGCCATTTTTGACAAAATAAGAGATTTTTTATGGCAACTCCAGTTGTGGCCCTTGTTGGTCGCCCGAATGTGGGAAAATCCACATTATTTAATCGCCTTACTCGTACGAGAGATGCGTTAGTCGCTGATTTTCCTGGTTTAACTCGTGATAGAAAATATGGCCATGCTCATATTGCTGGCTATGAATTTATTGTTATTGACACTGGCGGGATTGATGGAACCGAAGAGGGCGTAGAAGAAAAAATGGCGGAGCAATCTTTGCTTGCTATTGATGAAGCGGATATTGTTCTTTTCCTTGTGGATGCTCGTGCAGGTTTAACGGCAGCAGATATTGGTATTGCTAATTATTTACGCCAACGTCAAAACAAAATGACGATTGTAGTGGCAAATAAAACTGATGGTATTGATGCGGATTCTCATTGTGCAGAATTTTATCAGTTGGGGTTAGGGGAAATTGAGCAAATTGCAGCTTCACAAGGTCGTGGTGTTACTCAGTTAATGGAACAAGTGCTTGCACCTTTTGCGGAACAAATGGAAAACGCCGATGAAAATGACCGCACTTCTGAGGAAGAACAAGACGAATGGGAACAAGAATTCGATTTTGATTCAGAAGAAGATACGGCATTGCTTGATGAGGCTTTAGAGGAATCGGAAGAAGAGCAAGATAAAAATATTAAGATTGCCATTGTTGGTCGTCCAAATGTGGGTAAATCTACTTTAACCAATCGTATTTTAGGTGAAGATCGTGTGGTGGTTTACGATATGCCAGGCACGACGCGCGACAGTATTTATATTCCAATGGAGCGTGATGGGCAGCAATATACGTTGATTGATACAGCTGGTGTGCGTAAGCGTGGTAAAGTGCATTTAGCTGTGGAAAAATTCTCTGTGATTAAAACCTTGCAAGCGATTCAAGATGCTAATGTTGTGTTACTGACTATTGATGCGAGAGAGAACATTTCTGATCAGGATTTATCTTTACTCGGCTTTATTTTAAATGCAGGTCGTTCTTTAGTGATCGTTGTGAATAAATGGGATGGTTTAGATCAAGATGTGAAAGATCGCGTTAAATCTGAGCTTGATCGTCGTTTAGATTTTATTGATTTTGCTCGCGTGCATTTTATTTCTGCATTGCACGGCAGTGGTGTAGGTAATCTTTTTGATTCGATTAAAGAGGCGTATGCTTGTGCGACTCAAAAAATGACGACTTCGCTTTTAACTCGTATTTTGCAAATGGCAACCGATGAACATCAACCACCGATGATTGGCGGTCGTCGAATTAAATTAAAATATGCTCATCCAGGTGGTTATAATCCGCCGATTATAGTGGTTCACGGTAACCAAATGGATAAATTACCCGATTCTTATAAACGTTATTTATCTAATTATTATCGTAAGAGTTTGAAAATTATTGGTTCACCGATTCGTCTTCTTTTCCAAGAAGGCTCAAACCCATTTGCGGGGCGTAAAAATAAACTTACCCCGAACCAATTGCGTAAACGTAAACGTTTGATGAAGTTTATTAAGAAAGCGAAACGTTAAATTCGAGATAGATAAAACTTAGCAAGATTTAACCGCACTTTTAAAACTCTTTTTGGAGAACTAAAGTGCGGTTATTTTTTTATTTGTTTTGCAGAAGAAATGTATGGCGATATTTTAAGTGCGTTGTAATAAAAATGATGAAACCGATTAAACCTAATGCTGCGCCCGTATAACCGATTTCGTTTAATCCTAAATAGGTTGTTGCAAGATTTCCAAATAATGCGCCTGCGCCAATTCCTGCATTGAAAATTCCCGAGTAAATAGCCGTAGCAACATCGGTTGCATCTGGTGCAAGTTTTAGTACGCGCATTTGTAGGGATAGTCCGATACAAGAAATGCCAATCCCCCAAATAAACACAAGGCTGAACATTGCTATCATTGTTTCGGTAGAGAAGAGTAGTAGCAATAGTGAGAACATCAATAAGCTCATCGAAACAATAATAAATTTTGTGGGAGCAAATCGGTAGAATCTGTTAAATAATAGACTTGCGGCAATACCTGAGAAACCAAAAACTAATAATACAGCCGTGGCAAAATTTGGATCTAAATGTCCAATATTAATCATAAATGGTTCGATATAGGTATAAGCAGTAAAGTGTGCTGAAATGACGATTGCCGTTGTTACGTAAAGCCAAAGTAATAATGGACGTTTAGCAAGTAAGGGTAAACTTGCAATAGAGCCAGCATTTTTACTGGGTAAATTTGGTAATAATCGAATAATTAAAAACATAATGGATAATGCCAGTACTGCAATAATGCCAAAAGTGACCCGCCAACCGACGAGCTGTCCGACAATTCGTCCAATCGGTAAGCCTAAGATGGTGGCAAGTGCGGTGCCAATAGCGAGCATTCCTAATGCTTGAGTTTTCTTGTGTTTAGGTGCGATGCGTATTACAAGTGAAGCGGTAATGGACCAAAACACTGAATGGGCTAATGCAATGCACATTCGAGCGAGAAGTAATATCCAGAAATTCCAAGCAATGACCGATAAAATATGCCCAACAATAAATATAATGAAAAGTTTGATTAGCAGGCTTTTACGTTCCATATTGCCGGTGGCAAGCATCGCAGGCAGAGACATAATTAGCACCGTCCAAGCATAAACTGTCATCATTAAACCAGTATCAGCAGTTTGCATATTAAAACTTTGTGCAATATCGCTTAACATTGCAACAGGTACAAATTCTGTAGTATTAAAAATAAATCCTGCGCAAGCCATAATAAGCACGCGCCATGATTGGATTTTTTCAGCTTTTAAATATAACGACATTAACGTAACTTTTCTTTAATCGCATCAATTAATTGATGGCGGAATTTCTTCGTAAAATTAATTTTATATTGTGGTGAACTGCAGTTACCAAAAAAATTGATTGGTAGTGTCAAATTTTGATAGCGTTGATCCGTAGAATGTAAATTGATATCCACATTACATTCCATGCGGTTTAAATCAATGATGCCTTTTCCTTGCCCCAAAAGTGCGGATGTTTTTAATTCAATTTTTTCAGCAATAAGTTGATTTTGCTGGAGAAATAATTGTAAGTAAAATTGTTCAAAGCGAGTGTTTAACTCTTTATTTTTTAACAAATCATTGTTGTAATTAATCGGGAAATATTGTGCCACCATATCCAATAGATTCACACCAAGAATTTCGCCATTTTGCGCTAAAAAATTTAATTTGCCTTGAATAAGCGCAGAAGATGAAAAGCTGAAATCAAGATTAAAATCGGCGTGTCCACTTAACATTTCTGGCAAATTTAACAACGTGAATAAGCGTTTAACAGGGAAATATTTGCCTGAAAAATTGACCGCACTTTGGTTGCCAATTTGTTGATATTTCAATACGGCTAAACAATCGTTATCGCATTGTGGTTTTATATAAGTCACCATTTGTTGATGGGCTGTGTGAGTTTCAATATAACCGATAGGCTGATTATTTAGGTTTGCATCTACAAATTGAAGTAGGGCTGATTCTGATGTTGAGAAGTCTAAATTTGCTTTGTGGAAAGAAAAATGGAAAATTTTTGTTTTTCCATAAATAGGTTTGTTAAATTCCATGCGAATATGGTTTTCGCCATTCAATATTACTTTTTTTGATAAAAGCTGTTTTAACGAAAAAGGCGAAACCTCTATCGATACATTGGCAGGATTTTGTGTGTTTTGAGTTAATTTGAGCTGTTGAATATTCAGTGAATGAAGTGCGGTATTACCATACAAAAGAGGCAAAAAACTAAATTTAGCTTCAATTTTTTGAGCTGAAAATTGCGTAGTTTTTATATTTTCAAGGGAAAGTGCGGGAGAAAATAATGATAAATTGATTGACTGAACGGCAATGTTTTGTTGTGCCAGTTGTTCACTAATGGCACTTTGCACTCGGTAAAGTTGAATATATAAAAAAGAAAAGATCGCCAAAGCGACGATCCCTACGACAAGCGCGAACTTTTTCATTGATTATTCCTTGTCTTCGTCAATACGACTTGCTACCGCACTTTGTTGATTTTTATATTTTGCATCTTTGCGGCTACTGTATGGTCGTTTTGCTTCGCCACTTAATACTTCAAAACTTAACGCACCAATTACCATATTTGGGCGTAATGCTAATGGTAATTTCCCTGAATTATAAAATTCCAACACGATTTTTCCTTCCCAACCTGGATCAATACGGTGTGCAGTGACGTGTACCATTAAGCCTAAACGGGCTAAAGAAGAACGGCCATCTAACCAACCGATAATATTGGCGGGTAATTTCACGGATTCAAGTGTGGTTGCTAACGCTAAAGTACCAGGATGCAAGAAAAATGCTTCCCCATCTGGGATAATAATTTCATCGCTCATTACCAATTCAAGCTGGGCGGATACTTCTTCTTTCGGGCCGCTTAAATCAATAAAAGGCGCAGAATGTTCACGAAATACGCGGAAAGAATTACCTAAGCGAACATCAATCGTCGCACCGTTGATTTTGTCATTATTTGGACGAGGAGTTAAAGAAATAATGCCATCATCGAGATAGCGTTCAATATCAGTATCGCAAAGACGCATAAGATTTCCTATTTTTGATTCAATAAATGAAGAATTTGAGCTTTTAACATATTGATTGCAATACGGTTTTTTCCGCCGCGAGGAATAACAATATCCGCATATTGTTTAGATGGCTCAATAAATTGTAAGAACATTGGACGCACGGTCGCACGATATTGATCAATCACTGATTGTAGAGAGCGACCACGTTCTTCCATATCGCGTTGTAAACGGCGGATGAAGCAAATATCAAGTGGAGTATCTACGAATACAGAAATATCGGCTAATTGGCGTACTCGTTCATCGGTAAGTAATAAAATCCCTTCTAAAATTACGATTCGTTTTGGTGTGAAATGCGTTGTTTCGTTGGTGCGAGTATGTTCTACATAGCTATAAACAGGCACATCTACGGCACTGCCATTTTTTAGATTTTTTAAATGTTGGATAAGTAAATCGCGATCCATAGAGCTTGGATGATCGTAATTCGTTTTTACGCGCTCAGTCATTTCTAAATGACTTTGATCTTTATAGTAACTGTCTTCAGTAATGATACCAATTTCTTGGCAACCTAATTCATTGCAGAGTTCTTTGTGAACGGTGGAAGCGATAGAACTTTTGCCTGATGCAGATGCACCTGTGATGGCGATAATGATACAAGAGGGATTTGACATAATCGTGTTTCGATGTAAGGAAAATTCGTGCAATTATAAAGAAAAGTGCGGTAAATTTCACGTTTATTTTTTCATTTGAATTTTAAAAAGTGTGAGCTTCATCACGGTATTATTTCCATTTTTCGAGTAGGATTTTAACGTTCTATCCAATAAGGAGTATTTATTATGAAGTTCAACAAAATTTCTTTTTCTGTTTCTGCCGCACTTTTAGCTGCAGGCTTGGCTATTTCTGGTTCTGCTAATGCTAAAGGTCGTTTAGTTGTGTACTGTAGTGCCACCAACATTCTGTGCGAAACCACCACAAAAGCATTTGGCGAAAAATATGATGTGAAAACATCCTTTATTCGTAACGGTTCAGGCAGTACTTTTGCTAAAGTTGAAGCTGAAAAAAATAACCCTCAAGCGGATGTTTGGTTCGGCGGTACTTTTGACCCTCAAGCACAAGCGGCTGAATTAGGGTTAATTGAGCCTTATAAATCTAAACACATTGATGAAATCGTAGAACGTTTCCGTGATCCAGCGAAAACGAAAGGTCACTATGTTTCCTCAATTTATATGGGGATCTTAGGTTTCGGTGTGAATACTGAGCGTTTGGCAAAATTAGGCATTAAAGAAGTGCCGAAATGCTGGAAAGACTTAACTGATCCACGCTTAAAAGGCGAAGTTCAAATCGCAGACCCTCAAAGTGCAGGTACAGCTTATACTGCATTGGCAACTTTCGTCCAATTATGGGGTGAAAAAGAGGCGTTTGAATACTTAAAAGCCTTGCATCCTAACGTTTCTCAATATACCAAATCGGGTATCACGCCATCACGTAACTCTGCGCGTGGCGAAGCGACAATCGGCGTGGGTTTCTTACACGATTATGCTTTAGAAAAACGCAATGGCGCGCCATTAGAATTAGTCGTGCCGTGTGAAGGAACAGGCTATGAATTAGGCGGTGTGAGTATCTTAAAAGGTGCGCGTAATATCGATAATGCAAAATTATTCGTCGATTGGGCGTTATCAAAAGAAGGTCAAGAATTAGCTTGGAAACAAGGGGATTCGTTACAAATCTTAACTAACACGACTGCAGAACAATCGCCAACTGCATTTGATCCAAATAAACTCAAATTAATCAATTATGACTTTGAAAAATACGGTGCAACAGAACAACGCAAAGCCTTAATTGAAAAATGGGTACAAGAAGTTAAATTGGCGAAATAGCACGGAATAAGTGCGGTAAAAAATACTGAAGTTTTTGACCGCACTTTTTCGTATTTTTAATGTGATTTCGTTTCCCCTCTAAGAGATTGCAAAACCTTCATTCATAAGGGAGTTATAATCAGATGAAACTATCAAAAATCGCAGTAACCCTCTCGGGTGTCATGTTAAGTGGATTGGTGTTAAGTAATCCATCTTTTGCAAAAGGACGTCTAGTCATTTATTGCAGCGCGCAAAATACGATGTGCGAGCAAGAAGCGATGGCATTTGAGAAAAAATTTGATGTTAAAACAAGTTTTATTCGTGGTGGAACAGGCACTATTCTAGCGAAAATTGATGCTGAAAAAGATAATCCACAAGGCGATGTTTGGTATGGCGGAACGATGGATCCCCATTCTCAAGCAGGAGAAATGGGTTTATTGGAGCCTTATAAATCATCCAATCTTCCTCAGATCGTAGAAAAATTCCGTGATCCAGCCAAAATGAAAGGGAATTATTCTTCGGCGATTTATTTGGGCGTGTTAGGTTTTGGCGTGAATCCAGAACGTTTGAAAAAATTGAATTTACCTATTCCAAAATGCTGGAAGGATTTAGCTAACCCAATTTACAAAAATGAAATTCAAGCCGCAGATCCACAAAGTTCTGGTACGGGCTATACTCAGCTAGCAACTTATATGCAACTTTGGGGAGAAGACGAGGCGTTTAAATTCTTAAAAGAGTTGAATAAAAACGTATCGCAATATACCAAATCTGGTAATACGGCAACACGTAATACAGCGCGTGGGGAAACGGCAATTGGCATTGGTTTCTTGCATGAATATTCTTTAGAAAAAGCGAAAGGCGCTCCAGTAGAATTAGTCGTGCCTTGTGAAGGTACGGGCTATGAAATTGGCGGTGTGAGTGTCATTAAAGGCGCGCGTAATTTAGATAATGCGAAACTTTTTGTTGATTGGGCGTTATCCAAAGAGGCGCAAGAACTAACTTGGCAAAAAGGTGAAGCGTATTCCATTTTAACCAACACCAGTGCACAACAATCGCCTTATGCGTTAGATTTTAAATCTATTAATTTAATTAACTATGATTTTGATAAATACGGTGCGACTGATTTACGTAAACGCTTAATCACAAAATGGGTTGATGAAGTAAAATTAGCCAAATAATGATGTCACTAACGAAGTGATATGTCGCATATCGCTTCGTTTTTTTACCTTATGCGAGGTTGTATGAACGCAAAAAAACTTTCCATAATGCATTCTGCTTATTTTTGGATTATTTTATCCTTGTTGGCGTTTGCGCTCTTGCCTTCCAATGCACTTGATTACGGTTTGTTTGAAAGTACTTCAGATGAATATTTAGAGGCAATGGGCTGGGCTTCTTTCAATTTAACTTGGGCTTGGTTCCTACCCGTTATTGTGTATGGTGCTTTGCCGTTATTTAGATTGCCACAGAAAACTCAAGCAAAAACAGAGCTATTTTTGACCGCACTTTCTGTACTATTTATGTTTATCAGTGCGACGGTGTGCAAAATTAGTATGGGCTATTCTGTGATTGTGTTACTTGCGGGATATACCGCATTAGCGACACTTTCATTGGCAAAACTTAAAGTAATGCAAGGGGATAAATTTATCATCGCTTCTTTACTTTGCATTATTTTGCTCATTTTCTTCTTTATCGTTTATCCAACATTGGCGATTTTCGTTTCAATGTTTTATGACGGTGACACGTTTGCGCCACAGCAAGTGATGCGTATTTTAACGCAGAGCTATATTGTTCGCGTAATTACCAATTCTCTTTTCTTATCGGGCTTTGTGGGCATAGTTTCGACTGTATTTGGTTTAGCCTTTGCGCTTTATACTACGCGTATCGCTCGTAGAACGGCATTTATCGGAAAAATTTTCTCTATTTTGCCGATTGTTACGCCACCATTTGTTGTGGGATTAGGGGTAACTTTAATGCTTGGCCGTTCTGGTTATGTAACTGAATTTTTAAGTGAATATTTTGGTTTTTCCAATCATAACTGGCTTTATGGTTTTAATGGGATTGCGATTGCGCAAATTCTCGCATTTGCTCCGATTTCTTTTATGATTTTAGACGGCGCATTGAAATCGGTACATCCTTCTATTGAAGAAGCCTCTTATACGTTGCGCGCTAATCGTTATCAAACGTTCTATCAGATTATTTTTCCGTTACTACGTCCTGCATTAGCAAATTCTTTCTTAATTGTATTTATTCAATCATTGGCGGACTTTAGTAATCCGTTAGTGTTGGGTGGAAGTTTCGATGTAATTGCCACACAAATTTATTTCTATATTGCGGGTTCACAACTTGATTATGCTTCAGCTAGTACTTTAGGTTCGATGTTGTTAATTTTCTCGTTGGCGATTTTTATCATTCAATACATTTGGATTGGTAACCGCTCTTATGTCACCGTTTCAGGTAAATCTTATCGTGGTGATGTGCAAGATCTTCCAACTGGTTTGAAATATACCATCATTGGCATGCTTGGATTCTGGGTAATCTTTAATATGGCACTTTACGGTAGTATTTTCTACGGAAGTTTCACTGTAAATTGGGGCGTAGATTACACTTTAACCTTGAAAAATTATGCCATGTTATTCGGGCAAGGATTGAGCGATGGGGCGTGGCCATCACTGATCAATACCTTAATCTATGCAGGTATTGCCGCACCATTAACCGCATTCTTTGGATTATTGATTGCGTACATTGTGGTACGTAAAGATTTTCAAGGTAAAAAATCCCTTGAGTTTTTAACGATGCTTTGCTTTGCCGTACCTGGGACTGTGGCAGGGGTATCTTATATTTTAGCGTTCAACAATGCGCCACTTTATATTACGGGTACGGGCATTATCGTGATTATTTCAATGGTAATGCGTGACTTACCAATTGGTATGCGAGCAGCGATTGCTGGGTTAGGGCAGCTTGATAAATCCCTTGATGAAGCATCGCTTTCTTTAAAAGGGAGTTCGTGGAAAACATTGCGCTTTATCGTATTGCCGTTATTAAAACCTGCGTTGCTTTCCGCGCTTGTGACTAGTTTCGTTCGTGCAATGACGACAGTAAGTGCAATTATATTCTTAGTGACTGCAGATACTCGCGTTGCTACCGCATATATTTTAAATCGTGTGGAAGACGGAGAATACGGCATCGCAATTGCATACGGCTCTATCTTAATTGTTGTGATGATGGCAATTATTTTATTCTTCGACTGGATTGTAGGTGATACACGTATCTCTCGTTCTAAAGCGAAAAAAATGAATTAACTCGTTAAGTTGTAGGTAAATATTATGAGTAATAATGATTTCTTAGTATTAAAAAATATCACCAAAGCATTTGGTAAAGCGGTCGTCATTGATAATTTAGATTTAACGATCAAACGTGGCACGATGGTAACATTGTTAGGGCCATCAGGCTGTGGTAAAACCACCGTATTACGTTTGGTTGCGGGGTTAGAAAATCCAACATCAGGTCAAATTTTTATTGATGGCGAAGACGTAACAAAATCCTCTATTCAAAATCGAGATATTTGTATTGTCTTCCAATCTTACGCACTTTTCCCGCATATGAGCATTGGCGATAACGTTGGCTACGGCTTAAAAATGCAGGGCATTAGCAAAGAAGAACGCGCTAAACGTGTAAAAGAGGCTTTAGAATTGGTGGATTTAGCGGGCTTTGAAGATCGTTTTGTCGATCAAATTTCGGGTGGGCAACAACAACGTGTCGCCCTAGCTCGTGCTTTAGTATTAAAACCAAAAGTTTTGTTGTTTGATGAACCATTAAGTAATTTAGATGCAAACTTACGTCGTTCAATGCGTGAAAAAATCCGTGAATTGCAACAACGTTTAGGCATTACCTCGCTTTATGTGACACACGACCAAACAGAGGCCTTTGCGGTATCTGATGAAGTTATCGTTATGCATAAAGGTAAAATTATGCAAAAAGCGCCAGCGAAAGAGCTTTATCTCCGACCAAATTCTTTGTTCTTAGCTAACTTTATGGGTGAATCCAGTATTTTCGATGGAAAATTAGAAAATGGTATGGTGGATATTAATGGCTATCATGTATCGTTAAAAGATGCTGCACAGTTTAATTTACCCGATGGTGAATGCTTAGTAGGTATTCGCCCAGAAGCAATTTATCTTGCTGCAGAGGGCAGCGATGCTCAACGTTGTGAGATTAAAAGTGCGGTCTATATGGGCAACCATTGGGAAGTGGTCGCAAACTGGGCGGGCAAAGATTTACTGGTAAATTGTAAACCAGAAGATTTTAATGCCGATTTAAAACAAGCCTATGTAAATTTATCTGATCACGGTATTTTCTTATTGAAGAAAGAGTAGTACAGACATAAAAAAAAGTGCGGTGAAATTTTACCGCACTTTTGTGATTACAATTAAGGGGAAGGCTCTTCCCCTTTTTTATTTCTGTTATTAAATCGCCCAACCGCCGGCATAGAATGCAACGAGTACGATTGCAATAATCACAGTACCTACATTTAAGCGTTTAATATCGCCACTCACGATTCTTCCAATTACTAATGCCGCAAAACCTAACATAATGCCAGTTACGATGTTGGCGGTAAGCACGATAAATACTGCGCAGGTTAATCCGCTCATAGCTCCAACGAAATCATCGAAATCTAGTTTGCTTACATTGCTTAACATTAATAAACCAACGTACATTAATGCTGGAGCAGTTGCGTATCCAGGCACTAAGAACGCTAATGGTTGGAAGAAAAGCATTAATAGGAATAACACACCAACAACGATAGCAGTAATACCTGTTTTACCGCCCGCGGCTGTCCCTGCTGCCGACTCAATATAAACGGCAGCTGGTGCTGTACCGAATAAGCCTGAGAATAAGCTACTGATTGAGTCTGAAGTTAAAGCTTTACCGCCATTGATAATTTGACCATCCTTATCAAGCAAGTCGGCTTGACCTGCAACTGCGCGAATAGTGCCCGTTGCATCAAATACGGCGGTCATCACTAAAGCAAATACGACAGGCAAGATTGCGGGTTGTAGTGCGCCCATAAAGTCTAATTGTAAGAAAAGAGAATTTTCACCAAAGGTTGGCATTTTGAAAATTTCTCCGCCAAATTTTACATTTGGATCAAAAATTAAACCTACGATAGTAATAGCGATAATTACCCATAAAATACCGCCTTTAATTTTCATTTTTTCAAGGCCGATAATGAGCGCCAAACCAATTAAGGACATCATGACTGGGAATGAGGTGAAATCGCCTAATTTTACTGGCAAGCCAGCTTGATTGCTGACGACTAAACCAACGCCGTTTGCCGCAATTAAAAGTAAAAAGAGTCCGATACCAATGCCCGCTCCGTGAGCGATACTGGATGGTAAATTACGCAAGATCCATGCACGGATACCTGTGGCAGAAATTAAGGTAAACACCCCCCCCATTAAGAATACAGCTCCTAGGGCAACAGGAATGGCGACCTTTTGACCAATTACTAAGCTAAATGCCGTGAAAGCAGTAAGAGAAATTGCACAACCAATTGCCATTGGTGCATTTGCCCATAAGCCAATTAAGATAGAGCCTAACCCCGCAACTAAACAGGTGGCAATAAAGACAGATTCCGCAGGAAAACCTGCAGCACCTAGCATATTTGGTACCACGATTACAGAATAAACCATTGCTAAGAAAGTGGTTAAACCCGCGATAATTTCTTGACGAACAGTTGAACCACGTTGCTTGAGCTCAAATGTTTTTTCTAAAGTTGGCATAGTGTTCCTTAAAGTTGAGTGAAAAATTGAAGTGAATAAGGTACGCTATTTTACATCATAAAAATGAGAAGTAAACGTTTGCGTGAGTTTTGTTTAGGATAAAGTGCGGTCAAAATTATGAATAGTTATGAAATAATCTATTTGCTGATTTTCTCTACAAATGAGACTGCGAGTCAGCAGAAAAACTGCTATACTTGTCGCGTTTTTTAACTTGATAAAATGAAGGAAACAAAATGGCTGATTTTAATCAAATTTTAACGCCAGGCGATGTAGATGCTGGCATTATCAATGTAGTAAATGAAATTCCAGAAGGTAGCTGCCATAAAATCGAATGGAACCGTAAAGTTGCAGCATTCCAATTAGATCGTGTTGAGCCAGCAATTTTTGCAAAACCAACTAACTATGGATTTATTCCACAAACTTTAGATGAAGATGGAGATGAGTTAGATGTGTTATTAATCACTCGCCAACCATTAGCAACAGGTGTATTCCTTGAAGCTAAAGTAATTGGTGTCATGAAATTTGTTGATGATGGCGAAGTGGATGACAAAATCGTTTGTGTTCCAGCAGATGATCGTGATACAGGCAATGCGTATAATTCATTAGCAGATTTACCGGCAAGATTAATTAAACAAATTGAATTCCACTTCAATAACTACAAAGCACTTAAAAAACCAGGCTCAACGAAAGTGACCCATTGGGGCGATGTAGAAGAAGCGAAAGAAGTGATTCGTGAGTCTATTAAACGTTGGAATGAGCGTTAATTAATAAACACATTTGATTGTAAAAGTCCCTGATTCTTTGAGTTGGGGATTTTTTATAGCAAATTTCAGAAATTTAGATAATAAAAAAACACCTTTCGGCGCTTGCTTTATTTTTAAGTGGTGGGTCGTGAAGGATTCGAACCTTCGACCAACGGATTAAAAGTCCGCTGCTCTA
>NZ_LDVZ01000028.1 GCF_001276515.1 Haemophilus sp. C1
TTGCTTGCTTGCTTGCTTGCTTGCTTGCTTGCTTGCTTGCTTGCTTGCTTGCTTGTGCGTGTATCATAAATTCACCTGATAAGTTTTGTAAGTTTAAATAATTTTAGTATGAAATGCCTTATATGAAATTATCCATATATAGCGTCTGGATTTTAACCAATTTGAAGTAGGCTTGCAAATTTTAGCGGAAATTTTTGGGAAGAAATATTTATTGTTTGTGCCTATGCGGCTCATCTTTTTGAAAAAGAGAAAAAATAGAAAATAGGTAAGTTTTACAAGATAAAATGCTTTTAAATTATTTTCTTTTTTACTTGTTTTTGCTTTGAAAATTTGCTCAAAAAATTTTGCTAAATTTATTGTATAATATGTACTATTAACGATGAAGTTATTGAGGAGAAAACCTATGATTACTGAAACTGAAAAAGAAGCGAGACGCGAGGCAGTTGAATATGCAAAATCAAGTGTCGGTTTAGAAGGCATTACCCTATCTAAAGGTTTATTAGATATTGCTGATAAATATATTCAAGGCTTCTTAACAAGAGAAGAGTTTACAAAAGAATATATTGAAGCAGTTAAAGCAGGGGTATAATTTGGCTAAGGGATATTCTGAAGAAGTTGGATTTAAGTTAGATTAGTCTTGCAGTTCTCAACAAGAAATATATTTAGCTAGAGATTTTGAAGTTAATACAATAGCATTATCAAAAGTATCTGATCAAAACCAAAAATCTTATCTTGAAGGTGAAATTGAGGCTACGCTAAAGCACTCTCTATATAAACCTTTAGAAAAAATTATAAATGATTCTTTAACTCCTTTAGAAAGGTAAAAACATATCGAGTTGATTTCAGCGATTATTTCACTGAAAATTTTTCTTCGGCAAAGGTTCTGGCTCGCCTAAAAAATAAGGTTCAACTCCTAATATCAAATCAAAAACCGCTTTTATGCGGGCAAAAACTTCTCTTATTTGTGTGGAAAAATGTAATTCTGGCTGTTTTGCCACAAAGCAAATGGCATCAATATTATGTGCTTGGGCAATTAATAGTGCGCGTTCGCAATGAAATTTTTGACTGACAATCGTAAATGCTTGCACTTGGAAAATTTTATCGGCGCGGATAACGGAATCTAACGTACGGAAACCAGCAAAATCACGGAACATTAAAGTTTCTGGCACGCCCATTTTGCGTAAATCGCGAAACATTGCTCTTGGTTCGTTATATTGCAACGTTCGGTTGTCGCCACTTAATAAAAGATAATTCACTTTTTGTTGTTCGATTAGGTTTTTAGCTGCTATTAAGCGGCTATCGTAATAAACGTTCGGTTTTCCGCTGACGGTATATTTTGATGTGCCAAGCACAAGGGCGTAAGGGCGAAAGGGCAGTTCATCAATATTTGTGAATATTTTATCGCGAACATAAAAACTTACGCCTCGATCAACTAGCAAGCAAAGTATAATCAATGCAAAGATTGCGTAGAGTAGGGCGCGAAAAAGTGCGGCGAATTTTGGGGAGAATTTTTTTACTAGCATAGCGGTAAACATAATGAAAAATCGACCGCACTTCAAGGGGAATTTGATGGATTTTGTGAATCGCATTGATGTGCGATAATTTAGCCGTTTAGACGGCTAAAATTTCTTGACAAGCTAATCGACTTACTGATAGTTTAAACGCCATTCTGATTATTACGATAGGTTTTCAATGTCTGTGCAAAATGTAGTGCTTTTTGACACACAGCCTTTAACTCTGATGCTTGGCGGCAAACTTTCCCATATTAATGTCGCATATCAAATGTATGGCACGCTCAATGCCGAAAAAAATAATGCGGTATTAATTTGCCATGCTTTGACTGGCGATGCTGAGCCTTATTTCGATGATGGTCGCGATGGCTGGTGGCAGAATTTTATGGGCGCAGGTTTAGCATTGGATACGGATCGTTATTTTTTTATTAGCTCGAACGTATTAGGCGGTTGCAAGGGAACGACAGGGCCTTCATCAATTAATCCGCAAACGGGTAAACCTTATGGTAGCCAATTTCCTAATATTGTCGTGCAAGATATTGTCAAAGTACAAAAAGCCTTGCTTGATCATCTTGGCATTAGCCATTTAAAAGCGATTATTGGTGGATCTTTTGGCGGCATGCAAGCGAATCAATGGGCGATTGATTATCCTGATTTTATGGATAATATCGTGAATCTTTGCTCATCCATTTATTTTAGTGCTGAAGCTATAGGCTTTAACCATGTTATGCGTCAAGCAGTCATTAATGATCCTAATTTTAACGGCGGCGATTATTACGAGGGGACACCGCCAGATCAAGGGTTATCTATTGCGCGTATGCTAGGTATGCTGACTTATCGTACCGATTTACAACTTGCGAAAGCCTTTGGGCGTGCCACAAAATCAGATGGCAGCTTTTGGGGCGATTACTTTCAAGTGGAATCCTACCTTTCTTATCAAGGCAAAAAGTTCTTAGAACGTTTTGATGCCAATAGTTATTTGCATTTATTGCGTGCGTTAGATATGTATGATCCTAGTTTGGGGTATGATAATGTTAAACAGGCATTGTTACGCATTAAAGCGCACTATACATTGGTTTCTGTGACAACGGATCAACTTTTTAAACCCATTGACCTTTATAAAACTAAACAGCTTTTAGAACAAAGCGGAGTCGATCTACATTTTTATGAATTTCCATCAGACTACGGACACGATGCGTTTTTAGTGGATTATGATCAGTTTGAAAAACGAATTAGAGATGGTTTAGCGGGTAATTAGGCATAAAAAAGTGCGGTGAAATTTCACCGCACTTTTTTCTTATTTTTAAAAACTTTCTTAGTTTATACCGCACTTTTTATCCAAAAATTATGGAGTGTAATCACGCATAATTTACGCTAAATTAACCTGTTCAAAATCTCCCCTATGATCGCTAAAAATTGATGAATATCAATTTTTTATGGTACGAACACTTATAATTCTCTTGAGTTGTGCAAACGTTTACTTTATGCTTTCGGGCGATTTTTTACAACTTTAGGAGTACCCCAATGATTCAAGTAATCGTTGCTGCTCACGGCAAGCTTGCTGCTGAGTTGGTCAATTCTTCTGAAATGGTGTTTGGTGAGGTGGAAGGACTCCACGGTGTAACATTCGTTCCAGGAGAAGGGCAAGACACCTTGGTGGAAAAGTATGAGGCTATTATTGCTGAATGCTCGCCATCAGATAGCGTGTTATTTTTGGTAGATTTATTTGGTGGTAGCCCGTATAACGCGGCAGCTCGAGTGGCGGCAAAACGTCCTCAAGATGATATTGTCACTGGCGTAAGTTTACCAATGTTATTAGAAGTATTAGATGCCAAGGATGATGCAAAATCAGCAGAAGCACTTGCCGATGTCGCCAAGGAAGTTGGCGTAATGGCGGTGAAAAGTTATCGGAAACCAGATGATGTTGCCTCTTTCGCTCAACCTGAAGCCACTTCAGAAGCAAAAAGTGCGGTCAATTCTGAACAAGAATCTGAGGAACAGGAAGATAATATTCAATACGATCCTAATGGACGTATGAGTGTCAATTTACTACGTATTGATGATCGTTTAATTCATGGTCAAGTCGCTACTTCTTGGGCAAAAGCAGTGAAATGCGAAGCCATTTTTGCTATTAGTGATGAAGTGGCAAATGATGAATTACGTAAGGAATTGCTTCTTCAAATTGCGCCGCCACATTTGAAAGCCTATGTCATTCCTGTGGATAAAGCGATTAAGGTTTACAACAATCCAAAATATGCGAGCCGTAATATTTTAATGCTTGTAACCAAGCCAGAAGATGCCGTGCGTTTAATCGAAGGTGGTTTGCGTATTGATACCATTAACGTGGGCGGAATGACGCATAAAGAAGGCAACAAACAGCTTTCTGATGCGGTCACAGTGAATCCATCTAATGTCGCTGCATTCAAAAAATTACTTGATATGGGCGTGAAACTTTCCCTTCAAAAAGTGGCAGCGAATAAGCCAGTTGAACTTACTCGCGAAAAACTTGATTCAATTAAATTCTAGGAGCGCATTTTATGTCTACAATGGAACTCATTTTAGTCGTGCTTGTCGCGGCAATTTGCGGTATGGGGAGCGTATTAGATGAGCGTCAAACCCACCGTCCACTTTTTGCTTGTACTATGATTGGCTTGGTATTAGGCGATCTTGAAACTGGTATTATCCTTGGCGGTACATTAGAAATGATCGCGCTAGGTTGGATGAACGTTGGGGCTGCTATGGCACCAGATGCCGCGCTTGCTAGTGTGATCTCTGCTATTCTTGTTATTAAGGGTGGTCAATCTGTGGGTACGGCGATTGCTATCGCGGTGCCAGTTGCAGCAGCAGGTCAAGTGCTTACCATTTTCGTACGTACACTAACCATCTTCTTACAACATAAAGCGGATAAATTTGCCGAACAAGCTAATTTCCGTGGGATTGAACTTTGCCATTTTGCAGGGCTTTCCCTACAAGCATTGCGTGTTGCAATTCCTGCATTAGCGGTTGGTTTAGTTGCAGGTACGGATGCCGTAACTAGCGCATTAGATGCAATTCCTGAAGTGATTACTCGTGGCTTACAAATTGCGGGTGGATTTATCGTCGTAGTAGGTTATGCAATGGTGATTAATATGATGCGCGCGGGTGCATTAATGCCATTCTTCTTCCTTGGTTTTGTTATTGCTTCCTTTACTAATTACAACTTAGTTGGATTGGGTATCCTTGGTACTTGCTTGGCAATGCTTTATATCCAATTAAATCCGCGTTTTAACCAAGTCGCAATGCCAGTGGCAAGCAAAAGAAAACTTGCTGATAACGAATTAGAAGGTCTATAAGGAGCGTATTATGTCAGAACAAAAAGTAACTCTTACAAAGGGTGATATTTTAAGTACTTATTTCCGTTCAACGTTCCTTTTAGGTTCATTTAACTTTGAACGTATGCAATCAATGGGATTCTGTGTTTCGATGATCCCAACAATCAAACGCTTATATAGCAAAAAAGAAGATCAAGCTGCGGCACTCAAACGCCATCTTGAATTTTTTAATACTCAACCTTGGGTTGGGTCTGCAATTATGGGCGTGACTGCTGCAATGGAACAAGAGCGTGCTAATGGCGCAAAAGATGTAGATGATGCGGCAATTAGCGGTGTAAAAGTTGGACTTATGGGGCCACTAGCTGGTGTGGGTGATCCTATTTTCTGGGGAACTTTACGCCCAGTTTTAGCCGCACTTGGTGCTGGAATTGCCTTAACAGGTAGCATTTTAGGTCCATTATTGTTTTTTATTTTAATCAATGTGATCCGTGCTGTTACTCGCTGGTATGGTTTCAAATATGGTTATGAAAAAGGCACTGAAATCGTTTCTGATATGGGGGGTGGACGTTTGCAAAAAATCACTCAAGGGGCTTCTATTCTTGGGCTCTTTGTTATGGGCTCGCTGGTTTCTAAATGGACAAGTATTAATGTCCCATTAGAACTTACACGCTATAAAAACCAATTAGGTGAAGAAGTTGTGGTAACATTGCAAGGCGTATTAAATGATCTACTTCCAGGTTTATTAGCCTTATTACTGACTTTCTTATGTATGTATTTATTACGTAAAAAAGTGAATGCAATGGTGATTATCTTCGGTTTATTTGGCGTGGGGATTTTAGGTTACTGGGCTGGTATTTTGGCTTAATTCAGCTTGAAATTTAATTCCGAAAGGCTTATATTAAAAAGGCAACAAGATTTCCTTTGTTGCCTTAGTTATAAAGTTGGTCTTAGTTTTGTTACCAAGCTGGCGAGCTATAAGACAACAAAACTAAACAAATGATAATCATATAAATGATACTTTTCATTGGTTTATCTCCATTCAGAGTTGTTAAACAAAGCTGATCGAGATTGCGTTGTTGCCTGACCTGCCAGTCAGGCAATAACTAACCTGACCAACTACTGATTATTCTAACATATAAAAGCCGCTAATCTAGCGGTTTTTTTCTTTTTACCACGATAAGATTACGGTAAAACTATGAAATTATCTGAATTGCTCAAAGCCGCTGTTTCCCCCATCCCAAGTGAAACCTATATTAAAAATAGCGCACGCTTGGTTTATGGTTTATTTATTATAGGCGGATTACTTTATTACCTAACAAATGGTTATGGCACTGTAATTGCATTGGCACTGGCGTTAATTGTTTTAGTTGGGCAAAAGATGTTGCTTACCCAAGCAAATAAGGATTTTGCTGATATGTATCAAGCACAGGCTTTATTTGAAAAAACGCAAAACTATGATTATTTACGTTTTATTATGGCGCGTTCAGAACAGATGCTAAAGGATAATAAAGTGCTTTCTGACAAAGCGAAAAATGAAATCCATAAGCTACAAGCATTTTCTCAAGATGAATTAGAAAAGATGAGTGAATAAAAAATGGCTACATGAAGTAGCCATTTTTATAAGCGGAAAAGTGCGGTTGGTTTTCACCGCTCTTTTATCTTATTTCTTGCCTAATTGTGGCAATACGGAATCTTTAATTGCGCTTAATAAACCTGTTTGTGCATAGATACCAAGTTTACCTCGGGTGTCAGACACATCTAAATTACGCATAGTTAATTGACCGATACGATCAATTGGATCAAATGGTGCATCTTCCACTTTTTCCATACTTAAACGCTCTGCTTCGTAGGTTAAGTTTGGTGATTCGGTATTTAAGATAGTGAAGTCGTTACCACGACGAAGTTCAAGGGTTACTGTGCCTGTAATTGCTTTTGCCACCCAACGTTGTGCTGTTTCACGCAGCATTAATGCTTGCGGATCAAACCAACGACCTTGATATAATAAACGACCTAAACGGATGCCATTAATACGATATTGTTCGATGGTATCTTCATTGTGAATACCGGTTACTAAACGTTCGTAAGCAATATGCAATAATGCCATCCCTGGTGCTTCATAAATACCGCGAGATTTTGCTTCAATAATACGGTTTTCGATTTGGTCTGACATTCCTAAACCGTGACGTCCGCCAATACGATTTGCTTCTAGAATAAGATCAACTGCATTATCAAAATGTTTGCCGTTTAATGCCACAGGGACGCCTTCTTCAAACGTGACGGTTACTGTTTCAGGTTTTATTTCTACATTGTCATCCCAAAATGCGACACCCATAATTGGTTTAACAATTTTCATGCCAGTGCTTAATTGCTCTAAGTCTTTTGCTTCGTGGGTTGCACCAAGCATATTGGAATCGGTGGAATAGGCTTTTTCTACGGACATTTTATAGTCAAAGCCATTTTCAATAAGGAATTGAGACATTTCAAGGCGACCGCCAAGTTCTTCAATAAATTGTGCATCTAACCAAGGTTTATAGATTTTTAAATTCGGGTTTGTTAATAAGCCATAACGATAGAAACGCTCAATATCATTACCTTTGAAAGTTGAGCCGTCGCCCCAAATGTTTACATCATCTTCTTTCATTGCAGCAACAAGCATTGTGCCTGTTACTGCGCGACCAAGAGGCGTTGTATTGAAGTAAGGAATGCCGCCTGTCGAAATATGGAATGCGCCACATTGAATCGCTGCAATACCTTCGTGAGCAAGTTGAGCACGACAATCAATTAAGCGAGCATTTTCTGCACCATACGCCATCGCTTTTTTAGGGATTGCGCTGTAATCATCTTCATCAGGTTGACCTAAATTAGCAGTGTAGGCATAAGGCACCGCACCTTTTTGACGCATCCAAAGTAATGCTGCACTGGTGTCTAGTCCGCCAGAAAAAGCGATACCGACTTTTTGCCCTTCAGGTAAATGTTGTAGAATTGTATTTGACATATATTTTCCTTGTTTATAAATTAGGTTGAATAATTAATCATTTTATTTGAATAAAAAGTCATTTAAATATAACCGCACTTTTTATGTTTGTCTAGCCTTTTATGTATTAAGATTAAAAATCTTTAGTTGTCATTATGCATAAAAATCCCCGCTGTAAATAGCAGGGATTTTGATCTCTATTTTGTTAATAAATCCAGTGCTTCTTGATATTTATCAACCGTTTTCTGAATAATATTTGCGGGCACTTTAGGTGCAGGTGCTTGTTTATTCCAGCCGCTATTTTCTAACCAATCGCGTACAAATTGTTTATCGAATGATGGAGGATTAATCCCTTCTTGATAAGTATCGACAGACCAAAAACGGCTAGAGTCAGGTGTTAATACTTCATCCATTAAGGTGAGTGTGCCATTTTCATCTAAACCAAATTCAAATTTTGTATCGCAAATAATAATGCCTTTAGTCAGTGCATATTCTGCAGCCGTGGTATAAAGTGCAATAGCTTTTTCTTTTACTTGTGCGGCTAAATCTGCCCCGATAAGTTTTTCACATTCTGCATAGCTAATATTTATATCGTGGTTGCCAAGTTCTTCTTTGCTTGATGGGGTGAAAATAGGTTCTGCTAATTTACTTGCTTCAACTAAGCCTTCAGGTAATTTTAATCCGCAGATGGTACCAGTTTGTTTGTAATCTTTTAAACCACTGCCAGTTAAATAACCACGTACGATAGATTCAATTTTAATCGGGGTTAAACGTTTACACACTACGGCACGATCTTTGATTAAATCCGCTTCTTCTTTGGGCAACACATCATAAACACTCTCGCCAGTAAAATGATTCGGCATAATGTGAGCAAGTTTGTTAAACCAAAAGTTGGAAATTTGAGTGAGTATTTCACCTTTTCTTGGAATGGGATCATCTAAAATAACATCAAAGGCAGATAAGCGGTCAGAAGCAACCATTAGCATGCGTTTATCATCGATTTCATAGAGATCACGTACTTTACCTGAATAGATTTTTTTTAGACTTAAAGTGGGGAGTTGTTGTGTCATCGTTTTGCACCTGTATGAAAGTAAAAACTGGTGCGTATTGTACCGCACTTTTAAAGCAAACGTTTGCTATTTTTTAAAGAAATAAAAAAATCCCCTGAAATTTCAGGGGAAGTGTAGTTTTTTCGCTTCAAAATATTTGCTTATTATTAGAAATATACCGCGATTAATTATTGAGCGGGTGGATTTGGGTTATCCAATACATCCCAGACGCTTTCTTGTCGAGGGGCGATTTCTGTTTCAGCTGGTGGAGTTGCTGGTGATGGAGAAGCATTTGATGTGTCTCCGCAGAAATTTTGTCCATTATTCACCCAGACGGGGATCACTCGATTGCTGTCACAATCCCAGCCACCGTATTGATTTATCCCCACCCATTTCATTGTCGCAGGGGGATGAATCGTTAATTTTTCAATATTCGTACGGTTTAAATAATCTTTATAAATTTGCAATGCGCCAGAAGCACCTGTCAGTTTGGTTTCGCCGTTATCATCGCGACCAAGCCAGACGGTGCTGATATTTTTTCCATCAATGCCCACAAACCAAGTATCACGCGCATCGTTTGTTGTCCCTGTTTTACCGGCTAAACGTAAATCCGCATAATCATTTTGCAAGCTACGAGCTGTACCACGTTCAACAGTTTGTTGCATCGCAAATAACGTTTGGAATGCTGCTTCTTGTGGGACCACTTGTTTTGCGGTTTTATCATGTTGATAAATGATATTTCCTTGACGATCAGCAATGCTATCTACCGTTGTAAGATTAATCCTGCCTCCTTGATTCGCAATAGTTTGATAAAGTTTAGTTACATCATAAGGTGAGATGGTATAAGCCCCGAGTAACATGGCGGGCACCTTTGGAATTTCCACATTATCCCAGCCCATCGCTTTTTGTGTATCAATGACTTTACTCAAGCCGACTTTCATCCCAATATTCACAGTAGGAATATTTAAAGAACGTGCTAAGGCATCCATTAACATCACCGAACCACTATATTTTTTATCATAGTTGCGTGGCTGCCAAGGTGGGCTACCTTTGACATTAATCGTAATTGGTTGGTTGTTAATTGGGGTATTTAAACGGAACTGCTCTGGATTAGAAAGTGCGGTTAAATAAATAGAAGGTTTTACTAAAGAACCAATCTGACGTTTTGCCATTAATGCTCGATTAAAGCCTGCATACTGCGTTTGTAAACCACCCACTACCGCACGAATTTCACCCACGCGGTAATCCGCAACAATCATGGCGCCTTCTAAATATGGATTTTTAGTTTTCAGTTGTAGTTGTGAAACTGTGTTCACCACTGCATTTTCTGCTTGAGCTTGTTGTTTTAAATCCATTGTGGTGAAAATCCGTGCACCAAGTAAACTAGATATTTTATGTTCGCCTAGTTCACGGCGTAAATCTGTTTGTAAAGTTTGAATAAATGCAGGGTATTTACGCGAGATTTGCCCTTTCTTTTGTACACCTAAAGGTCGCTGACTTAATAATTGATAAAGTTCATCACCGATCATTTTATGTTCAAGCATGAGCTTTAAAACAACATTACGACGTTCGAGCGCGTTTTGTGGATTTCGCCACGGATTATAAAGTGAAGGACCTTTGACCATCCCGACTAAAAGTGCAATTTGATCTAAGCTAATTTCACGAATCGAACGACCAAAATAGAATTGGCTGGCTAACTCAAAACCGTGAATTTGCGTATCGCCATTTTGTCCGAGATAAATTTCATTGAGATAGGTTTCGAGAATACGGTTTTTATCATAACGCCAATCTAACACCAATGACATCAAGGCTTCGTTGGCTTTACGTGTAATGGTACGTTCGCGCGATAAAAATAAATTTTTTACTAATTGTTGAGTGAGTGTACTGCCGCCCTGTACGGTTTGACCTGCACGAATATTGGCAATTAATGCGCGTAAAATTCCCACTGGATTAATGCCATTATGTTCATAAAAGCGGCGATCTTCCGTTAAAATTAATGTATCAATTAATAAACGGGGATAATTTTGCAAAGGAATTGCAAGACGATCTTCGTTGTCTGATTGCAACATCGCAATCAACTTTGGCGCAAGACGAAATTCATCAACAGTTTTGACTGTGACTAAATCTTCAATGCGAGATAACTTATTATTGTTAAAACGCAAGCGCAAAACTCGCTGTGGTTCTGCTTTATCGGGGAAAGGAAAAGCGCGGCGAAGTATTACAATGCTATCATCTTCTAATTTGAAATCGCCAGGTGCGGCAACCATTGTGGTTTGGCGATATTCATTATCTAATAAAATTTGAATGACTTCATCAAAAGCGAGATTATCGGCAATTTTCACGCTTTCTAATCGACTATAAACTTCCGCAGGCAAATGCCAAATTTGTCCATCCATTTTGGCGCGAATTTGCCAATCGAGATAACCGCCGTAAAAAATCGTTAAGACAAGCGCAGTGAAACTAAATTTCAGTAAAAAGCGTTTAAAAGTGCGGTTGTTTTTTTGCGTGTTTTTCGATGATTTTTTAGCGGAGTGTTGAGAAGTCATAGTGAGTTAAGCAATAAAATCAACATAAGATTGGAGAAAATGAATAAAATCTTGCGTACCGCAAAAAGCAAGGCTTTCTTCATCATAATAATGGAAATCTTGTTCTAAAATTTCATCTGATTCAATGGCGAGATTGTTGGCGCGTACCATCACTTCATCAGCATTTAAAAATAACGTATATTCCGCACCGATTAAGATTTTTTCTTGATTTTCAGAGAGTGATTGTGCAGTAGAAAGTGCGGTTAAAATCTTGTCTGAATTTGACCGCACTTCTGTATTGAACCAGTTAGCAAGAGCAATGTGTTCCATTGAACATTTTACGGATACATTGCCTTGGTAATGTGTAAATTGAAAATCCATTTTAGATGCTAAAAGATGAGCCACAGCCACAAGTGCTGGTAGCATTTGGATTATTTACAGTAAAGCGTGAACCTTCTAAACCTTCTGTGTAATCGACGGTACCACCGATTAAATACTGTAAACTCATTGGGTCAATCACAAGTTGAACCCCAGATTTTTCAATGGTTAAATCGCCTTCATTGACCTTTTCATCAAAGGTAAAACCATATTGGAAACCGCTGCAACCACCCCCTGTGATATACACGCGTAATTTCAAATTAGTATTTTCTTCTTCGCTGATTAAACTTTTTACTTTATTTGCCGCTGCATCAGTAAATGTCAGTGGTACTGCAATGTTATCTGTCATAATTATTTCCCGCTTCCCGAAAATTTGAATTTCGTTATTATCTAATAACCCTTTACTCCATTCAAGTGTAATCCAGTTTTTTCCTAGAAATCGTGCTATAATCTAGCAAAAATTTTTTCAAAAAAGGTGAAATAAAATGGCTATTCCAATTAGAACAGAAAAAGAAATTGTAAAACTACGTGAGGCATGCAAATTGGCTTCGGATGTGCTGGTGATGATTGAACCTTACGTAAAAGCAGGGGTAACCACAGGCGAGCTTGATCGCATTTGCCATGAATATATGGTAAATGAACAAAAGGTTATTCCCGCCTGTTTGAATTATCATGGTTTCCCAAAATCTACTTGTATTTCCATTAACGAAGTTGTATGTCACGGTATTCCAAGTGACGATAAAGTGCTTAAAAATGGCGATATTGTGAATATTGATGTTACCGTGATTAAAGACGGTTATTTTGGCGATAACTCAAAAATGTATATTGTGGGCGGAGAAACGAATATTCGTAGTAAAAAGTTAGTGGAAGCGGCACAAGAAGCCCTATACGTGGGATTGCGCATAGTAAAACCAGGTATCCGTTTAAATGAAATAGGTAAAGCCGTGCAAAAATATACGGAAAGTCAAACTTTCAGTGTCGTGCGTGAATATTGCGGACACGGCGTTGGTACAGAATTTCACTGCGAACCTCAAGTATTGCATTATTACGCAGATGATGGTGGTGTGATTTTAAAACCCGGAATGGTGTTTACCATTGAACCAATGATTAATGCAGGAAAAAAAGAAGTGCGCGTGATGGGAGATGGTTGGACAGTAAAAACCAAAGATCGTAGTCATTCAGCACAATACGAACATCAAATTGTTGTCACGGAAACTGGTTGTGAAGTAATGACTATCCGCGATGAAGAAATTGCAGAAGGTCGAATTTCACGGATTATGATTAATGTGTAATTGACTTAAATTGTAAGTAGGGGCGTAGATATACGCTCTTTTTTCTTAATAAGAATTCTATGAATTTTGTAAGGTGCCGTAGGTCTTGTGGGGTAACATAGGTTTTGTAGGGTGGGCGTAAGCCCACGCGGGAAATATAGGAAAATATTTATAACACGAGCATTATGCTTTAACGCGTGGGTTTACACCTATCTTACGTTTGCCATTTGATTTTCCTTAAAATTGTAGGGTGGGCGTAAGCCCACGTTGAAAATATAGGAAAATATTTATAACACGAGTATCACACTTTAACGCGTGGGTTTACACCCATCTTACGTTTGCCATTTGATTTTCTTAAAATTGTAGGGTGGGCGTAAGCCCACGCAGGAAATATAAGAAAATATTATAATAAGGGCATTGCACTTTAACGTGTGGGTTGATTATATATTATGGGTTGGGCTAAATTATTATATTTCTCCCTTAATTATCAATTCAGGATTACCACCCCAATCTTCGGGAAAAATATCTCTTTTAACATCACGATGAAAGGATGAATACGCCCAATCTTTCACTGCTTGCACATAACCGTGTTTCACTGGATTGTAGTAAATATAATCCCAATGATTTACTAAATCTTGATCATCACGAATTAAATGTTCCCAAAAACGGCGTTGCCAAATACCAGCTTCTCTGCGTTTGGTATGACTTGCTGTTGGTTGGCGATATTCTAAGGGCAAACGTTTTGTAAAATTTAATTTTAATAAACGTATTCGTTTAGAAAAATTCATATCATTTTCAGGTAGTTGCATAATCAAATGAAAATGATCGGGCAAAATACAGATAGCGATAGTTTCAAATGGGCAATGTAATTGTGTTTCTTTATAAGCTGCACGAAATTCATCAATATAGCGGATTAAATAATTCGCTTTACGATTTTGCAAAACCGCTGTGATAAAATACATACCGTTTTCAACTTTCATGCGTCGATACCGTGACATATCAAGTTCCTTATATATTTTATATACCCGTAAGGTGGCGTAGGTTTTGTAGGAAATACAGGAAAATATTATAACACAGGTATCAATATTTTAACGCGTGGGCTTACGCCCACCCTACGTTTGCTATCTGACTTACCTTAAAATTGTAGGGTGGGCGTAAGCCCACGCGGGATATATAATAAAGCCACTTCTAACCACTAAAAGGCAATCAAAATGCTGTTTCCTTTGTCATTATCTTTTCCTTTAACGCCAAGTGCGGTCAAAATTGAGCGAGAAAATCTCAAGCAATTTGAGCTAGAGAATTTTTCTCGTTATTCCATTTTTGAGCTGGTTGAAAATCGCAGTGATTTTTATGATGCCTTATTGATTCAACTTTGGCAGGAAATGGGATTAAGTGAACAACTGGGAATTTCTTTAATTGCGGTGGGCGGTTATGGACGGCGTGAGATGTTTCCTTTGTCGGATTTAGATTTTTTAATTTTGGTCGAGCAAATACCTAGCCCAGAAATTGAAGAAAAAATTACCCAATTTATCCAATTTTTATGGGATTGTGGCTTTGAGGTGGGAAATAGCGTTCGAACCTTAGAACAATGCGAATCGGAAGGAAAACAAGATATTACGATTGCCACCAATTTATTAGAAGCCAGATTTCTTACTGGAAATCGACCGCTCTTTGATGCGCTAAATGAATTAGTAAAAAATGCTGATTTTTGGTCGAAAGAAGATTTTTTTAATGCCAAAGTGCAAGAGCAAATAGAACGTTATCAGCGTTATCACAATACGGCTTATAACCTTGAGCCAGATATTAAGTATAGCCCTGGTGGTTTGCGTGATTTGCATTTGTTGTATTGGGTGGCTTTGCGCCATTCGGGGGCGCTGACTCTTGAGGCCATTTTACAAAGTGGTTTTATTTATCCTCAAGAATATCAGCAACTACAAGAAAGTCGTGCTTTTTTATTTAAAGTGCGGTTCGCTTTGCATTTGATTTTAAAACGTTACGATAATCGTCTGTTGTTTGATCGTCAAATTAAAGTCAGTGAATTGTTAGGTTTCCGAGGGGAAGGCAATCAAGCTGTTGAAAAAATGATGAAATGTTTTTTCCAAGCATTGCACCGAATTTCGCTTATTAGTAATTTGCTGATTCAGCATTATAGAGAAAATGTGCTTTCATCAAATCAGGATAGTGTGATTCATCAGTTAGACGATGATTTTCAACTGATTAACCAATGCTTATGTTTGCGTAATAGCCGTGTTTTTCAAGAAAAACCAGAGCGAATTTTAGATCTATTCTTTTATTTAACGCAGTACGAATGGGCGGATATTCATTCTGATACCTTGCGTCAATTACAAATTTCCTTAGATCAACTACCACAAAAATTATGTGAAATTCCTGCAGCTCGGGAAAAATTTCTACGTTTGTTTAATCAACCTAATGCAATTAAGCGAGCGTTTATGCCGATGCACCAATATGGCGTATTAACTGCGTATCTTCCGCAATGGCAAGCCATTGAGGGCTTAATGCAATTTGATTTGTTCCATATTTATACGGTGGATGAGCATACATTACGCGTGATGTTGAAATTGGAAAGTTTTCTGTCACAGGAAAGTGCGAAAGAACATCCCATTGCCCATCGAATTTTTAGCCAACTTTCTGACCGCACTTTGCTTTATATTGCGGCGTTATTCCACGATATTGCAAAAGGGCGGGGCGGCGATCACGCAGAACTTGGCGCAGAAGATGTGGCAAATTTTGCGCAATTACATGGTTTAGATCGTCGAGAAATTGATACCCTTGCTTGGCTCGTAAAATCCCATTTACTTATGTCAATTACTGCGCAACGCCGTGATATTCATGATCCTGAAGTCGTCATGAATTTTGCGGAAGCCGTGCAAAATCAAGTTCGATTAGATTATCTGACTTGTTTAACGGTGGCGGATATTTGTGCAACCAATGGTAATTTATGGAATAGCTGGAAACGTTCGCTTTTTGCTTCTTTATATGAATTTACCGAACAGCAATTTGCTCAAGGGATGAAAGAATTGCTTGATTACTCAGAAAAATCGGAAGAAAACCGAAAACTTGCACAACAAATTTTAACGCAGGATTATTCCAATATTGCACTAATCTCGATTGAGCAATTATGGGAGCGTTGCCCTGAAGATTATTTTGTGCGTAATACGCCAAAACAAATTGCGTGGCATACAAGTTTGTTGGTGGATTTTGCTGAGGCATTATTAGTGAAAATTAGTAATCGCTTTTCACTTGGCGGCACGGAAGTGTTTATTTATTGCCAAGATCAACCGCACTTATTTAATAAAGTAGTAAGCACCATTGGAGCAAAAAAATTCAGTATCCATGATGCACAGATTATTACAACACAAGACGGTTATGTTTTTGATAGCTTTATCATCACAGAACTTAACGGAGAATTAGTGGAATTTGATCGTCGCCGAGAACTAGAGCAAGCCCTCACATTAGCCCTTCAAAGTGAAAAATTGCTCGCACTTTCTATTACGCCGAATCGTCAGCTTCAACATTTTACTGTACAAACCGACGTTCGTTTTTTACACGAAAACAAAAAAGAGCATACTGAAATGGAACTGGTTGCGTTGGATAAACCTGGGTTATTAGCCCAAGTGAGCCAGATTTTCACTGAGCTAAATCTCAATTTATTGAATGCGAAAATTACCACAGTGGGCGAGAAAGCCGAAGACTTTTTTATTTTGACGAACCAATTTGGACAAGCACTTGCGAGAGGGGAGAGAGAAATCTTAAAACAAGTTCTTGTGAAAGAAATTAACTAACTAATAGTATAGTTTTACGACGATATATTCGTTGTAGAAGATTAGGTCTGATTTTCTACAAAAAAGGACGCTTTCAGCGTCCTAATTTTAAAATGATTTCGTTACATTTTTAAAGTATCACAAGCCTTTTTATTACCCTTATCACAAGCCTTAAGGAACCATTCTTTAGCTTTTGAAAGGTCACGTTTAACACCTTCTCCATTGTGATACATATTCCCAATACTAAATTGAGCATCTGCATAGCCTTGTTCAGCAGATTTTTGATACCATTTCAGTGCTTCAGAATAATTTTGTTCGATACCTCTTCCTTTGAAATATATCTCGCCCAAAGCAAATTGGAATTTTGCATCCCCTTGTTTAGTAGCTTTATGAAGCCATTTCATTGCTTCATCCTTATCTTGTTTTACATACTTTCCTTCTAAATACAGCATACCCAAAACAAATTGAACTATTGCATGATCTTGTTCAGCGGCTTTATGAAACCATTTTACCATTTTATCTTCATCTTGCTTTATGCCTTTTCCTTTTACATACATATCAACCAACTTAAACAAAGCAAATTCAGCATCTTCATCTCCCTGTTCTGCAGCTTTTAGATACCATTTCATTGCATCAACATGATCTTGTTTGACGCCTTTTCCTTCTGAATATATCAAACCCAATTTATTTTGAGCCCATAAATCCCCTTGTTCAGCAGCTTTTTGATACCATTTTATGGCTTCAGCATAATCTTGTTTGACGCCTTTACCATCATTATACATATTACCTAAATTATTTTGAGCTTTTACATTTCCTTGCTCTGCAGCTTTTCGATATAAAGCCACTGCTTCAGAATAATCTTGTTTTACGCCTCGTCCATTTTCATACATCAAAGCCAAATTATTTTGAGCCCATGCATCCCCTTGTACAATGGCTTTTTGGTACCATTTTATTGCTTCAGCATAATCTTGTTTGACGCCTTCTCCACGGTAATACGCCCAACCCAAATTATTTTGAGCATCTGCCAAACCTTGTTCAGCCGCTTTGCGAAACCATTTCACTGCTTCGGCATAATCTTGTTTGACGCCTTCTCCACGGTAATACGCCCAACCTAAATTATTTTGAGCCTTTGCATTCCCTTGTACAATAGCTTTTTGATACCATTTTATCGCTTCAGCATAATCTTGTTTGACGCCTTTTCCTTCGGAATACATCCAACCCAAACTATTTTGAGCCTTTGCATGTCCCTGTGCGGCTAAAGGTTGCAAAAGTTTGAGGGCGGTTTGATAGTCTCCTTTATTAGCAGCTTCAAAGCCTTGTTGAAATTGCTGTTCTGGCGTATCTGCCCAAGCCGTAGATTGAACAGAAAAAATTAAAGCAGCTAACAATGCGCTAGTGAGAAATGTTTTTGTCAGTTTCATATAATAATCTCTAGATTGATTTATAGAAGACGCCAAAATTTTGTTTGGCAATATATTTTTAGTATCTACTGAATTGTCAAACTAAAAATGAGTCGTCATTATACTTTGAATTTATAATCTAACTGAAACACTTTCGTAATTTTTTAACGTTTAAATAAGGCAACATTTGTAGCTATTCATAAGGTTGATATCTTTCTTGTTGTACTAAACAAATTATATTTGATGTCCTTATAAATAAATTGGGTGTAGCAGTTAGATTGTAAATTTAAGTATAAAAAATAGTGGCGTTGAAGTGAAAAATTGTGGTTCTTGAAAAATATATTTCTAGGTAAATTTGCCTTATGTTATCCTTTACAAAAAATTTTTAGGATCACATTATGTTGAGTATTTTTGTTACTTTTCTTGGCGCATTTTTAACATTGATTGTGATGCGACCCGTTGCCAATTGGATTGGATTAGTTGATAAGCCAAACTATCGTAAACGTCATCAAGGTGCAATTCCGTTAATCGGTGGCGTATCGCTTTTTGTTGGAAATCTTTGCTATTACCTGATGGAATGGGATCAACTTCGATTACCGTATCTCTATTTGTTCAGTATTTTTGTTTTGTTAGCAATTGGGATTTTAGATGATCGCTTTGATATTAGCCCTTTTTTAAGAGCAGGTATTCAAGCGATATTGGCGATTTTAATGATCGATCTTGGGAATGTGTATCTTGATCATCTTGGTCAAATTTTAGGGCCTTTCCAATTAACGCTGGGGTCTATTGGGCTGATTATTACTGTATTTGCCACTATTGCGATTATTAATGCCTTTAATATGATTGATGGTATAGATGGATTGCTTGGTGGACTTTCTTGTGTTTCTTTTGCGGCGATTGGTATTTTAATGTATCGAGATGGGCAAATGGATATGGCGCATTGGAGTTTTGCTTTAATCGTATCGATTTTACCTTATTTGATGCTCAATCTAGGGATTCCATTTGGATCGAAATATAAGGTGTTTATGGGCGATGCGGGGAGTACATTAATTGGTTTTACCATTATTTGGATTTTGTTATTGAGTACGCAAGGAAAAGGGCATCCGATGAATCCAGTAACCGCACTTTGGATTATTGCGATTCCTTTGATTGATATGGTTGCGATTATTTATCGCCGTGTACGTAAAGGTAAAAGCCCATTCCGTCCAGATCGTTTACACGTTCATCATTTAATGGTGAGAGCGGGTTTAACATCAAGACAAGCCTTTTTATTGATTACGTTTGTTTCGGCAGTGTGTGCAACTATCGGTATTTTAGGGGAAGTTTATTATGTGAATGAGTGGGCGATGTTTGTCGGTTTTTTCATTTTATTTTTCCTTTATGTCTATTCAATTACGCGTGCATGGCGAATTACCCGTTGGGTAAGAAGAATGAAACGTCGCGCAAAACGGTTGAAGAAAGCATAAAAAAATAAAGGCTTGTGTTATTAAATCACAAGCCTTTATTTTTGAGAAACTTCACCGCACTTTTAACATTTTGGTGATCTATTTTTGTAGATAGAAAAAATCCCCAGCCTTTTGACCAGGGATTGAAATTTGGAGCGGGAAACGAGGCTCGAACTCGCGACCCCGACCTTGGCAAGGTCGTGCTCTAC
>NZ_LDVZ01000027.1 GCF_001276515.1 Haemophilus sp. C1
CCTTTTATGTTTAATGTGATAGTTTTCATTTTTACTCCTTGTTAGTTGTTTTATTGATGGTTAAACTATAAACCTTTACATAAGGTTAAGGTCAAGAAGTTTTTTATGAATATTAGTGAAGCCGCAAAATTAGTAGGTTTATCTACAAAACAAATCCGTGATTATGAAAAAATAGGGTTAATTAAACCCGCTGTTCGCAGTTTGTCAGGCTATCGAAATTATGGAGAAAGTGATTTAGAAAGGTTGCATTTTATTCGACACTCACGCAATGTTGGGTTTTCGTTACATCAAATCGCACAATTATTAGCACTACAAGATAATCCTAAGCGTAGCTGCCGAGAAGTGAAAGTGCTAACTGCTCAACATATTGCGATGTTGAATCAACAAATAGAACAGTTACAAAAAATGGTACAAGAATTGCAGCGTTGGCATGATAATTGTCAGGGCAATGACTACCCTGAATGTTCAATTTTGAATGGCTTGAACGGATAAGTGAAAAGTGCGGTTAATATTCCCAACTTTCTGGATCGACACCTAATTCACGCATAAGCACTTTGGCATCTTCAGGGATTTCATCATTACGCTCTTTCATTAAATCTGCATCGGTGGGTAAAGGCTGTCCTGTGAATGCGTGCAAGAACGCTTCACAAAGCAATTCACTGTTAGTTGCGTGACGTAAACTTTTCAATTGGCGGCGAGTGCGTTCATTAGTCAAAATTTCCAGTACTTTAATGGGAATGGATACTGTAATTTTTTTTACTTGCTCACTTTTTTTGCCATGTTCTGCATAAGGGCTGATATATTTTCCGTCCCAATCTGCCATAATTTACCTTAAGTGCTTATTGATAACCTTACAAATTGTCCGTATTCTAATTAAAAATCAAATAAATAACAATCTAGACGGCTAAACTTCCAAAATAAGTTCTTAAAAAAAGTGCGGTAATTTTTTATATTAAATGCTAATAAAAGCTAGACAGCGTAGGGTTTTAGTGGTAATTTACGCGCCATTCAAAGGGTGCAAGCCCACCATTCGAATAATCAATTCTTATTAATTCCAATATTTATTCATTATGCATTTAACAGAACTTAAAAATACGCCTGTTTCTGATCTTGTGAAACTCGGCGAGGAGCAGATGGGCTTAGAAAATTTAGCACGTTTGCGTAAACAAGATATTGTCTTTGCAATCTTAAAACAGCACGCCAAAAGTGGCGAAGATATTTTCGGCGGTGGCGTGTTAGAAATTTTACCAGATGGTTTTGGTTTCCTTCGTTCTGCTGACAGTTCCTACCTTGCAGGCCCTGATGATATCTATGTTTCCCCAAGTCAAATTCGTCGTTTTAATCTTCAAACTGGGGATAAAATCGAAGGCAAAATTCGTCCACCAAAAGAAGGCGAACGTTATTTTGCACTTTTAAAAGTTGATCAAGTTAATGACGATAAACCCGAAGTTTCTCGTAGCAAAATCTTATTTGAAAACTTAACGCCATTGCACGCTAATTCGCGTTTAAGAATGGAACGTGGCAATGGCTCAACAGAAGATTTGACTGCCCGTATTTTGGATTTAGCCTCGCCAATTGGTAAAGGCCAACGTGGGTTAATCGTAGCACCACCAAAAGCGGGTAAAACCATGTTGCTGCAAAATATTGCGCAAAGTATCACGCATAATTATCCTGATGTGGAACTTATCGTATTACTGATTGATGAACGCCCAGAAGAAGTGACAGAAATGCAACGTTCAGTAAAAGGCGAAGTCATTGCGTCTACTTTTGATGAACCCGCAACTCGTCACGTTCAAGTGGCAGAAATGGTAATCGAAAAAGCGAAACGTTCAGTAGAGCATAAAAAAGATGTGGTCATTTTGCTTGATTCTATTACTCGTTTAGCGCGCGCTTACAATACAGTCACTCCAGCTTCAGGTAAAATTTTGTCTGGTGGTGTGGATGCTAACGCATTGCATCGTCCAAAACGTTTCTTTGGTGCTGCACGTAACGTGGAAGAAGGTGGTAGTTTAACTATTATTGCCACTGCGCTAGTTGATACCGGTTCAAAAATGGATGAAGTTATTTTCGAAGAATTTAAAGGTACGGGTAATATGGAATTACACCTTTCTCGTAAAATTGCAGAAAGACGCGTATTCCCAGCCATTGACTTTAAACGCTCAGGTACTCGTAAAGAAGACTTACTCACAACATCTGATGAATTACAAAAAATGTGGATCCTTCGTAAGATTCTTAATCCAATGGATGAAGTGGATGCAATGGAATTCTTGATTGATAAGCTGATGATGGCGAAAACCAACGAAGAGTTTTTTGAAGTGATGAAACGTTCGTAAAAGCAACCGCACTTCTATGAAGAACAAGGGGAAAATATTATGTTTTCCCCTTTTTAATATCCGTAATATTTGACGAAATAAATGATGACAGCTGATAAGTTCATAAAAGGGGCAAAAGGTATAAATTCTTTTTTCTTTTTATGAATAAGCGAAAAACATATTCCAAGCACTGAGGCTAATAATAAAAAGTGCGGTAAGGTTTCTAAATGAATAAAACTTCCTAATGCCATTGCTAGCCAATAATCTCCCCGTCCAAAGGCTTCTTTTCTGTAATAACATTTTGCAATCCAATAGATTGCGTAGAAAACAATAAAAAAACTAGCCGCACTTTTTATGCTTTCAGATAACGTAAGCAATGAAAAGTTATTGTCAGCTCCAAATAAACCGAGAGTAAGTAACCATAAACAGGGAGTCGTAGAAATAAGTTGATAATCCCAATCAAGATAACTAATTGCCCAAAGGATAATAAGTGTGAGCCCTAGCCATATAGCGAAAGTAGAGTCCTTGAAGGTAATTTGTAAACATAGAAATCCTAGCCCAACACTTAAAAAATACCTCAAAATATGACCGCACTTTTTTTGTTGAATAGAGGAAAAGCTAGGCTGAAATGACAGAAAGTTTTGTGGAAATAATTCAACGTAAGTCGCATAAATCTCTTGCTGCAAACGTGTAATAAAACCAGATAGGTAGAACCACAATACGATCCCTAAGATACCGCCTAATAAAAACATTGTGAAATAAATCATTGAATAACAGAACCCATATTAAAGATAGGTAAATACATTCCCATCATAATAATCCCAATCAGACTGCCGATTATCACCATCATTAATGGTTCTAGCATTTGTGAGAGTAAGTCAATTTGATGATTAAGTTTTTCTTGGTAATTATCCGCAATATGCTCTAGCATTAAAGCGAGTTTTCCGCTTTGCTCGCCAATTTGGAGCATTTGTTGTGCTTCTATCGGGAACAGATCGCTACTTACACTATGAGAAAACGCATAGCCTTGAGAAACCCATTGTAAAATTGACCGCACTTCTTTATCTAATACGATGTCATTTGCAAGAGTTTTCTTGGTTTGCCACGTTTGTGTGCGAGGGAGAAAACTCTCTAGTGCTTGATTAAGCGGTACGCCGGCCTGCAACATAATTTGTAAACTTTGACTAAAGTTCACTAAACGTGAAAGCTTTTGAATTGTGCCAAAAATAGGCGTGATAGAGATAAGTTGGTTTTTCTGTTGATTAAACCAGGTCTGGCGTTTTAGATAGAAGTAATAAAATAGAAAAAAACTAAAAGAGAAAAATAGCAAAATGCCAATATTTTGCTTAAGAAAATTGGATATAAAGAGCAATATTGCGGTTATTGTTGGTAATTCGGCATTATTGTCACTATACATTTCAGCAAATTGAGGCACGATAAAAAGCAATAATGCGAGTGTTAGTAATAGTGAAATGACTAACACCATTGATGGGTACAACATGATTTTCTGTAATTTGCGTTGTAATGCCAAAGATTGACTACGATGCGAGGCTATTTTTTTACAAACAACGGAAAGTTTTCCCGTCATTTCTCCCACTTGAATCAGTTGAATTTCTTGTTGAGTGAGATATTTTCCTTGTTGTTCAATGGCTTGTGAGAATGCTAAACCTGACTCAATGGATTGGAGTAGCTGTTCAAGCCATTCATTGAGCATAATTTGAGTACAATTTTGTTGCAAAATTTGCAGACTGTTTTTTAACGGAATTGCGGACTGTAGCAATGTTGCTAATTGATTGAGTAATTCACTGATTTCTGAATTTTTGGGCTTTGCCCCAAATTGCCAGTTTTGTTGTAATTTGATGTGAGTAAGCCCGCGGCTTATTAATTGAAAGTGTGCTTGTTGTTTCGTATCCGCAATAATTGAACCTTTTTGTTTTTGATTTAGTGTGTTGTTGCCTTGATAATAAAAGAGTTTTTTAGTCATAAATTTTTACCTAACACACGTTCAATTTCTTTCTCATCGGTTATTCCTTGATTAACTTTTTCTAGACCACTCTCTCGTAAATTCTCAAAATCCGTTTGATAGCCATTCTGTTGCCAATGTAGAAATTGATACACGCCGATTCGCCCTCGATAACCTTGATGGCAATCACAAGAATTTATTAAATTTCCACCGCACTTTGAACAAAGCTTTCGTACAAGACGCTGCGCAATAACGAGCAGTAAACTGTTTTCAATTTCATACTGTTGAATACCGAGTTGTTGTAAGCGAGATATAGCAGATATTGCATCATTGGTATGTAAAGTTGAAAGCACCAAATGCCCAGTTTGTGCCGCACGTAATGCAATCCTTGCACTTTCTTCATCGCGAATTTCGCCTAACATAATAATATCGGGATCTTGGCGTAAGAAAGTGCGCAATAGGCGGTTAAAATTTAGTCCTATTTGTGGATTAATTTGGCTTTGAATAATGCCATCAAGTTCAATTTCAATGGGATCTTCCGCTGTCATAATATGTTTATCTGGGGTATTCAGCCACTGAAGTGCGGTGTAAAGTGAGATACTTTTCCCACTTCCTGTTGGGCCGGTTACTAAAATTAATCCTTGTGGTTGGCTAAGCGCACGTTGAAATACTTGCTGTTGACTCTCGGTCATGCCCAGTTCAGAAAAGCTGAGTTCTACGGGTTTATTTTGCTGTGCTCTCAGGACAACTTTCTCTCCCCAATGAGTTGGTAACGTTGAAAGACGGAAATCAAGAATATCGGAAAACGTAGTTTTAAATTGAAATCGTCCATCTTGTGGAAGGCGGGTTTCACTAATATCTAATTTAGCCAGTAATTTTAAGCGTGAAATAATACGATTGGCGAATATTTTGCTTATTAAGGGTTGCAGTTGTAAAACACCATCAATTCTAAACCGCACTTGAAACTGATCAGCCAAGGTTTCTAAATGAATATCAGAGGCATTTTTTTGTAAGGCAGATTCAAAAATCTGATTAAGTAAGCGGATAACAGGTTCATCATCTTCTTGTTCAAAATGGGGTTCTTGATGTTGATAGAATTTAACTTGCTCTTCCACTTGCATTTGGCGCGGAGTAAGTTGTTGTAACAATTCTTTGAGTTGGCTGCTTTCTAACAAAATTGGTTCGACAGGTTTTCCTGTTATAAACGCAATGGTTTCACAAGCTGAAAGATTGGAGAGAGAATCAACCCCTAGCCAGAGACGATTATTTTCTTCTTTAAGTGGCAAAGCAAAATACCGCAAGAGCAAGGATTGTTGCTGCTGATTACGTTCCCATAAATCTGGCGAGATCGTAAATACCTCGCCATTTTGAGCGGTTACATGTTGAGTATGGAATAAAGCATAGCTCGTCATTGTGTGATACTTCCGCAAAAATTTGCTGGAAATAAAGAGGCATCCGTTCCTTTGCAGGTTGTTGTCCAAGTTACACCTGCTGCAGCATTACCTGTAGCTTGCAAAATATATTCCATATTTGCCAATGTGCCATCCCCTTTTACGGTAATGCCACCCGATTGAGTTTTCACTGAGGCTACATAGCCTTTTGCTGTTGTAATATCAGCTGCAATACCATTTTTTCCACCTGTACAGTTTGTTGTTTCATTTGTGCTATATACACATAATTCCACATCAGCCTTATAAGGCGCAGAAGCTTGCAGTAATTCGGATACCGCTGCTTTTTTGGTATAATTTTGATAAGAAGGAATAGCGATAGTGGCTAAAATCGCGATGATAGCGATGACTATCATCAATTCAATTAAGGTAAACCCTTTATTCAAGGTAGTTTGTGTAGTTAGTTTCATTTATTTTCCTTTCGTTAAGCCTTTATTGGCTGAAATATTGTGAAAAGGAAAAATTGTTTTGTAAAACAGATCACACTTTTTCTGCGATCCTGATCGCAAAAATAGGAAAAATGTATGCGAAAAATAAAAGATATTGAGAAAGGATTTCTGACTGCTTGTCGACAAATTCCATCTCCGCATTTTGATGAACGTCCAGATTTACAAGATATTTCACTTCTTGTGATCCATTACATTAGCTTACCTCCAGAACAATTTGGTGGCGGATATGTGGATGATTTTTTTCAAGGGAAATTAGATCCTAAAATTCATCCTTATTTTGAAGAAATTTATCAAATGCGCGTTTCTGCCCATTGTTTGATTGAACGAGATGGGCGAATCACGCAATATGTTAATTTTAACCAAAGGGCTTGGCATGCTGGATTATCTAGCTTTCAAGGGCGAGAAAAATGTAATGATTTTGCCATTGGAATTGAGTTGGAGGGGAGTAATGAACAACCTTTTACTAATGAGCAGTATTTGGCATTGCAAGAGCTGACTAACTTAATCATGAAAAGTTACCCTAAAATTACGAAAGAACGAATTGTTGGGCATTGTGATATTTCGCCAGGACGTAAGATCGATCCTGGTCAATATTTCGATTGGGAACGTTATTTTGCCAGCCTAAAATAATTTGTTTAAAAATTAGACATTAAAATTTAGAGACTTCTGTGTATTACAAATATTGTCATATTTTGCTGCTAAATACTTGAATTTAAATGGATAAATTTTACCTTGGAATTAGCTTGGAAAGGTTTGTTTGAGTTATACAACATTATGGATTTTCTCAACCACAATTTTATCCACAGAAATATTGAATAACTCAAAGAGATGACCAAAAGATCTTTGATGAATGGAATCGCTTTAAAAATTGTATTTTTTTACCGCACTTTCTTGCATTTTTGTGTGTAAAAAGTGCGGTTTATTTTTGTTTTAGATCTTTTGATTGGAAATAACTCAATTTATTTTCAAGTTTGATGAGATAAGGCTCCTTCTCTGTTTTTACGTGATCAATTCACAATCAGAAATCCATTATTCACAATGTTATCCACAATCTGTGTATTTTCTTGTGTAACCAGCCCTTTGGTTGATAAAAACACTGATTTATGAAACAATCTGCAGACTATTTTTATATGAAAATTTAAGGTAAAACGATAGTGATCGATTTTGATGGCTACCGTCCAAATGTGGGTATTGTGATTTGTAATCGCAAAGGGCAAGTGCTTTGGGCGAAGCGTTGTGGGCAAAATTCGTGGCAGTTTCCGCAAGGTGGCATTAATGATAATGAAAGTGCCGAACAAGCAATGTATCGCGAGCTGCACGAAGAAGTTGGTTTACAACCTAAAGATGTGCGTATTTTGTATGTATCTAAGCATTGGTTGCGTTATAAATTACCAAAACGTTTGTTGCGCTATGACAGCAAGCCGATGTGTATAGGTCAAAAACAACGCTGGTTTTTGTTGCAGCTTGTTGGCGATGAAAAAAATATCAATATGAAAACGACCAAATCGCCAGAATTTGATGGATGGCGTTGGGTGAGTTTTTGGTATCCTGTTCGCCAGGTCGTATCTTTCAAAAAAGAAGTGTATCGTAAAGCGATGAAAGAATTTTCGAGCGTGTTGTTTTCGGAAAATCCTCCAGTATATCAACCTTCACGAGAATTGGAGCAAAAAGCTTACAATCATCCTAAAAAATACAATGGTTCAAAATTTCCAAAACGTTTTTTCAATAAAACAAGGAATTCATAATGCTTAGTTTTATTTTGCTTTGTTTGCTTGTGGGGTGTGTGGCTGGTTTTTTAGCTGGGCTTTTTGGTATTGGTGGCGGATTGCTTATAGTACCAGTATTAGTCTATTTATTACCAATGGTAGGCGTGCCAGAACCTTTGTTAATGTCTACCGCACTTGGTACCTCTTTTGCCACGATTGTTATTACTGGATTTTCTTCGGCACAACGACATCATAAGTTAGGTAATGTTGTATGGAGTGCGGTGAAAGTTCTCGCTCCGAGCATTATGCTTAGTGTCTTTATTTGTGGTTTCTTTATCGGAAAACTTGATCGCGATATTTCTAGTAAATTATTTGCCTGTTTAGTGGTTTATCTCGCTGTTAAAATGGTCTTATCTATTAAACCTAAGACAAATAAAACAGTTAAACCTTTGACGACTCAATCGTCTATTATCGGTGGTATTTTAATTGGCATGGTATCTAGTGCTGCAGGTATTGGCGGTGGTGGATTTATTGTTCCGTTTTTAAATTCTCGTGGTATCGATATAAAAAAGGCCATTGGTTCCTCGGCTTTCTGTGGCATGTTACTCGGAACTTCTGGAATGTTCAGTTTTATGTTAAGTGGCTGGGGGAATGCTACAATGCCGGAATATTCTTTAGGCTACATTTATTTCCCTGCAGTGTTATGTATTACTGCCACATCGTTTTTCACATCAAAACTTGGTGCGACAGCTACTTCAAAATTACCCGTGCCAACCTTAAAGAAAGGGTTTGCACTTTTCTTAATTATCATTGCTATTGATATGTTCACTAGATAGAGAAGATTATGAATTCAAATTATTTGCTTCTGCCTCATTTTGAACCAACCATTTTTACTCTTGGTGATAGCAATATCGGCTTACGTTGGTATGGCTTGATGTACCTTTTAGGCTTTGTTTTTGCACGCTGGCTTGCGGTTCGCCGTGCTAATCGTCCAAATAGCGGTTGGACAGTGGATCAAGTTGATAGCTTACTTTTCAACGGTTTTATGGGGGTATTTATTGGCGGACGTGTTGGCGATGTATTTTTCTATAATCTCGATCATTTCTTACAAGAACCACTTTATTTATTCCGTGTTTGGGAAGGTGGAATGTCGTTCCACGGCGGCTTAATTGGTGTAATTGTAGCCATGATTTGGACGTCTTATTCACAAAAACGTCATTTTTGGCAAACGGCTGATTTTGTCGCGCCTTTGATTCCGTTTGGTTTAGGTTTAGGTCGAATTGGTAATTTCATTAATCTTGAGCTATGGGGACGCGAAACGGATGTGCCTTGGGCAATGATTTTCCCGAATGATCCGCTCTTACTTCCTCGTCATCCATCACAACTTTATGAAGCCTTTTTAGAAGGTATAATATTGTTTGCAATTCTGAATATTTTTATTAAAAAGCCACGTCCAATGGGGTCTGTTGCAGGCTTATTCTTAATTGGTTATGGTGTCTTCCGTTTTATTGTGGAATATGTGCGTGAACCTGAAGTTGAAAATTTCTTTGGAGTCATTACGCGTGGACAAGCGCTTTGCTTACCGATGATTATTGGTGGTGCCTTAATTATGGCTTGGGCGTATTCACGCAAAAGTGCGGTAATAAAATAGGAGATTTTTATGAAGCAATATCTTGATCTTTGTCGCCGCATTGTTAATGAAGGGGAATGGGTTGCTAATGAGCGCACAGGCAAACGCTGCCTTACAGTGATTAATGCGGATTTAGAATATGATGTGGCAAATAATCAATTTCCGTTGATAACCACGCGTAAAAGTTATTGGAAAGCGGCCATTGCTGAATTTTTAGGTTACATTCGTGGATATGACAATGCTGCTGATTTCCGTGCACTTGGTACTAAAACTTGGGATGCCAATGCGAATGAAAATGCCGCATGGCTTGCCAATCCGCACCGTAGAGGCGTTGATGATATGGGGCGCGTATATGGTGTGCAAGGCAGAGCATGGCGTAAGCCTAATGGCGAAACTATCGATCAGTTACGTAAAATCGTTAATAATTTAACGAAAGGTATCGATGATCGAGGCGAAATTCTCACTTTTTTTAATCCTGGCGAATTTGATCTTGGTTGTCTTCGTCCTTGTATGCACACGCATACTTTTTCTCTTGTGGGCGAAACCTTACATCTCACTAGCTATCAACGTTCCTGTGATGTTCCGCTTGGATTGAATTTCAATCAAATTCAAGTATTTACTTTCTTAGCGCTTATGGCACAGATTACGGGTAAAAAAGCAGGCAAGGCATATCATAAAATTGTGAATGCGCACATTTATGAAGATCAGCTTGAATTAATGCGTGATGTGCAACTTAAACGCGAGCCTTTCCCGTTGCCAAAATTAGAAATCAATCCAGATATAAAAACACTTGAAGATTTAGAAACTTGGGTCACGATGGATGATTTCAAAGTCATTGGCTATCAATCTCATGAGCCGATTAAATATCCTTTTTCCGTCTAATGGATGTGGCAAAAGTGCGGTCAGAATTTGACGAGAAAATGATGCGCTATGCCCTTACTCTTGCGGATAAAGCGGAAGCATTAGGTGAGATTCCTGTGGGGGCGGTTTTGGTAGATGATGCTGGAAATATTATTGGAGAAGGTTGGAATCTCTCCATTGTTCAAAGCGATCCTACCGCGCATGCTGAAATTATCGCTTTGCGTAATGGCGCGAAAAATATTCAAAATTATCGCCTACTGAATACCACACTTTATGTAACATTGGAGCCTTGCACAATGTGTGCTGGGGCGATTTTGCATAGCAGAATTAAACGCCTTGTGTTCGGTGCTTCTGATTATAAAACTGGTGCGGTGGGATCACGTTTCCATTTTTTTGATGATTATAAGATGAATCATACTCTGGAGATTACATCTGGTGTATTGGCTGAAGAGTGTAGTCAGAAATTAAGCGCATTTTTTCAGAAGAGACGCGAAGAGAAAAAAATAGAGAAAGCATTGTTAAAAAAGTCTGATTGATATTAAATCTCCATTTTCTCCTATTCTTAGCTTTTAAAAACCAGGGTTTATTGTTATCTCAAGTCGTTTTACCTGCGGAAATTCTTCTTGAATGAGTTTCAACAATTCTGTCTGTCTGAATAAAATTCCTTGGCGAACGATCGCATTTGCTGTCTCAATAAAAATTGAGTTATCTATCATATTACCAATATGAAATTTACCGTGAAATTCCTGTGGAAAAATGCGGTTAAACTTTTGATTAAGTTCATTGATGGCAAGACCTTTTTTCATTATTTTTGCAAAGGGCGATTGCTCAAGCACATCCATAATATTGACTGCTTTTTGATAACGCTCAGCTTTGTTTTCCATAAAGTCTGCTCCCTAGTAAATGACATTAGTTTAGATTTCCGCTACAATACACGTAATTTTCATAATAAACAACGAGACGATGATTTCAGGCACTGTCAAACCGAATTTTTGGTCGCGATTACTTTTAAGTATCATCGCGATTTTTGCTTTGCCTAACGCACAAAGTTTTGAAAATCAAAATAATGCGGAAAATTATTCCTCGAGTGTTTCCATTCAACAAGCGTTGGAAACGGTAAAAGTAGCACGTGAAGTGCAACGACAAGCCATTCCTCAACTTTCAATTTCCCACCAAACTGAAAAACAACTTAAAATTCAACCGCACTTTTTAGCTGATGCGTTGAATCCTAGTGCGCCAATTCGAGCAGGCCCCTTGCTTATTTAATTTTTCTGTTTTTTGTGAAGAATATTGCTATTGAAATAGCGATATTTTAAAAAATTATTATGCATGAAATAAAGTATTTCATAAGCATTTAACTATTTAACTTATATATTTAAAAAGAGAAATTATGAGCATTTTAACAAGAATTTTTGGCAGTCGTAATGAACGTATTCTACGTAAATTAAAAAAACAAGTCGTTAAAATTAATAAAATGGAGCCAGCTTTTGAGGCATTAAGTGATGATGAATTAAAAGCAAAAACACAAGAGTTTCGTGATCGTTTAAGTGCGGGAGAAACTTTGCAACAAATTTTACCAGAAGCATTCGCAACGGTACGTGAAGCAAGTAAGCGCGTGCTTGGTATGCGCCATTTTGATGTTCAGCTTATTGGTGGGATGGTATTGACTAACCGCTGTATCGCAGAAATGCGCACTGGTGAAGGTAAAACATTAACTGCGACTTTGCCTTGTTATTTAATCGCACTTGAAGGGAAAGGCGTTCATGTTGTGACGGTGAATGATTATCTTGCTCGCCGAGATGCAGAAACAAACCGTCCGTTATTTGAATTTTTGGGCATGAGTGTAGGCGTAAATATTCCTGGTTTACCGCCAGAAGAAAAACGCGCAGCTTATGCAGCAGATATTACTTATGCAACCAATAGTGAACTTGGTTTTGACTACTTACGTGACAACTTAGCCCACTCAAAAGAAGAGCGTTTCCAACGTACTTTGGGTTATGCGCTGGTGGATGAGGTTGACTCCATCTTAATTGATGAAGCACGTACGCCATTGATTATTTCTGGTCAAGCAGAAGATAGTTCTGCGCTTTATATTGCAGTCAATAAACTTATTCCAAACTTAATTAAACAGGAAAAAGAAGATACAGAAGAATATCAAGGCGAAGGGGACTTTACTTTAGATCTTAAATCTAAACAGGCACATTTAACGGAACGTGGTCAAGAAAAAGTGGAAGATTGGTTGATTGCGGAAGGTTTAATGCCAGAAGGTGATTCTTTGTATTCTCCTGGTCGAATTGTATTGCTTCATCATGTTATGGCTGCCTTGCGTGCGCACACATTGTTTGAAAAAGATGTTGATTACATTGTGAAAGATGGTGAAATCGTGATTGTTGACGAACATACCGGTCGAACAATGGCAGGTCGTCGTTGGTCAGATGGTTTACATCAAGCCATTGAGGCAAAAGAAGGGGTTGAAATTAAGAGTGAAAACCAAACTGTTGCGTCAATTTCTTACCAAAATTACTTCCGTTTATATGAGCGTCTTGCGGGTATGACGGGGACTGCGGATACCGAAGCGTTTGAGTTCCAACAAATTTATGGCTTGGAAACTGTTGTTATTCCAACAAACTGTCCAATGATTCGTGATGATCGTACCGATGTGATGTTTGAAAATGAACAGTATAAATTTAATGCAATTATTGAAGACATCAAAGATTGTGTAGAACGCCAGCAACCAGTGCTAGTGGGTACGATTTCAGTAGAAAAATCGGAAGAATTGTCTAAGGCTTTAGATAAAGCGGGCATCAAACACAATGTGTTGAATGCGAAATTCCATCAACAAGAAGCGGAAATCGTGGCAGAAGCTGGTTATCCTGGTGCGGTGACTATCGCAACGAATATGGCTGGTCGCGGTACGGATATTATCCTTGGGGGTAACTGGAAAGCGCAGGCTGCTAAATTAGAAAATCCAACTCAAGAACAAATTGAAGCACTTAAAGCTGAGTGGGAAAAGAACCACGAGATTGTAATGAAAGCAGGTGGTTTGCATATTATCGGTACAGAGCGTCATGAATCTCGCCGTATCGATAACCAGTTGCGTGGTCGTTCTGGTCGTCAAGGTGACCCAGGTTCTTCTCGTTTTTATCTTTCTTTGGAAGATGGCTTAATGCGCATTTATTTAAATGAAGGTAAACTCAATTTAATGCGTAAAGCGTTCACCGTGCCTGGTGAGGCTATGGAATCGAAAATGTTGGCGAAAGTGATTGCATCTGCTCAAGCAAAAGTTGAGGCTTTCCATTTCGATGGTCGTAAAAACCTACTTGAATATGATGATGTGGCAAATGACCAACGTCATGCAATTTATGAGCAACGCAATTATTTGCTTGATAATGATGATATTTCTGAAACTATCAACGCAATTCGCCACGATGTATTTAATAGCGTGATTGATCAATATATTCCACCGCAATCTTTGGAAGAACAATGGGATATTAAAGGGCTTGAGGAACGTTTAGCTCAAGAGTTTGGTATGGAATTACCAATTTCTCATTGGCTAGAAGAAGATAATAATCTTCACGAAGAAAATTTGCGTGAACGCATCGTAGAAGTCGCAGAAAAAGAATATAAAGAAAAAGAAGCGTTGGCTGGTGAAGAAACCATGCGCAACTTTGAAAAAGGTGTCATGTTGCAAACTTTAGATGAGCTTTGGAAAGAACACTTAGCTGCGATGGATTATTTACGTCAAGGTATTCATTTACGTGGCTATGCGCAAAAAGATCCAAAACAAGAGTACAAAAAAGAATCTTTCCGTATGTTTACGGAAATGTTGGATTCTTTAAAACACCACGTTATCACGACTTTAACGCGTGTACGTGTGCGTACTCAAGAAGAAATGGAAGAAGCTGAACGTGCTCGTCAGGAGATGACTGCTCGCATCAATCAAAATAATTTACCAGTGGATGAAAATGGTCAGGCAATCCAGAATTTAGATTCTGAAGATTATTCAGAATGTCGTATTGGACGCAATGAGCCTTGTCCTTGTGGTTCGGGTAAAAAATACAAGCATTGTCATGGCAGTCGTGCTGCTCGCCATTAATGATTAGCCAAAGTGCGGTGATTTTTCACCGCACTTTTTTCATAGGTGCTATTGGATAGAAGAAATGGATAAAAAAATTATACAAGTTGCTGCGGGGATTATTCGTAATGAGTTTGGGCAGATCTATTTAACGCAGCGTTTAGAAGGACAGGATTTTGCCCAATCTTTAGAATTTCCCGGTGGAAAAGTGGATGCGGGAGAAACTCCAGAACAGGCTTTAAAACGTGAACTGGAAGAGGAAATTGGCATTGTTGTATTAAATGCTGAACTTTACGAACGCTTCCAATTTGAATATCCAACAAAGATTATTTCTTTTTTCTTTTATGTCGTAGATGAATGGATTGGAGAGCCTTTTGGGCGAGAAGGGCAAGAAGGTTTTTGGGTTGAGCAACGCGCATTAGATGCAGGGCAGTTTCCTCCTGCTAATGCAAAATTAATTCATCGCTTATTGAATGAAGCTATCCATCCCATAAAATAAAACCCTAGTCAGACTAGGGTTTATATAACAGCTATTGATTTTTCAAATTATTTCGGCATTGCAGCTTTCATTTGTTTAAGTTGCTCTGCCGCTTGATTACAAGCCTGATCTTGTGCCGCTACGGGCATTGATGCAAATTGTTGTTTGCTTGATTCATATTGTGCTTTCATTGCATTTGCTTGCGCAGCTGGCATTGATGCTAAGAAAGAATCAATTTCAGCGAAATAAGTTTTACAACTTGCAGACAAATCAGCTGCAGAAGCTGAAAAACCAAATCCCATTAAAATAAGTGTAGCTAGTGTTTTTTTCATCATGATATCCTCACGAAAGTTAATTAATAAGTCATTGCCGATGTGGCATTTTATTATACCATTTTAGTGCAAAAAAAACAATAGCGATTACAAACAAATTTTCACAGACAAATCAGCGAGTTTAATCCACACTTCATCGCTAAATTCTTGTTTAGCAAGACGTTCAATATTGGCAAGTTCTTGGATAATTTCGTAGAGTTTTTGGTAGGTTAAACGTTGAATCGCACTTAAAAAGAGCGGTCGGCGATTTTGCCAGATTTTTAGACGGTCAAATTCAGTCTTAATTTGTTGAGTTGGAAGTTTTTCCGTTGTCACAATACGTTGCTGTGGTTTGGTAAGTTCAAGCAACGTAAATAATTCTCGCTGTAGTGTGCGTAATAAAATAACAGATTGCACATCTTCAGCTTGTAACCCTTTTAAAATGCGTTTGGCACGATTTGCCTTTCCAACAAGCAACGCATCAATCCATTGAAATGGTGTAAAAATTGAGGATTGTTCGACTACGCTAATTACACGATTGTAGTTAAGTTTATGATCAGGATAGAGCAAATCTAAAAGCTGCAGAGCTTGTTTAAGAGCGAGCAGGTTATTCTCATAACTGTAACAAAGTTGTTGGATTGCTTCATCATCAGCTTCTAATCCCATCGTTTTGGTACGATTTTTTACCCAACGGGGGAGATTTTCAGCTGTAGGCGTTTGGCAATTTACAAGAATCGCACTGGTTTCATATTGGTTTAGTTCAATAAACCATGCTTGGTTTTCATTTACTTTTGCTAGCTTTGCAATTTGTAAAATCAGCAAGATATCGTCATGTAGAACCGAAATAAATTCTTGTAGATTTTTCTGTAAAAGTGCGGTGAAGTTTTCAGGTAAATTTAATACCATGACTTGTTTATTAAAAAACAATCCCATGGACTGACAGGATTCTATGAGTTGTGCCCAGTCAGTTTGGTTATCAATCTGAATGCTATTTTTCTCATCGAATCCTTGTTGGTTGGCTGTTTTATAAATGGCATCTTCACTTTCACTCAGTAACAATGGATCTTGCCCGACCAAAAAGTAAACTTTGGCTAAACGTTGGGAAAGATGTTGATTAAGTTGCTCCGGGAAGATGCGATTCATTATTTATGTTTAACCTGTTTTTCTAATGCAACCATTTTGGTAATAAGCTGACGCGCAGCTTGTTCACGCATATCATTCCAAATTATCTCTTGTTCGGCGGATTTTGCTAATGCTGCGCGAGAGTTATCAAAGAAAGTTCGGTTGACTTTTGCGGTGATTGGATGAGTTTCACCATTTGCTAAACGAACGCTTGCTTCCACTTCTAACATTAATACTTTTTCAGCTTCACGTCCGCGTTTAAAGACAGAAGCAACTTCATCATTTGTGCGGAATTTATTGATACGCAAAACAGGAATGCCTTGAGTAGAATTGACGAGTTGAACATTATTCGCTTGTAACTGATTGCGCATCGCCACTGACATTTCGCTGTATGGATCAGGGCTTTCAAATGTAAGAGTACGTAATTCTTGTGGAATTAATGTACCGTTTTGAAAATGCCAGCCGCAAGCAGAAAGCGCGGTAATACTTGTTACAATGAACAATGCTTTGATTGATTTAATCATAAAAATCACCTTTATTGTGGAGTGTATAAATTTAAAATCCATACATTAATAAAGATAGAATCTGTGAAATATCAATATTCCACAGATTCTACGGATTATGGTTTAACCACAAAATTCAACATTTTTAATGGAATATAGATTTCTTTAAGAATTTCTTTTCCATCAAGGAATTTTGCAACATTAGGATCTGCTTTCGCTGTCGCTTTAATTTCTTCTTCTGAAGAGGTTGCTGGGACAGTCACTTTTCCGCGAACTTTACCATTTACTTGCACAACAATGAGTTTTTCATCTTCTACCATTGCGGCTTCATCAGCTTTCACCCATTCAGCGGTATCGATGTTGCTTTCATTTCCTAGCACTTGCCATAATTCAAAGCAGATATGTGGCGTAATTGGATAAAGCATACGAACAACTGCACTTAATGCTTCCGCCATAACAGCACGATCTTGCTCGCTTTCTAAGGAAGCCTTAGTGAGTTTATTCATCAATTCCATTACTGCTGCAATCGCAGTATTAAATGTTTGACGACGACCAATATCATCGCTCACTTTCGCAATCGTTTTATGTACTTCACGACGAAGTGCTTTTTGCGCTGCTGAAAGTGCGGTGATATCTAGGCTAGTTTTTGCTGGGTTTTGTTGATATTGGTATACCAAATTCCAAACACGCCCTAAGAAACGTTTCGCGCCTTCTACGCCAGATTCTTGCCATTCCAAGGTCATTTCTGCTGGAGAGGCAAACATCATAAAGAGACGAACAGTATCGGCACCATATTTTTCTACCATTTCTTGTGGGTCAATACCGTTATTTTTGGATTTTGACATTTTGGTCATGCCACTGTGGACTAATTCACGCCCTTCAGGATCGGTGGCTTTAATGATGCGACCTTTCTCATCACGCTCAAGGGTCACTTGAGTTGGGCTTACCCAAATACGCTCATTGGTTGGACTTGTGTAGTAGAAGGCATCTGCAAGCACCATACCTTGACACAATAATTTATCGGCTGGTTCGTCACTGGTTACAAATCCCGCATCGCGTAATAATTTGTGGAAGAAACGGAAGTAGAGCAAGTGCATTGTTGCGTGTTCAATACCACCGATATATTGATCCACTGGCAACCAATAGTTTGCTTCTTCCGCATCAAGCATGCCATTTTGATATTGTGGACAAGTGTAACGTGCGTAATACCAAGAGGATTCCATAAAGGTATCAAAGGTATCCGTTTCTTTTAATGCAGGTACGCCGTTGAAAGTGGTTTTCGCCCAGTTAGGATCAGCTTTAATTGGGCTTTTTACGCCATCCATTACCACATCTTCAGGTAGAATAATAGGTAAATCTTCCATTGGTGCAGGTACTACATCGCCATTTTCAAGGGTTAGCATCGGAATTGGTGCCCCCCAATAACGTTGGCGCGAAACGCCCCAGTCACGTAAACGGTAATTCACTTGGCGTTTTCCAACACCTAATTTTTCTAATTTATCTGCAATGCCGTTGAAGGCGCCATCAAAATCTAAACCATCAAACTCAGCTGAGTTCACTAATTTACCGTGCTCAACGAAAGCTTGTTTGGTTAAATCAATTTCTTCATCTGCAAGTGGTGCGATCACTTGTTTAATTGGCAAACTGTATTTTTGAGCAAATTCAAAGTCGCGTTGGTCGTGAGCTGGAACAGCCATTACCGCGCCAGTACCGTAGTGCATTAACACGAAATTCGCTACCCAAATCGGTAATTTTTCACCCGTCAATGGATGAATAGCAAATAAGCCTGTTGCCATTCCTTTTTTCTCCATTGTCGCAAGATCAGCTTCTGCTACTTTTGCGTTTTTCGCTTCTTGGATAAAGGCGGCTAATTCGGGATTGTTTTGAGCAGCCAAACTTGCTAATGGATGTGCTGCCGCAATGCCTAAATAACTCACGCCGTAAAAGGTATCTGGACGCGTGGTGTAAACTGCCACTTTTTCGTTGGTGTCTGTAACATCAAAGGTAATTTCTACCCCTTCAGAACGACCGATCCAGTTACGTTGCATGGTTTTTACCATATCTGGCCATTGTGGAAGGGTATCTAAACCACCTAATAATTGCTCTGCATAGTCAGTAATTTTGATAAACCATTGTGGGATTTCTTTTTGTTCCACCGGTGTATCACAACGCCAGCAACAACCTTCGTGTACTTGCTCGTTTGCGAGTACGGTTTCATCATTCGGACACCAGTTTACGGTTGAGGTTTTTTTGTACACTAAGCCTTTTTTATAAAGCTCAGTGAAGAACCATTGTTCCCATTTGTAGTATTCTGGTTTACAGGTTGCGATTTCACGATCCCAGTCGAAACCAAAGCCTAAAAGCTGAAGTTGTTTTTTCATGTAGGCAATGTTTTCGTACGTCCATTTAGCCGGTGCAGTTTTATTTTTGATCGCCGCACCTTCTGCAGGTAAGCCAAAAGCATCCCAACCAAATGGTTGTAATACGTTTTTGCCTAGCATGCGTTGATAACGAGAAATTACATCACCAATAGTGTAGTTACGCACGTGCCCCATATGTAGGCGACCAGAAGGGTACGGGAACATAGAAAGACAGTAATATTTTTCTTTAGATTCGTCTTTGATTGCTTTGAAAACTTTATTTTCTGCCCAATATTGTTGAACCTTTGGTTCGATCATATCGGGGCGATATTGTTCTTGCATAAAATCACCTTAAATTTTAACCGCACTTTTGCAGCATTTTGACAATAGAAAATGTGGCATAGAATACCGTAAAATGGCATAAATTGATAGGGTAGGAGACCAAAGTGCGGTGATTTTTTTCTTTGTTTTTACAATAGATTTTGAATTTCTTTTGGAATTAATTTGGGGTCAGGAATCCAAACTTGTTTGTGTCGGCTCAATTCCCCTTTTTCTAAAATAATACTGCTTTTGGGCACTTTGAAGGATTTACTTAAAAATTTCAATAAATGCGCATTTGCTTGACCATCAACAGGTGGCACAGTAATGGTAATTTTTAGTTCATCATCGTGAATGCCAGCAATATGATCTTTACTGGCTTTTGGCTGTAAGAATATTCTTAATCTAATACCGTCTTTATTTTGTTCAATCGCAGACATAAATTCTTCGTTTTGTTTATTTTTCTTTATTATAAAAATGAATTATGTAAAAAATAAAGTGTGGATTGGGACTCGCTAATCCATAGCAAGCAAATACAACTTATGATATAG
>NZ_LDVZ01000026.1 GCF_001276515.1 Haemophilus sp. C1
TATTATGAAACTCGAAGCAAGCAAGCAAGCAAGCAAGCAAGCAAGCAAGCAAGCAAGCAAGCAAGCAAGCAAGCAGAAGTTTAAAAAACCATTTATTATAAGTCTATTTTTTTCTATTCTTTATACCTCTCCGCTTTTGGCTGTTGATTATGTTTACGACTCAGCCAAACTGACACCTGATCAAATTGAACGATTAAAAAAACTCCGCGATAGAAATAGTGAATATTGGAAAGAAGAAACTTATCACATAAAAAGTAACTATTCAGCTGTTCCACCAATTCCCTTATTTTTTCCTAGAAATAGCTTTACTGAAGAGCTTGAAAACATCAATAGTACAAAAAAGATTTCCTTTTATGATCAAAAATATACCGAAGATTACCTTGTTGGTTTTGCAAAAGGTCTCGGGGTTGAAAAAAGAAATGGGGACACAGAAGTTACGGCACGGAAATATCTTAAGGAGTGCCTAAACACTGGGACATATAATACTGATCCTAGCTGCGACACATTACATGCACTACTTAGAGAAGACCATTTAGGAACGTCCAAACTTACGTTAAGAAGTAGTATTTTCTCCATTTATCAGATTGTAAAGAATAGCCATATAAACAGTGAGATTCTAGCTATTGGTAATTACACAAAACTTCTTCATAAACTTCAGGATAATTGGACGTATTCTAATTGGCTAAAGCATTCCTATGAAACTTCAGCAGAATTAGGATTGCAATTGGGCGTTCAAGATAACTCACACGTTATCGGACAAACGATTGATTTAACTCTATTCGCATTAGAAGATTCTCTTTGGGAACCCCGTTGGGATTCGGATATTGAAACATTTATTACCCAAAATGCAGACATCCGTTTTAATACTAAAAATGAAAGTTTACTCGTAAAAGAAGATTATGCTGGCGGAGCTCGTTTTCGTTTTGCTTACGATCTAAAAGATAAAGTCCCTGAAACACCAGTTTTAACTTTTGAAAAAAATATAACTGGTACATCAGATATTATTTTTGAAGGAAAAGCGTTGGATAATTTGAAACATCTAGACGGGCATCAAATTGTCAAAGTAAATGGCACCGCAGAGAAAAATGCATTTAGACTTTCTGGTAAATACCGAAAAGGGATTTATACGCTCTCTTTACAACAACGCCCAGAGGGCTTTTTTACCAAAGTGCAAGAACGCGATGATATTGCAATTTATGCACAACAGGCTCAAGCCGCTAATACGTTATTCGCCTTGCGTTTGAACGACAAAAACAGCGATATTTTTGACCGCACTTTACCGCGCAAAGGCTTGTGGTTGCGTTTAATTAGCGGTCACTTAAGTCAAGATGTTCAAGGCAAGACCGCACCAGTAGAAGGCAATCGTAAAGGCATACAACTTGGTGGCGATGTTTTCTCCTTACAGAATCAAGATTACCAACTTTCCTTTGGTTTAATGGGTGGGCAAGCAGAACAACGTAGTACTTTCCGCAATCCAGATACAGATAATCTTACAACTGGAAATATGAAAGGCTTTGGTGCGGGCATTTATGCCACTTGGCATCAACTTCAGGACAAACAGACAGGTGCGTATGTTGATAGCTGGGTACAATATCAACGCTTCCGCCACCGCATTAACACTGAAGATGGCACAGAACGCTTTACTTCAAAAGGTATTACTGCCTCAATTGAAGCGGGTTACAATGCTTTATTAGCAGAACACTTAACTGAAAAAGGCACTCAAATTCGTTTTTACCTACAACCACAGGCACAATTGACTTATTTGGGGGTAAATGGCGGCTTAACCGATAGTGGCGATAGTAAAGTGAATCTACTTGGCTCTCGCCAATTACAAAGCCGAGTGGGCATTCAAGCTAAAGCACAATTTTTACTCAATAAAAATATCGTCATTCAGCCTTTCGTCGCTGTGAATGCGCTTTACCACAGCAAACCGTTCGGCGTGGAAATGGACGGAGAGCGTCGAGTGATAAACAATAAAGTGGCAATTGAAAGTCAATTAGGTGTAGCATTGAAAATTAAATCTCACTTAACTTTACAAGCAACATTCAATCGTCAAACAGGCAAACATTACCACGCTAAACAAGGTGCGCTGAATTTACAGTGGACGTTTTAAGTTTAGTAGTAACAAAAAAAATCGGCAGGAAAATTTTCTGCCGATTTTTTATTTTAAAAGTGCGGTCATTTTTCGTTTGATTTCCACCAATTTTTTACCGCTCTTTTAATTGCCAATGTAGGGTGGGCGTAAGCCCACGCGTATTATTAATAATATTCTTTTTTTCGTGGGCTTACGCCCACCCTACGGGCTGTAGTCTTCCTTATAGTCTGGAAATAACGTGGCAGGCAAATATACTTTTAAAAATTAACGTAAAAAGGCATAATTGCAGCCCCATTTTTTTATAATTATTTGTTTTAGGAGCAAAAAGATGAATATTTTATTATTAGACGGCGGTAAGGCGTTTGGTCATTCTCACGGCGAGTTGAACCACACGCTTCACAAAAAAGCGAAAGAAGTTTTGACCGAACTTGGACACAATGTAAAAGAAACTATGATTGATGCCGGCTATGATGTTGAGGCAGAAATCGAAAAATTTTTGTGGATGGATGCCGTAATTTGGCAGATGCCAGGTTGGTGGATGCACGAACCTTGGACAGTGAAAAAATACATAGACGAAGTATTAACTAGCGGGCACGGCAAGTTATATCACAGCGATGGCAGACACAGCGTCAGCCCGACTGAAGGTTATGGCACAGGCGGCTTGTTGCAAGGCAAAAAACATATGCTTTCACTGACTTGGAATGCACCGATTGAAGCCTTCACTCGCGAAGGCGACTTCTTCGAAGGCAAAGGTGTCGATGCTTTGTACATGCCTTTCCACAAACTCAACGAGTTCATCGGTTTGACACGTTTACCGACATTTTTATGTAATGATGTGGTTAAAAATCCACAGGTAGAACAATATTTATCAGACTACCAAGCACACTTGGAAAAAGTGTTCGGCTAATAAAAAATCCATCTTCAATACGAAGATGGATTTTTTTATTTATTTCGTTGAGATTGTTGTTCTTTAACAACTTCCCCACAAATCATATTCATCAGAATTTGTGATGGTTACTTTAATCACGTCGCCGACTTTTACATTGATTCCGCTTAAATTATCCACATAGACTAAACCATCCACTTCAGGGGCATCGGCTTTGGAGCGCCCAATAATGCCTTCTTCGTCAATTTCATCCACTAATACATCAAGAGTTTTACCGATTTTTTGTTTTAAACGGTTTGCAGAAATTTCTTGTTGTAATTGCATGAAACGATGGAAACGTTCTTCTTTCACATCTTCTGGTACTTGGTCAGCCATCTCTGTTGCAGGTGCGCCTTCAACAGGGCTGAATTTGAAACAGCCTACGCGATCAAGCTGGGCTTCTTTTAAGAAATCGAGCAATAATTGGAAATCTTCTTCTGTTTCGCCTGGGAAACCTACAATGAAAGTGGAGCGTAATGTTAAATCTGGGCAAATTTCACGCCATTCTTTAATGCGTTCTAAAGTGCGGTCAATGCTGCCTGGTCTTTTCATCGCTTTTAAGATTTTAGGACTAGCGTGTTGTAATGGAATGTCTAAATATGGCAAGAGCGTGCCGTCCGCCATTAATGGAATTAAATCATCCACATGTGGATAGGGATACACATAATGTAAGCGAACCCAAATGCCAAGTTTGCCAAGCTGTTTACAAAGGGTCATTAAATCATTTTTAATTGGCATTCCATTCCAGAAAGCCGTTTTTACACCGCCCTCTTGGCGTTTTAAATCCATGGAATAAGCGGAAGTGTCTTGTGATACCACAAGTAATTCTTTTACGCCTGCTTCGGCTAAACGTTTTGCTTCGTCCAAAACTTGCGTAATAGAGCGGCTTTCCAAATCGCCACGCATAGATGGAATAATGCAGAACGTACAACGGTGATCACAGCCTTCAGAGATTTTCAAATAGGCATAATGTTTTGGTGTCAGTTTTACGCCTTGTTTTGGTACTAAGCTGGTGTAAGGGTTATGTGTCGGTTTTGACACGTATTTGTGAACTTGAGCCATCACTGTTTCATAACTATGTGGGCCGCTAACTTCCAAAACTTTAGGATGCACTTCACGAATTTGGTCTTCTTTTGCCCCCAAACAGCCAGTCACGATAACTCGCCCATTTTCTTCTAATGCTTCGCCAATCGCTTCGAGTGATTCCTGCACGGCACTATCAATAAAGCCACAAGTGTTCACAATCACTAAATCAACATTTTCATAGCTTGGCACAATGTTGTAACCATCGGTGCGTAGTTCCGTTAAGATTCGTTCAGAATCTACTAAGTTTTTTGGGCAACCAAGGCTTACAAAGCCAATGCTTGGGGTTGAATTTTGCATAAAATAACCGTTCTTTCGCTCTATAAAATTTCAAACGCAAGATTTTACTCAATTTTCGCAAGAAAGGCGATAAATTAAAGGCTTGGAAGGGTAAAGATTTTAAGCTAAGTGATGTAGAATAAACGATTATGTCGGACTCATTTTTATCATTATGGAAAATTCATCTTTACTTTTAACCGCACTTTTCGATCCTTATCACTTAATTATTTTTAGCAAAATGCTATTGGCGATGGTGCTTGGCAGTGTTATTGGCTTAGAGCGTGAGCTTAAGCGCAAACCTGTGGGCGTGAAAACTTGCGCTATTATTGCCGTCACCACTTGTGTGCTAACGATTGTTTCGATTCAAGCCGCAGAGCATTATGCGCAAGTTTCAGAAAATATTCGTACGGATCCGATGCGTCTTGCGGCTCAAGTGATTAGTGGCATCGGTTTTTTAGGTGCTGGAGTGATTTTGCATAAGAAAAATGATGCGATTTCAGGTTTAACTACTGCTGCGATTATTTGGGCTTCTGCGGGGATCGGTATTGCTGCTGGAGCAGGTTTCGTATTCGATGCGGTGATCGCAACGGTGATGATTTTGGTGTCTATTCGATTAAGTCCGTTGGTACAACGTTGGGTACATCGTAAATCACAACCTCGTCGGACAAAATTCAATATTCTTGTCAATGATGCGGAAAGTATAGGGAAAGTTACCCAATTATTAGTAAATAATCAGTATCGTATTGAACATATACAAGTTAAAGATCAAAGTAGTGGAGAAGTGCGGTTACAAATTCGTTGCTTTTCCATTGATTCCACAATGTTGAAAGATGCGTATGCTTTACTTAAAGCGGAAGATGGCGTAATAAGTGTTGAAGTAGATAACTAGAAAAAGAATGATTAAATTAAATTTCTTTTAAATTAACCGCACTTTTTTTTATTTTTTATTTAATTTCTTTCACAAAAGATCAATTTTCATTAAAAATACTTGATTTTGCTAACGCTATCTTGTAATTAATAATTCTATTCAAACACAACAAACTAAGGAAACAACAATGAAAAATGTAGGCTTTATCGGTTGGCGCGGAATGGTCGGTTCCGTATTAATGGATCGTATGTCGCAGGAAAATGATTTTGCAAATCTTAATCCCGTATTTTTTACGACTTCACAAGCAGGTCAAAAAGCTCCTGTATTTGGTGGCAAGGATGCAGGCGAACTTAAAAATGCATTCGATATTGAAGAACTGAAAAAATTAGACATTATCGTGACTTGCCAAGGAGGCGATTACACCAATGAAGTTTATCCAAAATTAAAAGCAACTGGTTGGGACGGTTATTGGGTTGATGCCGCGTCTGCATTACGTATGAAAGATGATGCAATTATTGTGCTTGATCCAGTAAACCAACACGTGATTTCTGAAGGTTTGAAAAAAGGCATTAAAACTTTCGTAGGTGGTAACTGTACGGTAAGCTTAATGCTTATGGCTATCGGCGGTCTATTTGAAAAAGATTTGGTGGAATGGATTTCTGTGGCAACTTACCAAGCGGCTTCAGGTGCTGGCGCAAAAAATATGCGTGAATTACTTTCACAAATGGGTTTATTAGAACAAGCGGTTTCAAGCGAATTAAAAGACCCTGCGTCTTCTATTTTAGATATTGAACGTAAAGTGACTGCAGAAATGCGTTCTGATAGCTTTCCAACCGATAACTTCGGTGCCGCATTAGGTGGTAGCTTAATCCCTTGGATTGATAAACTTCTTCCTGAAACAGGACAAACTAAAGAAGAATGGAAAGGTTATGCAGAAACCAACAAAATTTTAGGTTTAAGCGACAACCCAATTCCTGTGGATGGTTTATGTGTGCGTATTGGTGCATTACGTTGCCACAGCCAAGCATTCACCATCAAACTGAAAAAAGACTTACCATTAGAAGAAATCGAACAAATTATTGCATCACATAATGAATGGGTCAAAGTGATTCCAAACGACAAAGAAACCACATTGCGTGAATTAACGCCAGCGAAAGTAACAGGTACATTAAGCGTGCCTGTTGGGCGTTTACGTAAATTGGCTATGGGCCCTGAATATTTGGCTGCCTTTACTGTGGGTGACCAATTATTATGGGGTGCGGCAGAGCCAGTTCGCCGTATCTTAAAACAATTGGTAGCATAATTGGCAGAGTGCGTGAAGTAAAATCTCACGCACTTTTTCTTTCTTTTGTATGCGTTGATGTATCCCATCTAAAAACTTATGAATCGAGAATCCAACTTTACTCAATTTGTCTTTACCGAACTGTTACCTTTTTTCAATCAATTTCCAACGCAATATTTCACTGGTAAAAATAGCGTTCAAATCACTTATCGGCATTTAATCCACGCTAAAAGTGCGGATAGAAAATTGATGATTTTAGTGAATGGTCGTGCTGAAAATATGTTGAAATGGTCAGAGCCCGCTTATGATTTTTATCATCAAGGCTATGATGTGTTGCTATTTGATCACCGAGGTCAAGGCTATTCAACCCATTTGCTGAAGGATTCTGAAAAAGGGCATTTAGACGAATTTCGTTTCTATGTCGATGATATGGAGAAAATCATCGAAAAAGTGACCGCACTTTTCAACTATTCAACGCAGCATTTGCTTGCTCATTCAATGGGATCATTGATTTCAACCTATTATTTGGCAAATTGTGATCATCGCATTAATAAAGCAGTGCTTTCTTCACCTTTTTACGGTATTCCTTTAAAGCACCCTATTAGAGATGAACTGATTATTGCCCTGATGAATATGTTAAGGCAAGGCGAGCGTTATGTTTTTGGTAAAGGACCTTATCAACAAGCCCATTTGGAATACAATGAACTAAGTTTCTGTAAAACCAGAATGAAATGGATGAATCGTGTAAATCGTAAAAATCCAGCAATTCATCTTGGCGGACCAACGTTCCGTTGGGTGCATTTGTTTTTGAATACAATTAAACGTTTGCCGAAACTTATTCCTAAGATTGAAATTCCAATCCTAATTTTACAAGCCGAAAAAGAAAAAATAGTAGATAACAAAAATCTTGAAAAATTAACCGCACTTTTTCCGAATGCTCAATGTAAAGTTGTATTGAACGCGAAACATGAGGTGTTATTTGAGCAAGATGAATTAAGACGGGAAACAATATCTAAGATTTTAGTATTTTTGAATGATGAGTAGATTTTTATTCAATAATATATTTAATGTGTAGATAAAATATTCAAACAGGTATGTTTTTCAAAAAATGGTTTGACATATTTTCTAAAAAACGTATTATACCGCTCACACCGATTGTGGTGAGATGGCCGAGCAGGCTGAAGGCGCTCCCCTGCTAAGGGAGTATGGGGTTAAAAAGCTCCATCGAGGGTTCGAATCCCTCTCTCACCGCCATTGTTTGTTTTATTTATTCTGCACCCGTAGCTCAGCTGGATAGAGTACTCGGCTACGAACCGAGCGGTCAGAGGTTCGAATCCTCTCGGGTGCGCCATTTTTAAAACGGCTCTATCTTATTAAAGTGGTTGTGAATAATTAAAGTATCATCTACGCACCCGTAGCTCAGCTGGATAGAGTACTCGGCTACGAACCGAGCGGTCAAAGGTTCGAATCCTTTCGGGTGCGCCATTTCTATATTATTACTTTCATTAAAATTTCTTTACTATTCAATATATTTGTTGTATTTCTTTCTCATATCCATTTATTTTTATTATTTAAAATATGAAAAAACAATCTTTACCAACTAAATTTAGTCCATTTGCTTGGGGGCTTGCTGCTTTTTGTTCGCCTATATTATTGTGTCCAATGGCATTATTAATTTCTACGGCATTCAGTAAAAATCCTCATCTAACAAACTGGCAAATCAATTTATTTTCAATACTTTTTTGGGTTTATCCCTTTATTCTAGCCATTACAGCCCGAATACTATACCTTATTCATCAACATAAACCTAAACTAGCAAATAAATTATTAATATTAAGTGCGGTCATTTTTTATGTGGTTTTAATTACGATTTGTAAAATTGGTTTATAAAAAAATCCTACGATAAAACGTAGGATTTTTTATTTTATTTTTTCTTTATTGGTCGCTGCCAACCTTGAATATGTCGTTGAGCAACTCTTGTAATCACTAATTCATTTTCGCCTACATCACGTGTAATTGTTGTGCCTGCACCAATAGTTGCCCCATTTGCGACTTTCACTGGTGCGACTAATTGTGTATCAGATCCCACAAATACATCATTACCGATGATCGTTTTAAATTTATTTGCACCATCGTAGTTGCAGGTTATGACACCCGCACCAATATTACAATTTGAGCCAATTTGTGAATCGCCAACATAAGTTAGATGATTAACTTTAGAACCTTTACCAACGGTAGATTTTTTAATTTCTACAAAGTTACCGACATGCGTTTCGGCTGCGAGTTCTGCGCCTGGGCGTAAACGAGAAAATGGACCAATTGCGGCTTTTTCTCCTACTACAGAATCCTCTAGCACTGAATAGGGTTTTATTTCTACATCATTGCCAATAACAACATTTTTTAATACGCAACCTACACCAATTTTTACGCGATCACCGAGTTTAACACTACCTTCGATAATAACATTAACATCGATTTCCACATCTTTTCCATGTTCTAATGTTCCACGTAGGTCAAAGCGAGCGGGATCGTAGATCATTACGCCTTCAAGTAATAATTTTGAGGCTTGTTTATTTTGGAAATAACGTTCAAGTGCGGCTAATTGTAAGCGATTATTTGCACCTTCAACTTCCATGACATCTGTTGCTGGTACAGCAACAACTTGGCAATTATCTTGGTTTGCGAGAGCAATAAGATCCGTTAAGTAATATTCGCCTTGAGCATTATTATTGCCTACACGAGCTAACCATTTTTTGAAACTTGCACCATCGGATACCATAACGCCAGTATTTACTTCTTTAATATTTAGTTGATCAGCATTTGCATCTTTTTGTTCTACAATTGCTACAACATTGCCATTTTCACGGATAATTCTCCCATAGCCTGTTGGGTCATCTAAATTTACGGTAAGCAATGCAATGCCATTTTCTGGTTTTGCTTTAATTAACTTTTCTAATGTTTCTTTAGTTATTAATGGTGCATCGCCGTAAAGTACAACAATATTTTCGTTATCTTTAAAGAAAGGTGCCGCTTGTTGAACTGCATGTGCTGTGCCAAGTTGTTCTGTTTGTAATACCCAGTTTACTTGTTCATTTGCAAGATGGGAACGCATTAAGTCCCCACCGTGGCCATAGATTAAATGAATATTTTCTGCGCCTAATTGATGAGCAGTATCAATTACATGTTTCACCATTGGTTTACCAGCGATTGTATGTAGAACTTTAGGTAAATCGGAATACATGCGAGTTCCTTTTCCGGCTGCTAAAATTACCGCACTTAATGCTTTTGTAGTCATAGATTTTCTCTTTATTTATCAATAATAATGGGAGATATTTTATCGTAGAAAGGAGAAGATGATAAGTTTTTAAATTAAGGAAGTTATGGCTTTTTAGATAGGAAAAAACCGATGGTTTCCCATCGGTTTTCTGAATTTTAAAGTGGTTAAAATAGAAATTATTTAACTTCTACTTGTGCACCAGCTTCTTCTAATTCTTTCTTAAGTGCTTCAGCTTCTTCTTTAGAAACACCTTCTTTTAATGCTGCTGGAGCAGATTCAACTAAATCTTTAGCTTCTTTTAAGCCTAAACCAGTTGCACCACGTACTGCTTTGATTACTGCTACTTTGTTAGCACCAGCTGCTGCAAGAATTACGTCGAATTCAGTTTTTTCTTCTGCTGCCGCTGCGCCACCTGCTGCTGGAGCTGCTGCTACTGCTGCCGCTGCTGAAACACCGAATTTTTCTTCCATCGCTGCGATTAATTCAACGATTTCAGTTACAGTTTTTGAAGCAATCGCTTCAATGATTTGTTCGTTAGTTAATGACATAACAATCAATTCCTAAAATAAATAAAGTTAGATGAAGTAAGAAACGCTTAATGATTAAGCTGCTTCTTGTAATTTGTCGCGTAATGCCGCGAAGGTGCGAGCAAGTTTGCCTGCTGCAGCTTCTTTCATTGTGCCCATTAAACGTGCAATCGCTTCTTCGTAAGTTGGTAATGTTGCCAAGAATTCAACATCTTGGATTTTACCTTCAAAGGCTGCACCTTTAATTTCAAACTTATCGTTTGCTTTAGCAAACTCTTTGAACAAACGAGCAGCTGCGCCCGGGTGTTCGTTAGAGAACGCGATAAGTGTTGGACCTACAAACGTATCTTTTAAGCATTCGTAATCTGTGCCTTCAACTGCGCGACGTAATAAAGTATTACGAACTACACGCATTGTAACGCCAGCTTCACGTGCTGATTTACGTAATTCAGTCATTTTCTCAACAGTTACACCGCGAGAATCCGCGATTACTGCTGAAAGTGCACCTTTGGCTGCTTCATTTACTTCAGCAACAATTGCTTGTTTGTCTTGAAGATTTAATGCCATTGGCTTTTAGCTCCTGAATACACTCCGATTACTCGGAATTAATTTACCTAATCCTAAGATCAGGATGACTTCGGCGCCCAGAAGCAAGAAAAATTCTTATTCTGTTCACCATCTACGTAGGATAATTAAGATTGCTCCCCTACGGTCTTGGATGGGGCTTGAATAGGTCAAGCACCAACCAGAAATTTGTTAGATTGACTAACACAGGCGCAGGATTATAGAGAAAAGCTATGTTCTTGTAAAGAATATTGTTGGAAAAAGAGCCAAATTCCTATGATAGCTTCTCTACTAATTCCACTGCAGCCCCAATATAAGTAGCGGGTGTTAATTTTTGTAAACGTAATTTTTCTTCTTGTGGAATAGCCAACTTATCAATGAATTCACGCATAGCTTGTTCTGTCACTCGTTTACCTCGCGTTAATTCTTTTAATTTTTCGTAAGGTTTTTCTATTCCATAGCGGCGCATTACGGTTTGAATTGGTTCAGCTAAAACTTCCCAGTTTTGATTGAGTTCTTCTAATAAGTGCGGTTGATTTACTTCAAGTTTACTAATTCCTTTGCGCGTTGAAGCATAAGCAATCAAACAATAACCTAATCCTACGCCTAAATTACGTAATACGGTTGAATCCGTTAAGTCACGCTGCCAGCGAGAAATTGGTAATTTTTGACCTAAATGGGTCATTACTGCATTGGCTAAGCCCAGATTGCCCTCTGAGTTTTCAAAATCAATTGGATTGACTTTATGTGGCATGGTAGAAGAACCAATTTCGCCTGCAATAGTCCGTTGTTTAAAGTGATTTAATGCAATATATCCCCATAAATCACGATCAAAATCAATGATAATGGTATTAAAGCGTACTACAGCATCAAAAAATTCAGCTATATAATCGTGCGGTTCAATTTGAGTGGTATAAGGATTCCATTGAATACCTAATGAAGTGACAAATTCTTCGCTGAATTTATGCCAATCAATATTAGGATATGCCGATAAATGCGCATTGTAGTTACCTACCGCTCCATTGATTTTACCTAAGATTTCCGCGTTATGAAGTTGTTTAAATTGACGTTTTAGGCGATAAACAACATTCGCCATTTCTTTGCCCACTGTGCTTGGTGAAGCTGGCTGACCATGTGTGCGAGAAAGTAATGGAATCGTTTTATATTCTTCTGCAAGACGAGTGATTTCATCAATCAGTTTTTGCCATTCTGGTAAAATCACTTCATCACGCGCGGTGCTTAACATTAATGCGTGAGAGAGGTTGTTAATATCTTCTGAGGTGCAAGCGAAGTGAATAAATTCGGAAACATTCACTAGTTCCACTTCATTTTGAATTTTCTCTTTCAGAAAATACTCAACAGCTTTCACATCGTGATTGGTTGTGCGTTCAATTTCTTTAATACGCGCAGCATCGGTCTCATTAAAATTAGCCACAATTCCATCTAAAAAAGCATTTGCTTGCGTAGAAAATGGCGGTACTTCGGTAATGTCTGCCGTTGAAGCTAATTTTTGTAACCAACGAACTTCCACAGCTACACGGAATTTCATTAACCCGAATTCGCTAAAAATAGCGCGTAATGGAGTTACTTTATCTTGATAACGACCATCAAGAGGGGAAAGTGCGGTCAGTGTAGAGAGTTGCATAAATGTTTGCTCCAGAATTGTATTAATAAATAGAAGAATAAATCTGTTTTGCGGTGGCAAGTAATTTTCTGCGGAAAAATAAAATTTGCCATTTTGTTCCGCCCATTTGTTTCCACAGCACGGCAGAGCGAATTCCCGCAAGTAAAACTGCACGAATTTTATTTTGCACGAGTTCTTGTCGCAAATAATCAGGCGAGCCTAGGATGTGAATTTTTTTGCCCAATGGGCTAATAACGTCGCTGTAAATATTTGCCATAATGGATAACATTGTTTCGCTATCGCGAGCGTAATGAATTTCCTGCTCTTTTAGGCGAGAAATTCGATTGCCCAATGTTTGTTTGGCATCGGGATTTTTTGATAATTTTCCTTCTAATGCCAAAAGGCTTAGCCAATAGCGAGTTAAATTTTGATCGCCTTGAGCGTTGAGCTGATGAATTAAGGTTTCTAGACCCAATTTTAAATGACGAACTTCCCCACCAAAAACATCTTCAATTCGTTGTGGTTGGGTAATGAAAAGGCTATTAAGTGCGGTTAAAAATGTATCCGAATCTGCTCGGCTTTCTGTTGCAAGTTGATGAACCAATTTTGCTGATTGGCACACGCCAGCTAGGGCAAGAACAATATCGTGGTAGTTTTTCATTAGAAAATAGTAGGAAAACGTTTCCGTTAAATATAGCATTTTTAACCTAGCTTTTGAACTCGAACATTAAAAAAGCCTAGAGTTTCTGATATGATGAGCGAACAGTTTTAAGGTATTAAGGATTGATTATGGCAAAACCAATTGTTTTTAGTGGCGTGCAGCCTTCTGGTGAATTAACTATCGGAAATTATTTGGGCGCGTTGCGCAACTGGGTGAAAATGCAAGAGGATTATGAATGTATTTTCTGCGTAGTTGATTTACATGCGATCACTGTGCGTCAAGATCCTGTTGCCCTTCGCAAAGCAACGCTTGATGTGCTTGCTCTTTATTTGGCGTGCGGAATTGATCCAAATAAAAGTACTATTTTTGTTCAATCTCACGTTCCAGAACACACGCAATTAAACTGGGTGTTAAATTGCTACACCTATTTCGGTGAAATGAGCCGAATGACCCAATTCAAAGATAAATCAGCGCGTTATGCAGAAAATATTAACGTGGGTTTGTTTGATTATCCGGTGTTAATGGCGGCGGATATTTTACTTTATCAAGCAAAAAGCGTGCCTGTTGGTGATGACCAAAAACAACACTTAGAAATTACGCGTGATATTGCAAATCGCTTTAATGCGCTCTATGGCAATATTTTCACTATTCCTGAAATTTTCATTGGAAAAGCAGGTGCGCGTATTATGTCATTGCAAGATCCTGAAAAGAAAATGTCAAAATCAGATGATAACCGCAACAATGTAGTGACACTTTTGGAAGATCCAAAATCTGTGGCGAAGAAAATTAAACGTGCCGTAACAGATTCAGATGAGCCACCTGTTGTTCGTTATGATGTGCAAAGTAAAGCGGGGGTATCCAATCTTTTAGATATTCTTTCTGCGGTTACGGATAAGCCAATTGCTGATCTTGAAAAAGAATTTGAAGGTAAAATGTACGGACATTTAAAAACTGCAGTAGCGGATGAAGTCTCAACCCTACTTGCTGGTTTACAAGAACGTTTCCATCAATATCGTAATGATGAAGCTTTATTAGATAATATCTTACGACAAGGTGCGGAAAAAGCGCGTACAAAAGCGCAAGAAACCTTGGCGAAAGTGTATGAGGCAGTGGGTTTTGTTGCTGCAAAATAACGGAATAAAAGGATAATATTATGGCGATTCAAACTGAAAAACCGATTGAATGTGTAGGTTGTAACACATTTGATATGAAATCACTTTTCGATAATCGTGATTGTAGTCAGGTTATTGAATATATTTATGACAGTGAAGAACAAGCGCAAGAAGCGCTCACATTTTTTACTCAGAAAGCGCGTGATGTAGAAAGTGAACCTTGTGAAATTAAATCTGAAATTACAAAAGTGGATGATGGTTATTTATTAAAGGCAGATTTTACTTTCTGTTGCCAAGCTGAATTGGTGATTTTTCAAATGCGTATTGCGTAAGAAAAACAGCTGAAAAATAAGCCGCACTTTTGCGGCTTATTTTGTTTTTTAGGATTCGTTTTCTACAAAGCTTAAGGCGGTTTCAACTACTTCAACTCCCGCACCTTGTTTAAACGCATTTTCGCTTAAATAGCGTCGCCATTGACGAGCACCTTTGCAATGTTGGAATGCGCCTAACATATGGCGGACGATATGATTAAGGTGTATGCCTTGGCTAAGTTGTTGTTCAATATAAGGAAGCATTGACTGTACCGCTTCATGAGCGGTAACAATTGGTGCGTTAGGATCAAATAAGGCTTGGTCAATTTGCCCAAGTAAACTTGGATTTTGATAGGCCTCTCGCCCAACCATTACGCCATCCACATATTGCAAATGTTGTTTCATTTCTTCAATGGTTTTTATGCCACCATTAATTGCGATAGTTAGATGTGGAAAATCACGCTTTAGTTGATAAACCCGAGCATAATCTAATGGCGGAATTTCTCGATTTTCTTTGGGGCTTAACCCTGAAAGCCAAGCTTTTCGTGCGTGGATAATAAACTCTTGGCAACCTTTTTCTTGAACCTTTTCAATAAAATCACATAAAAATTCATAGCTGTCTAATTCATCAATGCCAATACGCGTTTTCACAGTGACTGGAATTTTGACCGCACTTTGCATTTGTTCTACACAGTCTGCAACCAGATCTGCCTTAGCCATTAAGCAAGCGCCAAACATTCCATTTTGTACGCGATCAGAAGGGCATCCTACATTAAGATTAATTTTGTGATATCCTCGTTCCTCAGCAAGTTTTGCGCAATATTTTAGTTGTACAGGATCGCTTCCTCCCAGCTGTAACGCAACGGGATTTTCTTGTAAATCAAAATCCAAGTGATCGTATTTGGCATGGATAATCGCAGGTACAGTGACCATTTCAGTGTAAAGTAATGCATGCTTTGAAAATTGGCGATGAAAATAACGACAATGGCGTGTTGTCCAATCTAACATTGGTGCAACAGAAAAACGGCCGCGGTAAAAGTGCGGTAGATTGTGAGGCATTTTTATTTCTCTTGTTCGGTTTTGCTGCGTAATTCTTCGGCTTGGCGAGCTTGCATTTGCTGGCGAAAACGGCCTGCAGCAAAGTGGTAAAATGGTTTTGGGCTAAATTGGCGCGAGATTATGGAGGCAATAATGCTGGAAATCAAGAGCCAAATGAGTACGGGTTGTGCACCTGTCATTTCCATTACAACAACACTGGCGGTAACTGGTGATTGTGTGCCGCCAGCTAAAAATGCCGCCATACATAAAATCACCAAAAAATGTTGATCAACCATACGGCCACTGAGATCCCAAAGCATTGCGCCAATGCCTGCGCCTGTTGTCAGTGATGGAGTAAAGATACCACCGGCAATACCATTCCAATAAGTGGTCACTGTTGCTAAAAGTTTAAGGATGCCAATTTCGGGATCTATAGCTTGCCCTTCTAAGGCGCGTGCAACAACTTCATAGCCAGTACCATAAGTTTGTCCGTGAGTGTAACTGCCGAGTGCGGCAAGCATTAAACCCAATAATAAAGCAATATAAATAGGATGTTGGCGAATCCAGCCACGCCATTTTTCAGGTAATAATCCTGCGAGACCTTTTGCTAATAGTCGTCCGAATATACCACCTAGAATGCCACAAACCACCCCACAAATTGCAAGCCAAAGATAGAGATAAGAAACAGATGTTGCACCTTGATAACTTGGAAAATAAGGGCTGTTTCCTTGAATCGCGACAAGAATAAAACCAGCAGCTAATACCCCCATCAATACGCGTCGTTCCCAACGTAACATTACGCCACGTCCAAGTTCTTCAATCGCAAATATCACCCCAGCCAAAGGTGCATTAAAGGCTGCCGCAAGCCCACCTGCTGCACCTGTGGCAAGTAATTCATTGGTGCTTAATCTTCTAAATGCTAAATTATGTTTTCTACAATAATTTCCCCATGCAAGCATGACAGCAGCACCAACTTGTACTGATGGTCCCTCACGTCCAACCGATGCGCCTATAAGCATTGCTAGAAAGGTAAGAGGAATTTTCCAAATAGTTTGGCTGAATTCAACTAATTTGGTTTTATAGCTACTATGAGGAAGATTAATTGATGCAATCACTTGCGGAATACCGCTTCCTCCTACATAGGGAGTATATTTTTTCGTAAACCAAGTCAGGCAAGCCATGCCTAGGGGTAACACAAACCAAACTGCAATAGGATATTTAGATGACCAGTGAGCGTTTAGTTCTAGACCAAGATCGGATAATTTAGCAAAGCCAAATGAAAAGAGTAAGACAAATGCTGCACCTATGATTAGGCAGATAAATTCTAAACTTTTGTGGGAAATTCTGTGTGTTTGGCGTAGCTTTTTATGGAAGAAATAGCGTAAGTGAAATTTGAGCGAGCGTAACATAATCATTGTAATTTAATACTAATTAAGTAGAAATTATAAAACTGTCATTTCGCTGGGGCAATTGGTTTGGCATTTTGAATAAAAGTGCGGTGAATTTTGGAAGCGTTTTTTTGTGCGCAACTAAAGAAGATCCTTTCATGGATCTTTGGCGCTGTTTAATTATTGACAATAAACCTCAGAACGATTAAAATTCGCCGTCTATTTCTGTATGGAAGTAGATTTTTTGAACAACATTCTATTATTGAATAACATTTAAACTGGAGCTTTTTTAATGGCAACTATCAACCAGCTAGTACGCAAACCGCGTGTGAAAAAGGTTGTAAAAAGCAACGTTCCTGCATTAGAGGCTTGCCCGCAGAAACGTGGTGTATGTACTCGTGTATATACTACAACTCCTAAAAAACCAAACTCAGCGTTACGTAAAGTATGTCGTATCCGCTTAACTAACGGTTTTGAAGTAACTTCTTATATCGGTGGTGAAGGTCACAACCTTCAAGAGCACAGTGTTGTATTAATCCGTGGCGGTCGTGTTAAAGACTTACCGGGTGTGCGTTACCACACAGTACGCGGTGCATTAGACTGCGCAGGCGTTAAAGATCGTAAACAAGGTCGTTCTAAATACGGCGTTAAACGCCCTAAAGCTTAATGGTTCTCCGTTAAGTAAGGCCAAACGTCTAAATTAGCAAAACAATTTAAACCATAAACTCCAGTCAAAAAGCGCTTTGCGCTGCAAATTTTCTCAAAGAGAAATATTGCTGATGGGTTTTGGATATCCTGAAGATTAAAATACGGAGAAATTCGCAATGCCACGTCGTCGTAGTGTTGAAGCACGCAAGATTCTTCCAGATCCGAAGTTCGGTTCAGAATTACTTGCAAAATTTATTAATGTAATCATGGTAGACGGTAAAAAATCCGTTGCTGAATCAATCGTTTATGGTGCTTTAGAAACTTTAGCACAACGCACAGGTAAAGAGCCTTTAGAAGCGTTTGAAGTTGCACTTGAAAACGTACGTCCAACTGTTGAGGTTAAATCTCGTCGTGTTGGTGGTTCTACTTACCAAGTACCGGTTGAAGTACGTCCAGTACGTCGTAACGCATTAGGTATGCGTTGGATCGTTGAAGCTGCACGTAAACGCGGTGATAAATCAATGGCTTTACGTCTTGCAAACGAATTATCAGATGCGTCTGATAACAAGGGTGCAGCAGTGAAAAAACGTGAAGACGTTCACCGTATGGCTGAAGCTAACAAAGCATTTGCTCACTACCGTTGGTAATAAGCTTTTGATATTTAAGGGCTTCATCATTGATGAAGCCTTACCCTTATATAAACTGATATTAAATTAAACAAGGTTATAATAATGGCTCGTACAACCCCTATTGAAAGATATCGTAATATCGGTATCAGTGCGCACATTGACGCGGGTAAAACCACTACCACTGAGCGTATCTTATTCTATACCGGTGTTAGCCACAAAATCGGTGAAGTGCACGATGGTGCTGCAACGATGGACTGGATGGAACAAGAACAAGAGCGTGGTATCACCATTACCTCTGCGGCAACTACCGCATTTTGGTCAGGTATGTCACAACAGTTCCAACAACACCGTATCAACGTTATCGACACCCCGGGACACGTAGACTTTACCGTTGAAGTAGAACGTTCTATGCGTGTTCTTGATGGTGCGGTAATGGTTTACTGTGCGGTTGGTGGTGTTCAACCACAATCTGAAACCGTATGGCGTCAAGCTAACAAATACCAAGTGCCACGTATCGCGTTCGTTAACAAAATGGACCGTACCGGTGCGAACTTCTTACGCGTAGTTGAACAATTAAAAACCCGTTTAGGTGCCAACGCAGTTCCTCTTCAACTTCCAATCGGCGCAGAAGAAAACTTCACCGGTGTAGTTGACTTGATCAAAATGAAAGCGATCAACTGGAACGAAGCTGACCAAGGTATGACCTTCACCTATGAAGATGTACCTGCAAATATGCAAGCAGACTGCGAAGAATGGCGTCAAAACCTTGTTGAAGCAGCGGCTGAAGCATCAGAAGAATTAATGGAAAAATACTTAGGTGGCGAAGACTTAACTGAAGAAGAAATTAAGTCAGCATTACGTCAGCGCGTATTAGCAAACGAAATCATCTTAGTAACTTGTGGTTCTGCGTTCAAAAACAAAGGTGTTCAAGCAATGCTTGACGCAGTTGTTGAATATTTACCAGCACCAACTGATATTCCTGCTATTAAAGGTATCAATCCAGATGAAACTGAAGGCGAACGTCATGCAAGTGATGAAGAGCCATTCTCTTCATTAGCATTCAAAATTGCAACTGACCCATTCGTAGGTAACTTAACATTCTTCCGTGTGTACTCAGGTGTAATTAATTCTGGTGATACAGTATTAAACTCTGTACGTCAAAAACGTGAACGTTTTGGTCGTATCGTACAGATGCACGCTAACAAACGTGAAGAAATTAAAGAAGTTCGCGCAGGTGACATCGCAGCTGCTATCGGCTTAAAAGATGTAACTACTGGTGATACATTATGTGCAATTGAAGCACCAATCATCCTTGAGCGTATGGAATTCCCAGAGCCAGTAATCTCTGTTGCGGTAGAACCAAAAACTAAAGCTGACCAAGAAAAAATGGGCTTAGCATTAGGTCGTTTAGCACAAGAAGACCCTTCATTCCGCGTTCACACTGATGAAGAATCTGGTGAAACCATCATTTCTGGTATGGGTGAATTACACTTAGATATCATCGTTGACCGTATGAAACGTGAGTTCAAAGTGGAAGCTAACATTGGTAAACCACAAGTATCTTACCGTGAAACTATCCGTACTCGAGTTAATGATGTGGAAGGTAAACATGCAAAACAATCTGGTGGTCGCGGTCAATATGGTCACGTTGTTATCGACTTATATCCATTAGATCCAGAAGGTCCAGGTTACGAGTTCGTGAACGAAATCAAAGGTGGTGTAATTCCTGGTGAATACATTCCTGCGGTTGATAAAGGTATCCAAGAACAGCTTAAATCTGGTCCATTAGCGGGTTACCCTGTAGTTGATCTTGGTGTACGTTTACACTTTGGTTCATACCATGATGTGGACTCATCTGAATTAGCGTTTAAACTTGCTGCATCTTTAGCATTTAAAGCAGCATTCGCAAAAGCAAATCCAGTATTACTTGAGCCAATTATGAAAGTTGAAGTTGAAACTCCACCTGAATATGTTGGTGATGTAATTGGTGACTTAAGCCGTCGTCGTGCTATGGTGAACGGTCAAGAAGCGAATGAGTTCGTTGTTAAGATCGATGCTGAAGTTCCACTTTCAGAAATGTTCGGTTATGCAACAGACTTACGTTCACAAACTCAAGGTCGTGCATCATACTCAATGGAACCGTTAAAATATGCTGAAGCTCCAACAAGTGTTGCAGCTGCAGTAATTGAAGCGCGTAAAAAATAATTTTTTGTAAACCAGCGGTGTAAAACATGATTGTTTTATACCGCACTTCTTAGGAAACATTAGCAATGTCTAAAGAAAAATTTGAACGTACAAAACCGCACGTAAACGTGGGTACAATCGGC
>NZ_LDVZ01000025.1 GCF_001276515.1 Haemophilus sp. C1
AACAATCCTTTAAATAACAGTCTAACTTTTTGGGGTCAGATCAAAATAACCGCACTTTTCATTCTAAACGTTATTCACCGCGTTTTAGCATGCCTTGTTTTTTCAAATTCACCAGAATAATTGAAATTGCTGCAGGAGTGATGCCTGAAATTCGGCTCGCTTGGCCAATGGAAACGGGGCGATGCTGTTCTAACTTCGCACGCACTTCATTAGATAAACCAGACACTTTGCTGTAATCAAAGTTAGCCGGGATAGTTGTATTTTCGTGGCGTTTTTGTTTTTCGATTTCTTCTTGTTGATGCTCAATATAGCCTTGATACTTAATGGCAATTTCCACTTGTTCTACAGCTTCTCTATCTTCCATTGCCGGTTTGTATGGCGTTAAAGAAGTCAAAATATCGTAGGTCATTTCTGGACGGCGTAATAAATCTTCACCGCTGGCTTCACGCACAAGTGGGCTGCTAAGTACTTTATTCGCTTCTTCTAAATATTCCGAACGAGGATGTAACCAAATGCTGCGTAAACGTTGGCGTTCTTGTTCTATATTTTCCATTTTTTGATTAAAGCGCGCCCAACGAGCCTCATCAATCAAACCTAATTCATGGGCAATTGGCGTTAAACGAATGTCTGCATTATCTTCACGTAATAACAAACGATATTCCGCACGAGAAGTAAATACGCGATATGGTTCTTTGGTACCAAGCGTGCAAAGGTCATCAACCAATACGCCAGTATAAGATTGATCACGGCGTGGATACCATGCCTCTTTTTCTTGTACATAAAGACCAGCATTAATCCCCGCTAATAAGCCTTGAGCTGCCGCTTCTTCATAACCCGTTGTACCATTAATTTGACCTGCGAAGAATAAACCTGAAATAGCTTTTGTTTCTAATGTTGGTTTTAAATCGCGTGGATCAAAATAATCATATTCAATGGCATAACCTGGCTTCACAATGCGTGCATTTTCTAACCCTTTCATGGAATTAACAATGCCCATTTGTACGTCAAACGGTAAACTGGTAGAAATCCCGTTTGGATAGACTTCATTACTGGTTAAGCCTTCTGGTTCCAAATAGATTTGATGTGAATTACGATCCGCAAAACGCATCACTTTATCTTCAATGGATGGACAATAACGAGGGCCAATACCTTCAATCACACCGGTATACATTGGACTGCGATCCAAGTTATTACGGATCACTTCATGGGTTTGTTCATTAGTATGGGTGATATAACAAGGAATTTGTTGAGGGTGATCATCCACTGATCCCATAAAAGAGAATACCGGTAATACGGCATCACCATGTTGTTTAGCTAAAATATCAAAATTGATCGTACGCGCATCAATACGTGGTGGTGTACCTGTTTTAAGACGATCTACACGTAATCCGAGATCTCTTAATCTATGTGAAAGATTTACAGAAGCAGGATCCCCAGCTCGACCACCTTCATAATTTTCCAAACCAATATGAATTTTACCTGCTAAGAAAGTACCTGCAGTTAATACCACTGATTTAGCACGAAAAGTTAATCCCATTTTTGTGCTAACGCCTGCAACTCGATCTTGCTCAATCAGAATATCGGTCGCTTCTTGTTGGAAAATATCTAAATTAGGTTGATTTTCTAATGCAGTACGAACAGCTTGACGATATAGAACTCTGTCAGCTTGAGCTCGAGTAGCACGTACTGCAGGGCCTTTACTGCTATTTAAAGTACGAAATTGGATCCCTGCTTTATCTGCAGCATGGGCCATTAAACCGCCCATTGCATCGACTTCTTTTACTAAATGACCTTTACCGATCCCACCAATTGCAGGGTTACAAGACATTTGCCCTAAAGTATCTACATTATGCGTTAATAAAAGGGTTTTTAATCCCATTCGAGCTGGTGCAAGCGCGGCTTCTGTACCCGCATGGCCACCACCGATCACAATCACATCATAAGTTTCAGTGTAAAACATATCTATCTCTATTATTTATTCGGATCAAAAAATTGGCGCTATTTTACAGAAATTTAAAACACCTGACAAAAAAAGAATGGATCTATTGATCCTTTCAAAGATCAGGTTTGTATTAGTAAATAAGATCTCTTTTTATATATAAAGATCTTATTATTGTTACTATTAAGATCCTTTGTGGTTATGAGTAACCTTATTCGATCCTTATGGAAACAGGTGTTATAGGATCCAAAGATCTTGTGAAAATGCGATCATTTTCTTTAAAAATCTTGTGTGTAAAATGGAAAGTTATTAATAATTTTATTTTTTCTTAAAGTTACCAAGTGAGTAAAAACAGTTTTATGACAGATTATTTATGAGTTATCCACAGATAAAAATGAATTTTTATTGAAATCCCTATAATTTAGTTTTTTTAAACAATTAATTTTATTAAATGTACGTTTTATGACTTGACATTGTAGTTACTACAGACTTTATGCTTCTTGCAAAGTAAATCAAATAGTTAAGAAAATAAAATGAAAGAAGTTTCTATAGTAAAAAATTATACTCCTAAAGAATATCAGCAACATGCATCTTGCCCTCATAGCCAAATTTCTAAAAATAAAATGGTATTAGGCATTAGTTTTGCAATTATTACCTTTTATATGGTTGTTGAATTTCTAGGGGGATATTGCTTTAACAGCCTTACTTTGATGGCTGATGCTGGGCATATGGCAAATGATAGTTTATCTATTTTTTTAGCATGGATTGGGTTATTTTTAAGTCTAAGATGGCAAAAATGGTTAGCTTTAATCAATGGAATCTCATTAGTTTGGGTCGCTATTTGGATTTTTATCGAGGCTGTAACACGTTGGCAGGCTCCGATAGAAATAGTCGCTTTGCCAATGTTAGGTGTAGCTTTACTAGGGTTTGGGATTAATTTGTTGGTAGCTTTTATTATGCTAAAAAGTAATCGCCATAATTTGAATATTCGTGCAGCATATTTGCATGTTTTAGTAGATTTATTTGGTTCGGTTGTTGCTATTATTGCAGGAATAAGTGCTTATTGGTTAAATTGGCAGTGGGTTGATGTAGTGGCTAGTGGTATTTTAAGTCTTTTTGTCTTATACAGCGGTATTTCCACAGTTTCTAGAGCTGTTAAATCCTTGTATGATAGTAATACACATTTTTTATTAGATGATCATTCTCATTAAAGTAAAAAATTGCTTGAGGAAATAATGAAAATTAGCGAATTAAGTAAATCTACGCATACTAATATTGAAACTATCCGCTACTATGAAAAGCAAGGAGTATTGCAGCCACCTAAGCGATTGGCTAATGGTTATCGATATTATGATGAAAAAAGTGTAGAACAATTAAAATTTATCAAAAAATGTCGAACGTTGGGTTTCTCTTTAGAGAATATTAAGGCACTCAATCGTATTAAATTTAGTATGAAAGATCATTATCAAGCGGATCAATTAGTACTGAATCAACTGATTCAAGTGGAAAATAAAATATCTCAATTATTAGAAATCAAAGATTTTTTACAGTCTATTGTTACCGAAAGTGAACATAATGAAGAGGAATGTAAAGCAATAGAAGGGTTGAAAAGCGAATGCAATTTGTAAAAATACTCAAAAATTTGACCGCTCTTTAGGAAGAAAAAATGCCGCCTAAATTTTAATTTTTAGACGGCATTTTATTTTCCTAATTATTATTTAGATAAATCAATTTGATACACTGCAAAACCGATTTCGTCAGTACCCACCTGTTTCATCGGATATTGTGCTTTTTCAGCGATAAATTTCGCCGCTTGTTCGCTTGGCGATGTTTCAAAACGGACATCTAATTTATCGTTGCCTTTGATTGGCGTAAAGCGCCAGTTTTTATCCGCGCTAGGATTTACAGAACCTTCTTTTTCACTGGTTACTTTAATGTAATCAGCTAAAATTTGACGGTTTTCATCTGGTGATGCGTAAACAATATGTTGATCGCCAGTGCCTGGGAATTTATTACCATAAGCACGATAGTTATTCGTTGCAATCAATAATTCTGCTTTTGGATCAACCGGTTTACCTTGATAAGTGAGGTTCACTACACGATGCGATTCTGGGTTAATTAATTTACATTCGCCATCGTAACGAGCAGGTTTGGTTAGATCGTATTCATAATTGACACCATCAATTACATCAAAGTTATAAGTGCGGAACCCTTCCCAATCGATTAATGATTGTGGTTTATCACTTGTAGGGTCAATTTGTTTAAACATACCAGCACTACATTCTAACCATTCTTTTAATTGTTCGCCTGTTGCTTTAACCACCACTAATGTATTTGGATAGAGATATAAGTCTGCCGCATTACGGAAAGTTAATTCACCTTTATTTACTTCGGTATAACCTGTTGGGTCATTTTTACGACCACCCGCTTTAAATGGAGCACCTGCACTTAGAATAGGTAAGCCTGCCATTGCTGCAACACTTGGTGCAACTTTTTCTACATAAGCTTTTTGCGCTTGGTTAACAATTTGAATGGTTGGATCATCTTGTACTAATGCAAGATAGCTGTACATATTATCTGTTGCTTTACCAATAGGTTGAGACACAAATTTACGTGTCGCTTCGTGAACTGGTTTTAAAAGTGCGGTAATTTCTGGGTCATTTTCTGCAAGTGCTTTTTTATTTTCTGCATCATAGATTGGACGAAGAACCGCTTTTCCAGAGGTTACAATCCATTTTCCTTTGTGTTCTGTTAAGCCTAAATCCACCACGCTGATATTATTTGCCCAATAACCAGCCATACTTTCTGGTACACCTTTTACTGTACCATTTACGATGTCTGCATTTGGTGATTTCGCAAATTCTTTATTTGGGAATAAACGGTGTGAGTGACCAAAAATGACGGCATCAATATGTGGAACATCAGCTAGATAGAATGCTGAGTTTTCGGCACCTTCTTGATAAGGTTCATCTGATGGGCCTGTGTGAGCTAATGCAACGACAATATCTGCCCCTTTTTTCTTCATTTCAGGTACATATTTTTGTGCTGTTTTTACAATATCACGGGTTTCAACTTTGCCTTGAAGGTTTGCTTTATCCCAAACCATAATTTGCGGTGGCACAAAACCGATGTAACCAATTTTTAATTTATGTGTTTTACCTTGATTATCAACAACTGATTTTTCTTGAATGACATAAGGTGTGAAATAAGGTTCTTCAGTTCCGACTTTTACTACGTTGGCATTCACAATTGGGAATTTAGCTTGTTTGATGGCATCTGCAAGATAATTGAGACCATAGTTAAATTCGTGGTTACCTAATGTACCCACTTCATAATTCATCGCATTTAAACAATCGACCGCAGGGTTAGATTTACCCTCTTTATAGCCTTGTGCAGCTTGATAGTCTGCAATTGGATTACCTTGAATTAGATCACCGTTATCTACTAATACACTATTTTTTACTTCAGAACGAGCTTGACGAATAAGGCTTGCTGCACGAGTAAAACCGAATTTCTCGGTTGGGGCGTCTTTGTAATAATCAAAGTCTGTTAAGAAACTGTGAACGTCAGTAGTAGCAACAATACGTAAATCTACATCATGTTTACCTTTTGCTGTCGCAAAACGGCTTGCACTTAATGCAAGAATACTGCTTGCACCGATTTGAATAAAATGACGTCTATTAATCATTGAGTTTTCCTTATAAGGTGAGTAGATATTGCCTTTATTCTAAGAAAAATAGTAGATTCTTAAAAGAAAGGAGTAAAAATATTTTTATTTAATTAAGCTAATAATCTTTGTACTAAAGAAGTATAAATATTAACCCCAGTAAGCAATTGATTTTCATCAAAATCAAATTCAGCTTCATGATGACCTGCTGTGCGATCTGCTCCAAGAATGAAGTAAATAGCTTTGCCTCCGTGTTCTTGTACACGTCTACCTAAAATAGTCGCATCTTCACTTGCATTGAAAGCATAATTTGAATTTACGTTATTTATTTGTGGTTGTTCAAGGGATATTTCTTCGATGAGTTTTATAAGTTCAACATCGTTATTCATATCCACTGCTTCACCTACAATTTCAGTTTCATATGCAACATCAAAACTTATGGAGATACCTTTGGCTATTTGCATGACTTGTTCAGTCATGTATTCATTAATTGCTTTATTTTCTCCCCGCACTTCTAATTGTAATTCAGCAGAGGATGGAATGACATTTCGTCCTTCACCCGCTCTTAGCACACCCACATTAATTCTTGTCATGCCTTCACCATGGCGTGCAATACCATGAAGTTGAGTGACTGTATGCGCTGCAGCTAATAAGGCATTACGACCTAAATGGGGCGCTGCACCTGCATGTGCAGGTTTACCTTTGTAGCGAATATCAATTTTTGTAGTGGAAAGAAAATTTCTTGGATTAGCAATAACAGTGCCTGTATTCGCGCAAAAACTAATGTGTGAAGAAGCAAAATAATCTGCATCATCAATTATGCCACTTTGTGCAATGGCTGCTGCACCTCGAACACCTTCTTCTGCTGGTTGGAATACAATTTTTACTTTTCCAGTGAGTTTATCTTTGTTCTGAGCGATCCATAATGCAACGCCTAGACCTATTGTAATGTGTGAATCATGTCCACAAGCATGCATAAAACCATCGTTAATTGAGGCAAAACCTTCTTTATTTGGAATATGCTCTGGTGAGCGAGTTTCAGTTACATTCACACAGTCTATGTCAAAACGTAATGCAATAGTTTTCCCTAGTTTACCTGAATCAAATAATGCCACACAACCAGTATATCCTTCCATTTTTTCTAGCCATTTTTCATTGGCTCCATAGGCTTTTGCATTAGCTAAACCTTTATCTACTACGGCTTGTTTTCGTCCACGAACAAAATCCGGATTTATAATTTGTTTGCCTAGAAAAATTTCAAAACAATCTAAGTCTTCCAAGTAATCTGCAATGCGAGAAGTTGTCCAAAATTCACTCCAACCAATTTCTGGAAAACGATGAAATTCACGACGCCATTTAACAAGTTGATTTAAATCTAAGTTCATTTTTTTCTTCCTTTAAAAGTCTATAAAAACAGACCGCACTTAAAAAAGTGCGGTCAATTTTTTACTATTTTTACAACATAAATAATGCTAAGAATAAAACAGCAAGTATCATGCCTGGCGCGGTACGTTTTACCATTTCTACTGGACTTACCATCGCAAGTCCTGCACAAACAATAGTTACGCCTGCAATTGGTGAAGCTGTACGACCAATTGCACCAGCAATGGCTGCTGCCATACCAAGATTTACATGAGTGTAACCGAGTTCTACAGCATGTGGTGTGACAGCAGTGTTAAAGGCAATCGCTGCAGCATCACCAGAGCCTGTAATTAAGCCCATTAAGAATGGTCCAATTGTTGCACCCCAACGTACAAATTCGTTGGATTCTTTTAAGAAAGAAATTGCAGCATCAACTGCGCCCGTAGATTTTAATCCTGCTACAAAAACACTGGCTGCAATGATGATACCAAGTACGTTTGCATAAGAATTTCCCATACCATTGAAAAATTCTTCAGTGATTTTTACTGGGGAAATGCGAGTGACGATAATGCCGTAAATTGCACCAATCAGCATCGCTTGAGGCACACCCATTTTAGTCCATTCAAGACCCGGTACTTGTTGTAATGAGGTTCCACCAATTACTAAAATAACTAATGGTATTAATGGTGCAAGGGCATAAAGTACATTGACACCTTCAACAACTTTAATTTCACTTTCTTTTTGTTCTGCAAGATAAGCTTGGCGATGTTGTTCACCATAATCTTTAAAAACAAGCGCAAGAATTGTTAAAACAACCGCACCTATTGCTCCCGCAATCATGCTATATGGCGCATGTGAAAGGTTTACTTGAGTGATAGTTAAGCCTGACATTTCACTAATCATTGCAGAGTGAGAAGAACCTGGGCTCATCATTGATCCAAAAGTCCCTGCTAAAATAGCTGCCCCAGCAGTAGCTGGTCGAACACCCGCACTTTTTAAAACAGGAATTAATGTTGCACCAACCGCAGCTGCACAACCAGCAGCAGAAGGAATAGCAATATTGATGAAAAAGGTGATGACTGTTGCAATCGGAATTAAGAAGAATTTTAATCCGCTTAATGGTTTGGTAAGTAAATGCACTAGATGAGTGTCACATTGAGTGTATTTCATTACATAAGCAAAACCCATACTAGAACAGATGGCCATAATTAATCCGCCAGATGTCATGCTTTTGGCAAAAGCATCTAATGCACCCATTGGATTCAGCGTCAGAATGGACATTATTAAACCGACACCAATCAAAACTGTTCGGGTTTCGGCTTTTTTAATCAGAAAATAAATTGTGGCAATAATGCCAATCACTGCAACGATGGATTTGAATAATTCCATTATATGTTCCTTTTAAGTTAATAAGAAAAAGTTGTATTGATATCAAATGTGCCACATTCCATATTTTCACTGAAGCACAAAATAGGATTTTCACCCAACACAGTTGCCATTTCATTTTGTATATGAAGTGCAGAACCTTCAGGTAAGGCATATACAAGTGCGGTTGGATTAACGAGTAAAAATTCAGCCAAACGTTCTTCTCGGCTTTCGCCATTATGACCTTGCATTTTACCTGAAATAAAGTGCGGATTAATTTGATGAGGAAAAAGCTGTAATGCTTGAAATGAAGGAGGATAAGTAATCGGCATATCATTCGTTGTCATAATGGATGCACCCACTACATTTGCCCCAGCACTCCAACCAAAATAAGGCGTACTGTTATTCACTTTTTCACGAATGATATCAATTAAATTGTGTTCATAAAGCTGTTTTAACAAACAAAATGTATTCCCGCCGCCAATAGCGATGACATCTGCTTGTTCAATAATATCTCGATGCTGTTTACCATGATGAACGGAAACAATATTCATCTCTAAATAAGAAAGTGCATTTTGCACAGTTTTTTCGTATTCATCAAAAGTGCGGCGTACCCCAGCATAAGGCACAAAAGCAATTGTTTTACCACGATAATCCGCCAAGAAATTTTGTAACCAAGGTAGAGTGTGTTCAAGATAACCTGTGTTCTTGTATTTTGAGCTACTGAGCAGTAACATGTTTTTCATTTTCTACTCCTTTTTATAGGTATTTAGAAATACCGATATTACGCTTAGAAAAGGTTAATTTTCAACGAAAAATTATTATTGTTTGACGAATATCAAAAAATAAATCATATCAGGAGAAAACTATGTCAATTAATCTTAATCGTGTTCAAAATTTAATTGAAAAACTGGCTTTTATTTCATCAGTACCAAACGAGCTGACTCGCTTAGCTTTTACAGAGGAGGATGAAAAGGCCCATAATATGATTATTGAATTATGTAAAGAATATGATTTATCTATTCGTCGAGATTCAATTGGAAATCTTTTTATTCGTAAGGCAGGTAAAGAAGATTTTTTACCTGCAGTTGCATTCGGATCGCATATTGATACTGTTGTGAATGCGGGTAAATTTGATGGTCCTTTGGGATCTGTTGCTGGGTTGGAAATTCTTTTGCAATTGTGTGAACAGAATATTCAGACTCGTTATCCTTTAGAATTGATAATTTTTACTTGTGAAGAATCGAGTAGATTTAATTTTGCTACATTGGGTAGTAAAGTTATGTGTGGTATAGTAAATCAAGAAAAATTAAGTTTGTTACGTGATAAACAAGGAAAGGGTTTATCAGAAGCTATGGCTGAAGTAGGAATGAATTTTAATTTGATTAATCAAGCAAAACGTGATGCAAAGGAATTTAAATGTTTTTTTGAACTTCATATAGAACAAGGCCCTCGTTTAGAGAATGAAGGAAAAACAATAGGTGTTGTGACAGGTATTGCTGCTCCAATTCGTGCAATTGTTAAAATTAAAGGACAAGCGGATCATTCAGGAGCAACAGCAATGCATTATCGTCATGATGCATTGTTAGGAGGAGCTGAATTATCACTTGCTATTGAGCAAGCGGCTATTCAAGCTGGACATTCTACAGTAGCTACTGTAGGTAATATTACAGCTAAACCAGGAGTAATGAATGTTGTGCCAGGATATTGTGAATTATTAGTAGATATTCGAGGTACACATGTACAAGCTAGAGATTCTGTATTTGAATTATTACAAGAGGAAGTTAGTAAAGTTTCAGAAAAAAGAGGTTTATTAATTGAGTTACAACTTATTTCAAAAGATAATCCAATAGTATTACCTGAAAATATGGTAAACCAAATAGCTGAAACTGCACATTCCCTTGGTTATTCTTACGAAATAATGCCAAGTGGTGCTGGACATGATGCAATGCATATGGCAACACTTTGTCCGACAGGTATGATTTTTGTTCCATCTCATTTGGGAATTAGTCATAACCCTCTTGAATTTACTGATTGGAAATATATAGAGGCAGGAATTAAAGTTTTACAAAAAGTTATATTAGAACAGGCTGAAGTTTGTTAATTATTATAAAAACTCGTATAAATAATGCGAGTTTTTTATAAAGGCAACTCAGTTGTTGATTTAACCGTTTTTAGTGTTACTTCTGATTTTAATGTTTTAATGCCAAGCCTAGAATTGAGATAAGTGGTTTTAATGTGGTTAAATTCTTCTAAATCTGATACACAAAGCTTCAAAAGAAAATCGAAAGTTCCTGCCATAAAATGACATTCGATGATCTGTGGGATTAATTTTACCTCAAAAATAAACCGCTCTTTTAATTCAGTATCTTCTTCAAAGAAAGAACCTAATGCATAAACGATAAGATGACAATTTACTTTCTTGGGATTCAATAAGGCAACATAACTATCAATTACGCCGCTTTCTTCCAGTTGATTTACTCGGCGTAAACAAGCTGAATTTGAAAGTCCTATTTCGTTAGCCAGTTCATTATTTTGTAATCGACCATTGCGTTGCAATGCTTTAAGAATACGGGTATCGATATTGTCGAAGCGTTTTTTAAGCATAGTAAATCCTTTTTATGCTAACAAAAAAGATAACTTATTATAAAAGAAACCGCCTAGAAAAACTGTGATCTAGGCGGCAATTTGACTAATTAGTTAAACACTATATAAAGATACTTGTACTACCAATAAAATGGAACCAATTAGCAATAAGCATCCAATCATTGGCATGACGAATTTAACCCATCTATCAAATGGAATATGCAACATTTGGAGTGTCACCAATACTAATCCTGTTGGTGCCAAGAATAGCATTGCATATTGTCCCCAGTTGTAAGCGGAAACCACGATATCGCGTGGAATACCCACTGAGTCAGCAAGTGGTGCCATAATTGGCATTGAAAGTACGGCTAAACCAGAAGAAGATGGTACGATTAAACCTAGGAAAATAAATACGACTAATTGGCCTAAGATGAATACGCTACCTGGCATACCACTAACCACATTAGACATATAATCAAGGATAGTGTCAGAAATCATACCTTGTTCGAGTACTAAGTTTACGCCACGAGCAAGACCAATGATTAAGGACACGCCTACTAATTCTGATGCACCTTCAGTGAAGGATTCCACAATATCTTTTTCAGACAAGCCACTAATAAACATAATGATGATAGTAATGGCAAGGAAAGATGCAGCCATTTGAGGGAACCACCATCCGCCAACCATTACACCCCAAATCATAATAGGGAATGCAATACAGAAAAGTGTTAAGATTAATTTGCGACGAGCTGAGAATTCGATAGTTGCATTTGGATCAAAGTTCTTCATATAACGTTGGCGAAATTCTTCGCGATCGTCATAAGTGAAAGAAAAACTTGGGTCAGCTTTAATTTTTTTACAGTACCAATAAAGATATGCGATTACGCAAGTAGCCCCTAAAACCAAACCTAGAGCACGGAAACCAATACCTTCAGTAAATTGAATACCAGCTGCATTTGATGCGATAACAACGGAGAATGGGTTAATTGTAGAGAATGCAGTTCCCATAGATGAAGCAAGGAATATAGCCCCTACGCAGACTATCGCATCGTATCCCAGAGCCAAGAATACCGGCACTAGAATTGGATAGAATGCCACGGCCTCTTCTTCAATACCGCATGTTGTGCCACCTAACACCATTAAGACGGATACGCTGAATACAATAAAAAACTCATTACCTTTGGTTTTTTTCGCGAGAGCCATCAAACCAGCATTAAAAGAACCGGTTCGGTTAATAACACCAATCATACCCCCTAATACGAAGATAAAGACCATGACATCAACGGCTTCGATAGTTCCTTCCACCATACTTTTTGTGATGTCTTCAATGCCTTTGTGGTGTTGTTCTACACGTTGATAGGTACCAGGAATAGCGATTGGTTTTTTGATTACGCCTTCGGTGAAGTTGGAGAGTTTAATTTTGATATTGAGATTATCAAGAGTGTCTGTTGTGGCGGGATAAGTTTTATCGTCAACGCCGTAAGCTTTGACAACAAATACATTATCAGTGGAATTATATGTTAATTTTGAATATGAACCGGATGGAATTACCCAGGTCAATCCAACAGCGAGAATTAATATTGCAAATAAAATGGTAAACGCTGATGGGAAATTAAACGTTTTCTTCTTTTTGGACGCATCCATAGCGAGCTCCTTATGTGTAACGTTTAAAGTGCGGTTGGTAAAAACATCGGTTAAACGAACCGCACTTTTTACCTTGAGAATGACCTCTCAAAGTTCTTTTATTATTTAGGCATAATAGGATATGCCTTCAGCTTTTTTCGTAATACGAGTACCAGCTTTTCCTTTCACAATGTCCACAATATCAGATAAAGAGCCTATTACTGCATCTTTTCCTGTTTGTTTCGCAAAGTTGATCGCGGCTTGTACTTTCGGCCCCATGGAACCTGCAGCGAAACCAAGTTCTGAAATGGCTTCAGGTGATGCGACAGAAATTGCTTTTTGAGTTGGTTTACCCCAATCTACGAAAGTTGCAGAAACATCAGTTGCGATGATAAATAAATCCGCATCAAGATTTTCCGCAAGTAAAGCTGAACATAAATCTTTGTCGATAACGGCTTCAACACCTTGTAAATTATGGTTTTCATCATAATAGGTCGGGATACCGCCGCCACCCGCACAAATTACGATACTGCCTTTTTCAAGCAACCATTTGACCGGACGAATTTCAAAAATACGTTTTGGTAATGGACTTGGTACAACGCGACGATATTTATCACCATCTTGTGCGATAGACCAATTTTTTTCTTTTGCCAAACGTTCAGCTTCTTCTTTCGTATAAACAGGGCCAATTGGTTTAGTTGGATTTTTGAAAGCTGGGTCGTTGATATCAACTTCTACTTGAGATAATAAAGTTGCAAATGGCACTTCAAATGGAACTAAATTACCGAGTTCTTGTTGAATCATATAACCAATCATTCCTACTGACTCTGCACCTAATACATCTAAAGGATAGGTTGGCACATCAGTATAGGCAGCGCCTTGTAAGGCGAGCAAACCAACTTGTGGGCCATTACCGTGTGCTATCACTAATTCATTATTTGGCCAAATTTTAGCAATTTGCTCACAAGCAATGCGAACATTTTGTCGTTGATTTTCGGCTGTCAGCGGCTCTCCGCGTCGTAATAACGCATTACCGCCTAATGCAATCACTATTCTCATACTGCCTCCTTATGCCAAACTTGCTACCATTACCGCTTTAATTGTGTGCATACGGTTTTCTGCTTGTTCAAATGCAATGTTCATTGGAGATTCAAATACGTCTTCAGTTACTTCAATACCATTAGCTAATTCAGGATATTTTTCAGCAATTTGACGACCAACTTTGGTTTCACTGTTATGGAAGGCAGGTAAGCAGTGCATAAATTTCACTTTTGGATTACCAGTGCGTTTCATTAATTCTGGGGTTACTTGATAAGGAAGTAATAATTTAATGCGTTCGCCCCAAGTTTCTAATGGTTCACCCATTGAAACCCACACATCAGTATGGACAAAATCTACACCTTTCACCGCTTTGTCGATATCTTCAGTTACAGTAATACGAGCACCACTTTCTTTCGCAAATTTTTCGCACATTTCTACAAGACTTGCTTCTGGTAATAATGCTTTAGGTCCACAAATCCGCACATCCATACCTAATTTTGCACCAATTAATAAAAGTGAATTACCCATGTTATTGCGAGCATCCCCAATATATACATAGCTAATTTCGCTTAATGGTTTGTCGCAATGTTCAATCATGGTAAGTACGTCGGCAAGCATTTGTGTTGGGTGGAATTCATCGGTTAAACCATTGAATACTGGTACACCAGCATAATCAGCAAGTTCTTGAACGATACTTTGTTTAAAGCCACGATATTCAATACCATCATACATTCTGCCTAATACGCGGGCGGTATCTTTCATACTTTCTTTGTGGCCAATTTGGGAGGAGTTAGGGTCGATGTAGGTGACTTGAGCGCCTTGGTCATGAGCGGCGACTTCGAATGCACAACGTGTGCGGGTGGAGGTTTTTTCAAAGATGAGCGCGATATTTTTGCCTTTTAATTTTTGTTGTTCTGTGCCTGCATATTTGGCTCGTTTCAAATCTCGGGAGAGATCTAAGAGATATTTAATTTCACGTTCTGTGTGATGAACAAGACTAAGTAAATGTCTATTTTTCATATTGAAAGCCATAATAATCTCCTTGTGTTTTGACTATCCATTGGGGAATAAACATACATCATTCGAGATACTGCTTGTCGTTCGAACAGTTGCATTATAAGAGAAATAAAATGAAATTTGTTATCGTTTTTCAACTGGTAATGCCAATATATAGAATTTTATTGCGTGGTTTTTAGTATTGTTAGAATTTGTGTTCTTTCAAATAAAAATAGATTAATTCGTTATTGGTATTAATTTAATCTAGATCAAACAAATTCTAATTAATCTAAATTTCCTTTTGTATCTAGTAGAAAAAAGGTTTTATCATTTTTTTATAAATCTGAGTGATTTTATCGGGTTTATAACGAAACTTTCTATTCTAATCAAAAGGACTTAATTATGTACTGCGTACAATGCGAACAAACAATGCGTACACCTGTGGGTAACGGTTGTAGTTACTCTCAAGGAATGTGCGGTAAAACTGCGGAAACTTCTGATTTACAAGACCTCCTTGTTGCAACTCTGCAAAGCTTATCTGCTTGGGCTATTCAAGCGAGAGATTTAGCTATTATCGATAATGAAATTGATGCTTTTACGGCACAAGCATTTTTTTCTACCTTGACTAATGTAAACTTTGATTCTCAACGTATAGTTGAATATGCGCAACAAGCCATCGCTTATCGCGATAATTTAATGAAACGCTGCCGTACACTAAATCCAAGTATTGATATAAACCATCCATTAGCTCATTTACAGCTTGAAGGCGCAACGATTTCTGATTTAACAAAACAAGCAGCGAATTTTGCCCTAAATTCTGACCGCACTTTGATTGGGGAAGAAGTACATGGCGTGCGTATGCTTTGTTTATACGGTTTAAAAGGTGCGGCTGCTTATATGGAACATGCCCATGTTTTAGGTAAATTTGATAATGAGGTATATCGTCAATTCCATGAGTTTATGGCGTGGCTAGGAACAAATCCAAGCGATCTAAATGAATTGTTAGAAAAGGCGCTTGGCATCGGTAATATGAATTTTCAAGTAATGAGTTTATTAGATGCGGGTGAAACAGAAGCATTTGGTCATCCTGTTCCCGCAACGGTAAATGTGAAGCCTGTAGCAGGAAAATGTATTTTAATTTCTGGTCATGATTTAAAAGATTTAAAAGCACTTTTAGAACAAACGGAAGGCACAGGGATAAATATTTATACTCATGGTGAAATGTTACCTGCGCATGGTTACCCAGAATTGAAAAAATACAACCATTTAGTTGGTAACTATGGAAGTGGTTGGCAAAATCAGCAGAAAGAATTTGCTAAATTCCCTGGCCCCGTAATTATGACCTCTAACTGTATTATTGATCCTAATGTTGGTAATTATGCAGATCGTATTTATACCCGTAGTATTGTGGGCTGGCCTGGTGTAACGCACATTGAAGATCGTGATTTCAGTCAAGTTATCGCGAAAGCGCAAGAAATGGCAGGATTCCCTTATGATGAATTAGAACACAAAATTACAGTTGGGTTTGGTCGTCAAACTTTATTAGATGCTTCAGATGCGGTGATTAATCTTGTTGCTGGTGGAAAATTGCGTCATGTTTTCTTAGTGGGCGGTTGTGATGGCAGCAAAGGTGAACGTAGCTATTACACTGATTTTGCTCGTCAAGTACCAGAAGATTGTGCGATTTTAACTTTAGGTTGTGGTAAATATCGTTTTAATAAATTGGATTTTGGCGCTATTGATGGGTTACCTCGCTTGCTAGATGTTGGGCAATGTAATGATGCGTATTCTGCGATAATGCTTGCTGTAAATCTTTCACAAAAACTAGGTGTTGGCGTTAACGAATTGCCATTAACACTTGTGCTTTCTTGGTTTGAGCAAAAAGCTATTGTTATTTTGCTTACCTTATTGGCGTTAGGTGTTAAAAATATCTATACAGGGCCGACAGCTCCCGCATTTTTAAATGATAATGTGATGGCATTATTAAATGAAAAATTTGGTTTGCGCGGTTTGACTACGCCTGAACAAGATATGGCAGAAGCTTTAGCTAAATAACATTTCATAGAAAAGTGCGGTCGATTTTTTAATTTGTAGTATTAGTTTTATAAACATTTTAAAAATCCACCGCACTTTTTTCTATCTTCAAAGAGAAAATTCTATGTCAAATAATCAGAATCCGTTGTGTTATAACGAAATGCAGGTGCATTCTATTCATCAGGAAACAGATGATGTCTATACAATTGAATTAATAGCACAAGATTTTTACCCTTATGAGCCTGGCCAGTATGCTTTAGTGAGTATTCGTAATACACCAAATATTGTACGAGCTTATACGCTATCGTCTACGCCAGGAATGAGCCGTTTTGTTACTTTAACCGTTCGTCGTATTAAAAATGGAGTTGGTTCTAATTGGATTACATCCGAAATTAAAGAAGGTGATCAAATTTGGCTATCCGATCCAATGGGTAAATTTACCTGTACCCGCATTGTAAGTGATCGATATTTGCTTGTTGCTGGTGGATGTGGCGTTACGCCAATCATGTCTATGACTCGATGGTTATTAAAAAATAAACCAGGTGTAGATGTGGTTGTATTCTATAGTGTCCATTCGCCTAAAGATGTTATTTTTAAACGAGAATGGGTATTACTGAAAGAACAATTTCCACAGTTAAAATTATTTATTAATGCTTCTGTTGATGCAGATGATGGCTTTATCGCTGGACGTTTAAATAGTCAAATGTTATCTGACCTTGTACCCAATATAGCTGATTATACAGTGCTTACTTGTGGCCCTGAGAGTTATATGAGTGATTTACGTGCGATGACAGAATCCCTTGGTATCCCATCAGAGCGTTTCTTTTTAGAGCAATTTCATTCTTCAGCAGAAAATTGTATGTTAGATAATAGTAAACAAGTGACGCTTTCTATTACTAATCCAGTACCTCAAACTTTTTCTGTACCTGTTGGAAAAACATTGTTAGCTGCTTTGGAAGAGCATAAAGCACCGATTATTGCTGCCTGTAGAGAAGGTATTTGTGGTTCTTGTAAAACTTTAGTGGTGAGTGGTGATTATGAAGTGAGTTCAAACGGACCGTTGACAGAAGATGAAATTAAACAAGGTTATGTTTTAGCGTGCTGCTGTCAAATGAAAGGAAATATATCAGTTGATTTAATGCCTTAATCCTTAATAAAGTGCGGTTATTTTTATTACGGTTTTTTATACATTGATCTTAGACAAGGGCAATTTGTATATTTAGTGATATGATAACCGCAAATTATTTTTTGAGGTTTTTATGAATTTACCTTTTCGAGCAATGGTGTCTGATTTAGATGGCACCCTTTTAACTCCTGAACATTTAGTGGGTGATCTTACCATTGATACGCTGAGAGCATTAGAGCAAAACGGTGTGGATATCATTTTGGCAACGGGGCGTAACCATACCGATGTGTCATCCATTCTTGGAAAAATTGGTGCGGAACGTGCGGTTATGATTACATCAAATGGTGCTCGTGTACGGGATTTACAGGGTAATTTGCTTTATAGCAACAGCTTGCCTGAAGAGTTAGTTCTAGAGCTTTACAAAACGCCATTTGATACTTCCAAAGTATGCATGAATAGCTATCAAGATGAAGGTTGGTTTACTAATAAAGATATTCCTGCAATGCGTCAGTTCCATAAAGAATCTGGATTCGATTATAACGTAGTTGATTTTTCCAAACATCATGGACGTGGGACAGAAAAAGTCTTTTTTATTGGTAAAAGTCCAGAGGATTTAGTTGAAGTAGAAACTTATTTACGAGATAAGTTTGGTGATGTAACGACAATAGTTTATTCAGCATTAGCTTGTTTGGAAGTAATGAATAAGAATGTTTCAAAAGGCGACGCATTAAAACATTTACTCGAATCGCGAGAATATGAGTTAAAGGACTGTATTGCTTTTGGTGATGGAATGAATGATGTAGAAATGCTTTCTTGGACTGGTAAAGGCTGTATCATGCAAGATGCAGATATTCGTTTAAAAAAAGCTTGTCCAGAGTTAGAAGTTATAGGCTCAAATAAAGAAGAATCTGTCGCTCGTTATTTGAGAACCCAATTTGGATTAGATTATTAATGCAGGCATTATTATTCATAAGTTGTGGTGCAATATTAGGCGCGTCATTGCGTTGGGCTATAGGATTGTTATTTAATCCTTTATTTTCTTCGTTTGCTTTTGGGACTTTAATCGCTAATTTGCTTGGTTGTTTAATTATTGGTGTATTACTTGGGCTTTTTTGGCAATTTCCACAAATTAGTGCTGAATGGCGGTTATTTTTAATTACCGGTTTTTTAGGATCGCTAACCACATTTTCTTCTTTTTCTTCCGAAGTTGTGGAATTATTTTTTAATGACAAGTGGTTAAATGGATTTTGTGTATTGATGATGCATTTATTCGGATGTTTAGCTATGACTGTGTTGGGCATTTGGATATATAAAATTTGTTCTCAACTTTTACATTAATCCCATTCACTTTGGTTTTGCCCAATTAAATCAGCAAATTCATTGCTACGAAATCCATGTGATAGCATATATTGCCAAATTTTTTGTTTCATTTTAGGCGTTTGCTGTTCGTTGTAATTTGGGAATTTTTTACGTAACAAGTTCTCAGCCATTTCATACCAATCAATTTCTGATTCCATTAAAACTTCATCAATAATATCAGAAGACACACCTTTTAATTGGAGTAATTCTTGTCGAATTCGTCCTAAACCATAACCTTTTTGCGCGCGTGAATTTAGATAATTTTCTGAAAAACGACGATCACTTTGCCAATTTTTTGCCTGGCATAAAGATAATGCATCATCAATTTCTTCTTCCGAAAAGTTCTTTTCCTGCATTTTATTGCGGAGCTCGAATTCACTATATTCTCTGCGGGAAAGAAGATTAACTATGTAATTAAAAGCAAGAGATGACAAGGAATGATTCCTTTATTTTTATTGAGTTGATATAAAGTGCGGTTAAAAATGACCGCACTTTTGGCGTTGATGATTTGATTTATTCAAAATCACTTTCTGATTCTGAACTATTTTCAGATTGTTCAATGTCAGCCATTAAAGCTTGTTCTGGATTAGCCACTAATTCTGCGCGTAAACGAGCTTCTAACTCATCTGCTTTTTCTGGATTTTCATTGAGCCATTTCATTGAGTTAGTTTTACCTTGGCCAATTTTTTCGCCATTATAGGAATACCAGGCGCCTGATTTTTCTACAAGTTTGTGTTTTACCCCAAGTTCTAATAATTCACCTGCTTTTGAAATGCCTTCTCCATAGAGAATTTGGAAATCCACTTGGCGGAATGGTGCCGCTAATTTGTTTTTCACTACTTTTACCCGGGTTTCATTTCCAATGATATTTTCACCATCTTTTACAGAACCTGTACGGCGAATATCCAAGCGAACTGAAGAATAGAATTTTAATGCATTACCGCCAGTGGTGGTTTCAGGATTACCAAACATCACGCCTATTTTCATACGGATTTGGTTAATAAACACAACTAGACAGTTTGCATTTTTAATTTGGCCAGTAAGTTTACGTAAAGCTTGTGACATTAAACGAGCTTGTAGCCCCATATGGGAATCACCCATATCCCCTTCAATTTCAGCTTTTGGTGTCAGTGCGGCAACGGAGTCCACAATAATTACATCAATTGCGCCAGAGCGAACTAATGCATCACAGATTTCAAGTGCTTGTTCACCATTATCAGGTTGAGAAACAAAAAGTTCTTTTACATCTACCCCAAGTTTTGCGGCATAAATAGGATCAAGTGCGTGTTCCGCGTCAATAAACGCACAGGTTTTTCCTGCTTTTTGCGCTTGAGCAATGACGGAAAGAGTTAATGTGGTTTTACCTGATGATTCAGGTCCGAAAATTTCTACAATTCGTCCCATAGGTAAACCACCGATTCCTAGTGCAACATCTAAGCCAAGTGATCCAGTAGAAATAGATTCTACATCCAACGTTTTGGTATCGCCTAACTTCATAATTGAGCCTTTACCAAATTGTTTTTCGATTTGCCCTAGTGCAGCCGCTAGAGCTTTTTGTTTTTCTTCTTGAGTCGCCATAATTAAAATCCTGTTTGAATGTTCAATTTTTTGTGATTATATCTGTATTGATGTACAGGTCAAGAAAAATATTTATATTTGTGAAATGTATGAGATCTGTATTCCAAAGAAAGTAGATCAAAACCTTAAAATGAGGGTGGATGATAAAAACTCGTTAATTGAATAATTAGGTTAAATTATATACAAACCATAATAGTAAGAAAAATTTTAAATATAGTATATTTATATATAAACCAATTGTTTACATAAAAATAAATTTCAAATTTACGATCAGCTTCACAAATCTGAAATTTATTCTTAGTAAGATGAAAAACTTCATGATATAAACCAAATCAGAAGTACTTCTACTGACTCTTTTAAAATAATTATTCATTGGAGGTTTAATATGAATATAAAGGATGAGCATATAGATAGTGTTTGCTCTTTGTTAGATCAGTTAGTAGGAAATGTTACCTTTAAAAATCTTTTTACAGGTTACGGTTTGTTTCACAAGGAAGAGACTATGTTTGCCATTTGGCAGAATAAAAAACTTTATCTACGTGGTGAGGATGAACTTGCAATTCAATTAAGTAAATTAGGCTGTGAACCGTTTACAACAAATGAGTTGAATAAGCGATTTGTACTTTCTCAATATTATGCACTTTCAGATCAGGTGATGCGTAATAATATGTTGTGTAGAAAGTTGATTATTCTTTCTATTCAGCAAATTCGCAATCAGAAGTTAGATCGTACTTTAAGAAAGCTAAATAGATTAAAGGATTTACCCAATTTAACTATCAAGCATGAAAGAGCGCTAATAAAAGTTGGCATTACTGATGTTGCAATGCTAAGAGAAATTGGTGCAGAAAATGCATTGGTGGAATTAAAGAAAAGCGGCAGCGGAGCAACTTTAGATTTTTATTGGAAGTTAGTATGTGCTTTGCAAAATAAAAATAGTCAATTTTTAAGTCAATCGGAAAAAGAGCGTTTATTAAAGAAATTAAACGAAATTTTGAGAAAGAATGGCTTGAAAGGCTATAGAAAATTAGATGACGAATAAAATTTGTTCATTCAAATAATTTTTTGCAAAAAGTACTTGCAAGGGTTTAGAAAATCCCTATAATGCACCGCACACAACGACGCACTGTTGTGAAGTATTTAAGTTTCC
>NZ_LDVZ01000024.1 GCF_001276515.1 Haemophilus sp. C1
TGAGGTGCAGATTATGTCCTACTCTTATCAATTTCGTTTGAAAATTATCAAACTCGTCACTGAACAGGATTATGGTATCCGTGAGGTGGCTAAACTTCATCAAATTTCCCACACTCTCGTCATTTATTGGCTAAAAGCATTTCGAGAAAGAGGGCTTGATGGCGTAAAATCGCCTTATACAAACCTTTAAACATCGAAAATAGTGAAGCCAAAGATGAAAAAGAAAGAAATTGAAATCCTAAAAACAATAGACTTTTCTAATTCCGTCACGCTTTATTTTTCCAAATGACTTTGACCAACTTTACAATCTTGCATTAGAATACGAACCTTTAATTTTTGCTGTAAGGAATAAAAATGGAAGAATCTCCAGAATTAGAAAAATTGCCACGAATTATTACTGGTGTATTAAAAATCGTGCTTTGCACGGCATTGATTGCGTTGGCGATTGTACTCATCATTGCCCTTGGAAAAATCACTTATACTTTAGCAATGATGGTGCTTAATACTTCGGCTGTGGTGCCTTATAACGTGGCTGAACAAGCAGTAATGTTTTTCTTATATTTCGGGTTTATTGGTTTGATTGTGCAGTATTTTAAAAGTGGCTATCACTTCCCTTTGCGCTATTTTATTTATGCCGGGATCACCGCGATGTTGCGTTTAATCATTGTTAATCATGAAAGCTCGGTGGATACCATCTTATTTGCAGGTGCAATTTTGATTATGGTGATCGCACTTTGTTTGGTGTTATATTCTAATAAACTGAAAAATATATAGCTTTATATTCAAAGCAACAAAAAACGCACTTCAATTTGAAGTGCGTTTTATCTTTTAAGTTGAGTTACTCAGATTTGCTTTCTAAAAGTGCGGTTGAATTTTCTTCTATTTTTTCTTCCGCACTTTCTGAGACGACATCTTGAATTGCCATCACTGATTTCAAATTCTCTTGGCGAACTTGCTCAGCTAATGCTTTATCACCCGCTTGTTCAAATACATAAGATGCCATCATCAAATCATTTGGCTCTAACTGTTCAGGGCAAGCTATCACGTTTTTGAATACGTCTGCTGCTTTAGCAAATTCATTGTTACGAACATATAAATAACCTAAGGCACGATTGATACAGCATTTTTGTTTTTCATCTGCGCGTTTTGCGCGTTTTTCGATTAGCTTGAGAAGTTTACTATTGTCTTCAGGTTGTAAACGTGTAATTTGAGTACAAAGTTCTTTGCTAATGCTGGTGTTATCGCCAATTTTCTTCAATACTTCAACTGTAAATTCTGATGCTGATTCATGATCATTACAATCAATTAAACGCTGAATTAAACCAACTTTGAGATCAATATTATTACGACGACTACGAGACTGAGCATCCCACCATTCAAGTAAACCATCTACGCCTTCTTCATTCATTTTCTCATCAAGCAAACCATTTTCTGTTTGAGAACGAAGATCTTTGAACTCTTCAGCACTGAATAAACCACTATTTTCAACACCATCTAGAATCTTATCGAGAGCTTGATAAGCTTTAGAACGAAGATAAATTTCTACTGCAAGTTTTAACACTTCTTTATTGCGGCCAGCCATTTCTAACAAGCTATCCACAGAACTGCGCGCTGCTGGCAATTTATTTTGTTGTAATAAGATACGCGTGCGGGCAATTTCCACCAGCAAATTATCTGAACCAGCTAATTCAGTGGCTTCAATCAAATAGCGATTTGCGCTAAATTCATCACCTCGTTGTTGTGCTGCTTCAGCTGCTTTGATGAGGTTTAACACAGGCTCAGCAGAATGTTTGGCATTCTTACCAATCAATTTTTCTGCTTTGGCGTAATCCCCTTCATTCATCTTCATAAAACCTTCAAGGGTTTGTTTCTGCGCTCTCACACGTTTACGGCTAGAAAACCAATTATAAGAACCGCGACTTAAACGTAGAAAACGCGTTACGATCCATTCCAAACCATAAATAATCGCTAAAGCAATTACGAAGAAAATCACTAATGTCGTAATCGACATTTCAACGATATTATTTGTTGTTTCAATACGAACATAGCCTTGCTGACCAGAAAGATAAGGCCCTGCAACTAACCCAGCAAGCAATGCTAGCATTAAAAAAAGCACTCTAAACATAGGCTATCCTTATTTTTGTAACTCAGCTTTTGCTGGTTGAGATTCTTGTTTTTCTGGTGCAGGTGCTTCTGTTGCCGCACCTTCAGCTTTAGGCATAGTTTCAATGGCTTTATCCGCTTCAATTTCCACCTTTTGAACATCTAACGGCGCACGATTGAGATATTTATCAAGCAAGGTCAAACTTTTTAATTGCTCTGGCACATCTACATAAATAGAAGAATCAGCCAGCTCATCTACTGATTTTAAGAAATTTTGCGTCACTTCTGCACTCGTATCAAAATAGCTACGAACCCAAGAAGCAACTGCATCTAAAGATTGTTTATAAAGTTCATCTTGCTGACGTGGCACAGCCATAATAGCAAGTTGTAAACGTAAACGAATGTTCTCACGAAGATAAATATCTTGGTTTGGTGCAAGCAATTCTTTTTTATCCGCACTTTGTTTTGACGAAATACGAATGAAGTGATTTAAGAAAGAAGTTGCGCTCTTTTCTACATTTTGCTGCCAATCTGCAATATCATCAGATAATTTACCGCTCTTTTCTGGCGTTTCATCAAAATTCACATTCAACGCTTGTAACTCATCCACAGTATTGGCAAGCTGTGAAAGTTTTTGCATTACTGCATTTTGGTCTACGCTTGAAAGTGAAAGAAGTTGTTTTAAATCTTGGTTGATTGCAGTACGGATCGCATTCGCTTGTGAATTGTTTACCTTAACGAGTGTTTCATCAGCCAATTTTAATAAAGAAATAGCTGTATCAACATCGTTATCTAAAACAAGTTTACGTAAGGCATTGTTTAATAAGAAATCTGCTTCGGAAAATAACCAGTCACTCGGTTGTTGTGCACCAACAAGTTGACTAACTTGTTTTACTTGAGATTGTAACGCAGCAATTTCGCCTGTTTTGCTCTCAACTAATTGCTCAAGTTGCTCGACTTTATCTTGTGCGGTTTTTAAGCCTTGTTCTAATTGTGTAACCTGTCCACTATTATCAGACACAGGGGCAGAAACAGCCACTCTACTTTGGCTTTCAAGTGCGGTTAATTTTTGATGAATTTCAACTACTTGTTGCTGACCAAAATAATAACCAGCCCCACCAACACCTAGCGCAATGAGAATCGCCAATAAACTCAATGCTGTGCCCGTTTTTTTCACAATAGTTTGTGGAACTGGCTGTATCGTTTCTGTTTTTTCAACAACTTTTGGCGTATCACCAACTTGTTCAGTGATATCGTTATCTTGATCTTTTGCCATATCAATTCCTTAATAAGTCAGATTGAATAAGTTAATGTACTCGCTTTAATAAGAAAAATACCGAGCAGTCGCCAATGGTAAAAATATAGATTCTCATATCAGCGAAATTAAGCCATTTACGCAATAAATTTGTTGGCTATCCTATCACTCTTAGGTTAAAAAGTCATTTTGATTGTTGATATAAGAAACACCTCAGATATGAGAAATCGCATTAAAAATAAGATTTTTAGTCATTTATTTTGCTTTCTGATAATTTAAAGTCTCCGATTCTTCACAAACTGTGATTTGCATCACAATTTTTTGCATTTATACTCCCTAAGTGGTAAATTGTTCGCCAATTTTCGTTGTTCTGGTAGGGACACCACGTGGAATGTAATCTAGCACAAGCAAAACAATGGGTTAGCGCCTTGGATCAACGCCGTTTTGAGCGTGCATTACAAGGTTCCGGCGATGCATTTCAACACGTTTTAGCAGTTGTTCCTTTACTTTTACACCTAAACCATCCGCAACTTCCAGGCTATGTTATTCACGCCCCTTCTGGCATTGCAAGTTTCCTCGCATCTGATTATCAAAAAAAGTGGCTCATCAATGAATACAGTATTCACTATGCCGATCATAAGCCTTCAACACTCAAAAGTGCGGTAAATTTTCACGAGGTTTTACCACCAATTCTAGGTGTTTATTTAATGGGGAGCTTTGGCTCAATAAGTCAAACCTCTTCTTCAGATCTTGATACTTGGATTTGTGTCCGAGACGACTTAACTCCTGATGAACAGGCTCTTCTTATCCAAAAAACTAAACGGATTAGTGAATGGGCAATGCAATTTAATGTGGAAATTAATTTTTATTTGATGGATCAACAACGTTTCCGCAATGAACATTATGCTGACCCACTGACTATTGAAAATAGTGGCTCTGCGCAATATATGTTATTGCTTGATGAGTTCTATCGCTCCGCCGTACGCTTGGCAGGTAAACCTTTACTTTGGTTGCATTTATGGGTGGAAAATGAAAAAGACTATGAAAAAGAGGTCACTCGTTTAATTACGGAAGGGGAAATTGATCCAAATGATTGGGTAGATTTTGGCGGTTTAGGGCAATTTTCTGCAAACGAATATTTCGGTGCCAGTTTATGGCATCTTTATAAAGGGATTGATTCGCCTTATAAATCTGTGCTCAAAATTTTGTTGTTAGAAGCCTATTCCAAAGAATACCCAAACACTTGCTTAATTGCCCGCACTTTTAAGCGAGATTTACTTACAGGCAATACCAATCCTGACCACCATTTTGATCCTTACATTGCCATTCTTGCAAAAGTAACCCAATATTTAACCGCACTTTCTGAATTTAAACGTTTGGATTTTGTGCGCCGTTGTTTCTATGTGAAAGCAACGGAAGATTTTGCGCGTTACCAAACTAATAATTGGCGTATTCGTTATATGGAAATCCTTGCACAAGAATGGGGATGGTCTGCAGAAACGGTAAAACATCTCAATAAGCGTCCATTTTGGAAAATTAAGGCGGTAAAAGAAAACCACGATAACATAATGAAATTTTTAATGTTGAGCTATCGTAATTTAGTGGAATTTGCACGAAAGCATCACATTCACTCGAGCGTCGTGCCACAAGATATCAACATTCTTTCTCGTAAACTTTATACTGCTTTTGAAGAACTTCCCGGCAAAGTGTCCTTATTCAACACACAGATATCTCACAATTTATCAGAAGCACACCTGACTTTTGTGGAAGTTCGCGGCAATAAACATTTTAAAGATGGTTGGTACCTTATCAATCAACCAACGCACCATATTATGTTCTCCAAGGAACGAGTCATTGAATACGGGGAAAGCCTCAATAAATTAGTCTCTTGGGCATATTTTAATCATCTACTCACAGAAAAAACAGGGCTTGCCATTTTTAGCAAGAATGTGACTATAAGCACATTGCAACGCTTTGTCAGTAACTTGCGTCAGTCTTTTCCAAGCACAATCGCTAAACAACCTAAAAACAGTGATTTATTGAATCAATGCGAAATTCGTAACTTGTTTATTGCCATAAATCTTACCGTAGATCCAACATCCAAAGTAGAAGAAGTATTAACAGGTATTTCATCGCGAGATTTATTTAGTTTTGGATCGCTCGAACAAAGCCTCGTAGGCAGTATCGATTTTACTTATCGCAATGTGTGGAACGAAATCCGAACGCTCCATTTTGAAGGGCAAAATGCTATTTTGCTTGCACTAAAAGTGCTTTCTAACAAAATTTATCGTGGCGTTAATCGCCCAGATTCCATCCAAGTATATTGTTATAGTGAACGTTATCGCCAAGATTTACGCCAATTAGTGATGGGATTAGTAAATCGATGCGTTAGCATTCAAGTAGGTGATATTCAACAACCTTGCCAAACATCACGCTTACGCGTGGCTGGTAAAAACTGGCAATTATTTTTTGAAGATCGCGGGATTAGCTTACAAGAAATCGGAAATGAATCTGTCTGTAATGAAACTGAAAGTGCGGTGGATTTTGACGAAGTTTTACAAACACCAATTGAAGATGGCGAGACAAACCAAGAAAGTCGTCGCTATCCGCCAGAAATGGATGCATTCGCAAGCGAAGGATTCCTACAATTCTTTTTTGAAGATAATTCCGATGACAGCTTCAATGTTTACATTTTAGATGAATCTAATCGTCTCGAAATCTATCGCCGCTGCGATGGTGAAAAAGATGAAAAAGTGCGGGAGATTAATCAACTTTATCAAAATGCTAAACTGGAAGGCGATAAAAATCCTTATAATATCGTTCAACGTAATTTTAACTACCCTCAATTTTATCAACTACAAAATGGAAAAAATGGCATATCCATTGTGCCGTTTAAATTCCGCCCAATGAATAAGTAATATTTTCCTGTGGTTGATAGGTCACCGAAAGATATCTATACTTATTTCCTCTTTCACTAGATAAATTGTGGATATGACAACTTCGCAAACACCAATCACTGTGCTAGGTGCGGGATCTTATGGAACTGCGCTGGCAATGACCTTTTCTCGCAATGGTTCTCCCACTTATTTATGGGGGCACAATCCCGCCCATATCGCACAAATGCAGAGAGAACGACAAAATTATCGTTTTTTACCAGATGTCATCTTTCCTGAGGAACTTCATTTAGAAAGCAATCTAGCACAAGCAATGGAATATTCTCAAGATATTTTAATCGTGGTACCAAGCCATGCTTTCGGTGAAATTCTTATAAAAATCAGACCACACTTAAAAGCCCACCACCGATTAATTTGGGCAACAAAAGGTCTGGAACGTAACACAGGGCGTTTACTACAAACCGTAGTTGAAGAACAACTCGGAACACAATATCCACTAGCTGTACTTTCAGGTCCAACTTTTGCAAAAGAATTAGCTCAAGGTTTACCAACAGCCATTACGCTCGCTTCCAATAACGAGCAATTCGCGCAGGAATTTCAGTCTCGTATTCATTGTAGTAAACATTTTCGAGTCTATATAAATTCGGATATGATTGGCGTTCAACTTGGTGGTGCAATTAAAAATGTGATCGCAATTGGCGCAGGTATTTCAGATGGTATGGGATTTGGCGCAAATGCTCGTACAGCACTGATTACGCGTGGCATTGCGGAAATCAGCCGATTAGGTACCTCGCTCGGTGCAAATCCCAATACGTTTATGGGAATGTCTGGATTAGGCGATTTAGTGCTAACTTGCACCGATAATCAATCGCGCAATCGACGTTTTGGATTAATGCTAGGTGAAGGATTAGATGCCAAAACGGCTATGGAAAATATCGGGCAAGTCGTGGAAGGTTTTTATAATACAAAAGAAGCCTATTTGCTTGCACAAAGACAAAGTGTGGAAATGCCGATTACAGAACAAATTTATCAAATGCTGTTTTGTGGCAAAAGCGCACAAGATGTAGCGATCAGCCTTTTAGGGCGAGAATGTAAAGGCGAATAAAAGGAGAAATTATGACATTAGATGTGTGGCAACATATTCGCCAAGAAGCCAAAGAACTTGCCGAAAACGAACCAATGCTTGCCAGTTTTTTTCACTCTACAATTTTAAAGCATCAAAATCTGGGTGGTGCGCTAAGTTATTTATTGGCGAACAAATTAGCCAATCCAATTATGCCAGCCATTTCTCTTCGCGAAATTATTGAAGAAGCCTATCAAGCCAATCCATCGATCATTGATTGTGCTGCTTGCGATATTCAAGCTGTTCGTCAGCGAGATCCTGCTGTGGAATTATGGTCTACACCATTGCTTTATTTAAAAGGTTTCCATGCGATTCAAAGCTATCGAATCACCCATTATTTATGGAATCAAAATCGTAAATCCCTTGCCCTTTATTTACAAAACCAAATTTCCGTGGCTTTCGATGTAGATATTCATCCAGCGGCGAAAATTGGACACGGTATTATGTTCGATCACGCAACAGGAATTGTTGTAGGGGAAACATCTGTAATCGAAAATGACGTCTCAATTTTGCAAGGCGTAACGCTTGGTGGTACAGGAAAAGAATCTGGCGATCGTCATCCTAAAGTACGCGAGGGTGTCATGATTGGGGCGGGAGCAAAAATTCTCGGTAATATTGAAGTGGGTAAATACGCCAAAATTGGGGCAAACTCTGTTGTGCTTAACCCTGTTCCTGAATATGCCACAGCAGCGGGTGTGCCAGCTCGAATTGTAAGTCAAGATAAAGCGGCAAAACCTGCTTTTGATATGAACCAATATTTTATCGGCATTGATGATGGCATGAATTTGAATATTTAAGGAAATAAAATGATTAATAAAGATACCCAACTCTGTATGTCTTTATCTGGTCGTCCAGGCAATTTCGGTACCACCTTTCACAATTACTTGTACGATAAGCTAGGATTAAATTTCATTTATAAAGCATTTACCACGCAAGATATTGAACACGCAATCAAAGGCGTGCGCGCATTAGGCATTCGTGGTTGTGCAGTTTCAATGCCATTCAAAGAAGCTTGTATGCAATTTTTAGATGAAATTCATCCGTCAGCACAAGCCATTGAATCCGTAAACACTATCGTGAACGATGATGGCTTTTTGCGTGCATATAACACTGATTACATTGCCATCGTAAAATTAATTGAAAAATATCACTTAAATAAAAATGCTAAAGTCATTGTGTATGGCAGTGGTGGTATGGCAAAAGCCGTTGTGGCTGCCTTTAAAAATTCAGGTTTTGAGAAATTAAAAATTTACGCACGCAACGTAAAAACAGGTCAATATCTAGCCGCACTTTATGGCTATGAATACATTGATTCTTTAGAAGATCAGAAGGCTGATATTTTAGTTAATGTTACGCCAATCGGCATGAAAGGTGGCAAGGAAGAGATGGATTTAGCCTTTCCAAAAGCACTCATTGATAATGCTAGTGTTGCTTTTGATGTAGTGGCTATTCCTGCAGAAACGCCTTTTATTCGTTATGCTCAAGCACAAGGAAAACAAACCATTTCTGGCTCAGAAGTGATTGTACTTCAGGCTGTAGAACAGTTTGAGCTTTATACACATCAACGCCCAAGCGATGAATTAATAGAAGAAGCCGCAGCTTTTGCTCGAGCCAACTCTTAACATCAAAAGTGCGGTGATTTTTCACCGCACTTCTAATCTTTAATAAAACCAAATTCTCCGCTTTCATCCATTTTTAAAATTGATGCGTAATTTTTTCGCCAATCCCCTAATACAATTCGTGTAAATCCTTCTTGTTGATGAATCGCCTCACGGTGTGTGTGTCCGTGAATTAATAAACTCACACCAAATTCTTGTACTTTTTCTGTCGTAAAGGCTTGATTTACATCCATAATTTCCTGTGATTTAGCTTGTTTATCTTGATTGCTCTTTGCTCGAATTTTCTCCGCAATTTTCACCCGCACTTTTAATGGTAAGCACAAAAACAAACGCTGCAACCATTTTTGATGCACTCTACGACGAAATTGTTGGTAAGCCTCATCATCAATACAAAGCGTATCACCATGACAAAGTAAGATTTTTTTATCATAAAGTGTGATTAATTGATAATCAGGTAAAAGCTGAGCTCCCGTTTCTTTTGAAAAACGTTCGCCAATCAAGAAATCACGGTTGCCGTGCTGAAAATAACATTGCACACCTTGCTCGCTTACCGATTTAATTAAATCTTTAACTTGTTGAATCAATGCGGATTGCTCATCATCACCAATCCAAAAATCAAAAAGATCACCTAAAATGTAAAGCCGTTCAGCCTGTGGGGCAAGATTCTGCATAAAATCAACAAAAAGTGCGGTCAATTCAGACCGATTTTCACTTAAATGCAAATCAGAAATAAAATAGCTATGTTTCATAAAAATTCCACGATTTTTGTTTAGATTAGCACATATTGATATTGAATTTGCTATACTTTAACGAAATTTTGTATAGGGCATCCTCATGTTAAAACTACTTCGAATTTTCCTCGTATTAATCTGCTGTATTCTAATTTGTGTACTGGGTACGATTTATTCTTTTATCCGCTTTAAAAATCCAAGCAACGTAGGCATTGTTGCACGCTGGTTTGGGCGTTTATATCCACTTTTTGGATTAAAAGTAGAACATCGTGTTCCTCAAAATCAAGAGCAGATTAGACGCGCGATTTATATCGGTAATCACCAAAACAATTATGATATGGTGACAATCTCTTATATGGTGCAACCTCGCACAGTAAGTGTGGGTAAAAAAAGTTTAATTTGGATCCCCTTCTTCGGCATTCTGTATTGGGTAACGGGCAATATTTTCTTGGATAGAGAAAACCGCACAAAAGCACACAGTACGATGTCGCAACTTGCACGACGAATTAATGAAGATAATTTATCTATTTGGATGTTCCCAGAAGGCACTCGTAGCCGTGGGCGTGGTTTACTACCCTTTAAAACTGGTGCATTCCATGCGGCAATTTCAGCAGGTGTACCGATTATTCCTGTGGTTTGCTCAACCACGCATAATAAAATTAATTTAAATCGCTGGGATAATGGCAAAGTAATTTGCGAAATAATGGAGCCAATTGATGTTTCAGGCTATACCAAAGACAATGTTCGAGATCTTGCGGCTTATTGTCATGATCTAATGGAAAAACGTATTTCCGAACTTGATGAAGAGATAGCAAAAGGAAACTAAAATGCCACGCCTTTCCCGCCGTCAATTATTAAAAACAGCTGCGATTTCTACCGCACTTTCCGCTGTGCCCGCACCATTGTTAGCGGCAAGCCGTGAAAAACTAGTTGTACCGCCACTAATTGAAGTTCGTCGCGGTCGCCCGATTGTATTAACAATGCAGGAAATGAATTATCCGTTAGATGGCTCACACAATGTGACGGTATGGGGATTCAACGGCAATTATCTTGGACCGACCATTAGAATCAAATCAGGCAGCTTTGCCAAACTTAATTATCATAACAATTTGCCACAATCTGTTGCTTTATCTATTCAAGGTTTACAAGCATCAGGCGAGCTGTTTGGCGGGGCAGCTCGAGTTCTCAAAAAAGGCGAATCTTGGGCGCCCATCGTGCCTATTGAACAACCCGCAGCAAGCTGTTGGTATCGTTCCGCTACATTAGCCAATTCAGCCTATCAAACCTATCGTGGCTTAACTGGAATGTGGTTGATTGAAGATGAGCAAAGCCTAAAAGCGAATCTTCCCAATAAATACGGCGTTGATGACATTCCATTGATTTTACAAGATATGGAATTTAATAATGATGGTCTCCAATTATTCAAACAAAATCAACCGCACTTTGTAGGCAATCGCTTATTAGTAAATGGTATTGAAGCGCCATATTTAGATGTCGCACGGGGTTGGATTCGTTTACGTTTGCTCAATGCATCATTGGCTCGTGCTTATGATTTACGCTTGGATAATGATCAAGAAATGCTGCTTATTGCACAAGATTTAGGTTTCTTACCAAAAGCTAAATCGGTCAAATCTTTGGTTCTATCGCCAGGAGAACGCGCAGAAATACTGGTTAATATGAATGAAATTGACAACGTATCTCTCATTAGCGGAAGTAAACGTAGCTTTTACGACAAAATGAAAAATATGTTGTTCTCAAGCGATGAACTGGCGGATAACACAGTGCTTGAATTACGTGCTCAAGGACAACTATCCGCATTTAACAAACAACCGAATCTAACCTTCGAAACGGATGCACCAGCAATGTTGCAGCAAGCCGTTGCACAAACTCGAGAATTTAATATTGATGTTACAAACGGCTTAATTAACCAAAGACGTTTTGACCCACGCAAAGTTGATGTAATAGCTCGAAAAGGAACAATTGAACGCTGGATTTTAAATGCAAGTTTACCTGTTGGATTTACTATTCAAGGTGCCCAATTTGTGGTGGAAAGCCAAGGAGAACATCAATTCCAAGCAGAAGAATTAGCTTGGAAAGATACAGTTTGGGTAAAAAACAAAACTCAAATTTTAGTAAAATTTGATCAAGCATCTTCTGGCAACTACCCATTCTTATTTGGGGTATCGAATTTAATGCTAGAAGATATGGGATGCATTGGCGTACTGATGGTACAATAACTTTAACTATCCTAAAACACCATGAATTTTAATCATTCATACTTTATTTAAAGAGGGAATCGTAATGAAAAAATCATTAACATTAGCCATTATTTCTTTATGCGCAGCATCATCTGTATTTGCCGCGTCCGATGTTCCGCAAGAACCGCAACCAACACTTTACCTTTCAACCTATGATATATCTGGGAAAACGCCAACGGATTTAGGTAAAAAAGATATTTCTCGTTCAGCTAAAGCACACCAACTTTGCTGGGTTGCTAATGGTAATTTTGCTAAACAAATTACTGTTACCGAAGTATTTAAATCGCCTGAAAAAACAACCTTTTCTGTATCAGAAAATCCAAATGCAGTTAAAGTTTCTGAAGATAAAAAGACTCACACAATTACAATGACTCGCAATGTGTTAAATCAAGGTAAAACGGTAGTAAATTGCTGGAAATTTGATGAAAAGGATCCTAGAGGCCAATATACAATCCAAGTTCAAGTGGGTGAGATTATTTATGCTCCGTTGACATTTAACGTAGTAAAATAAGAAAAATAAAAACTCGGCTTCTGCTGAGTTTTTTAATTTTATACAAGAAGAATTATAGAAAATATTAGATACACCCCACCAACAGTTTATTGAAAAATATTACTAGCCTTGAGCTTTTTCCAGTATAATCTGACCAATTTTCTGACAAATTAAAATAAGACGATGAATAAAAAACACACTTTAATTTCACTTGCTATTTTGACCGCACTTTATAGCCAACAAAGTTTGGCGGATTTGCATGAACAATGTTTAATGGGCGTGCCAAAATTTAGCGGTGAAGTCGTGACGGGTGATGTGAATTCTCTGCCTGTATATATTGAAGCGGATAATGCAGAAATTAATCAGCCAAATGATGCGACCTATCAAGGTAATGTAGATTTGAAACAAGGCAATCGTCATTTGTTAGCACAATCCGTGCAGGTCAAACAATCAGGAAACCAGCCAACGCCTTTGCGAATGGCTTATGTCCGCAATGGTTTTGATTATAAAGATAATCAAATCAATATGTTGGGTAAAGATGCGGAGTTTAATTTAGATAGTCACGATGGTAATTTAACAAATTCAGAATATGAATTTGTCGGTCGTCAAGGTCGCGGTAAGGCTGATGATATAACATTAAGTAATAACTATCGAGTAATGAAAAACTCCACCTTTACTTCATGTTTGCAAGGTGACAATGCTTGGGCTATAGATGCGTCAGAAATTCGTCAATACGTGAAAGAAGAATATGCTGAAATGTGGCATGCTCGTTTTAAAGTGCATGGTGTTCCCGTCTTTTATACCCCTTACTTACAATTACCCATTGGAGATCGTCGTCGTTCTGGCTTATTGATTCCAAGTGCGGGAACATCTAGCCGAGATGGTCTTTGGTATGCACAACCCATTTATTGGAATATCGCACCTAATTACGATCTTACTTTTACTCCTAAATATATGTCTCGCCGTGGTTGGCAAGCAAATGGTGAGTTTCGTTATTTAACCCTTATTGGTGAAGGCAAGTTAGCTGGAGAATATCTAAGTAATGATCGTTACTCTGAATATTCTAGCAATAATCGAAAACGCCATTTGTTCTATTGGAATCACAATTCCAGCTTTTTGCAAAATTGGCGTTTAAATATTGATTACACCCGAGTAAGCGATAAACGTTATTTCAACGATTTTGATTCTATTTATGGACGTAGCACCGATGGTTATTCAAACCAATATGCACGCATAGCCTATTATCAACCCAATTATAATTTTTCTCTTTCTGCACGACAGTTCCAGATTTTCGATGAGGTAGACATCGGCCCTTATCGTGCAATGCCACAATTAGATTTCAATTATTACAAACATGATTTGGCTAATGGATGGTTAAATTTCAAATTACATTCACAAGCTGTTCGTTTTGATAATGACAGTGAATTAATGCCAACTGCATGGCGTTTTCACGTAGAGCCTAGCCTAAATTCTTTAATGTCAAATAAATACGGCAGTTTGAATATTGAAACTAAACTTTATGCGACTCGCTACGATCAGAAAAAAGGTTCAGGAAAAAATGCAGAGGACGTACAAAAAACTGTAAATCGAGTTATTCCACAATTTAAAGTTGATTTACAAAGCGTATTAGCGCGCGATACAACGTTTTTAAAAGACTATACACAAACCTTCGAACCACACGTGCAATATTTATATCGACCTTACCGAAATCAAAGCAATATTGGTTCAAAACTTAATAATGAGTATTTAGGATTTGGTTACGATTCAGCATTAGTACAGCAAGATTACTATTCGCTATTCCGTGATCGACGTTATAGTGGTTTAGACCGAATTTCATCGGCTAATCAAGTTACCTTGGGTGGCACAACTCGTTTTTATGATATTGGTGGCGAAGAACGCTTTAATTTATCAGCAGGTCAAATTTATTATTTAAATAATTCTCGTATTGATGAAAACCCAGCAAATAAAACCCCGACTTCATCATCAGCTTGGGCCTTAGAATCTAATTGGAAAATGAGTGATAAATGGCATTGGCGTGGTAGCTATCAATTTGATACTTATACCAATTCAACATCATTAGCGAATACATCACTAGAATATAATCCTGAAAAAAATAATTTAATTCAGTTAAATTATCGATACGCTAACCAAGAATATATTGACCAAAACTTGGGTAAATCAGCTAACGCATATCAACAAGATATCCAACAAGTGGGATTAGTTGTAGGCTGGGAAATTGCGAATAATTGGGCTGTAGTAGGGCGCTATTATCAAGATCTCGCGTTACAAAAACCAGTAGAACAATATATTGGCGTCCAGTATAACAGCTGTTGTTGGGCGGTTGGTGTCGGTGCTAGACGCTATGCCACAAGCCACCAAAATCAAAAGCATAATGAGGTCGTTTACGATAATAGCATTGGCGTAACCTTAGAATTGAGAGGTTTAGGCACCAATGACCATCAAAGCGGTATTCAAGAAATGCTAGAAAAAGGAAAACTTCCTTATATTCGAGCATTTAGTTTGGATTAAATATGATTCAATATAAACGTTAAATCAACAAAAAGAGCAGCTATATTTAGCCGCTCTCAGACCAAGGTATCTAAAATAATCCCGTGCTGACCATCGACCGTACGATGGTCAAGATAAAAGAACCCTTTCGGTTTGTTATCTCGGAGCATATAACCACTGTCAGTGGTCAGTATTACTGACCTTGGTGTCTTTGACATATGCCACTTTCTCACTCTTCTTTAACGGCTTTTTTCTTCCCGTATTTTCGCCACATCTTGGTTGAGTAAGTCGAACATTGCTAACATTGCCGCATTACCTTCCTAATTGACGTTGAAGTAGTGTTTACATAATTTGCAAAATTAAAAAGAAAACTGGTCGATTGGTCGGTTTTTTGTAAGTTACTTCTTAGATTGTTTATTTAAAATATAAATAATACCTTGTGTTACTGCAAGGGGTGCAACAAATGCAGTAGTTAATGTTGTATAAGCTACATAAACAGGAGTAAATAACGTTATAGTTGTCAGTTCTAAAGCGATATCATCGGCTATAACTTCTTTATGTGATGTTCTTCGCACTAAAGAAATTTCGATTGGTTCAGGCATTGAAAATTTACTGATTATTTCATCTCTATTATTAAAGCGAATTCGCTTTCCAAATGCTCGGTATTGCCGTTTTAATGCTGGCTGAGTAGCTGTCCAGTTCGGATTTCTAAGTTTTACTGCTGATAAGAAATCCGAATGAATATAGCTAATAGGATTAAACCAATATTGCTTTTGCAACTGCTCTTTTTCCTCTTTACTATATTTGCTTTCGTCTAAATAAACGGTGTATTCGCCAGTGACCTCATTATCAAGGCTATCTAATTTCATTGTAAAAAAGAGTGTTTGTTTTGCATAAGGGCTAGTCAAGAAATGTTGCATTGCTTCAACATCTTGATTTTGTAAAAGATAGTCCGACTGCTCACCTATCAGATAAATTTTATTTTTTTCAATCATAAAGGCATAAATTTTTTCTGTGGTTTTTATGGGCTTGTTAATATGGATAACGCAACTCGTGAGCAAGCAAATTAAAATAAGATAAAGTTTTTTCATTGTTATTTTGTGGGACATTTGTAGTATGGGGAAAGTGAAACGTTTGTGATGTTTTCCTCAGTAATATCTTTCAAAACAACTGAGCACCCCATTGGCTTAATTTCATATTGATGCCCAGCTTTAGGGATAAATGATGCACGATCATCTCGGCGTTCTCCTCCATCGGTAACACCCAAAGTAATGGTTTTTATCAGAAATTTTCGAATAGTATCATAGCCCGCAATTGGACCGTACTGACATAATTGTGTTGTTTCGGTCTGGCAAGGTTTTCCCGCAACGCGGCAAACAGCTTTACTGATTTGATGCGATGGGGTGAGATTGATTATTTTATCCGTAGGAATGACGTATTCTCTAAACGTATAATTTTCCTTCTGGGCAATATCTGAGTCCTCGGTTTGAGTCATACCTATTCGATGTTGCCCACCGCCAAACCATCCGGTAGGGCGAAGATGTATTCCTTTCTTATCTTTTTCACAATCCATGATTTTTACATTGATTTCTCCATCCTTTCCTATATTAAAGATTCGGATACGGGCATGTTTTGTTGCGTCATATTCTTGAGGATTGATGATTTCTTTTGTTGCACATCCTGTAAGCAGCATTGCAAGCATCAGTGTTTTCCATCTATTTTTCATATTTCTCCCTTTTTTTGGATAAAAAAACGACTAGGCAAAGCCTAGCCGTTAAATATATTACGCCTTCACATTTTCTTTCAAAAACGCTAACAACTGCTCTTTCGCAATCATCTGTTTTTCGCCAGTACGGCGGTTCTTATATTCAATTTCACCGTTCTCTAGGTTTTTCTCACCGATTACCACCATATGCGGTACACCGATAAGTTCCATATCTGCGAACATCACGCCTGGGCGTTCTTTACGATCATCAAAAATCACATCTACGCCTTGTGATTGTAAAGTGCGGTAAAGTTCTTCCGCGTATTTTTGCACGGTTTCAGATTTGTACATATTCATTGGTACAATCGCCACAGTGAATGGAGCAATTTCATCTGAAGGCCAAATAATACCGCGATCGTCATGATGCTGTTCAATGGCTGAAGCCACCACGCGAGTTACGCCGATACCGTAGCAACCCATTGTCATCACAAGAGGTTTACCATCTTCGCCTTGCACGGTCGCTTTCATTGCTTCAGAGTATTTTTTACCCAGTTGGAAAATATGTCCTACTTCAATACCACGTTTGATTTGAAGAGTGCCTTTACCATCCGGACTTGGGTCACCTTCCACTACATTACGTAAATCAAATACTTCTGGCATTGCAACATCGCGTTCCCAGTTCACATTGAAGTAATGTTTTCCATCGATATTCGCGCCACAACTAAAATCAGACATTAACGCCACAGTGCGGTCAATAATTGCAGGAATATTAAGATTTAGCGCGCCTAATGATCCCACGCTCGCACCAATTTTTGCTTTAATTTCAGTTTCGTCCGCAAACTCAAGAGGATCTGCTACTAACGGGTGTTTTTGTGCTTTGATTTCGTTTAATTCGTGATCGCCACGAATAATCAAGGCAACAAGCGGTTGATTTTCGTCAGCACCTTTCACAATTAAGGTTTTCACGGTTTTTTCAATCGGCAGATTGAATTGTTCTACTAACTCCGTAATGGTTTTCGCATTTGGTGTATCCACCAAGGTCATTTCTGCGGTTGGTGCTTGGCGTTCGCCCACGGCCACTGCTTCAGCAAGCTCAATATTCGCGGCAAAATCCGATTCTGTTGAGAATACAACATCATCTTCCCCGCTTGAAGCTAACACTTGGAATTCGTGAGAAGCTGAACCACCAATAGACCCAGTATCCGCTTGTACCGCACGGAAATCTAAGCCTAAACGGTTAAAAATGTTACTGTACACTTGGTACATCACATCATAGGTTGCTTGCAAACTTTCTTGGGTAGTATGGAAAGAGTACGCATCTTTCATAATAAATTCACGCGAACGCATTACACCAAAACGAGGGCGTACTTCATCACGGAATTTCGTTTGAATTTGATATAAGTTAAGTGGAAGTTGTTTATATGAAGAAACTTCTCGGCGTATTAAATCAGTAATCACTTCTTCGTGAGTTGGCCCAAGTACAAAGTTACGGTTTCCGCGGTCTTCAAAACGAAGGAGCTCAGGGCCATATTGATCCCAACGACCAGACTCTTCCCATAATTCCGCAGGTTGCACAACTGGCATTAATACCTCAATGGCACCACCTTTGTTCATCTCTTCTCGAATAATCTTTTCTACTTTTTTCAATACACGAATACCCGTCGGTAACCAGTTATATAAACCTGATGCCATTGGGCGAATCATACCTGCACGCAACATTAATTGGTGGCTTACTACCTGAGCATCATTTGGTGTTTCTTTAAGGGTGGAGAATAAATATTGACTTGTACGCATTGTTTAACCTTAGATTCTAAGAACTGAAAAAATTGGCGCAAGTATAACAAAAAGTGCGGTGTTTTTTAACCGCACTTTTAACACTTAGTCATTATTTTACCCCTTCGCCAAAATTGCCTTATGTTCTTGAATAAATTAAGTTAGGATCTATATAGATTTTGGTAAAGTGATATGATTTAATACGATTTGGAAAGTGTAAACAAATTATATCTATTTTCTTTAGGAAATACTTTTTATTTCTTCTAACTGGATAGTAAATTCAGAGGTAATAATGTGTCAGTCAGTCAGTCAGTCAGTCAGTCAGTCAGTCAGTCAGTCAGTCAGTCAAATATAAAAATTTTATTGTCCTATGCAACGGTCTTTTCCGTTTACTGGGAAACATTGTAAAAATCCTGAGTTATCCATTTCACGCCCTTTTTCCCAAAAAACGTTTTACTATCCCCGAATTCAGCTCTGCAAAGTTAAGTACAAATCGCCAAGATAAAATCAACCGTACCATTTGGCAAACCAATTATTCAAATAAAGTAACTCTGCCAATGTATTGCAACTATTTGTTTAACCGCTTAATGTCTTTGAGCTACGATTACCGCTATGTCAGCACAGAAGAGCGTGAGGAATACATTAAAGCCTACGCTGAGCCACACGTTTTTAACGCTTACAACCAACTTACTGACGGTGCTGCGCAAGCGGATTTCTGGCGTGTATTTATTCTCTGGCGTGAAGGTGGAATTTACATTGACATCGACGGACATTTGGTTTTCCCACTCTCACAAATTATTACCGAGCAAGATTCAGAAGTGCTGATCAAACGTCACGATAAATATACCAACTTCTTCCTTGCGTGCGAAGCGGGACACCCAATTATGAAAGCCACACTAGATTTAATTGTAGAGAATATCGAAAACCGCCGTATAGACGGAGGCGTTTTTGCAATGACAGGCCCTGAAACATTAAATACAGTAATTAACCCTAAAATGATAAATACTCGTCGGGATAAAGTCACGTGCGCTCAAGGCACATTTACCAACGAATACTTCCAATATATCGACAAGCCACACAGTAAGTGGATTTACAAAAAAAGTGAGGATCTGTTGAAATAGTGATAGAAAGGTTTGCTCGCTTTTTGCTTTTAAGTGGTCATTTTAAGTTGTTATCTGGTTTATTATCTTTTTCTCGGATAAATAAATTTAACTTAATAAAATAAACAAATACAATTTGCTACTATTATTCTACCCCTTCGCCAAAATTGCCTTATGTTCTTGAATAAGTTTAATAAAAGGCTGCCCAAAGCGTTCTAATTTAATTGAACCCACGCCATTAATTTGTAACATTTCAATATTGTTCGTTGGCATATATTGTGCCATTTCTTGCAACGTCGCATCATTAAAGACAATGTACGGCGGAATATTTTCTTTATCGGCAATTTGTTTGCGTAAGAAACGCAAGCGTGCAAATAAATCCTTATCGTAATTTGCAACACCTTGACGCTGTGGATTATGGGCAATCTTACTGATTGCAGAAATACGAGGCATTGCCAGTTCTAATGGTTCTTTACCTTTCAGAATCGCTTTTGCACTTTCTGTAAGTTGCAACGTTGGATTTAATTCACTAATAACCTGTTGAACAAACCCCAAATGAATAAGCTGACGAATGACAGACTGCCAATGCTCTTTACTTTTATCTTTTCCGATACCATACACTGAAAGTTTATCGTGCTGGCGTTCAATAATTTTCTGATTGTGCATTCCACGCAACACCGCTATCACATAATGAGCACCGAAACATTGCCCCACTCGATAAATAGTAGACATTACTTTTTGCGCATCGACTAATCCATCATATTTTTTAGGAGGATCAAGGCAAATATCACAGTTATTGCATGGTGTTTGTCGATGCTCACCAAAATAATTGAGAAGAACTAAACGGCGACAAGTCTGGCTTTCCGCAAATTCACCTATAGCTTCTAATTTATGCTGCTCAATCTGACGCTGTGGCGTTTCTAGCTTTTCTAAAAGCATTTTTTGTAACCAAGCGTAATCTGCTGGCTCATAAAACAAAACGGCCTCTGCAGGTAAATCATCACGTCCTGCTCGACCTGTTTCTTGATAATAAGATTCAATGCTACGTGGTAAATCAAAATGGGCAACAAAGCGCACATTAGATTTATTAATCCCCATTCCAAAAGCAATGGTTGCGACCACCACTTGAACATTATCACGCTGAAAATCCTGTTGCACACGTTCACGAATTGCCGTTTCCATTCCCGCATGATAAGCAGCAGCAGAGATACCTTTATTGCGTAAACTTTCCGCAATTCGCTCAACCTTATTTCTGCTGTTGCAATAAATAATCCCACTCTTACCCTTTTGAGCCAACACAAAACGTGTCAGTTGCTCCATAGGTTTATATTTTTCTTCTAGGGTATAACGAATGTTTGGTCGATCAAAACTACCAATATATTTATGCGGATTTTTCAGATTAAGGTGAGTCAAAATATCTTGGCGAGTTGCATAATCAGCTGTCGCGGTGAGCGCCATAATCGGCGCATGAGGGAAACTAGCTTTTAAACCACCAAGCTGGGTATACTCAAGGCGAAAATCATGCCCCCATTGAGAAATGCAATGCGCTTCATCAATCGCAATAAAGCTGACTTTACTATAAGAAATAAGTTGAAAGAAACTATTAGTCATCACTTTTTCTGGCGACACATAAAGCAGTTTAAGTTGCCCAGAAATAAGCTTATTTTGTACTTGTTGCTGCTGTTCTAAAGTCTGACTAGAATTAAGAAAATCCGCCTCAATTCCATTAGCTTGAAGCTGATCCACTTGATCTTTCATCAAGGAAATCAACGGAGAAATCACTAACGTTAAACCCTCAAAACAAAGTGCGGGAATTTGGTAACAAAGCGATTTTCCATTCCCCGTTGCCATTACCACCAAGGCATCTTGTCCATTTAAAGCGGCATTGATGACTTCTTCCTGCCCTTTACGGAAAGATTGATAACCGAAAACCGATTTCAAAACAGAAAGTGCGGTTGGTTTTTCTATTATTTTTGGTGATAAATGAGAATCAAGCATCTTAGAACTGCACGTTCTCGCCATGCGCAGCACAAGCTTCGACTAAACAATCCCAAAAACGTTTTCCGTCATTAGAAACCCAGTCGCCATTTTTAAAAGCAAAATGAAAACCACCTAATTTACTCGCAATCCAAAGCTCAAGTAATGGTTCTTGCTTGTTAATAACTATTTGTGTGCGATTATCAAAGGTGATTGTAAATACCGAACCTTGCGTTTCACAATCTACATCCGCACCTTGCGCTTCTAATTCTTCTTCAATTTTTTGCCAAACTTGTTCAATATTTTGGTGAAATTCTGCAATATTCATAAAATGTTCCCGTTTAAATCTGATAGAATGCGACAAATTATAAAGCCTTTCTTAAGCTTGTGAAAGGCGGATTTACCGATAAGTAAGAGAGAGAAAAATGAAAAAACTACTATCAATTTTAGTGCTTAGTGCAATTTGCATTGTAGCAACGGGATGCGGCGTAAAAGGTCCTTTATATTTCCCAGAAAAAGAACAAGCACAACAAACCAAATAAGCGATTATCCAATTACAATCCCCCAAAAAAACAGGAACACAACATGAATTTCTTCCAATATAAAAATAATAAGCTTTATGCTGAAGATATTCCGGTTCAACAACTTGCTGAACAATTCGGTACACCTCTTTATGTATATTCTCGCGCAACACTTGAACGCCATTGGCATGCTTTTGACTCAGCCTTCGGTAAGCGCCCTCACTTAATTTGCTTTGCAGTAAAATCTTGCTCGAATATCGGCGTATTAAATATCATGGCAAAACTAGGTTCAGGTTTCGATATTGTCTCGCAAGGCGAACTTGAGCGTGTACTTGCAGCGGGTGGCGATGCATCAAAAGTAGTCTTTTCGGGCGTTGCTAAATCCCGAGAAGAAATTATGCGCGCATTAGAAGTCGAGATTCGTTGTTTTAATGTAGAATCAGTTTCTGAACTCAAACATATTAACCAAATCGCGGGGGAAATGGGTAAAATTGCACCTATTTCTTTACGTGTGAACCCAGATGTTGATGCGCATACGCACCCTTATATCTCAACAGGATTAAAAGAAAATAAATTTGGAGTAAGCGTAAATGAAGCTCGAGAGGTATATAAATTAGCCTCAACGCTGCCAAACATAAAAATAACAGGGATGGATTGCCACATAGGCTCACAGCTCACTGAATTACAACCATTCTTAGATGCAACAGATCGCTTAATTGTCCTAATGGAACAATTAAAAGAGGATGGAATTACATTAAAACATCTCGATCTGGGCGGTGGTTTAGGCGTGACTTATACAGACGAAACGCCTCCGCATCCAAGCGATTACGCAAATGCATTATTAGAAAAACTAAAAGATTATCCTGAACTTGAAATTATTCTTGAACCAGGCAGAGCAATTTCTGCCAATGCGGGAATTTTAGTAGCAAAAGTACAATACCTAAAAAATAATGAAAGTCGTAATTTCGCGATTACCGACACAGGAATGAACGATATGATCCGCCCTGCATTGTATGAGGCTTATATGAACATCGTAGAAATTGACCGCACTTTAGTACGAGAAAAAGCGATTTATGATGTCGTGGGTCCAGTTTGTGAAACATCTGATTTCTTAGGCAAACAGCGGGAACTGTCTATTGCTGAAGGTGATTATATTGCTCAATGCTCGGCAGGAGCCTATGGAGCAAGTATGTCATCAAACTATAATTCTAGACCACGCACTGCAGAAGTGTTAGTAGATGGCGAGCAATCCTATTTAATTCGTCGTCGAGAAACCTTACAGGACCTTTGGGCATTAGAATCAACCATTTAATATTTCTTATCTTAAAAGAGCGATAAAAAAATAACTTATTTTTCTACCGCTCTTTTTCTCTCTATTAATTCTATCTCAAAAACAGTAACTTTATGAGATGAATCAAATTTTTATCAGTTCTAGATTGGCACTCTATTAAATTCTTTATAGAATAACGCGTCCAATTTAAAGTGGACTTCTAACCACTAAAGGGGAAATTATGCAAGAAAAACTAAAAGTTTTATTGATTGACGACCATCCATTAATGCGTCGTGGCATTAAACAACTTGTAGAATTAGACGATAACTTTGAAGTGGTGGCTGACGTAGGCAGCGGCACAGAAGGGATTTCTGTGGCATTACAAACATCACCTGATGTGATCATTTTAGATCTCAACATGAAAGGACTTTCTGGGTTAGATACGCTCAAAGGATTACGCGCAGAAGGCGTTGATGCACGAATCTTAATTTTAACAGTGTCTGATGCAAAAAATGATATTTATACTCTGATTGATGCAGGTGCAGATGGTTACTTGCTAAAGGATACGGAACCAGATACTTTGCTAGACCAAATAAAGCGCATTGCACAAGGTGAAGTTATTCTGAGTGATTCTATTAAAAATTTATTGTTAGAACGCACTCATGAAGAAAATCCATTAGACAGCCTAACAGATCGTGAAATGGGTGTACTTCGTCAAATTGCGACAGGTCTATCAAATAAACAAATTGCAACACAACTGTTTATTTCAGAAGAAACCGTGAAAGTACATATCCGTAATTTATTACGCAAATTAAATGTACATTCTCGTGTTGCCGCAACCGTGTTATTTTTTGAACAAAATCGTTAAAGAAAATAATCATAAAAAAATGCGCTAGGAGAGGCTTAGCGCATTTTTCTTTAAAATTATAATATTTAAATTAACTCAATAGATTTAATATCTTCTAATAGTATATACAATTCTTTTTTAATATCTTGTTCAAACTGTACTTCTGCACTTTCTCGATCTAAATCGAGACGCATTCTTTCTCTTTTATCAAGCAATTTACGAGCATCATGTGTAGGCATATCACGCACAACTTCATATAAGTTAGCCATCGCAGGATAAGTAGATAAATTCTTACCAAAAGGCATTAATAGCATTGTAAGACGGATCACCCCCTCTGAAGTATTACATTCCCCAGATTGCATTGCTCGAGCAATAATATCAATGCTTTCTTTTAATCGTATAGTGCGCTCATGCTTGGCTTTAGTAATCAATTCCTTTTGTATTTTTAACTGTTTTAATAAATATATTGCATATAAACTCAATCCAATCACCAAGAAAAATGCAACTACAATAAATAGCCAAATCATAACTTATCTAAATTGGTTAATATCAATACGCTCGAAAGTGCGGTATAAATCATCTTCACTTTCATCTTCGTCTTCAATGCCAAGTTCTTCCATTAATTCAGAAATTCGATCTAAGCATTCATCTACAAATTGTTGATCTGCTTTACTAATAGCTTTACCTGCATCTAACGCATCCAATAATTCATTAAGAATTTCATTATTTTCCAGATTTTCAAGCTCTTTCATTGGATCTTGTTTTTTCACCTGTTTTATTACAGGAATTAATTGACCTTTTTCAGGTTTATTAATAAATTCAACAACCAACGGTATCTTTTTCTTACTACCAATTTTTGGATCTTTAATTTCATTTTGAAGTTTATTCGCTTTTTCTTCAACCGCACTATGACGAGATCCAGAAGCCAAACCTTTATGCTTACGTTTTTTCTTATCTTCACGAGCTTTAGCGTCCAATTCATAACGTGTAAGCTTTTTACCAGAGCGCGCCTTTGTTATATCTATTTTTTTATCTGCTTTTCGAATTGGCATAATATCGGTAATTCGACGTGTTTTTTTCTTACGAGCCATAGGGTACCTTTCTTAAAATTTTGTGGATTGTATCACTAGTGTGTTTTTTTCTCACTAATAAATACAAACTTTATCTATACTTATTTTGCTAAAGTATAAACTTCCAAAAAACAAAAACCCCAGTCCTTCAACTGGGGTTCTTCTGTTTTTACTTAATTTAGATATGTATTTGGTAACCTGGCGGTGCCCTACTCTCACATGGGGATGCCCCACACTACCATCGGC
>NZ_LDVZ01000023.1 GCF_001276515.1 Haemophilus sp. C1
ACCTGACACCATACCGAACTCAGAAGTGAAACGCTGTAATGCCGATGGTAGTGTGGGGCTTCCCCATGTGAGAGTAGGGCACCGCCAGGTTACCAAATATAAATTGAAAGAGAAGAACCTCAGTTGAAAAGCTGGGGTTTTGTTTTTTATAATCTATCCATAGCATTAAAGAAGTAAGAGTCTAATTTTAGTTTTAACAAAACTACTAACTTCATATACGATTTTTTATAAGTTTGTTAAACTAATAAAAATTTATGTTTTCCTAATTTAATGAATTATCAAGATCGCATTTCTAATATTTTCTCTGTTAATGGCGAATTAAGCCAAAATATCAAAGGTTTTCGTCCTCGAACTGAACAACTTGAAATGGCATATGCTGTTGGTAAAGCAATTCAAAATAAATCTTCTCTTGTTATTGAAGCTGGAACGGGTACAGGAAAGACCTTCGCATATTTGGCTCCTGCTTTAGTTTTTGGTAAAAAAACCATTATTTCTACAGGATCTAAAAATCTTCAAGATCAGCTTTTTAATCGAGATCTGCCTGCTATTAAAAAAGCCCTTAATTTCACGGGAAAAATTGCGTTGCTAAAAGGTCGAGCAAACTATCTTTGTTTAGAGCGTTTAGATCAAGTTATTGCTCAAGGTGTGCTTGGCGATAAGTCTGTTTTAGCTGAACTAAGTAAAGTACGAAAATGGAACAATAGTACTAAAACAGGCGATTTCACAGAATGTATTGAGCTTGCAGAAGATAGTCCTATTATTCCACAACTGACGAGTACGGCGGAAAGCTGTTTAGGAACAGATTGTCCTAATTATTCAGAATGTTATGTAGCAAGTGCGCGTAAAAAAGCATTAAATGCTGATTTGGTTGTAGTTAATCATCACTTATTTTTTGCTGATATGGCTGTGAAAGAAAGTGGTTTTGGCGAACTTATTCCAAATGCAGAAGTAATTATTTTTGACGAAGCTCACCAGTTACCCGATATTGCCAGTCAATATTTTGGTCAATCTTTAACATCACGCCAGCTTTTTGATTTATGCAAAGATATTAATATTGTCTATCGCACAGAACTCAAAGATATGCAACAGCTTGGCACAACATCGGACACTTTACTGAAAGTTGTACAAGATTTTCGTTTATTACTGGGTAATGGGAGCAATGTTCGTGGAAATTGGCGTGAACTTTACACGCAAAGTGCGGTGAAAAAAGCCTTTGAATTATTACAAGAGAAAATAGTTTTTTTATCTGAAGTGATTAAGTTAGCACTTGGTCGCTCCCAAACTTTAGATAGTATTTTTGAGCGTGTTGAATCCATTAAAATTCAGCTAAAGCGTTTATCTGAAACAAATATTGTGGGTTATTGTTATTGGTATGAAGGGAATGGTCGCCAGTTTGGTTTACATATTACGCCATTGACAGTAGCCGATAAATTTGGTGATCAGCTCGAAGCGAAAGAAGCCGCTTGGATATTCACATCTGCGACATTAGAAGTGGGGGGAACCTTTAATCATTTCTGCCAACGTTTAGGCATTGAAAATGCGACACAAAAAATTTTATATAGTCCCTTTAATTATTCTGAACAATCTTTGCTTTGTGTGCCTCGATATTTGCCGAATACTAATCAAGCGAATACATTAAGCTCACTAGGCGAAATGTTATTACCTGTGGTTGAAGCAAACAAAGGGCGTTGCTTTGTTCTTTGCACTTCTTATTCAATGATGCGTGGTTTAGCAGAGTATTTTCGTGAAAAAAGTCATCTTTCAATTTTATTACAAGGCGAAACCTCAAAAGGCAAATTACTTGAGCAATTTATAAAAGAATCCCATAGCGTTTTGGTGGCAACCTCTAGCTTTTGGGAAGGTGTAGATGTGCGTGGCGATGCACTTTCTTTGGTTATTATTGATAAACTTCCTTTTAATGCACCAGATGAACCTTTGTTGAAAGCCCGCATTGAGGATTGTCGTTTGCAAGGTGGCGATCCATTCAACGACATTCAAATTCCTGAAGCAGTAATTACCTTGAAACAAGGCGTTGGACGTTTAATTCGTGATGTTACAGATCGTGGCGTTGTAATTATTTGTGATAATCGATTAGTAATGCGTAATTATGGCGAAACTTTTTTGAAAAGTTTACCTAACTCAAGTCGTACCCGTGATCTCAACAAAGTGATACAATTCTTACAAAATAAATAAACGAGAATAATAATGCAAAATTTAACTTTATTAGCTTTGGATACTTCTACTGAAGCCTGTTCAGTCGCCTTATTTCATCGTGGCGAAAAAACACATATTAATGAACTTGCACAACGCACTCATACTAAACGAATTTTACCTATGATCGATGAAATTTTGGTAAATTCGGGGTTAGGTTTAAATCAAGTTGATGTGCTTGCCTTTGGGCGTGGGCCTGGTAGTTTTACTGGCGTTCGTGTTGGTGCAGGGATTGCACAAGGTTTAGCGTTTGGGGCGGATTTGCCTGTCATTCCTATTTCAAATTTAACCGCAATGGCACAGGCGGCATTTGAATTACATCAAGCAGAAAATGTTGTTGCCGCGATTGATGCCAGAATGAATGAAGTCTATTTTTCTCAAGTAGTGAGAGAAAAAGTGCGGTCAGATTTCGGGGAAGTTTTTCAATGGCGAGAAGTCATTAGCGAACAAGTTTGTTCCCCAGAAAAAGCGATTAGTCAGCTTCAAAATGATAACGCATTTAGAGTTGGGACAGGCTGGGCTGCTTATTCTCAATTTACTGAAAAAAATCTAACTGGCTCAAATATAGAATTACCTAATGCCTTATATATGTTAGAACTTGCGCGAGTAGAATACTTGCAAAAACGCACAATTTCAGCTTTAGAAATAGAACCGATTTATTTGCGTAACGAAGTTACTTGGAAAAAATTACCAGGACGTGAATAAGTTTAAATAATAGGAGGATAGAAAATGAAAGGAAAAATGACCTTATTTTTTACCGCACTTTGTTTCGGATTAACGGGCTGTATTGCACCACCAAAAGGGTTAGAAAAAGAGCGATTCTCTATTAATTCCTACCCTGAAATTTCTCCGCAGGATTTAACCTGCCATTGTAAAACGGTTCGACTTGGAGGAAAAATTGTCAATACTACCGTTTTAGCAAATCAAACAAAAATTGAAGTGTTAAGTTTACCCGTATCATCAATTTCAGGTAAACCATTTGTTGAATTGCAATCAGATGGCCGCTTTATTGTCTATTTCAACGGATTTGTGGATCCTGAAAATTTAAAAGAACGTTATATTACGGTGGGTGGGCAATTAACAGGAACGGAGAAAGGTAAGATCGAACAAGCTGATTATACTTATCCTGTTATTCAACCTGATAAATACCGTATGTGGACACTTAGTACCACCTATGATTATCCAACAGATGATTGGGATGAAGATGATGATTGGGGATTTTTTAGATGGAGACATCGCCCTTGGTATGTTCAGCCTGAAATTCGCTATTATTTGAATTAAATGATAAAATCTTAAAAATTTTCCAACAAATTAGGATAAAAAATGGAAAAAATTTGGTTTCAAAATTATCCAGAAGGCTCTGAAAAATTTCTGGATACCTCAAAATATGAATCTATTTTGGATATGTTCGACAAAGCTGTGCGCGAACATCCAGATCGCCCCGCTTACATTAATATGGGGCAAGTACTTACCTTTCGTAAATTAGAAGAACGCAGTCGTGCATTTGCCGCATATTTGCAAAATGAATTTAAACTTCAACGTGGCGATCGCGTGGCATTGATGATGCCAAATTTATTGCAATATCCCATCGCACTTTTTGGCATTTTGCGCGCTGGCTTAATTGCAGTAAATGTCAATCCACTTTATACACCGAGAGAATTAGAACATCAGTTGCAAGATAGTGGTGCGGTGGCGATTGTCGTGGTATCAAATTTTGCTTCTACCTTGGAAAAAGTCGTTTTCAATACCAATGTCAAACACGTTATTCTTACCCGAATGGGCGATCAACTTTCATTTGGTAAACGTACTTTAGTCAATTTTGTTGTGAAATATGTGAAAAAACTCGTGCCAAAATATAAATTACCGCACGCAGTGACGTTCCGTGAAGTATTGAGTATTGGTAAATATCGCCAATATGTTCGCCCTGAAATGAAACGCGAAGATTTAGCCTTTTTACAATATACTGGCGGCACAACAGGTGTAGCGAAAGGCGCGATGCTAACGCACGGAAATATTATAACCAATGTATTCCAAGCAAAATGGATTGCAGAGCCATTTATCGGCGATCATTCTCGCACTCGCTCAGCTATTTTAGCCTTGCCTCTTTATCACGTATTTGCCTTAACGGTAAACTGCTTATTATTTTTAGAATTAGGTGTAACGGCGATCTTAATCACTAATCCGAGAGATATTGAAGGATTTGTGAAAGAGTTAAAAAAATACCGTTTTGAAGCAATCACTGGTGTAAATACCTTATTTAATGCGTTGTTAAATAATGAAAATTTCAAAGAAGTTGATTTTTCTGCGTTGAAACTTTCTGTGGGTGGCGGTATGGCTATTCAACAGTCTGTAGCAACACGTTGGCACGAATTAACGGACTGTAACATCATTGAGGGTTATGGAATGACGGAGTGTTCGCCATTAATCGCCGCTTGTCCGATTAATGTTGTGAAACATAATGGTACTATTGGTGTGCCAGTGCCAAATACTGATATAAAAATCATTAAAGATGATGGTTCGGAAGCAAAAATTGGCGAAGCTGGCGAATTATGGGTAAAAGGCGAGCAAGTAATGCGAGGTTATTGGCAACGACCAGAAGCAACTAGCGAAGTTTTAAAAGATGGTTGGATGGCAACTGGCGATATTGTCATTATGGATGAATCATATAGTTTACGCATTGTGGATCGTAAAAAAGATATGATTTTAGTTTCTGGCTTTAATGTCTATCCAAATGAAATTGAAGATGTCGTTATGCTGAACTACAAAGTAGCAGAGGCTGTAGCAATTGGTGTTCCTCACGCAGTTTCTGGCGAAACGATAAAAATCTTTGTCGTGAAAAAAGACGATAGTTTAACTCGTGATGAACTTCGCAACCATTGTCGCCAGTATCTCACAGGCTATAAAGTGCCAAAAGAAATTGAGTTCCGAGACGAACTGCCAAAAACCAATGTAGGTAAGATTTTACGTCGGGTTTTACGCGATGAAGAAATCTCAAAACGTGCAAAACATTAATATCAAAATGGGATAGCAATATCCCATTTTTGTTCTTTTCAAATAAAAAATCACTATGATAAAAGAATGTCAAAATCCACCGCACTTTAGGGTCATTGCGGATAATGCTGCGCTATTAGAAGTTTGTAATTTAGCCCAACAGAAAAGTGCGGTCGCCTTAGATACAGAATTTATGCGTGTTTCCACTTATTTTCCTAAGTTGGGATTAATCCAACTTTATGATGGCGAGCACGTCTCTTTAATTGATCCTTTAGCGATTACGGATTTTTCGCCTTTTGTCGCATTGTTAGCCAATCCTAAGGTATTAAAAATCTTACATTCTTGTAGTGAAGATTTATTGGTTTTCTTACAAGAATTTGATCAGCTTCCACGCCCAATGATTGATACGCAAATTATGGCGCGCTTTCTTGGGCTTGGCACATCAGCAGGATTGGCAAAATTAGCACAACAATACTTAAATGTAGAAATCGATAAAGGTGCAACTCGCACCAATTGGATCAAACGCCCCCTTTCTGATATTCAACTTCAATATGCCGCAGGCGATGTTTGGTATTTGTTGCCACTTTATCATATTCTTGAAAAAGAGTTAGCGAAAACACCTTGGGAACAAGCAGTAAGAGATGATTGCGAACTTGTTCTTGCTAAAACGCATAAATTACAAGAGCGAGATTCAGAAAAAGCGTATTTAGATATTCCAAATGCTTGGAAATTAAATCCATTAGAATTGTCTCGTTTAAAAATTTTGGCACAGTGGCGACAAAACGTGGCAATAGAACGTGATTTAGCACTTTCTTATATTGTGAAATCAGAACATCTTTGGAAAGTGGCAAAGAATAATCCACGTAATACATCTGAAATGTTAGAAATGGGATTAACTGAAAATGAAGTGCGTGTGCGTGGTAACAAGATTTTACAATTACTTGCTCAAGCAAGACGTGTTTCTTCTGACGACTATCCAAAACCTATTGAACGTATTTCTGAAGATCCTCGTTACAAAAAAACAATTCGATTATTACAAGAAAAAGTGAATAGCTTAACACCAAAAGGTTTAACCCCTGAAATCGTTGCAAGTAAACGCACTTTGGATGAATTAATTAAATGGGTTTGGAAATATGATTGTTCTCAAGATAAACTACCAGAGTTGCTGATTGGCTGGCGTAAACCTATTGGTGAAAAGTTAGTTGATACACTTAAGCAGATATAAAAAAGCGTTGGGCAAATAGCTCAACGCTTTTCGTTTTTACTCGTAGAGTTTTTTCACTTGTTCAGGTGTCATCACTCGTTGGTATTTACTAAATTCTTTTGCCATATAGTAAGCACCAAAATTTGTTAAGTGATCTTGATCTCCATACAAGTATTTTCCTTCTGCCATAACGCTATCTTTTGGTAAATACTGTTGAGCATCTACCCAATAAACATTAGGAATATCTTTGACTAAATCGTGAATGATTTTGTTACTCGCATCAATATCGCCCATTCTACGAATTGGTTCCAAATACTTTTCAAGTCCATAATTTTCTAATAAATAACCACGCAGCGGAGAACGACTTACTGAGCTATTATTAGCAAAAACATATACGGGCTTTTGCATCGCTAGTTGTTTCACTGTTTCTTTAAAACGCGCTTTAAAATCTGGTTCAATGAAAGTTTCGGGTCTAAAGCGAGGTACTGGTTGTCCGCCCATTTTCAAGTCATAAAATGCTGAAATAAATATCGCTTTATATTGAGAGTCTTTCTGCCATACAGATTGACAATTAGGATCTAATTGATATTTATTATTCACAATAAAGCTACATTCAAATTTATCTTTGAAAATATCTGCTTTCCAGCCTTCTTTATTCCCCACATAATTTAAAAAAGCTTCTAAATGTGAAGAATGAGAATCGCCTAAAATAATGACCTTAGCAGGATAATGATTTTCATTAGAAATAGGAGATTCTTGTTCAATATGTTCTTGTTCAACTCGCATTATTTGTCTTTTATAAAGATTAAATCCTAAGAGTAAAAGAGAAGGAATAAAATAAATATAAAGAAAACTTTGTTTAAAGTTTAGTTTTGATTTTCTAATTGGCTGTTCGATTAAATAATAGCTTAGAACTGAAAAAATTATTGTTAATACTGTTACTATAGCAATCGATTGATTATTAATTTGTTTTTCTCCCGTTATATAATAAGCCAGTGCAATAAAAATCCAATGATATAAATAAAGAGAATAAGAAATTTTCCCAATAAACACTATCGCTTTATTAGATAAACATAATTTAATGATATTATTTTGAGATGTAGTATGAATAATCAATGCTGTAAAAATACAAGGGAGAATTAAAGTCACCCCCGGAATATATGCAATATCATTATTCATTAAAAATAAGCAGGAAAATAATAGTAATGTACTTAATATTGCAATAACATTGCTTGCTTGCTTGCTTGCTTGCTTGCTTGCTTGCTTGCTTGCTTGCTGAAAGATTATGATAAATTGCTAACAAAGATCCTACAAGTAATTCAGGAAATCTTAGGTTAGAGAGATAATAAATATTAGGCTGATGCAATACTTCTTTATAAAAATTAGCTGGAATAAAAGAGGTAGCAAGTAAAATAAAAAACAAAATTAGTGTTATAATAAATAATACTTTAATTTCTCTAAATTTTTTATAAGCTAGAATTAGGATAAGTGGAAAAATAAGATAGTATTGTTCTTCTACAGCTAGTGACCAAATATGTAACACAGGATTTTCATTTGCGCTTAAATCAAAATAACCTTGTGTTAAACCTAAATAGAAATTAGATAAGAAAGCTGTAGCTAATTCAATGGTTTTTCTTAATTGATTAAAATCATTATAAATGAAAATAACAGACGCAATGAAAGACACTAATGCCATCACTGTAATAAAAGCAGGATAAATTCGTTTAATACGTCGAGTATAAAATTGTTTAAACGAAAAAGAATTCTGTTGAATTTCTGTGATAATAATACCAGTAATCAGAAAACCAGAAATAACAAAGAAAATATCCACCCCAAGAAAACCACCAGATAACCAGTTTTCATTAAGATGATAAATAATGACTGAAATAACAGCAATTGCACGTAGTCCATCAATTTCTGGACGATATTTAATAGATGACATAATATTCCTTTTGTAAAATATAAACCGCACCTTTATTTCTGCGTCAAAAGTGCGGTGATTTTTTATGTGTTTTTACACGTTGAATCGGAAGTGCATTACATCGCCATCTTGTACGATGTAATCTTTACCTTCTAAACGCCATTTACCTGCTTCTTTTGCACCGTTTTCACCGTTGAATTGGATAAAGTCTTCATAAGCGATAACTTCTGCTCGGATAAAGCCTTTTTCAAAGTCGGTGTGGATTACAGCAGCTGCTTTTGGTGCGGTTGCGCCAACTGAAACTGTCCAAGCTCGCACTTCTTTTACGCCAGCAGTGAAATAAGTTTGAAGATTTAAAAGCGCATATCCTGCACGAATTACACGGTTCAATCCCGATTCTTCAATGCCTAAATCTTGTAAAAACTCGACTTTTTCTTCATCATCAAGTTCTGCAATTTCAGATTCAATCGCCGCACATACTGGAACAACAACCGCCCCTTCTTTTGCAGCAATTTCACGAACGCGATCTAAATATGGATTATTTTCAAAACCATCTTCATTTACGTTTGCGATATACATTGTTGGTTTTAACGTTAAGAAGTTGTAACTCTTGATTGCTTGCAATTCTTCTTTATCTAATCCAACTGAGCGAATCATTCCTGCATTTTCAAGCACTGGGAGGATTTTTTCCATAACGGAAAGTTCAAATTTAGCCTCTTTGTCGCCACCTTTAGCACGTTTTTGTAAACGTTGGATTGCTCGTTCACAGCTGTCTAAGTCTGCTAAGGCTAATTCGGTATTGATGGTATCAATATCATCAAGTGGGTCAATTTTCCCTGCAACGTGTACAATATCGTCATTTTCAAAGCAACGTACGACGTGACCGATCGCATCAGTTTCACGAATATTCGCGAGGAATTTGTTACCCAAGCCCTCGCCTTTGCTAGCACCTGCAACTAAGCCTGCGATGTCCACAAATTCCATCGTGGTTGGTAATACGCGTTCAGGTTTAACGATTTCTGCCAATGCATCTAAACGCGGATCTGGCATTGGCACGACACCCGTATTTGGTTCGATAGTACAGAATGGATAGTTTGCAGCTTCAATACCAGCTTTAGTGAGTGCGTTAAAAAGAGTAGATTTGCCCACATTTGGCAATCCCACAATACCACATTTGAATCCCATAATTTTTCCTTATTTTGAGTAAAACGGTTATAAAACTAACCGCACTTTTAAATTTTGAAACTGTTTAAACGGTTGGTCGCTTTGACCATTCCATCTTTGAAAATCATTTCTACACAATCAGTTGCTTCATCTAGCACTTTTTCAAGTGCATCACGATCTGCTGGCGATGGTTTATTTAAGACGTAACCCGCCACTAAATCACGATGGCCAGGATGCCCAATGCCAATGCGTAAACGGTAGAAATTATTGTTATTGCCTAGTTGAGCCACAATATCTTTTAAGCCGTTATGTCCACCGTGTCCGCCACCTTGTTTGAGTTTTGCGACGCCAGCAGGCAAATCTAGTTCATCGTGAATAACCAAAATTTCTTCAGGTTTAATACGGTAAAAACTTGACAACGCACCAACTGCTTTACCGCTTAAATTCATAAAAGTTGTTGGCACTAAAAGTCGCACTTCTTTTCCATTCACTAAAGTGCGGGCAGTTTTTCCGAAGAATTTATTTTCAGGATTTAACGAAACGTTAAAACGGCGCGCCAAGCGTTCAACAAGCCATTCGCCCGCATTGTGGCGTGTATCGGTATATTTATCGCCAGGATTGCCTAAACCAACAATGAGTTTTATTTCTGACATTTTTATTTGATGATGTAAAAAATGGTGGCGTATTGTAGCGAAAAAGCCTTAAATTCTCAATCTATAAGGCGGAAACAAAGGGGTAATTTATTGCTCGTGATTTATCATTAAAAGTCACCGCACTTTTCCGTTATAATGGTTAAAATTTTTTAACAAAGAAGTAAAAATGAATCAGATTAACATTGAAATCGCTTATGCTTTGCCCGAGCGTTATTATTTGAAATCTTTTCAAGTTGATGAAGGCATTTCTGTGCAAACAGCGATTACGCAATCGGGGATTTTAAGCCAATTTCCAGAGATTGATTTGAGCGCAAATAAAATTGGGATTTTCAGTCGTCCAATAAAATTGACTGATGTATTAAAAGAGGGCGATCGTATTGAAATTTATCGTCCATTACTTGCTGATCCGAAAGAAATTCGCCGTAAACGTGCAGCAGAGCAAGCTGCCGCTAAAAATAAAGAAAAAGGAGCTTAAAAATGACCGCACTTTCATCTGTTGATTTTTGTTTACCTGAACATATCACGCCAGAAATTTTTCTACGCGATTATTGGCAGAAAAAGTCACTTGTGATTCGTAACGGTTTGCCTGAAATTGTTGGGCAGTTTGAGCCACAAGATATTATTGAGCTTGCACAAAATGAAGATGTTACCGCTCGTTTAGTGAAGACATTTTCTGATGATGATTGGAAAGTTTTTTTTAGTCCTTTAAGCGAAAAGGATTTCCAAAAGTTACCAGAAAAATGGTCGGTGTTAGTTCAAAATTTGGAGCAATGGTCGCCTGAATTAGGACAACTTTGGAACAAATTTGGCTTTATTCCTCAGTGGCAACGTGACGATATTATGGTGTCTTACGCACCGAAAGGTGGCTCTGTTGGTAAGCATTATGATGAGTATGATGTATTCTTGGTGCAAGGATATGGTCATCGTCGTTGGCAAGTGGGTAAATGGTGCGATTCAAGTACTGAATTTAAACCCAATCAGCCAATCCGAATTTTTGATGATATGGGTGAATTGGTGATTGATGAAGTGATGAATCCAGGAGATATTCTCTATATTCCAGCGCGTATGGCACATTATGGTGTGGCTGAAGATGATTGTTTAACTTTTTCTTTTGGCTTACGTTATCCAAATTTAAGCAATTTGATTGATGGCATAAGCAAAGGCTTTTGTCATCAAGATCCTGATTTGAATTTAAGCGAGTTTGATTTACCGCTACGTTTAAGCCAGTCTGAACAACGTACAGGTAAACTTGCGGATGAAAATATTCAAGCAATGAAGCAGCTGTTATTAGATAAATTGGCTCATTCAGAAGCTTTTGATGCATTGTTTAAGCAAGCCGTAGCAAGTGCGGTGAGTTCTCGTCGTTATGAGTTATTAGTTTCTGATGAAATGTGCGATCCTGATGAAGTGCGATCAATTTTAGAAGATGAGGGGGCATTCCTTTCTCAAGACAACAATTGTAAATTGCTTTACACCGAAAATCCGCTGCGAATTTATGCGAATGGCGAGTGGTTAGATGAGCTTAATGTGATTGAGACCGAAGTGTTGAAACGCTTATCTGATGGTGAAAGTTTGGATTGGGCATTTTTATCAAGTTTAGTAAATGAAACTGAAGATCCAGAAACTTCAATGGATTTGTTGTTGGATTCAATTTGTAACTGGGTCGATGATGGTTGGGCATTAATTGAATAACATGTCCGACAATATTTATTCCGTCTCTCAACTGAATTCGGCTGCGCGCCAGATGCTTGAAGGGAATTTTTCACAAATTTGGTTAACGGGTGAAATTTCCAATTTTACGCAACCCGTGTCTGGGCATTGGTATTTAACGTTGAAAGATGAAAATGCACAGGTGCGTTGTGCAATGTTTCGCATGAAAAATTTGCGTGTTGCTTTTCGTCCGCAAAATGGGATGCAAGTTCTTGTGCGTGCCAATGTGAGTTTATATGAGCCTCGCGGTGATTATCAGCTTATTATTGACTCCATGCATCCAGCTGGTGAGGGCTTGTTGCAACAGCAATTTGAAGCGTTAAAAATGAAGTTGGCTGCGGAAGGATTGTTTGCTCAAAATCTCAAGAAAAATCTACCGCACTTTAGTAAAGCAGTTGGGATTATTACTTCTTCTACAGGTGCGGCTTTACAAGATATTTTGCATATTTTGGCACGCCGTGATCCAAGTTTAAAGGTCGTCATTTATCCCACAGCGGTTCAAGGCAAAGAGGCGACAGCAGAAATTGTGCAAATGATTGAACTTGCCAATCTGCGACAAGAAGTGGATGTATTAATTGTGGGGCGTGGTGGTGGTTCATTAGAAGATCTTTGGTGTTTTAATGAAGAAGACGTGGCGCGAGCGATTTTTCGTTCAACCTTACCCATTATCAGTGCGGTGGGACACGAAACAGATGTGACGATTGCCGATTTTGTTGCAGATCTTCGTGCGCCGACCCCTTCTGCTGCGGCTGAGTTAGTTAGTCGTAATCAAGATGAATTATTGCAACAACTTCGCCATCAACAGCAACGTTTAGATATGGCATTTGATCGTTTATTTACGCGAAAAAGCCAGCGTTTGAAACAGATAATCTTACGATTACACAATCAACATCCACAGAATCAGTTACGCGTTCAACAAGCAAAAAATGCACAGCTTACGCATCGCTTGCAACTTGCTATGTTGCGTCAGTTTGAAAATACACAACAAAAATTTACCGCACTTTCTTCTCGTTTGAAACAAAATCCATTGCCATATCGAGTGCAACGTCATCAACAACGCTTAGAGCAGTTACAAGTGCGGTTAAATTTTTGCGTAAATCGCCAAGTGACGGAGCGTCAAAATAAACTGGCAACGTTATGCGGAAAACTGGATAGCTTAAGCCCGTTGAAAGTCTTGGCGAGAGGTTATTCCATTGCGGAAAACCCACAAGGTAAAGCCATTGTTAGTGTAAAAGATGTCAATCAAGGGGACTTTATTACAACCCAAGTGGCTGATGGAAAAATTGTGAGTAAGGTTTTGTAGAATGTCTATTTCGTAAAATGGAGTAAAACATTATCTTACATACTTCTGAAAAAAGAATGCCGTGATTATTGATAAATTATCACGGTATTTTATTTTGTGACTCACTTCAAACTTTCAACAAAAAGTGGAAACCTTCTATTTTTTTTGTAGTCTTTTAAGCGTATGATTTTGCGCGCAGTTTTGGAGAAAACAGATGTCAGAAATTCAACACTTTAGCCAACAAGATATAGAAATATTGGGTGAACAAACTTTATATGAAGGTTTTTTCACACTTAAACGAATCCAATTTAAACATAAACTTTTTGCTGGGGGGCAAAGTGGCGTCGTAACGCGAGAATTACTTATTAAAGGCGCAGCCTCAGCGGTTATCGCTTATGATCCAAAAGAAGATTCTGTGATTTTAGTCGAACAAATTCGTATTGGCGCGGCTTATCATCCAGAATCTAATCGTTCGCCTTGGTTACTCGAACTAATTGCGGGTATGGTGGAAAAAGGCGAAAAGCCAGAAGAAGTTGCTTTGCGTGAGAGTGAAGAAGAAGCGGGGATTCAAGTAAAAAATTTAACTCATTGCTTAAGTGTGTGGGATAGCCCAGGTGGAACTGTGGAGCGAATTCATTTATTTGCAGGTGAGGTTGATAGTTCACAAGCAAAAGGTATTCACGGTTTGGCTGAAGAAAATGAAGACATTCGAGTACACGTAGTAAAACGTGAACAGGCGTATCAATGGATGTGCGAGGGGAAAATTGATAATGGCATTGCAGTGATTGGATTGCAGTGGCTTCAATTAAATTATGCTCAGTTACAACAAAGTTGGAAATGTAGTTAGGGGGCATTAATGAAAAATACGTTTGTTTATCAGGCGGAAAAGCCTATTATTAAGTTATTACAAATTACGGATCCCCATTTATTTAAAGATGAAAGTGCGGAATTATTGGGGGTAAATACACAAGCAAGTTTTGCTCAAGTATTAAAGGAAATTCAGCAAGAAAATAATGAATTTGATGTGATTCTTGCTACAGGCGATCTTGTACAGGATAGTAGTGATGAAGGTTACGCTCGTTTTGTAGAAATGATGAAACCTTTCAATAAACCTGTGTTTTGGATCCCGGGAAATCACGATTTTCAGCCTAAAATGGCAGAATTTTTAAATCAGCCACCAATGAACGCGGCAAAACATCTTCTATTGGGCGAACATTGGCAGGCTTTATTGTTGGATAGCCAAGTTTATGGTGTACCACACGGACAACTAAGCCAGCATCAACTCGATTTATTAAAAGAAACCTTAGAAAAAAATCCTGAACGTTATACGTTGGTTGTATTACACCATCATTTATTACCAACTAATTCCGCATGGCTTGATCAACATAACCTTCGTAATTCTCACGAATTGGCAGAAGTGCTTGCGTCTTTTAGTAATGTGAAAGCTATTTTATATGGGCATATTCATCAAGAAGTAAACAGTGAATGGAATGGTTATCAAGTGATGGCAACGCCAGCGACTTGTATTCAATTTAAACCTGATTGCCAGTATTTTTCTCTTGATACGTTACAGCCAGGTTGGCGTGAAATTGAGCTACATTCAGATGGTTCAATTCGTACGAAAGTAAAGCGCATTCAGCAAGCGAAATTTTTGCCGAATATGCAAGAAGAAGGGTATTAATGAAAATAAAGTGCGGTGAAAATTCACCGCACTTTTATCCAGTTAGAAATGGTACGCATCAGTAAATGTGTACCATTTTTTTATGATTTTATTATGCAATCACAACTTGTTCAGTATCGTCTTCAGCGTGTTCAATATGCCCGATTAACCATGCATTCTCACCCGCTTGTTTTAAGATCGCTAATGCGGTCTCGACTTGTTCCTGAGGAAGTGCAATTACCATGCCAACACCACAATTGAAGGTTCGGTACATTTCATATGTGTCGATATTGCCTTTTTCTTGTAACCAATTAAACACGGAAGGCCATTTCCAGCTTTTTTCATCAATTACTGCTTTGGTGTTTTTAGGCAATACGCGCGGAATGTTTTCCCAGAAACCGCCGCCTGTTAAATGCGCAATCGCATGTACATCGGCTTGCTTAATAAGTGCTAACACGGATTTGACATAGATTTTTGTTGGCGCAAGTACATGTTCGCTTAATGGTTTGTTATCAAGTAGTTCTGTTGCAGGATTAACGCCCGCGACATCAATCACTTTACGAACTAAAGAATAACCGTTTGAATGTGGGCCACTAGAACCCAACGCAATTAACGCATCGCCATTTTTTACACGGCTACCATCAATAATTTCAGATTTCTCTACAACGCCAACACAGAATCCTGCTAAATCATAATCGCCTGCATGATACATGCCAGGCATTTCTGCTGTTTCACCACCAACTAATGCACAACCCGATTGTACACAACCATCTGCAATCCCTTTTACAACATCTGCAGCCACATCAACATCTAGTTTTCCTGTTGCATAATAATCTAAGAAAAATAGTGGTTCAGCCCCTTGAACGACTAAATCATTTACGCACATAGCGACTAAATCAATGCCAATAGTGTCGTGTTTTTTTAAATCTATGGCTAAGCGTAATTTCGTGCCAACTCCATCAGTGCCAGATACTAAAATAGGTTCTTTGTATTTGCTTGGTATCGCACATAAGGCACCAAATCCACCTAATCCCCCGATCACTTCTGCACGAGTGGTACGTTTTACTTCAGGTTTAATTCGTTCAACTAATGCATTGCCAGCATTAATGTCAACTCCGGCATCTTTATAGCTTAATGATTGTTTGCTCACAGTGTTTTCCTATATCGATAAGTATTGAAAAATAAATCGACGTTCATTTTAACAGCTTAAGCAAACGTTTGCGATTTAAATTTAAGATAAAAAAAGACCGCACTTTAGAAAAAGTACGGTCGAGTTTGACATTGTTTTTAACGATTTGCGAGTTCAAAAATCATCGCTTCTGCTTGGCAACTAAAAGTGAAAGAAGCATTTAGTTGAACGCCGTTTTCAACTGCCACGATTTCGCTTTTAATTTCGCAAGGATCACTTTCTGTATCGCGCGCTTTCTTCGTTAATCGTTCAAGCGCTGCATTGGCATCTGCTTCAGTACTATAAAATTGATGTACTGCTACGCTACAGTCAGAGCCGTCAATAATAGTACCTACATCAACACAGCTACAAGTTAAGGATTCTTCTGCTTTGCATTTTACTGTCATTTTCTTTTCCTTATATGAATATTTTGGCGCATTTTATCATTTTTCTTTTTCCCCATAAATGACAAAAACTGAACAAAACAATCCATTAAATGCAAAAAGTTCCCGCTAACTGGTCGGAGTTCTGGTGAAAATAAGTAAATGGGTTTGCGCTCAATGGTATCGAGTTTTAGAATCGGCAAGATTTTTATTTATAACAAAGGTTTCCAAATGAAAAAATTTAATCAGTCTATTTTAGCAACTGCAATGTTATTGGCTGCAGGTGGCGCAAATGCGGCAGCGTTCCAATTGGCGGAAGTTTCTACTTCTGGGCTTGGTCGTGCCTATGCGGGTGAAGCGGCGATTGCCGATAATGCATCAGTAGTAGCAACTAACCCGGCTTTGATGAGTTTATTTAAAACTGCACAGTTTTCCACGGGTGGCGTTTATGTTGATTCTAGAATTAATATGAGTGGTGATGTGAAGCTTACTGGTGCAGCTGTGCCGAATGGAAATCCTGTAAATGGTTCTGCCGCACAACGTCGAGTTGTTCCTGCCGCTTTTGTACCTAATTTGTATTTTACAGCACCTGTGAATGATAAATGGGCAATGGGTGCGGGGATGAATGTGAATTTTGGTTTAAAAAGTGAATATGGCGATCGATATGATGCTGGTTTGTTTGGCGGTACTACAGAACTTACCTCTATTAATTTAAATTTAAGCGGTGCTTATCGTGTGACTGAGGGGTTTAGCGTGGGACTAGGTGCAAATGCTATTTATGCAAAAGCAAAAGTTGATCGTCGTGCTGGTATTCTTAACAAGTTGTTGCTAGGATTGCAGCCTGATACTCAAGTTGTACAATTGCAAGATAAAGCTGCTTGGGGACTTGGCTGGAATGCAGGGGTGATGTATCAATTTAATGAGGGTAACAGAATTGGTTTAGCCTATCATTCCAAAGTGGATATTAATTTTACTGACCGTACAGCGACCAGTAAAGATGCAAATAAAGTTGGCGAGAAAGGGAGCTTAACCCTCAAGTTACCAGATTATGTAGAATTTTCTGGTTTCCATCAATTAACCGACAAATTTGCTGTGCATTATAGTTATAAATACACTCATTGGAGTCGTTTAAACCGATTATATGCTAGTTTTGAAGATGGTAAGGTAGCTTTTGATAAAGAATTACAATATAGCAATAACTCTCGTATTGCATTAGGGGCAAGTTACAATCTTGATGAAAAATTGACCTTGCGTGCGGGTATTGCTTACGATCAATCTGCTTCTCGTCATCACCGTAGTGCTGCAATTCCAGATACCGATCGTATGTGGTATAGCTTAGGGGCAACTTATAAATTCACCCCGAATTTATCTATTGATCTCGCCTATGCTTACTTAAAAGGTAAGAAAGTTCACTTTAAAGAGGAAATAAAACCTAAGGCGACGGCTGGATTGGTAACAGAAACCGCAAATTATACTTCTCAAGCACATGCAAATCTTTACGGCTTAAACTTAAATTATAGTTTCTAATCCGTTAAAAAATTTAGCATAATAAAGCACACTTCCACACGAAGTGTGCTTTTCTTTTTATAAAATAAGGCAAAAAATGACCGCACTTTATTACACTTATTATCCTTCACCCGTCGGGAGGCTTTTGATTTTATCTGATGGTGAAAGTATTACACATATTGATTTTGAAAAAGAGCAATATGAGCCTAATCCAAAATGGCAAAAGCAAGATGAATCACCTGTTTTTCAAAAAGTGAGGTTAGCTCTTAAACGATATTTTAATGGGGAAGTTGAGCGGTTTGCAGACATTCCCTTAAAACCAGAAGGCACAGCGTTTCAACAAGCCATTTGGCAAGCCTTGCGCGAAATTGATTATGGCGAACTTTCAACTTATGGAGAGCTGGCGTTACGGATTAATAACCCGAAGGCTGTTCGTGCCGTGGGTGGCGCGGTGGGGAGTAATCCGATTAGTATTATTATTCCTTGTCACCGTATTTTAGGTAAAGATCGTACTTTAACTGGTTTTGGTGGTGGCTTAGAGGCAAAACGTTTTTTATTGCAGTTAGAGAAAATTCCCTATATTGATAAAGGCACTGAAAACACTAAGCCACGCTTTTTTAAGAAATATCACGAATGATTCCACAAACCCTTGAACAATTACTTTCCCAAGCGCAATCTATCGCTGGCTTAACTTTTGGAGAGTTAGCGGATGAATTGCATATTCCTGTCCCGCCTGATTTAAAACGTGATAAAGGCTGGGTGGGAATGTTATTAGAGCGCGCTTTAGGTGCAACGGCAGGAAGTAAAGCTGAACAGGATTTTTCCCATTTAGGTGTTGAGCTTAAAACATTGCCGATTAATGCTGAGGGTTATCCGCTTGAAACCACTTTTGTGAGTCTTGCCCCGTTGGTACAAAATTCTGGGGTTAAATGGGAAAATTCCCACGTTCGTCATAAACTTTCTTGTGTACTTTGGATGCCTATTGAAGGCAGTCGCCATATTCCATTGCGTGAACGCCATATCGGCGCACCAATTTTATGGAAGCCAACCGCTGAGCAAGAACGTCAATTAAAACAAGATTGGGAAGAATTGATGGATTTAATTGTACTTGGCAAATTGGAGCAAATTACCGCTCGAATTGGGGAAGTTATGCAACTTCGCCCGAAGGGGGCAAATAGTCGCGCTGTGACAAAAGGCATAGGAAAAAATGGCGAAATTATAGATACCTTGCCTTTAGGTTTTTATCTAAGAAAAGAATTTACCGCTCAAATTTTGAAAGCATTTTTAGATGTAAAGCCACTTTAACTTGACTTTAAAACACTGAAAAAACCGACCGCACTTTTTAGATTGTTGCCATAAAAAATTAAAGGGATCCTATTTCGTTCCCAAGGTGGCACGCCTAACTCTTGCCAGATTTTTTTTATATCTTCTCTTGGGCGTTTCGGATGATGTTTAATTTTGCCCGAATAGCCAAAGCGAATAGAAATAGGCAAGTTCGTTTTTTCTAGCGTCACAGAGTAATCCTGCCAGTAGAAAATCAGGTTTTGTTCATTTTCTTGAACAGTGAGATTGCCTAAATCATCGGGTAAACTTAGCGTGTTTTGTTCTAATTTTAGGGAGCATTTGGTTAGATCAGAAAACGGCTTAGTTAAATATAAACAGTCCTGATAACGTCGAATGACTTTATTTACAAGCTGAAATTGAGGATTTGCCTCTTCTTTTGCAAAAACAACATCATTAATAAGTTGTGTAAGTTGGCGTTTACTTGGCATTTCAAGTTGGTTTTTGGCAAGCCACATACGCAAAAGTGCGGTCTGTTTTGCTGGTGAATATTCGCGAAATTGGAGCAGTTTAAATTGGCTTTTAATTTGACAATGTTCTGCAAAGGATTCGCTCAATAAATCATTAATTAACTGTTGCTGTTCAAAACAATGTTGAGCAGAACGTTGCACGGTTAAATCAAAATGAGCCCAGCGTTCACGTAATTCAGGCAAAATTTCATTGCGCAAGAAATTGCGATCAAATCGATTATCCTCATTACTTTCGTCTGTAATCCAGTTGAGATTTTCTTTTTGCGCGTAATCTTCTAACTGTGAGCGAGTAAAGCCTAACAACGGGCGTAAAATTGGCATGCCAAATAATACACTTTGTTGTTGCATGGCGCCTAAGCCTTGTAACCCACTACCACGTTTTAGCGCTAAGAAAAATGTTTCTGTTTGATCGTTTAAATGATGCGCCGTGACGAGTATTTCTTGTGTTTGAAGATGTTTTTTTATAGCTTGATAGCGTGCTTCACGAGCGCCAGCCTCAATACCATTGGCTTTATCTACTTGTACTCGTTCGATAATCAACGGAATTTGAAATTGATCGCATAAGTCTTGGCAGTGTTTGGCCCAATTATCTGCGTTTTGGCTTAATCCGTGATGAATGTGGATCGCTCGTACTGATAAAGGCGGTAAGTGCGGTTGTTTTTGACGAAGTTTTGCAAATAAGGAAAGAAGTACAGTGGAATCCAAACCACCACTCAAGGCGATAAGAAATCCTTGAGTAGAGGTTTGTTTGAGTTGTTTTTCAATGTCTGAAAGTAAGTCCATTAGGCAACTTTTTCAGCTTTATAATTGCTGCTTGGGTTGAGAATTTCAAAACGTGCAGCAATCGTTTGTAATTCGTAAGAACCCAGTTCAAAGGTGGTTTTCATTACGCCTGCTACTTCATTATTCATCGCTTCAAAGGCTTCTACATCAGATTTTCCATTGAGTAAATTTGCTAAGAATGTACCCGCAATTAAATCGCCCACGCCCACTGGTTCAAAGTTGAATTGATAAAGTGGACGGCTTAAATGCCAAACCCCCTCTGGGGTTGCCATAATAATTTCAAATGTATCAGGATCGTTGATTTTACCCGCACTGCCTAAATGTTTAACAAGAACTTTCTTCACGCCTTTTGCAATCAACGCATTCACTGCTTTTAATACATCGTCAAAGGTATTAATTGGAAATTCGGTTAGCTGACGCAATTCGTGTAAGTTTGGCGTCATAATATCTGCCACTGAAATGGCTTTTTCAATAAGCGCTTCGCGAACACCATTGGCAACCACGCAGATTTTTTTCGGATGTGGCATTACAGGGTCGCATAAATAAAGCGCATTTGGATTACGCAGTTTGATTTGCTCTAAAGCAAAAAGAATTTGATCGACTTGTTCCGCAGAACCTAAATAACCTGATAACAAAGCATCACATTCTTGTAGTTTTTCAATGCTATCGAGTCCGGTCACTATTTCTCGGATTTGTTCTTGCGGAATGACCATACCTGTCCATTTTCCGTATTGGGTGTGATTAGAAAATTGAACGGTATTTAATGCCCATACATCGACGCCTAATAACTGCATTGGAAAAGTCGCAGATTTGTTACCCGCAAAACCATAGACCACGTGGGATTGGATTGAAAGTACGTTTTTCATTGTGTTTTCTCCTTTGTTGTATATTTAGATCAAAAAAGAGCGGCAAAAATCACCGCTCTTTTAGAATGTTAGTTAGCAATAACCGTAAGACATTAAACGTTCATAGCGTCTATTTAATAATTCTTCTTTGCTTAGCTCGTCGAGCTCTGCTAAATCTTCTTTTAAACGAAGTTTTAAGTTTTCAGCCATTTTCGCATAATTACGATGTGCGCCACCCAAAGGTTCTTGCACAATGCTGTCGATAAGATTTAATTCTTTTAAACGGCTTGCAGTTAATCCCATTACTTCAGCTGCGGTTGATGCTTTTTCTGCACTTTTCCAAAGAATAGAAGCACAGCCTTCTGGAGAAATAACAGAATAGGTTGAATACTGTAACATATTAACTTTATCGCCTACACCAATAGCTAATGCACCGCCAGAACCGCCTTCACCGATAACGGTACAAATAACGGGAACGGTAAGTTGCGCCATTTCGCGTAAGTTGCGAGCGATAGCTTCCGCTTGACCGCGCTCTTCTGCGCCAATACCTGGATAAGCCCCCGGGGTATCAATAAATGTGATAATTGGCAATTTAAAACGTTCAGCCATTTCCATTAAACGTAAAGCCTTGCGGTAGCCTTCAGGTGCAGGCATACCAAAATTGCGTTGTACTTTTTCTTTTACGGAACGACCTTTTTGATGACCAATCACCATCACTGGGCGACCATCTAAACGTGCAAGACCGCCCACGATCGCTTTATCATTAGCAAATGCGCGATCGCCTGCAAGTTCTTCAAATTCAGTAAAAATATGTTCGATATAATCTAATGTATAAGGGCGGTTTGGATGACGCGCCATACGTGAAACTTGCCAAGCATCGAGGTTAGCAAAGGTTTTTTTAGTGAGTTCGTTACTTTTCTTTTGTAAGCGTTTGATTTCATCAGTTAAATCAACTTTATCATCCGATGCTGCGCGTAATGCTTCAATTTTTGCTTCTAATTCAGCAATCGGCAATTCAAAATCTAAATATTCTTGGCTCATTTTCTTATCCTAAAAAGACCGTAAAAATTGACCGCACTTTATCAAGAATTAAAGTGTGGCGCAAATGGTTTTCACTGGTTGGGCAAGCTTATAATCGCTCTTTTTGGAAGAGTGATAAGACAAATAAAAACGCTGAACAAATGACAACGGAAGGCCCCGCAGCGGTATCATAAAAGGCTGATAATATTAGCCCTGCTATGATCGATAACATACTGACTACAATTGCCCAGCCTACCATAGATTCTGGCGTTCTCGCAAAACGACGAGCGGTTGCAGCAGGAATTATTAATAAGGATGTGATAATTAATGCACCGACAAATTTCATGCTCAAGGCAATAGTTAACGCTGTTAATATCATCAAAATAAAACGCATTTTTTTGATATTAATGCCTTCAACTTGCGCGAGTTCTGGCGATACGGTGGTGGAAAGTAAGGATTGCCAAAAGTAAATTAGTGTTGAAAGCACTATTATCACGCCAATCCCAATATAAATTAAATCGGTATAATTAATTGCAAGCAAATCCCCAAATAAGTAACTCATCAAATCTACCCGTACATTCTGTAGTAATCCTACTGTCACCACCCCGAGGGATAAACAGCTATGAGCGATAATGCCGAGCAAAGTATCAATGGAAAATTGCGTATTGCTTTCTAACCACACCATTGCGATAGCAAGAATTAAGGTAAGCACGACAATTGCAATGTAAGGATTGATTTGTAAGAAAATACCTAATGCTACGCCGAGCAACGCAGAGTGAGAAAGGGTGTCGCCAAAATAAGCCATTTTCCGCCACACCACAAATACGCCAAGTGGCGCGGTAATAAGTGAAAGCAAAATGCCTGTTAAAAGGGCTGGAAATAAAATTTCAAACATTATTTATCCTTATTTTGACAATGCACAGCTGATGAATTACAACCGCACACATCACCATGTAAGGTGTGATGATGATTGTGATGATGGGTATAAAAGCCAACATTTTGTGCGAGCTGATTTCCCCATAAACGCATAAATGTTGGATCATTTGACAGGGCATCGGGCGTACCTGCACAGCAAATATGTTGGTTAATACACAATACTTCTTTACTGTCTGCCATCACAATGTGTAAATCGTGCGATACCATCAATACGGCACAATTTAATTTTTGTTGGGTTTGATGAATGAGCTGATAAAGCTCAGCTTGACCAGTAATGTCTACGCCTTGAGTGGGTTCGTCTAGCACAAGTAAATTTGGTTTATTTAAAATTGCACGCGCCAATAATACGCGTTGCATTTCACCGCCAGAAAGTTTTTGCATATTACTTTTGCGTAAATGTGAAATTGAAAGTTGCTCAAGTGCGGTAGATATTTCTTGTGTTTTAAGGCCTTTTTTTAGCGAAAGGAATCGCTCAACCGTAATAGGCAAACTATGATCCAAATGGATTTTCTGTGGAACATAGCCAATGCGAACATTTTTACTGTAAATGACTTCGCCAGAAGTGGGCGTTTGTAGTTTTAATAAGGTTTTTAATAACGTTGATTTACCACCACCATTTGGCCCAACAATAGTGATAATAGAATTCGGATAAATATTTAAATTAATATTTTGTAGTGCAGTTTTTTGTGCGAAAACCACATTGATATTTTTTAATTGAATGAGCGGTTGTTGGTTTTGCTCGCGATGGATACCTGTGATGTTCATTAAATCACCTCTTATTAAAAGTGGTGGGGGAAAATAGCGCATTTTGACAGATTTCTCAAGATTTTCTCTCTTATGTCGAATATTTAAGCGTTTGAATAATGCTTTTTCCATAGGAATGAATTTTCTTTATAATCTGTAGTCTGAATGCTGAAAACTTTTTTATTTTAGGGATGCCAGTGCAACACGTAAAATTAGCTCGAGATAGACGAAAAAAACGCGCATATATAAAAGTAGGCGTGTTTTTTGTTGCTATTCTGCTTATTTTGACAGGCATTTTACTTACAATAAAAGACAAATCTGAAGAAAATCCGGTTTTCTCCACCGCAGATAATATGGAATATCACGCGTTAAATACATCGCCAAGTAAAACGCTACAAAATTCCACCTCACTTCAATCTGATGAAAACGCCACCTCTTATGATGATGAGCTACAAGCAAAAGATGACGAAGTTGATGAAATAAACCCACCTTCGGATGATCTCGATACCTTACCCCAACACGCTCAAGACGCACTTAATGGTCTATTAGATGCTGCCGATCAAGCCATAAGAATTACCGATCAATTTAGCTATACGGTGACCGAAGGGGATACCTTAAAAGATGTTTTGGCTCAGTCTGGCTTGGATGATTTAACAGTACAACAGTTGCTCGCGCTAGATTCTGATTTAGCCCACTTAAAAGCAGGTCAGCAGTTTTATTGGGTTTTAGATAAAAGTGACAACTTAGAATATTTGAATTGGCTGGTATCTGAAAAAGAAGAACGGGTTTATGAACGTGTTGAAGATGGGCAGTTTAAACGCCAACTCATTGAAAAGAAAAGTATTTGGCGAAAAGAAGTATTAAAAGGCGAAATTAATGGTTCTTTTTCGGCGAGTTTAAAAGCACAGGGTTTAGATAATCGCCAAATTAGCCAATTAACCACCGCTCTTCAATGGCAGATAAGCATACAGAAATTGAAAAAAGGAACTCAATTTGCCATTTTAGTTTCTCGTGAATATTTAGGCGATAAACTCACTGGTCAGGGTAATGTTGAGGCGTTACGTATTTCATCTGGTGGTAAAAACTATTATGCTGTGCAAGCTGTAAATGGTCGTTATTATAATCAGCAAGGAGAAACCTTAGGCAAAGGTTTTGCTCGTTATCCATTGCAACGCCAAGCACGCGTTTCTTCCCCTTTTAATCCAAATCGTCGTCATCCAGTAACTGGGCGTGTACGACCGCATAAAGGTGTGGATTTCTCTGTTTCTCAAGGTACACCGATTATCGCTCCAGCAGATGGCGTAGTTGAAAAAGTCGCTTATCAGGCTGGTGGTGCAGGGCGTTATGTTATGTTGCGTCACGGGCGTGAATATCAAACTGTTTATATGCATTTGAGCAAACCCTTAGTAAAAGCAGGGCAAACAGTTAAAAAAGGCGAACGTATTGCTCTTTCTGGTAACACGGGCATTTCTACGGGGCCGCATTTACATTATGAATTTCATATTAACGGTCGGGCAGTGAATCCTCTTACCGTAAAATTGCCGGGTACTAGCAGCGGTATGAGTTCAGCTGAACGTAAACAATTCCTTGTTCGTGTTCGTGAAGCAGAAAAAATGTTAAAACCTTAGCTATATAAAGTGATCTGCACCCCAAAATCTGGACACCTACTTTGAGGTGCAGATTATGTCCTACTCTTATCAATTTCGTTTGAAAATTATCAAACTCGT
>NZ_LDVZ01000022.1 GCF_001276515.1 Haemophilus sp. C1
AAAAAAATAGCACTTTTAAATAAAAAAATGCGACCTTATGTCGCATTTTATAAATTTATCAAAATTTTATATTTTATTTAGATTTTTGAGCAAGATCACATTTTTAACGTTTTTTCACTGCAAATACGATTAAAAATAATGAAACCGCCGTTGCTGCAAAACCAGCTAAACCTGAATAAGTAAATCCTACCACAATGTAACCAATAGCCGTTGCAGTTGCAACTGTGGCAGCATAAGGAAGCTGAGTAGTAACGTGATCAATATGATTACATTTTGCGCCCGTTGAAGACAAAATTGTTGTATCTGATACTGGCGAGCAATGATCACCACATACAGCCCCAGCCATTACTGCAGATAAACAAGGAAGCAATAATTCTGGTGCTGCATTCGCTGCCATTGCTGCGGCAATTGGTAACATAATACCGAATGTCCCCCAGCTAGTACCAGTTGAGAATGCCATTGCAGAACCAAGAATAAATAAGATTACTGGTAAAAATTGCATTGGAATATTGCCAGAAACTAGAGAAGATAAATATTTACCCGTTTGCATATCCCCAACGACTTTATTAATTGTCCACGCAAAGAATAAAATCGCAATTGCACCAGCCATTGATTTAATACCTGTGATCCAAGAACGTGCATATTCAGGAATACTCACCTGACGATCAAGAATAATTAATAAAGTAGAAACAAGAATAGAGCAAGTACCACCAAAAACTAAAGAAGTTCCAACAACAGTATTTTCAAACGCACCTAAGATACTAAATTCTTTACCATCTGCAGCTAATGCATCTGCACCCGTGTAAATCATCATTGAAACTGTTGAGATAATTAAAACTAAAATAGGCAATACAAGATTACGTACATGACCTTTTGCACCAGTTTCTTCTTCTAATTCATTTTCAGAATCTTCCAAAGCTAATTTTTCATGGCGTGCCATTGAAGCGATATCGAAAGAAAAATATGCCACAAAGAACACCATGATAATTGAGAAAATTGCATAGAAGTTCATTGAGCTCATTGCCACGAATGCACCAATTGGTGTGTACTCAGTAATCGAATAAGTCGCTAATAAACCACCGACTAAGGTAATAATGTATGCGCCCCAACTTGAAACTGGCATCATTACACACATCGGTGCTGCCGTTGAATCCAAAATATAAGCAAGTTTCGCACGAGAAACTTTAAAACGGTCTGTCACTGGACGAGCAATTGCGCCTACAGCAAGACTGTGGAAATAATCGTCAATAAAAGTAACAAAAACTAATGATGCAGCTAATAATTTAGCACCACGACGACCTTTAATACGGTTTTGTGCCCATTCAGCAAACGCACGATTACTGCCAGATACCGTTAAAAGTGCGGTTAAAACACCAAGTAATAATAAGAACAAGACAATGTTCATATTAGAGTTAATTGCGCCATCAGCATAAACAAGTGAAATCACGTTGCTTGATAAATAGCTGAAAGACGAACCAATATTCCAGCCGCCTAACATTAACGCACCAACAATAATCCCTGCGCTGAGAGACACCAATACACGACGAGTTGCAATGGCCAAGACAATCGCCAATAAAGCTGGAATAATTGACCAAACTGAGGATGAAAAATCGATAAGTTCCATTAAGAGATACCTACAATTAATGGAGAGAACGGAAAGCAAAGGACAGAATAAGACCAGAACAACCGTAGCGCTCCATAGTTAATCAAAAAAACTATGACAGTGTCGCCCCTTTCGAGTACGCCACCAACCAAACAAAATGACTTTTGTTTGATTTCGGCAATCATTCCTTTCTTTTTTCTTCATCGTTATCCACTCTGAAAAAATACTTATAATGATTGCACCTCTACTTTTGTAGTAGCTCAGAGATTACCGTAAAAAAATCCAAATGCCAACAGTTTTTGTAAAAAATTTATTAGATTGAATAAAAAATATAAATGAAATAAACACGAAAAAAATATAAATATATATCTGTTCCGACCATTTATTTAATAATAGATATTTACAATAAATTTTATTTTCTCTATTATTAGATAAATTTTCCCACACTCAAAATTATTTTATAGAGGTTTATTATGAACGAATTAGCAAAAGGTTTGACAAATCTTCGTAGTTTACGTGCGGCAGTGCGCGAATTAACTTTAGAACAAGCGGAAAGTGCTCTTGAAAAATTACAAACTGCGGTTGAAGAGAAACGTGCTAATGAAGCAGAATTAATTAAAGCAGAGACAGAGCGAAAAGAGCGTTTAGCTAAATATAAAGAATTAATGGAAAAAGAAGGTATTACACCTGAAGAATTACAAGAGATCTTTGGTACAGCAACAACATCTGCTAGAGCAAAACGTCCACCTCGTCCAGCAAAATATGCATTTATTGATGAAAATGGCGAGCATAAAACTTGGACGGGTCAAGGTCGCACACCACGTCCAATTCAAAATGCATTGAACAAAGGTAAATCATTATCTGATTTTGAAATTTAATTTTTCTATTTGAAACTAGAACTCATTTTTATGGGTTCTATTTTTTTATCTAAACATAGCACACAACATTATGATCGAAAAAAAAATATTACTCACTGATTGCCCTGATGATAAAGGCTTAATCGCAAAAATAACTAATATTTGTTACAAACATCAACTAAATATTCTGCATAATAATGAATTTGTAGATTTTGAAACCAAGCATTTCTTTATGCGTACAGAATTGGAAGGTATTTTTAACGAAACTACTTTATTAGAAGATCTAAAATATAGCTTACCCGAAGGAACGAATTGTCGATTAATTAGCACCCAATGTAAGCGAATTGTAATTTTAGTCACAAAAGAAGCTCACTGCCTTGGCGATATTTTAATGAAAAATTATTATGGTGCGCTTGATGTAGAAATTGCGGCAGTCATCGGCAACCACGATAATTTACGTGAACTTGTTGAACGTTTTAATATTCCATTTCATTTGATTAGCCACGAAAACTTAACCCGTGTGGAACACGACAAATTACTGGCAGAAAAAATTGATGAATATACGCCAGATTATATTGTTCTCGCTAAATATATGCGTGTGTTAAATCCTGAATTTGTCGCGCGTTATCCAAATCGAGTGATTAATATCCACCATTCATTCTTACCTGCTTTTATTGGTGCAAAACCTTATCAACAAGCCTATGAACGAGGTGTAAAAATTATTGGCGCAACTGCACATTTTATTAATAACGAATTAGATCAAGGCCCAATCATTATGCAAAATGTCATTAATGTTGATCATACTTATAATGCTGAAGCGATGATGCGTGCTGGCCGTGATGTGGAAAAAACCGTGTTAAGTCGTGCCCTTGATCTCGCTTTACACGATAGAATTTTTGTTTATAAAAATAAAACGGTGGTGCTGTAATGGAAAAAATTACTCTTGCACCAATAAGTGCGGTAGAAGGAACAATTAATTTACCAGGTTCTAAAAGTTTATCGAACCGCGCATTACTTTTAGCCGCCTTAGCTAAAGGCACAACAAAAGTAACCAATTTATTAGATAGTGATGATATTAGACATATGCTTAACGCCCTCAAAACGTTAGGTGTACGCTACCAACTTTCTGATGACAAAACTATTTGTGAAATAGAGGGGTTAGGCGGAGCATTCAATATACAGAATAATCTTTCGCTCTTTCTTGGCAATGCGGGGACGGCAATGCGTTCATTAACCGCTGCGCTTTGCTTAAAAGGAGAAACAGAAAGCGAAATCATCTTAACGGGCGAGCCTCGTATGAAAGAGCGTCCAATACTCCATTTAGTCGATGCTTTACGCCAAGCGGGTGCAAATATTCGCTACTTAGAAAATGAAGGTTATCCTCCAGTCGCAATTCTCAATAAAGGTATAAAAGGTGGGAATATCAAAATTGATGGCTCTATTTCATCTCAATTTTTGACCGCACTTTTAATATCTGCGCCACTTGCAGAAAATAACACAGAAATCGAAATTATCGGAGAACTAGTCTCTAAACCCTATATTGACATTACCCTTGCAATGATGCGAGATTTTGGTGTTCACGTTGAAAATCATCACTACCAAAAATTTCAAGTTAAGGGAAATCAATCCTACATTTCACCTGGAAAATATTTGGTAGAAGGCGATGCCTCATCAGCCTCTTACTTTCTCGCAGCTGGCGCCATTAAAGGAAAAGTAAAAGTCACTGGAATTGGCAAAAACTCTATTCAGGGCGATCGTTTATTTGCTGATGTATTAGAAAGAATGGGGGCAAAAATCACTTGGGGAGAGGATTTTATTCAAGCCGAACGTGCTGAATTGCATGGCATTGATATGGATATGAACCACATTCCAGATGCAGCAATGACAATTGCAACCACAGCTCTTTTTGCTAAAGGGGAAAGCGTCATTCGAAATATTTATAACTGGCGTGTGAAAGAAACAGATCGTTTAACAGCAATGGCAACCGAACTGCGTAAAGTCGGTGCAGAAGTCGAAGAAGGTGAAGATTTTATTCGAATTCAACCTCTTGCACTCAATCAGTTTAAACATGCTGATATTGAAACTTATAACGATCACCGCATGGCAATGTGTTTTTCTCTAATCGCTCTGTCCAATACACCAGTGACAATTTTAGATCCCAAATGTACTGCCAAAACCTTTCCAACATTCTTTAGTGAATTTGAGAAAATTTGCTTAAGAGGTTAAATTAAAAAGTGCGGTAAATTTCAAAAAAGTTTTCAAAATTAACCGCACTTTCATTCCATTCTTAAAAAAATCCCAAATTGAGATTATTTATACCGTTTTTTCACCGCACTTTTATCTTGCTCACGTAATCGTTCTAGTTTTTCCTTAATCTGAATTTCCATACCTCTATTTGTCGGAAAATAATATTGAGTGTCTTTTAATTCAGGCGGGAAATAATTTTCACCTGCCGCATAAGCGTTAGGTTCATCATGAGCATAGCGATATTCAGCCCCATAGCCAAGCTCTTTCATTAAATTAGTCGGCGCATTGCGTAAATGTGGTGGAACATCATAATCGGGTAAATCTTTCGCTTGCTGTTTTGCAGTGTTAAATGCAGTATAAACCGCATTACTTTTTGGTGCTACTGCAAGATAAATAATGGCTTGGGCAATGGCTCTCTCTCCTTCATAAGCGCCCACGCGAGTAAAGCAATCCCATGCAGCCAATGCGACTTGCATAGCGCGAGGATCTGCATTTCCCACATCTTCTGAAGCAATGGCAAGTAATCGGCGCGCAACATATAAAGGGTCTCCACCCGCTGTCAAAATTCGTGCATACCAATACAATGCAGCATCTGGTGCAGAACCTCGAACAGATTTATGTAGCGCAGAAATTAAATCATAGAAACGATCACCTTGTTTATCAAATCTCGCTTGGCGTTCGCCTAAGACTTCTTTTAATAAAGTGCGGTCAATTTTCTTTCCATTTTCCGTTTCATCTGCCATATCCACCATTAATTCGAGGCAATTCAAAGCTAATCGCGCGTCTCCATTGACATATTCGGCAAGCACTTGCAGTAAATTCTCTTCTAAAATTAACCGCTCTTTACCCAATCCTCGTTCAGGATCTTCTACAGCTTGCTGCAAAACTTGTTCAATTTCAGCCGTTGTGAGTGATTTCAGCACATAAACTCGAGCACGAGAAAGCAACGCATTATTTAGCTCAAAAGAGGGATTTTCTGTTGTCGCCCCAATAAAAATAACGGTTCCGTCTTCAATGTGCGGTAAAAATGCATCTTGCTGGCTTTTATTAAAACGATGGACTTCATCCACAAATAAGATAGTTTTACGATCCGCAAGACGATTTTGTTTTGCTCGCTCAATGGCTTCACGAATTTCTTTGATACCACTCGTCACCGCAGAAATTCGCTCTACTTCTGCATTAATACGTTGCGCTATGATTTCTGCAAGGGTTGTTTTCCCCGTACCTGGTGGCCCCCAGAAAATCATAGAATGAATATGCCCAACTTGAATAGCTTTACGCAGCGGCTTACCTTCACCAATAAGATGAGTTTGCCCAAAATACTGCTCTAGACTCGTTGGACGCATCTTGGCTGCCAGTGGGCGAAAATCATTTTCGGCAAAATCAAAATTGAGATTAGACATATTTATTTCTCACAAAATTGAAGGGCGTATTTCTACGCCCTTATTTAAAATAATCATTTGTTATTTTTTACGTTGGTCATCCACTTCAACGCCTTTTTCTGGCTTGAATTGGAACAAGCTATCAGACAACGTTTGATTCGTAATATTACGTAAAACATAAAGATTGGTTTGCCCATCTTTCTCTGTCGTACTGAAATTTCTTAATACGCCATTGGCATCGACGCGAATATCAAATTGCTTGATATTACTTTTGGAAGATTTAGGTTTCAATACGAAAGTATCCATTTGTTGCATAACCGAATATTGATCCCAATGGCTTTTATCGTTACTTGTGAGCAAGACGAAAGGGGTATTATTTACCGCATCTTTCACCCATTGTGCTGTTACTTGTTGCACAAATGGATCGTAGAACCATAAGGTTTTACCATCAGAAATAATCTGGGTTTCTTGAGGAGTTTTAGTCTCCATACGGAATAAATTTGGGCGTTTAATTTGAAGTTTGCCACTTCCCTGCTGAACATTTTTGCCACTTCCAGAAGTCACCGTTTGCACAAATTCTGCACTTAACACATCGACTTTGGCTAAACGCATTTGCAATTCACTTGCCGCATCAGCCAATGCAAAATTACTCAAACCAAGTAAGGCAAGTGCGGCAAATTTTAAGGTTGTTTTTTTCATTTTACTTTCCTTTTAAATTAGTATTCTGGACGATGCGATAAAATCTCACGCTTACCATTTTGCATTGGGCTAACAATTCCTTGTTCTTCCATTTGATCCATAATACGCGCGGCTCGGTTAAAACCTACGCTGAATTTACGTTGAATAGAAGATACTGAGGTTGTACCGGTATTAATAACAAAATCCATCACTTCATCAAACAGTGGATCTAATTCTCTACCACTTGATATTCCTTTTTCTGCATTATCTTCATCGTCTGCGCTTTCTAAAATACCATCGATATAATCAGGCTTACCGCGCGCTCGCCAATCATCGGCAATATTGATGACTTCATCATAACTCATATAGGCTCCGTGTACGCGGATTAAATCAGATGAACCTTGCCCCGAATAAAGCATATCTCCACGCCCTAAAAGGGCTTCTGCCCCACCTTGATCAAGAATAGTGCGTGAGTCAATTTTACTAGCCACCGTAAAGGCAATGCGACTTGGAATATTTGCTTTAATTAATCCTGTAATCACATCTACAGAAGGGCGTTGTGTGGCTAAAATTAAATGGATACCAATAGCTCGCGCTTTTTGAGCCAACCGTGCAATCAGTTCTTCGATTTGCTTACCCGCCACCATCATTAAATCGGCAAGTTCATCAATAATAACCACAATATAACTCAATTTTTTCAATGTGGGTGGCATTGCATCCATTGTATCACCAGGTCGCCAAATTGGATTTGGAATAGGCATTCCCATTGCTTCGTATTCATCGATTTTTTCGTTAAAGCCTTCAATATTGCGTACACGTAGAGCTGAAAGCAACTGATAACGACGTTCCATTTCATCTACACACCAACGCAACGCATTAGCCGCTTTTTTCATATCTGTTACAACAGGAGTTATCAAGTGTGGAATATCGTTATAAGCACCAAATTCAACAGTTTTAGGATCAATCATAATGAATTTCACATCCTCTGATTGAACACGATAAAGTAAACTTAGAATCATCGTATTCACACCAATAGACTTACCTGATCCCGTAGAACCTGCTACCAATAAATGTGGCATTTTTGCTAAATCAACAATGACTGGTTTGCCACTAATATCTTTACCTAAAGCAATAGGTAAAGTTGCCTTGCTATCACGGAATTCATTGCTATCTAACACATCACGCAATGGCACCATTTGACGATGAAGATTTGGGGTTTCAATACCAATATAAGGTTTACCTGGAATAACCTCTGCCACACGAATCGAACGGAACATTAATGCACGCGCCAAATCAGTATCAATACTCGTTACTTTTGACGCTTTCACCCCAGGTTGTAATTCTAATTCATAGCGAGTAACAACTGGGCCAACAAGCACATCTTTTACAGTCGCTTTCACATTAAAATTACGTAATTGTTGCTCAATACGTTGGGACGTTTCAAAAACTTCTTCTTGCGTAATATTTTGTTCCACTGCAGGATGTTTTGATAATAACTCTAAACTTGGCAACGGCGTACTAGGCTTTTCACGTTTTGTTGTTTGCTGTTGGAATGCTGGATGAATCAAGCTACCGCTATAACCTTTATAATTAGGCGATTCTTCTTGATTTTTATCTAATTGAACATCCCTCATATCATCCTGTAAGGATACGTTAAATTTTAGTTCATCATCACCCAAGCGTACTCTTTCATCAGCTTGAACATTAAAATTATTATCCGCCATTTCCGTATTCAAAGATTCATGAGTCGGTTTTAATGAAACTGTTGGCATTTCATCATTTGTAAGCAAGGAAACCTTAGTAAAATCATCCGCACTTTGATTCATTGAGACATTATCCTGAACAGCAGGCTTTATCGGTTTATTCCACACTGGCACAAAATCATTTTTACTTACTGTTTGTCCATGCGCGTCGCTCGATAAATTCACACTGGGCAAGGTTTCCGATTCAAACTCAAGAGAAAACTGAGGTTTTACACTCTCTTCAAGAGAAACTTCATATTCTGATTTGATAGAAACCTCTGGATTTAAACCATGAATATTAATTAAATGCGAAGGTTGATCAACTGAGTTGTCTTCTGCCTCTAAAGATGATTTTTGAGTTTCAATCTCACTATTTTGTTCCACATTAAGATTATTTTGATCTAGATTTTCTATCTCTAAACTATCTGATTTTACAATCACAATTTGCTCTAATTCTTCCGTTGATTTTTCTTGCTCAACATTTTCTTCCTGCTCATTTTTCATTGTCAACCAATGATAAAAGGCCACAATCAGTCGAATTAATGAGGCGCCAGAGCAAAAAATAAAACCGATTAAAGCAAATATAAAACCAATTAAAACTGCTCCGAATTTACCTAATGCTGGATAAAGCCAATTTACAACAAGTGAACCGCCCAATACACCACCACTTAAATAAAAGGCATTGCTTTGCAAAAGCAACATACTCATCACGCAAAGCCCAATAATCAACATGGTAAAGCCAAAACTACGTAAAATAATTCGAGTACAGGAAAGATTTTTAACTGCTTTTGTTTTCAATAAATAGACAGGTACAAAAAAAACTGTAAAAGGAATAACATGAGCGACATAGCCTAAGAAAACAAAAGAAAGATCGACAATCCACGCACCAAATGCGCCGACTTTATTAATTGTTTCACCGTGCGCACCAGCCGTTGCCCAAGAATTATCAAGTGGAGTATAACTTGACCAAGCAATAATTAAATAAAGCCCAAAAAGGGCGGTTAATCCAAGCAAAAGTTCAGCTAAATACTGTCTTGGTGTAAATCGTTCTGTTATTTGTTTAATCATATTATTTTAATACAAGGAAATTGGTTTGTTTTACTTCTTCCATCACAACATAAGTGCGAGTGTCATTTACACCAGGTAAACGCAATAATGTCGTCCCCAGCAATTTTCGGTATTCAGCCATATCAGCAACACGAGTTTTTAATAAATAATCAAAATCGCCCGATACTAAATGGCATTCTTGAATTTCTTCTAACTCTTGAATTGCAGCATTAAATTCCTCAAATATATCAGGTTTTCCACGAACTAACGTAATTTCCACGATCACAAGCAAAGGTGCTTCCAATAATTCGGGATTCAACAATGCGCGATATCCCATAATCACACCTTGTTTTTCTAAACGTTTAACACGTTCTAAACAAGGCGTGGGTGAAAGCCCTACTTTTTTCGACAAATCAATATTAGAAATTTTACCGTTGCGTTGTAATTCATTAAGAATTTTTATATCAATCGCATCCAGCGCTTTATTCAGTTTTTTTTCCATTTTCTTATTTTTCTTTGAATAAAAAGTATGTTTATTCTAACAAATTTTGCTAATTTTTTCAGTACAACGGAATTAGATAATTTATTTCCATTGAGACTATTAATTATCTCTAATAGAATTATTTAGAAATTATCCAATACAGCTAGTGCATCGGAAAGTTTCTTCACCGTAAAAACTTGCATATTTTCAACCGTACTTTTCGGCTTATTGGCAAAAGGGACAATCGCGCGTTTAAAACCATGTTTTGCGGCTTCACTAATACGTTCTTGACCACTGGTTACCGGTCGAATTTCACCTGCTAACCCGACTTCACCAAAGACAACTAAATCTTGTGGCAATGGACGATTACGGAAACTCGAAATTAATGCAAGTAATAATGCAAGATCCGCCCCTGTTTCTCCGACTTTTACACCGCCAACTACATTCACAAAAACATCTTGATCCGACATTTGTAGTCCACCATGACGATGTAATACTGCAAGCAATAAAGCTAAACGATTTTGTTCTAACCCCACTGCCACACGGCGCGGATTTGCAAGCATGGAATGATCCACCAACGCTTGAATTTCCACCAAAAGCGGACGCGTTCCTTCCCAAAGAACCATTACCGAGCTACCAGTCGTTTGCTCATCTCCACGGCTTAAGAAAATCGCCGATGGATTTTTCACCTCGCGTAGGCCTTGTTCGGTCATACCAAATACCCCTAGCTCATTCACTGCACCAAAACGGTTTTTATGGCTACGTAACGTACGGAAACGGGAATCTGCCTCCCCTTCCAGTAATAACGAACAGTCAATGGCATGTTCCAATACTTTCGGACCAGCAAGGGTACCGTCTTTCGTGACATGTCCAACCATAATGATGGCAACTTGTCGGGTTTTCGCATAACGAGTCAGGAAAGAGGCGCATTCACGCACTTGTGCCACACTTCCTGGAGAGGATTGAATATCCGAAAGATGCATAACCTGGATCGAATCCACCACAATAATTTGAGGTTTCAACTGATCCGCCAAATTACAAATTTGCTCAACTGAGGTTTCAGATAACATATTTAATTTATCTGTCGGCAGATTTAAGCGATTAGCTCGCATAGCCACTTGTTGAAGCGACTCCTCCCCCGTTACATAAAGTGCAGTCATGTTTTTCGCTAAACCGCACATGACTTGTAATAACAATGTACTTTTCCCTGCACCAGGATGCCCACCAATTAAAATCGCACTGCCCGGTACGATCCCGCCACCAAGTACGCGATCTAATTCATTAAAGCCACTGGAAAAACGTGGTGTTTCTTGCAAACTAATTTCAGAAAGCGTTTGAATTTTTGCCTGAGTTTCCCCCGCGTAGCCACTAAAACGATCATTTTTTGATTTTGCCGTGGAAATTAACCGCACTTCCGTAATTGTATTCCACGCTTTACAAGCCGAGCATTGCCCTTGCCAACGAGAAAACTCCGCACCACAATCGTTACATACATAAGCTGTTTTCGGGGCTTTAGCCATTTTTTATCCTTCTCATCCTTTAACCGAGCATTCATATATTTACGGTTAAATATCGTTATATTATTCAGGGCAAGCTTACATAATGCCTAGAAGTATAGCTTACCCATTTGCACGGTTGATTCGCATTATGCCGAGAATCTCATTAATTTGATCATTCGCTCAAAATAAACTCGACTTTTCAAAAGTGCGGTCAATTTTTCAATAGTTTTTTCATTGTCTTTCGTTTCACTATGAAAACGAATCAAATCACGAATTTCAGCAAAGATTTTCTGATTGCTTTCTAACAAAGCTGGTAAGAGCGTTTCTTTTTGTTTCCCTGTTGCCACCGCTTCTAGGATTTTTCCATTTTCATCATAATAATGATAAAGATTAAAAAATGCCCCAACTCGCTCCACTGTTTTCATAAAATCTTGGCTAAAAAGTGCGGAAGAAAATGATAAGGTTTCTTCCAAAAGTTTCTGTTCCATTTTCAACACGGAATTAAATTTTGCACAAAAATCTTCCGCACTTTCTTCTCGTTCTTCTTTTAAGAAATCACGCCATTTATTTAACCAATCTGTTAAAAATTGTTTTGAGCCCAGCAAATAACCACGCTTCGCTTTACTTGCACTACTAAAATAAATATCTCTTTCAAAAGGCAAAGTTTCCACAAAATCAAAAAGATCCTGCACATTGCCAGATTTCAATTCAAACTCAATTTCACAAATAGGTTGCTCAGATTCGCCTGCAATAATTTTGCCTTGATCGAACGCCACTTCAATTTTGGATTGTTGAAATTCAACTAACCAAAAAGTGCGGTTAAAATCTGTGGAGAAAATAGGTTGTAGTGTAGAGCTAGGTAATTGTTCAAAAGGATAAAGTTCTCTTAATTGGGCATTGGTTGGCGTTTCTTTTTCGGTTAATGATAAATTATATTCTGGGCGACTATGCAATCCACCAACAACTTCGCCGTTAGTTTTAAGCGTTAATGTAAGTTCTTGATCTTCTTGACGAATACGTAATCCCATTTTTTGTTTCGCAAGAAAATGATCGGGATAATCATAATAAGTATTACTCAAAAATAAATTTTGATGATCTAAAATTGTAAATTTTGCAAGATATTGTGGCAAACTGTCAGCAATCTTTTTAGATATAGCTAATTTCAATTCAATTTCATTATTCATTTTACCCCTCCATATTATCTGTTCAAATATACAGACAAACTATCGCAAATCAAGATCTTTTTCGTGTAATTTATCAAGAAATCAGGTAATATGCGCACGAATTTTTAACCCCTTAATTTGGAGTAAATCACCTATGGCAATGAATAATATTCTCGGATTATTTGCCCATTCGCCTCTCAAACCGTTACAAAAACACTCTGAAAAAGTGACCGAATGTAGCGATCTTTTAATTCCTTTTTTTCAAACGACTTTCTCAAAGGATTGGGAGCAAGCGGAAGAAAAACGCTTAGAGATTTCTCTACGCGAGCGTGAAGCAGACACATTGAAACGCGAAATCCGTTTGAAGTTGCCACGTGGTTTATTCTTACCTATCGATCGTACTGATCTTTTAGAATTAGTCACTCAACAAGATAAACTTGCCAATTATGCTAAAGATATTGCAGGCCGTATGATTGGTCGTCAATTTGGTATTCCTGAAGAAATGCAGGAAGAATTCTTACATTACGTAAAACGTAGTTTAGATGCCATTCACCAAGCACATCGAGTAATCGAAGAAATGGATCAACTTTTGGAAACTGGTTTTAAAGGTCGTGAACTTAAATTAGTTAATGATATGATTCAAGAACTTGATTCGATTGAAGATGATACTGACCAAATGCAAATCAAATTGCGTAAAATGCTTTACACTATTGAGAGCCGTTATAACCCAATTGATGTGATGTTCTTATATAAAATTATTGAATGGGTTGGCGTTTTGGCTGACCAAGCACAACGTGTTGGCTCGCGTATAGAATTAATGCTCGCGCGTTCATAATCAACAAAACATAGGAAATAAACTATGGAAATTATTAGTCAATATGGTTCTTGGTTGGTGTGGATCACAGCAGCCTTTGGCTTTTTTATGGCGTTCGGAATTGGAGCGAATGATGTATCAAACTCAATGGGAACATCCGTAGGATCTGGTACCGTAACCGCCAAACAAGCAATTATTATTGCGTTAATTTTTGAATCAGCTGGTGCCTATCTAGCTGGTGGTGAAGTAACAGAAACCATTAAAAGTGGTGTAATCGATCCAATGCAATTTGTCGATACACCAGATATTTTAGCTCTAGGTATGCTTTCAACCTTATTTGCATCGGGTGCTTGGTTATTTATTGCAACCAAAATGGGATGGCCAGTTTCAGGGACTCATACGATCATCGGTGCAATTATTGGATTTGCCTGTATTACGATTGGTCCTGGCGCAGTAGATTGGTCAAATATTGGTAGCATTGTTGGTAGCTGGTTTATCACGCCTGTCATTGCAGGAATTTTGGCTTATGCAATCTTTGCAAGTACGCAAAAACTTATTTTTGATACCGAACAGCCATTAAAAAATGCACAAAAATATGGTCCTTATTATATGGCTATTACCGTATTTGTGCTTTGTATCGTAACAATGACAAAAGGTTTAAAACACGTTGGTTTAAATCTTTCAGGTAAAGAAACGCTACTTATTTCACTTGTTATCAGCCTTATTGGCATGCTATTTTTCCACTTCTATTTTAAAAGCAAAACCTTCACTCAATCAGCAAACAAAGGCACTTTTGGTGCAGTAGAAAAAGTCTTCAGCATTTTAATGTTATTAACCGCTTGTGCGATGGCTTTCGCTCATGGTTCAAATGATGTAGCCAATGCTATTGGCCCTCTTTCTGCAGTGGTCTCTATTGTAAATGAAGGCGGTAAAATTGTTTCAGGTGGAGCCTTAACTTGGTGGATTTTACCATTAGGTGCATTAGGTATTGCTGTGGGCTTAATTACTATGGGACAAAAAGTAATGGCGACTGTTGGATCTGGGATTACTGATTTAACGCCAAGCCGTGGCTTTGCCGCTCAATTTGCCACCGCGATGACGGTTGTAGTTGCATCAGGTACAGGCTTACCGATCTCAACAACACAAACACTTGTTGGAGCTATTTTAGGTATCGGTTTTGCTCGTGGTATCGCAGCACTGAATTTAACGGTTATCCGAAATATCATTAGTTCTTGGATTGTCACATTACCAGCAGGTGCATTTTTCGCCATCATTATTTTCTATGTGCTAAGAACTATCTTTAATTAATTGATCTCAATAAAAAGTGCGGTTAATTTTAACCGCACTTTTGTTGTGATGTTTAAGGGGAAAAAATGAAAAAGATCTATAAAGCCTTAATCTCATCTTTACTTTTAAGCACATCAATAAATGTTGCTTATGCGGAAACCCAATATGTTACTGAACATTTAAGTACTTTCTTACGCCGTGGTGCTGGTGAACAATTTAAAATTGCAGGTTCAATTCAAGCGGGCGAAGCGGTAAATGTATTAGAACGTCAAGGCAAATACACGCTAATTCGCGACAATAAAAATCGTGAAGCTTGGATTTTAAATTCAGACTTAAGCAGCACACCAAGTAGTAAAGAAGAAAATCCAAAATTAAAAGCTCAAGTTCAAGAATTAACTTTAAAACTTAGTCGTTTAGATGGCGATTGGCAACAACGTACCCTAGAAATGCAACGTCGAACCAAACAAGCTGAGCAACAAAGTGCGGATCTTTTAGAACAAAATTCTCAACTGAAACGTGAACTTGAAATGACTAAAAATAAAAATCGTGATTTAGAAGCGATGCTTGATGCAGGTAAACGAGAAATTGCGATCCAATGGTTTATTTATGGCGGTTCAGTATTGGGCGTAGGCTTACTCTTCGGCTTGCTTATTCCTTATGTTTTACCAAAACGTCGCCGTCGTGATGGTTGGGCATAATCACGAATGAAAGTTTATTTGGTTGGTGGGGCTGTTCGCGATCAATTATTAGGTTTACCGGTAAAAGATCGTGATTGGATTGTGGTAGGCGCAGACCCCGCTACGCTACTCTCTCTCGGTTATCAACAAGTAGGCAAAGATTTTCCGGTTTTTCTCAATCCTAAAACAAAAGAAGAATATGCGCTTGCCCGAACAGAACGTAAATCTAGCGCAGGTTATACTGGCTTTATTTGTGATTTCTCCCCAACAATTACATTAGAACAAGATTTAATTCGACGAGATCTCACTATTAACGCGATGGCTCAAAGCGAAGACGGTGAAATTATCGATCCTTATGGCGGAAAACAAGATTTAGAAAATCGAATTTTGCGCCATATTTCTCCCGCTTTTTCAGAAGACCCTTTACGAGTATTACGCGTGGCACGCTTTGCTGCCCGTTATCATTCTCTCGGTTTCAAAATTGCATCGGAAACGCTATCCCTAATGGCAGAACTTGCCCAATCGGGAGAATTACAACATCTCACTGCGGAACGCGTTTGGCTAGAAACAGAAAAAGCCTTAAACGAAAAAAATCCTGAAATTTATTTTGAAACCTTACATAAAACAGGTGCATTAAGCGTTTTATTTCCTGAAATCGATGCCCTTTATGGTGTGCCAAATCCAGTAAAACATCATCCCGAAGTGGATAGTTTTATTCATACCATGTTGGTATTAAAACAAGCGGTTAATTTGACTGAAAATAACCCAATCCTAAATAAAAGTGTGGTCCGTTTTGTCGCAATTTGTCATGATCTTGGTAAGGCTCTTACGCCTCAAAATATTCTTCCTCATCATTATGGTCATGAACAAGCTGGCATAAAACCGACTAGAACATTATGCAAACGCTTGAAAGTCCCAAGTTATTTTCAAGAACTTGCAGAACTGACTTGTGAATTTCACACGCATATTCACAAAGCCTTTGAGCTTCGAGCTGAAACCGTCATAACGCTGTTTAATCGTTTTGATGTGTGGAGAAAACCTCAACGCTTTCAAGAATTTCTACAAGTATGTCTAGCTGATACTCGAGGTAGAACAGGTTTTGAAAATAAAGACTATCCACAAATAAATTACATCAATCAATTATTACAAGCGGCAAATGAAGTAGATGTACAGCAAGTTATTACAGATGGATTTGAGAAACAAGAAATCAGAAATGAATTGACGAAACGAAGAATCTTAGCGGTTAAACAAACAAAAACGAATTACCAAAAAATTAACAAATAAAAGTAACTTTACTCAATTAAACTAAATCCTTAAAATACACGAGCTTATTAACTTGATGAATAATATGAAAACGTTTAAATTTCTCACCGCACTTTTTGTAACCAGCATACTTACAGCCTGTACAATGGATGCTGAACGTCCAGTTAACGTGCAATACATTGATAAAACTGACGCTACATGGCAACAACATCTACAAAAGATTCAAAAAATTCAATCCTATCAAGCCAAAGGACAAATTGGTTATATCAGCCCTAAAGAGCGTTTTTCTAGTCGCTTTGAATGGCAATACAAAAATCCAAAATCTTATACGCTTAAACTCTATTCTTTAATCAGTAAATCTACTCTGTTGATTCAAATGCATCAAAGTGGGATGACAATTTCCGATAACAACGGCAATCAACAATCTGCAGCCGATGCCAAACTATTATTACAAGAGATTATTGGAATGGATGTGCCATTAGAACATTTAGCTTATTGGTTAAAAGGTCAACCGGCAATGAACGCGGATTATCAAGTCGGCACCAACCATTTACTTGGCGCATTTACTTATCATGTGGATGGCTCTCAATGGACAGCAGATTATCTCACTTATCATTCAAATAATTCGATGCCTGAAAACATTCTGCTAAAAAATGACAGCACGAAACAAACTCTAAAAATTCGCGTGGATGAGTGGATTTACTAATGAATACATTAATGAAATCACATCAATTTTCTACCGCACTTTGTCAAAATACAACACAATCAAATGGGAAGCCATTGCGCTTCCCTAGCCCAGCCAAACTGAATTTATTTCTTTATATCAACGGAAAATTGCCGAACGGCTATCATGAATTACAAACACTTTTCCAATTTTTAGATTTCGGCGATTGGTTAGAAATGAGTATTCGTGAAGAAGACAATCAAATTGTTTTAACGCCAGAAATTCCGAATCTAAAAACGGAAGATAATCTGATTTATCGAGCTGCAAAACTTTTACAAGAAAAAGTCAATATTCAATTGGGTGCAAATATTCATTTAGACAAAATTCTTCCAATGGGAGGGGGTGTCGGTGGTGGTTCATCCAATGCAGCAACCGCATTAGTCGCGTTAAATTATTTATGGCAAGCCAATTTATCCATTGATGAACTGGCAAAATTAGGATTAGCACTAGGCGCGGATGTGCCAATATTTGTACATGGACACGCTGCTTTTGCTGAAGGTGTCGGGGAAAAAATCACTTATTGTGAACCTGCCGAAAAATGGTTTGTTGTATTAAAACCCGATGATTCAATATCGACGGCTGTGATATTTCAAGATCCAAATTTACCACGTAATACACCGAAAAAATCTCTAGAACAACTTTTGAGTGAACCTTATGTAAACGATTGCGAAAAAGTTGTGATAAATCATTATTCAAACGTTGAAAAAGCGTTAAACTGGTTGCTACAATATGCGCCGGCAAGATTAACAGGAACGGGAGCATGTGTTTTTGCTGAATTTGATCATGAGGCAGAGGCACAAGCGGTATTTAGACAAAAACCAAAAGAATTTTTTGGTTTCGTCGCTAAAGGACTCAATGTTTCTCCCTTGCACACAATGTTGAAGCAGCTATCATCAACTTATACTCATCGACAATCTAAACCTGAGGTTTTATAAAATGCCTGACATTAAACTCTTCGCGGGTAATGCAACACCTGAACTTGCAAAACGTATTTCTGAACGTTTATATATTTCACTAGGCGATGCGACGGTCGCACGTTTCAGTGATGGTGAAATCCAAGTTCAAATCAATGAAAATGTGCGTGGTGCGGATGTATTTATCATCCAATCAACTTGTGCACCAACCAATGATAACTTGATGGAATTGATTGTGATGGTAGATGCATTACGTCGAGCATCTGCCGGTCGTATTACTGCCGTGATTCCTTATTTCGGCTATGCTCGCCAAGATCGTCGTGTTCGTTCAGCACGTGTGCCAATTACCGCTAAAGTTGTGGCAGATTTACTTTCAACTGTTGGTATTGACCGCGTATTAACTTGCGACCTACACGCAGAACAAATCCAAGGTTTCTTTGATGTTCCAGTGGACAACGTATTTGGTTCACCAGTTTTAATTCACGATATTTTGAAAAAATCTGATCTTGAAAATCCAATTGTTGTTTCTCCAGATATTGGCGGTGTTGTACGTGCTCGCGCTGTCGCTAAATTATTAAACGATACGGATATGGCTATTATTGACAAACGTCGCCCTCGTGCAAACGTAGCACAAGTAATGCATATTATCGGAGATGTTGCAGATCGTGATTGTATTTTGGTAGATGATATGATTGATACTGGCGGTACGCTTTGTAAAGCGGCAGAAGCATTAAAAGAACGCGGTGCAAAACGTGTATTTGCTTATGCAACTCACGCCGTTTTTTCTGGTGCAGCAGCCAAAAACTTATCCAGCGATGCCATTGATGAGATTGTTGTGACTGACACCATTCCACTATCAGAAGAAATGAAAGCGATCGGTAAAGTTCGCGTGCTTACGCTTTCTTCCATGCTAGCAGAAGCCATCCGTCGTATTAGCAACGAAGAATCTATTTCTGCGATGTTTAACTAAATTAAAATTTCAATAAAAAATACCGCATTTTGAAGTTTCCCATAAAGTTGAGCTATTCATAAATTACTTAAATATTGAGCTCTGTATAATACAGAGCTCAAATTCTTTAAACTTGTTTTTATCTGCTTCTAGTTATACATAATGCCTTCTTTAATTTAGAGATAATTAAAAATCAATGACTGTATTTTTCCCAGAAAACTTTCAATAGCTGAACTATCATAACAATTTCCCTGATGACTCATACTTTGGATAAACCATGTACACTCCAGCCAGTATAAACATCCTTGATCTTGGATTATGTCTGATGATTATATGGGAAACGTTTAGTTTCAATCACGATCATTAATTTAGGTTGTACAAAATCAATAAAGCGAACAATTGCAGCAGGCAGATCGTAAGACAGATAAAAGCGCGATACGCTCTCGCCAAATACCCCTTTTACACCTGCCGAACCTGTTGGCGTCACAGTAGTACCTTTGATGTTAGCTTTAAAATTGGAATAAACTCCATAACATTCGCATAAACGTTTTCGATAATTGGGCGTTATTCTAGAATAAAATCGAAGAGGACAAAGAAAAGCCTAGGGAGAAGAAAAAGGAAAAGAAAAGGCCAAGCTCGCCAGAACTTAGCCCTTAATTTTACAAATCGGTCAGAATTTTCTGAGCGCTTGTTTTAAACCTTGTCATCCTCCATTTTGGAAAATATATGCCGACGACAATTACCAAATATATTTCAAACCAACATATCCTTGATAAGCTTCCTTACCGCTGCCGCTAAACAATGTGTTGGTTTTGCTTAATGCACGAGTGTAATTCAGATTTGCCTGCGCCGATAACTGTTTACCCAATGGTAAAACGCCGCCGATGCTCACTTCACCAAAGGTTGGAGCATAATGCTCGGTAATACGGTCACGCCCTACCTCTAATTCGGTTTTTCTGCCCATAAAATCGTGCACCAAATTCAGTGAAACAAAGAAGCTATTGGCGTTTTTGCCTTTTTCGGCATTGAAGCTCACACCTGCCCCAACGCGTCCGCGTAATACGGTTTGATGGCTGGATTTCATATCACGAATGCCGTCATTAAATCTGCCCATTTTTGTCTTAAGCAAGGTGAGTTGTGCTTGTGTTACAAAATTCCATCTGCCATCAGTAGAAATCGCAATTTCCTTACCCACTTCGGTATTTGCCATAAAGCTGAAGCCGTGATTTTTCGCTTTGTTGCCGTTTTGTATGGTGTATTTCGCCCCAATCCAGCCCACATTTGCGGAGGTGTCCAAATACAAGCCGTTATTGCCATACCAAGTGGAATATAAGCCTAATGTTGCGGTTTCTAACTTGCCTTTGCCCACCAATTTATCCGCTACAATATAGCCATTTTGAGCGTGGTATTTATCGTAGAATTTGTTATCCGCACGGTTGAACGATACCATCACACCGCCACGGCGAACGCCATTCTCATTGCTGTTCACGAATAAATCTGAGCCGATTTGCACAAGTTTTGCTTTCGATTTATAAGCTAAACGATCTTTACCCTGTTCTTGGGTATAGCCACCGCCTACGCGTGCCCAAGTTTGCGGTGTTAACAGTGCTTGCAAGCTGCCCATTCGGGTTTGCAATTTACCGTTTTCTTGCAATAACGCTTCCCTAGCAATGCGTTGAGTTTGTACATAGCCAGCAATCTGTTCCGCATAAATCATCGGACCGTTATTAGCTGGCACCGCTGGTTGCGGCACTGGCTGAACAGGATCAGGTTGTGGTGCAGGTTGTACTGGCTCAGGTTGCGGCACTGGTTGTACAGGTTCAGGTTGCGGTGCAGGCTGCTCAGGTTGAGGCACTGGTTGCACAGGCTCAGGCTGCGGTGCAGGTTGTTCTAATGCCGTTAACGTCCAATAATACTTATTGCCATGTCGTACTAATTGGGCTTCGCCTGCGTTGGTGGTTGAGGCCGTGCCTTCAAATTTGCCCTTTTCTTCGCCTTTAATTTCCACCACAGGGGTTAATAAACCACCGTTTTTCTCTACATCCGAACGGGTAACATCACCGAAAATACTCTCGTTGCCTTGGTAGTAGGCTTTAACGATGCTGGTGCCTTCGTGATTACCTTCAATAATCAGTTTATCGGTTTGTTGGATATCGGGGTTTTGCCAGAAGGTGTTAACGCGAAGTTCGCCAGTGTTTTCTCCATAACTATAACGTTCACGATAATCACCACTAATTGTTAAAGTATCACTTGGAAGATTATTTTTAGATAAATCAATGATGCCTCCATTTAAAATATCGTAATCAAGTCGAATATTTGAAGAGGTATTTTTCGGGGCAATATTTAACTTTGCGTCTTTATCAATACGAATATGACCAACTTTACCAGAATTACTTGTCATATTTCCAGTTAAATTTAAAATACCTCTCTCCCAAATTATAATTTTTCCAAAATTACGAATTGCTTTATCTTCGTATGTGCCTACACTTTCACTGCTTCCGGTTAATTCTTGATCAAAATCAAGATAATTATTCTCCGTATTATCTAAAGCATCAGGGTTATTTTTATAAGAGCCCTCTAATACTTTTACTTTAGATATATCACTACCCCTTAAAAAAAGTTTATCATCACCTTTACCTAAGTAAATATTGCCTTCAATTTTACTACCTCGATTCAAAAAAAAACTATCTGAATGATCTGAACCAATAAATGCTGCCTTATCTTCTGGAGCAGAAATCACACCGTACACCTTTACATATGTGCGTACACTACTGCCATTATGGTTAAGATTTTCAACCACTTTACCAAATAAATCTTTACGATTAAAGGCAGAGAAATCAATGGCATCGCCGTTTTCGGAAGATATTGCACCGTAATTACCTATACCAATATAGTCATAGAGCTTCGGATAAAGTCCCTTAATTTTTTCGGCTTTCTCTTCATCAGACAAGGCTAAAAATGCAGGGTCATGTCTATCATTTCTAAATTCATCCAACACTTTTATTGCTGTGCCATTTTCACCTGTGGCTTTAATGGAACTGTCTTGGTCTAAGTAAAGAGAAAAACCATAGCTCGGAATAGCTGCTTTAGTATTACCCGTATAGATAGCTGTACCAAAAGAACCCGTGAATCCAATTGTATCTAAATCTAATGCCAATGCTGTAGTATTTGGATTAACTGCTGTAATAGCTAATTTTTCAAGATGATAAGAAGTGTGCATCTCTTCACCTTTTGAATAAATTAATGTACCATCTGCATTTTTATGCAAATCGCCACTGATTTGATCATAGTATACAACTTCAGCTGTTGCCAGATGAGAAGTTGACAACGCAGCAATCGCTAAGGCGGTTTTCACCAAACCAGATTTACCTCTGTTTTTCGCTAATTCTGATGTCACGACAGAATTTTTAGTGAGATAATTGTATTTAGTTTTAAAGATTTTGTTCATTTAGGTTGCCTGCATAATGTTGGATTAATTTAATAAAGATATTTAAGTGTAAAAAAGCTGAAATTACGATCGCTAAGACCATTCCTAATTTGTTAAAGAATTAGTCTAAGTGTGAGTAATTTCAGCTTCGTTAGATACAAAACTCAGGCTTAAATAGTTAGACAAGGTGTCTAAATACAGGCTCAAGGATCGTTTTGTATTTTTGATAAAATTAAAATAATTGCAATATATGATTATTTACTCCTTAGGTTCTCTTGCTATATTGGGCATAAGCTGAAAACCTGATATAAATCTAGAATTTTCGCTGCACCAATAAAACCTATAAAACCGACTGCATATTTAATGACACAATAAAGAACTAGAGGGAATGATTTTCCTTTTCTGTGGTAGAAGAAGAAACCATTAAAGCCACCTAGAACGAATGAACCATTTTCTTTAGAAAATGCAGTTTTTGATTTTTCTACTTTACGTGTAGAACGATTTTTCTCCTTTCTTTTCATAGGATTTACCTCTCATTACTTTTGCTAATAAGTCTCTACACGTATATTGTTTATTCATGAGAATATCCTCCTCTAAGTTAAAAATAAACTTCACAAGCTACAATATATTTTGTGGCTTACGACCAACTATTTCCTACCTCTAATGAGTACATAAACTTTAGTATCCCAGATATAGGCACTTTGGAGAAAAAATTTCTTCTCCAAGGTGTTTTGTTCTCTCTGTAAAGAGAGAACAAGAGGGAGTATACTCCCTCGCAACTGTTTAAAATTTGCACTAAAGATAGGAGGTAAAGATAAGAAGTTAAGATATTGATATTTAATGAATTTTAAGATGTTCTGGGTAGTTTGTGTATTAACACTTTCTTCCATGCTAGCAGAAGCTATTCGCCGAATTAGCAACGAAGAATCTATTTCTGCGATGTTTAACTAAATTAAAACTTCTATAAAAAATACCGCACTTTTATTGCCAAAGTGCGGTATTTTTTTATTTACTTTATTTAGCTGTATCTACTTTATTCAACCGTTACACGCGCAAATTTTCGTTTACCCACTTGGTAAACATTTGTACCTTTCGGTGCATTGTCTTTTACGTTATCGACTTTTTCACCATTGATTTTTACACCGCCTTGTTGAGCAGAGCGAATTGCTTCTGAAGTGGAAGGTACAAGTCCCGCTTCTTTTAATAAGGTGGCTAAACCCATTTCGCCAGAAAACGTAAATTCAGGCATTTCATCAGGCATTGCACCTTTTTGGAAACGATTAATGAATTCTTGTTCTGCGGCGTTTGCTGCATCTTCATTGTGGAAACGTGCAATTAATTCTTTTGCCAGTAAGATTTTTACATCACGAGGATTTTTGCCGTTTTCCACTTCCGATTTTAACTGTGCAATTTCACTTAATGGACGGAATGAAAGAAGGTTATACCAATCCCACATGAGTTCATCAGAAATTGACATCACTTTACCGAACATACCGCTTGGAGCTTCTGTTACGCCGACATAGTTACCAAGTGATTTGGACATTTTTTTCTCGCCGTCTAAGCCAACGAGTAATGGGAGTGTAATCGCAACCTGTGGTTTTTTACCTGCTGATTTTTGTAATTCACGACCAACAAGTAAGTTGAATTTTTGGTCTGTACCACCTAGTTCCACATCTGCATCTAATGCAACAGAATCGTAGCCTTGCAGTAATGGATAAATAAATTCATGGATGGCAATGGGTTGGTTGTTACCAAAGCGTTTTTTGAAGTCGTCACGTTCAAGCATACGCGCAACGGTGTAGTTGCTTGCAAGACGAATCATACCTTCTGTACCAAGTTTGCTTAACCATTCAGAGTTGAAGACGATTTTGGTTTTTTGTGGATCGAGAATTTTATAAATTTGCTCTTTATAGGTTTCAGCATTACGCAGTACGTCTTCACGGCTGAGTGGAGGACGTGTGGCATTTTTACCCGATGGATCGCCCACCATTCCAGTGAAATCACCAATTAAGAAATAGACTTCATGACCGAGTTGTTGAAATTGACGTAATTTGTTTAATACAACGGTATGCCCTAAATGAATATCAGGTGCGGTTGGATCTGCGCCTAATTTTACTTTTAATGGGCGATTTTCTTTCAGTTTTTCGATTAAATCCGCTTCTGAAAGGATTTCATCAGTACCGCGCTTTAGTTCCGCGAGAACGGTATTAATGTCAGTCATTATTATTTCCTAATTATGTTTTTTGAAAGGTTTTATTATAGGGATTCTTGGCAATTTGTGAATAAAAAAAACGCCTATTTGTGGGGAAATAGGCGGGAATGTTGGAGTGATTATCTAATATTGTTGTTGGAATGATTAGATGATAATTGTTATCAATAACTTTGTCAATAATTAAATGAAAATAATTCTCAAAATATTATTTTATATAAGTCACCGATTCTGTTAAGGAAAGTGCGGTAGGAATTCCATTAGAAATTTCAAATTGTCCCGCATAAGCATAGGCTTCAACGCCTTGTTCCATTGCTTCTTTTAATAAGCGATCGTATTCGGGATCGATATATTCTGCGATTTTGAAACGATCAAAACCATTATGTAACCCAGCAAATAGTACCACTGAGCGATAACCTTGCTTTTTCATTGCTAGTAATTCTCGGACATGTTTTTGCCCACGCGTAGTCACTGCATCGGGGAACATGCCTAAATTTCCTTTCACTAAGGTAATGGATTTCACTTCTACATAACTATCGGGTAAGCCTTCACCTTTCAGTAAGAAATCAATTCGGCTATTTTCTTCGCCGTATTTCACTTCAGGATAAATTTCATCGTACATTGCTAATTCTTTGATTTGCTTGTTTTGTAATGATTCAAAGACAAGCTGATTAGAACGGTGCGTGTTAATACAGCAAAGTTGCCCATTTTCAAGTTGAGTGAGTTCCCAAGAATGAGGATATTTGCGGGTTTGGCTTTCGGAATGTGAATACCAAATTGTGTCGCCTTTTTCACCGCATCCAGTCATCGCGCCTGTATTGGCGCAATGAATTGTCATCACATCACCGGTTGGCAGTTCAATATCCGCAAGAAAGCGTTTGTAACGACGAATTAATGTCGCTGATTGTAAAGCTGGAAGTTGCATAAAGTTCCTTATTTGAGTTTTTCTAAACGTTGTAAAAGGGTGCTGTCACTCATGGCTTGCATTTTTTTCATTCTCAAAGAAAGTAAGATCGCCGCGAAAGTGAGTGAGACCACAAAGGCAATCCAGAAACCTTTCGCATCAATGTGTGGCACAAGCCAATCCGTACGACCAAGTGTGTAACCCAGTGGCACACCAATTACCCAATAAGAGAAAAGGGTAATGTATAAAATGACTTTAGTATCTTTATAACCCCGTAAAATGCCACCAACTACCATTTGAACGGTATCTGAAAATTGATAAAGTGCGGCAAATAATAATAAATTTGCCGCCATGGCGATGACAATTTCATCGGTTACGAAAATAGATGCAATTTCATAACGGAAGAAAATCGTAATTAATGCAGTAATGATTGTCACCGTTAGCCCTAATAATAATGCGGCATAGCCAATTTTCTTCGCATTTTGTGGAGAACCTGCACCCAATGCTTGTCCAACTAAAATCGTCGTTGCCATACCAATCGACATAGGGAACATAAAAATAAAAGAACTAGTATTCAGCGTAATTTGATGGCTTGCGACAATAGTTGCACCCAGTGGAGAAAGCATTAAGGACGTAAGTGCAAATAACGCCACTTCGCAACAAATTGCAATGGCAATCGGTAATCCTAAACGCAGTAATTTTTTAAGTGTTTTAGGATTCGGCATTTCAATTAATTGGCTAAATACTTTTAGTGAACGTTCTTGAGCATTGGTGTAGGAATAGAAAATCATCATTAAGCACATTGCCCAGTTCACAATAGCTGTCGCAATACCACAGCCCACCGCACCAAAAGCAGGCATGCCAAATTTTCCATAAATAAAAATGTAATTAAGCGGAATATTAATCAGTAAACCTAAAAAGGTAATGACCATTGCAGGCTTGGTTTTAGCAATCCCATCATTTAAACAACGAAAATTAATCAGCATCAAATAGGCTGGCAATCCCCACAACATCGCGTGTAAATAATCGCGTGCTAAATCTGACATTTTGCTTTCCATTTGCATATATTGCAGTGGAATTTCACAGAAATAAATCAACAAACCTAAAGGAATACTCACACCTAACACAAGCCAAATGCCTTGACGAACTTGATGGGCAATGCGATGACGTTGACCTGAACCGTTTAAATAAGAAATTGTCGGCGGCAGCGCTAATAATAAGCCTTGACCGAAAAGCACTAATGGCATCCAAATAGATGCGCCAACAGAAATGGCAGCCATATCAGTAGAACTCACTCGACCAGCCATAATGGTATCCGCTAATCCCATTGAGTTTTGTGCAATTTGCGCTAGCAAAATGGGTAAAGAAATTTTAATTAATTTTTTAATATCAGCGTGATATTGGGATAAAAGACGAAAATTCATAAATTTGATATACTAAGAAAAATTTTTAGAAAAGGAGAAAATATGTTTACCGGAATTGTACAAGGCACTGCGCCTATTCATTCAATTACAGAAAAGGCTAATTTTAGAACACAAGTGGTAAAATTACCACCTGAAATGCGTAAAGACCTAGAAATTGGCGCATCGGTGGCAAATAATGGTGTATGTTTAACCGTGACTGAAGTCAACGACGATCTGGTTAGCTTTGATCTCATGCAAGAAACCTTAAGAATTACGAATCTTGGTTTGTTGAAAGTAGGCGATAATGTGAATATCGAACGTGCTATGCAAATGGAAACGGAAATTGGCGGGCATTTATTATCTGGTCATATTTATTGCACCGCAAAAATTTCAGATATTATCGCCAGTGAAAATAACCGACAAATTTGGTTCGAGCTACCAAGTGCAGATGTAATGAAATACATTTTAACGAAAGGATTTGTTGCGGTAGATGGCATTAGTCTGACTATTGGGGAAGTAAAAGGCACACAATTCTGTGTGAATTTAATCCCTGAAACTTTGCAACGAACCTTAATGGGGCAACGTAAAGTGGGCGATATTGTGAATATAGAAATTGATCCACAAACACAAGCCATTGTGGATACAGTGGAAAATTATTTAAAAGCGAGAAATTTATAGTCTATTGAAATAAAAAGAGCGGCTAAAAAAACACAGAATTTTTTAACCGCTCTTTTGTTTGATGACTTCGCTTATTTTTTCGATTTTTTCCATTTCCAGAACAGGAATAGGGCAAGTAAAGCGATAAGCACATAAATCACCATTTGACCTTTTTGGATTTGAGCATGTAACCAGTCTAAATTTTTTGCGCCAAGTTCGCCTAAATAAACCCAAATTGGAACAGAAATAATAGCAGCACAGAAATCAATTAAGACAAAACGTGTATAACTGACACGGCGAGTAATGCCTGAGACCATATAAATTGGGGCACGCAAGCCAGGTAAAAAACGTGCAACAAATAACACACGATTACCATATTGGCTGAATTTTTCACGCACCATTCTTAAACGTTGTAATGTCACGATTTTACGCATTGGGCGAAAACGTAAAATTTTTGTGCCATAAATACGACCAAGCCAATACATGGTGGAGTCGCCCGCAAGTACACCAAGCATACTGACTAGCAACATTAAATGTGAATTAACGCTTTCTGGATAAAGCCCCGCAATGACACCGCCAGAAACTAACGTGATATCTTCTGGAATCGGCACACCAAATCCGCAAATAATTAAAACAAAAAGAACAGCCCAATAGCCGTAATCAGTAAAAAATCCAATCAGAAATTCCATAATCTTCCTACTTTATTTTTTAATGAATATCGTAAAAAATTGCTAAACATTCTAATCTTTTCAGGGTAAAAAACCTAGAAAAAGTTTGCTTTGAAAAGAGGGATATTCTATAATTCGCCGTCTCAAAGGATAGCTCAGTGCTTATTGTTTGAGAACAATATTTGGAAGATTGCTGGGTCGCCTGCAATTTTCTTTCTTTTAACATTAATTTAAAGAGAACATTAAAATGGCATTTAAATTTAACGCTGAAGTTCGTACAGCGCAAGGTAAGGGTGCGAGCCGCCGCCTGCGTCATAATGGTCAAATCCCTGCAATCGTTTATGGTGGCAGCGAAGAGCCTGTTTCAATCATCTTAAACCACGATGAGTTAAACAACGCGCAAGCACATGAATCTTTCTATTCTGAAGTGATCACTTTAGTGATTGGTGGCAAAGAAGTTGCAGTTAAAGTACAAGCAATGCAACGTCACCCATTCAAACCAAAATTGGTTCACATTGACTTCAAACGTGCGTAATTCACAAGTTTAAACAAAGTAAAAAGCTAAGATATCAGTCTTAGCTTTTTTGTTCTGAGTATTTTAATTATTTCTTAATAAATACCTAAACTTTAATTTTTTATCAAATAACGTTTTAAGTTTTCACCAACAAATTCTAATTCTGCTTTTCCATAGTTTGGCTGAAATTCTAAAAAAATCACCCCAGCCTTTCGACAAGCCTCCCGTTTCACTGCATCACGCTTCGCCGCATTATCCTGATAATGTCCCTGCCCTTGATATTCAATTACTATTACGGCATAGCCGTTCTTATCTACAATCAGAAAATCTACTCGTTTACTATTTATCGCAAAATGGGCCTCTTTATCTATTGATTCTAAAAACTCTCCCATTGAAACCTGAGTAAATAAACGGAACTCTTGATAACCTTTAGATAACAATTTTTCTAAACGAAGAAAAAGTTGATATTCACTCTTATTCATCAAGGCTTTTCTTTTATACTTACTCAATATAACGACATCAAGATGATCATTTTTATTCACAATATTAATTTTGTTTTCTGTCGAAAGATAAAGACGACTCTTCTTCGCATTACGACGAATTGATCTCGATTTAGATGAAAATAAGCCAATTAGAAATAAAATAACAAAAATGAAAATAATGATATATTGTAAAGAAAATTCCATATTGCACTCCTAAATGAACAGGAAAACAAGATAGCATTAATAGAATATTACTTTATATTACAAATAAACGTATTTGAGATCTGGATCGCAAAAACAACCTTAGATAAGGTAAAAAACTAGCTTTTGTTAGAACTATGAGAATTTAAAAAATATGGCTGGGGTACTAGGATTCGAACCTAGGGATGCCGAGATCAAAACCCGGTGCCTTA
>NZ_LDVZ01000021.1 GCF_001276515.1 Haemophilus sp. C1
ACCAACCAACCAACCAACCAACCAAAATAGTAATGTTTCTGAACAACTAGAACAAATTACTGTATCTGGTTCTACCGAACATAACGATCCGAAAACACCTCCAAAAATTGCCGAAACTGTAAAAACAGCGAAAAAATTAGAAAAAGAACAAGCGCAAGATGTTAAAGATCTTGTACGTTACGAAACAGGGATTACTGTCGTAGAAGCAGGACGTTTTGGAAATAGTGGCTTTGCTGTTCGAGGAGTGGAAGAAAATCGTGTAGCCGTTCAAATTGATGGACTGCATCAAGCGGAAACCATATCTTCACAAGGGTTTAAAGAATTATTTGAAGGATATGGAAATTTTAATAATACGCGTAATAGCGCAGAAATAGAAACGCTAAAACAAGTTACAATTCGAAAAGGAGCTGATTCTTTAAAATCAGGTAGTGGCGCATTAGGTGGTTCTGTTAGTTTTGATACAAAAGATGCAAGAGATTATTTACTTAACAAAAATTACTATGCTTCCTATAAAAGAGGCTATAACACCGCAGATAATCAAAATCTTCAAACACTCACACTTGCTGGGCGTTATAAGTATTTTGATGCAATTGCTGTAATTACATCACGTAAAGGCCATGAATTAGAAAACTATGGTTATAAAAATTATAACGATAAAATTCAAGGAAAAACGAGAGAAAAAGCAGACCCTTATAGAAGAACCCAAGATAGTGCACTTTTAAAAGTTGGTTTCCAACCAACAGAAAATCACCGTTTCTCAATTATTGCAGATTTATATAAACAAACTTCTAAAGGTCATGACTTTTCTTATACTCTAAAACCAAATACACAGTACATGACATATGATGAAAAAGAATTACGTCATACTAACGATAAAGTAGAGCGTAAAAATATCGCTTTTGTTTATGAGAATTTTACTGAAACACCATTTTGGGATACGTTAAAAATCACCTATTCCCACCAAAAAATTACTACAACAGCAAGAACTGACGATTATTGCGATGGAAATGAAAAATGTGCATTATCGGGCAATCCGCTTGGAATGAAATATAATCAGGATAATCAACTTGTTGGGAAGGATGATAAGCCTGCTAAATATATAGATATTGACAAAAAAAACACAACACGAGACCAGACAACAGAATTAACCCAACCAGGCAGGTTTTTGTGGCAAAAAGTTGATTGGGATAAAGTTAGAGCCAAACATCCAAATGCTAACATTCCCAAATATTGTGACGAAGATAATGGCAACGTTTGCACTTATCTAGTAGAAACTCGTAAAAAAGAAAACACCTTTGAAATCAATGGTAAAAAATACGATCTATTATCTGAAACAGATAAAAACATTATCTCTGATGAACAAAGATTGCCGACTAATATCAGCTATCTTTTTAGTTGTGATGGATTAAACTGCGATAAACAAACGATTCAAGGATTTAACAAAAATGGGGCTACTGTAGATATTCCTTTCGAGGTAATTGAAAAAAACGGCAAAAAATATGCCAAAACAGAAGTGGAAGCTAGTGATCAACTATCTGGTCCATTCCTTTTTATGCCAAGTAAAACAGGTTATCAAACGAATCTTTGGTCGCAACGTGATTTAACGAGTGAAACTAAACAAATTAACCTTGACTTAACAAAACATCTAGAATTAGGTAAAACACAGCACGATTTGTCTTATGGTGGTCTGTGGTCTGAAATGAAAAAATCAATGACCAATCTAGCTGGGGATACTCCTCTAAATGTAAAATGGTGGGCTCAATATCCACATAATTGTGATATCTTTTTAGCTCCTTCTGCAACAGGTGCGAAACCAACGTTAAATCCAGAACGGACGAGTACATTATGTAATAATGTCAATGTATTCTCTTTCCTAATTCCAGTGAAAACGAAAACAGGTGCGTTATATTTTATTAATGATTTCCGTGTGAATAACTACGTAGCTTTTAATTTAGGTTATCGTTATGATCGAGTGAAATATGAACCAGAATATATTCCTGGAAAAACACCAAAAATCCCTGATGATATGGTGACAAATCTTTATATCACCACACCAGAATTTAATGCAAGTCAAGCAGATTCAGATCCTGATGAATTATTAAAAAAAGAAGCCAATGCTGCAGCAAATATTAAAGAAATTGCACAACCGAAAAAATTTTCTGCAAGTTCCTACTCTTTTGGTACAACACTTGATCCGTTAAATTGGTTACGTTTACAAGCAAAATATAGTAAGGGATTCCGAGCACCAACAAGTGATGAAATCTACTTTACATTCAAACACCCAGATTTTTCTATTCGACCAAATAGAGATCTTCAACCAGAAACAGCAAAAACCAAAGAGTTATCTTTAACTGTGCATAATGATATGGGATATATTACAACTTCTGTTTTTGATACTCGATATCAAAACTTTATTGATTTATCCTATCAAGGGAGTCATGATGTTCATGGACACTCAAAACTAATACCATTTCATTTTTATCAAAATGTAAATAGACCAAATGCTAAAGTAACTGGTTTTGAAATTGCTTCACAAATATCCTTAGGAAATATTACTAAATTATTCAATGGTTTCAGTTTAAGCTATAAATATACCTATCAAAAAGGCAGAATAAATGGCAATATACCAATGAATGCAATTCAGCCTAGAACAGCTGTTTATGGAGTAAGTTATATTCACCCTGATGATAAATATGGTGTGGATCTTTATGTTTCTCATGCATCAGCTAAAAATGCAGAAGATACTTATAATATGTTCTATAAAGAAGAAGGTAAAAAAGAAACTACAATCAAATGGAGAAGTGAATCTTATACAACCATTGATTTGTTAGGATATATCAAACCAATTAAAAATCTTACTTTAAGAGCTGGTGTGTATAACTTAACTAATAGAAAATATATTACTTGGGATTCAGCTAGATCAATTAGACCATTTGGTACAAGTAATATGATTAATCAAGATACTGGCTTAGGTATCAACCGTTTCTACGCCCCTGGTAGAAACTATAGAATGTCAGTTCAGTTTGAATTCTAATTGTATCTAAAAGCATAAAAGTGCGGAGAAAATAATCTGCACCTCAAAAGTTGGACTAAATTACCAATAATTGAGGTGCAGATTTTATTATAGTCAGATAGTGTAGCTATAAAAATATTCGCTAATGAAGCAATGGAAAGTTTCTTTGAACGATTAAAACGGGATGTTTTATGGCTGGCTATTTAACCGTAGAGAGAAGATAGTTGATATAGTAAGGGATTATTTGGTGGGGGAATTGTCGATGAATTCAACTGAAATTAAAAGGACTGAGTCTAATACAATATGCTCGTCAGTCCTTAAGTAAATAATCTAGGTTTTTAGGCGCGGCTGATTTTTACCGCACTTTTAATTAACTGAAAATTAATTTTTTGCTGCTGCCGCTGCTTTTACAATTACTGCAAATGCTGGGGCTTTTAATGATGCGCCACCCACTAATGCGCCGTCGATGTCTGGCTGAGTAAATAATTCAGCTGCATTTGCATCATTTACAGAACCGCCGTATTGGATAATCACTTGGTCTGCCACGGCTTGTGATTTTGCAGCGATGTGACCGCGGATAAATGCGTGAACAGCTTGCGCTTGTGCTGGAGTCGCAGATTTACCCGTACCAATCGCCCAGATTGGTTCGTATGCGATCACTGCACCGTTAAATGCTTCAACACCTAATGCGTTGATCACTGCATCAATTTGACGCGCACACACTTCTTCTGTTTTGCCTGCTTCGTTTTCTGCTTCAGATTCACCGATACATAATACTGGCACTAAGCCTGCTTCTTTAAGTGCGGCGAATTTTTTCGCGATAAATTCGTCGCTTTCCTTATGATAAGTGCGGCGTTCAGAGTGACCAATAATGATATATTTTGCGCCGAAATCTTTTAACATTTCGCTAGAAATATCACCAGTAAATGCACCTTTCACATTGATATCTACGTTTTGTGCACCTAATTGAACCACACTTTTACCGCCACAGCTGCAACCACAACCAGAAAGTGCTGCTTCAGCCGTACCTAAATACATAACGGGGGGGGCAATTGCTACATCACAACCTGTTACATCATGTAATTCTGCTTTTAATCCCTCGATTAATTCTTTGGTGAACGCTTTAGAACCGTTTAATTTCCAGTTACCCATAACTAAAGGACGACGTGCCATTTTTGTTTCTCCATAGTTGATAAAATTAACTCGCTTACTATACCAAAATTTCACCACGATTCTTTGCAGAAGATCATAAAATTAAAAAAATTCTCATAGAAAGATGATTATCTTGTGCTAAAAAGCTACAATTACCTGTATGGAACCAATAAAAAATAACCAATTATGAAATTTTTCAAAGCTGAACAATGGAATATTGACGTGCTTCTTCCTCTTTTTGAAGCCTATCGCCAAGCCTATGGACAAGCAGAGAATCCAGAACGCACCTTGGCTTTTTTAACTAATCGTATGCGTTTTAATGAAAGTCTGTTTTTTATTGCGGTGGATGAGAATGAAAAGGCTATTGGCTTTGTGCAGCTTTTCCCTCGCCTTTCTTCTTTACAATTACAACGCTATTGGCAAATCACCGATATTTTTGTATTGGAACATGCTCAACAAACGGAAATTTATGCGTCGTTGATTTCTAAAGCAAAAGACTTTGTGCATTTCACGCAATCCAATCGTTTAGTGGCGGAATTAGCGCAAAATCAATATTCAATGTTGGAATCGGAAGGGTTTAAATTAAACCCGAAAGAACGTTTATTTGAATTGAGTTTGTAATGCTAACAGCGTTAAATCGTTATTGGGATTATTTGCGGATTGAACGCCAAATGAGCCCGCACACGCTCACCAATTATCAACATCAACTTGATGCCATCATCAAAATTTTAGCGCAACAAGATATCCACGCTTGGGCACAAGTGACACCCAGCGTGGTGCGCTTTATTTTGGCGGAAAGCAAAAAACAAGGTTTAAAAGAAAAAAGCTTGGCTTTGCGTTTATCGGCACTACGGCGATTTCTTCGTTTTTTGGTGCAACAAGGCGAATTGAAAGTAAATCCCACCACAGGCATTTCTGCACCGAAACAAGGCAAACATTTACCGAAAAATATGGATGGCGAGCAAGTTCAACAGTTGCTTGCCAACGATAGTAAAGAACCGATTGATATTCGTGATCGTGCGATTTTGGAATTAATGTATAGTTCGGGTTTACGTTTATCTGAATTACAAGGCTTAGATTTAAACAGCATTAATACTCGTGTGCGGGAAGTGCGTGTTATCGGGAAAGGTAACAAAGAGCGTGTAGTGCCGTTTGGGCGTTATGCTTCGCATGCCATTCAGGAATGGTTAAAAGTGCGGTCGTTATTTAATCCAAAAGATGAGGCATTATTTGTTAGCCAGCTTGGAAATCGCATTTCTCATCGAGCCATTCAAAAACGTTTGGAAACTTGGGGCATTCGTCAAGGATTAAATAGCCATCTTAATCCGCACAAATTGCGCCATTCTTTTGCGACGCATATGTTGGAAGCCAGTTCTGATTTGCGTGCGGTACAAGAATTGCTTGGGCATAGCAACCTTTCCACTACACAAATTTATACTCACTTAAATTTTCAACATCTGGCGGAAGTGTACGATCAGGCTCATCCTAGAGCGAAACGTAAGAAATAACAATCCGCAGGTAAAACCTGCGGATTGTTATTATTCAGTAATTGAATAAGGCAATTGCACTCGCTCTAACAGTATTTCACTATTCGGCAATCTAAATTGTTGTTCCAAATCAATGTCGTTATTCATCACAACTTGCAACCATAAAACACCGTCTAAATTGACCGCACTTGTAATCGTGCCTGTTTTTCGCCAATTAGATTCAATCTGCATTTCGATTTCACTGCCAATTTCCGCTTCCTGCTGAGTTTGTGCTTTAAAGCCAAACATTGCGCGTTTGTTCGCACCACGATATTTCGCACGAGCCACGGTTTCTTGCCCAATATAACAACCTTTGGTAAAAGAAATGGCTTGCTCAATAGCCTGTAAATTTAGCGCTTGTGGGATAAATTCATTTTGCGTTTGCGGACTTAAATTTGGAAATCCCGCTTGAATATCGGCTACATCCCAAATTTTTTCATCACCATTAAAATTCACAGATAATTCAGTTTCATTCAATAAAATTGAACGTTGTCCATCAATTTCCCATGAAAAGTGCGGTGTAATTTTTCCACATTTCTCACCTATTAAGCCGATGATTTGCCAATCACGTAAATCAAAACTCACTTTTGAAAACACTGCATATTTTTTTAAGGCATCTAGCCCGCTTGGCAAAAGATCTTTCTTAATCAGCAAAAAGAATTGTTCACTACTCACTTTAAACAAACGGTAAATTGCATTCATTTTACCTTTCGGATCGCAGTGAGCAGTAAGCGTTGTTGCCCCACTTGCTAATCGCACAACATCCGTGGTTAACTGCCCTTGCAAATATTTTTCTGCATCTGCACCATACGCCTCAATAAGTTGATATTGAGTAAGAGAAATAAATTGAGACATTCTGCTTTCCTATTCTAAATTCTGGATTTGCTCACGCATTTGTTCAATAAGCACTTTCAGCTCAACTGCAGAAGCCGTGATATCGGCATTAATGGATTTAGATGCAAGCGTATTCGATTCACGATTCAACTCTTGCATCATAAAATCTAATTTACGGCCAACTGCGCCACCTTTTTTCAAAATATTCGTGGTTTCTTTCACGTGCATTTGTAAACGATCGAGCTCTTCCGCCACATCAACGCGTTGAGCGAGTAAAATCATTTCTTGTTCCACACGTTGCGGATCAAGATTAATTTGAGCATCTTCAAAACGTTGCAATAAACGTTCACGTTGCCATTGTAAAACTGCCGGCATTTGTGACCGCACTTTATCCGCTTCCACGGCAATAGCATCCAAGCGTTGTTGAATAATATCGTTCAGTTTTTCCCCTTCGCGACCACGCATTGCAATAAAATCTGTCAGTAAATCATCAAAGGCTGTCAACAAATCTTGACTAATCGCATCTAAGTCTTGCTCTTGCGCTTCCACCACACCAGGGTAACGCAACACGTCTGCCAAATTAATTTCACCTTCTCCAGCTTGAGTTTTAATCCATTGCAAAGACTGAATCACTTGATTCGCAAGCTCTTTATTTAAATTCAATTCAGCATTTGTTTGTTTTTTTGTTTCAATGCGCAAAGAACATTCAATTTTACCGCGAGTAAGACTTTGACGAAGTTTTTCACGCAACGTGTTTTCTAATCCGCGAAATTGCTCTGGCAAACGGAAAAAGTTTTCTAAATAACGTTGGTTAACGGAACGAATTTCCCATACTGCATCGCCCCAATCTTTTTTCACTTCAAGGCGTGCAAAGGCGGTCATGCTGTAAATCATAAGCTCTCCTATGTTGTCTTAGCTTTGTCTTAGTTGATTCGCTAAGTATTTTAACGAGATGAACACAGAAAGGGAAAAGAAAAGTGCGGTAAATAATAAAGATATTTTGTATTCTGTTGTTTACACTCTGTAAATTCTAAAATACAATCACCGTAAATTTATTATTACACAATAAGGAAGCAAACATGAACAAAACTGTAGGCAGCACACTTCTCGTTGCCGGTACGATGATTGGCGCGGGAATGTTGGCTATGCCACTCACTTCCGCTGGCATAGGATTCGGCTTTACTTTAGTCTTATTATTGGGGCTTTGGGCATTATTAACTTTTAGCGCACTTTTATTTGTTGAGCTCTATCAAACTGCGGAAAGTGATGCGGGTATCGGTACACTCGCTGCACAATATTTTGGTAAAGCAGGACGCATTATTGCCACGGCAGTGCTAATTATTTTCTTATACGCATTAATTGCCGCTTATATCAGCGGTGGCGGTTCACTACTAAAAGATTTATTACCAGAAAGTTTTGGCGATAAAGTTAGCGTCTTATTATTTACCGTGATTTTCGGTTCATTTATCGTCATCGGCACACATAGCGTAGATAAAATTAATCGCGTGTTATTTTTTGTGATGCTTGCTGCCTTTGCCGTGGTGTTAAGCTTAATGTTGCCAGAAATCAAATTTGATAACTTAATGGCGACACCAATTGATAATGCTTTAATTATCTCTGCAAGCCCTGTATTTTTCACGGCGTTTGGTTTCCACGGTTCCATTCCAAGTTTAAATAAATACTTAGACGGCAATGTAAAAGCATTACGTATTTCTATTTTGGCAGGTTCAGCAATTACTCTTTGCGCTTATATTTTGTGGCAAATGTCGACGCACGGCTTGCTCACACAAAATGAGTTCTTACAAATCTTAAAAGAAGATGCCACCTTAAATGGCTTAGTAAAAGCAACGCTTGCTATCACTGGCAGTAACCTGATCGCAGGTGCGGTAAAATTATTCTCAACTTTGGCGCTGGTTACTTCTTTCTTAGGTGTAGGTCTTGGATTGTTGGAATGTATTGAAGATCTACTAAAACGTTCATTTAACGTTACAGCAGACAGAATTTCTCTCGGTTTGCTGACTTTTATTCCACCGCTTGTTTTTGCATTATTTTACCCAGAAGGTTTTATTTTAGCACTAGGCTATGCAGGTCAAATGTTTGCATTCTATGCCGTAGTATTGCCAGTTAGCCTTGTTTGGAAAGCTCGTCGAACTCACACCAATTTGCCATACAAAGTATGGGGAGGAAATCTGACTTTAATCGTCGTATTGGTATTAGGCGTAATCATTACATCTATTCCATTTGCGATTCGTGCGGGTTACTTGCCATTTGTTGTGGGTTAAAAAACGAGGAAAAAACCTACCGCACTTCTTGATCTACATAAAGCAAAACGCCGTTCAATAATGAACGGCGTTTTATATTTAATTATGGCGTTAAAGTGCGGTAAATTTTTAATGCGTTTTATGGCTTGTGCTATACAAAATTTTATCCGTATAAGCCAAAGCAATTGCCGAAACTAAAAAGCCCAAGTGCAACAACAATTGCCACATCATGGTTTTTTCTGGTGTATTGCTTGCGTTCACAAAGGTTTGCAGCATATGAATAGATGAAATGCCGATAATAGACATAGAAAGTTTAACCTTCAATACAGTCGCATTTACATGGCTCATCCATTCAGGCTGATCGGGGTGATTACGTGTACGCAATTTGGATACGAAAATTTCATAACCACCGATAGTCACCATCACAAGCAAGTTTGCAATCATCACAACATCAATCAAATTCAACACACCCAACATAATTGTGTTGGAATCCATCTCATTGACATTAATCACCAATGCCCATAAGCCTTTAATAAACTTATAAGAGTAGATCGCAAGGGTAACTATCAAGCCCAAATAGATCGGTACTTGCAACCAGCGACTAGCAAAAATTATTTTCGCGATAATATTCGATTGTTCGTTATATTTCGCATAAGGATCAACAGGTTTGTTTTCTTCCATAAGATTTTATTCCTAAATTAAACAGTGGGTTAAATAAACAAAAAAACCGCAAGAAAATAGCAGTTTTTTTGAAAATAGCAATAAGGAAATTGAGTTATTCTTATTTTATTTATATGTCAGATAAAATCGCGAGGTAATCCTATTTTTTATTCATTTCTCTGCTCTAATGTCGTCAACCTAGCCAAATCCAGTTGATTATTCAATAACTCTACTTCTGGCATAGTTTTATTCGCTTTTGCGGAAAGCGTTTTAAATCGTTCTACTTTGCCAACTAAACCTTGTTGGCCTACAAGTGCGGTGACTGTGCTGTTGTATTGGTTGCTGACGGTGGAAAGCGTATTACCAAGCTTACTCAAACGTTCTGCCACCAAGCAAATTTGGTTATAAATTTCGCCCGCTTTTTCAGCGATTTCTTTGGCTTCAGCATTGCCGCGTTCGATGCGCCATAGGTTTGCCACGGTGCGTAAAATCGGCATTAGCGTAGTGTGAGAAACCATAATTACATTACGTTCATAACCGTAATTAAATAAAGCAGGATCAGATTTTAAAGCCTCAATATACGCCGGTTCTACCGCAATAAACATAAGAACAAAATTTGGGCTACGCATGCCAATAAGATTGCTGTAATCTTTTTTATGCAGATCGTTAATATGGGTTTTTAATGCAGAAATATGTTCTTTGAGTAAACGCTCACGTTCAAAATCATCGTCAGAATTTACCGCACTTTCGTAAGCCACGAGCGACATTTTACTGTCGATAATTAAATGTTTATCATCGGGTAAATTCAACACAAAATCAGGGTAATTGCGTCCACCTTGTTCATCTTTAAAATGCGCTTGAGCACGGTAATGCACATTTTCTTCAAGCCCTGCCAGTTGCAACGCTCGTTCTAATTGTACTTCGCCCCAGTTACCTAACGTTTTCTTTTCGCCTTTCAGTGCAGAAGTTAAATTACTCGCCTCTTGTGACATATTCAGACCAATTTCCAGCACTTTTTTGATTTCAGCTTCCAAGCCTGCATTGCCCTTTACGGATTCGGAGTGAATTTCATTGACACGTTTTTGGAAACCTTCAATTTGCTCACGGAAAGGCTTGAGCAAGGTTTCCAATGCCATTTGATTTGATTGACTAAATGATCGACTTTTTTCATCTAAAATCCGATTGGCTAAATTTTGAAATTCCACGCCCAACTGCTGTTTAGATTGTTCAAAGTTCTGTTGTTGTTCCGAAAAATGTTTTTCTTTCTCTGCTAAAGTTGTTTTTAATCCCGTCAATTCTTGAGAAAGTGCGGTCAATTTTTCGGTCAAATTTTGTCGTTCTTGCGTGAGATGATGTATTTGTTCATCACGTTCAGTTAAACGATATTGCAGTCCTTGATTTTCAGTCTGTACTTTAATTGTTTGTTGTTCAAACTGGTTTTTAACGCCACTGAGCTCATCAAATTTACTAGCAAGTTGATTATAATCTTGAGTCGTTTTCGATAATTCTTGATGAAGATGTGTATATTTTTGCTGGCGTAGAATAAGCAATAAAATCAATAGAGCAACGATTGCTAACAAGCTAAAAAGCCACAAATTCTCTGACATATATCCCCCTTAAAATGATGCCCTAAATTGTAACATAGAAATGTGACTTAAATTTTAGCTTTAAGTGCGGTGAAATTATCTTACTCACCGCCCTTATCATAGGCTGCATCAGTCAACGTTTTCAAAAATGCTTCCAACGCATCAATTTCTGCATCAGTAAGAGGTTTACCTTTAAGATCACTATGGCTTACCGTTGGCGCATATTCTGCTGCCGACCAAGGCTTGCCCGTTTCGGGATTAATCTTACGTTCAGGATTGTTATGGCTATCTAAAAATAATAATACGGTATGTAGTTCTTTAAATACGCCGTTATGCATATAAGGTGCGGTCACGGCGACATTACGCAATGTCGGCACTTTAAATTTGCCTTTTTGAGCGATGTCACCTTTCACCATTGGATTATCTAACAATCCATTATCCACCCAATCTTCGCCTAATTTATTGTGAGCAATCAATGCCTCATTTTTCGGTACGCCGAGATTGAAATAACGGTAATTTGTAAAAGTTTCTTCACGATGATCTTTTTCATTCAACTGATGACAATTACTGCAAGTTGTTTTTTCTTTATCAAAAAATAACGCCTTGCCTAATGCCTCTTGCTCAGTAAATTTATCTTGCCCTGCCAAAGTGCGGTCATATTTAGAACTGAATTGAGCAAACAAATCTAATTGCTGAAATGCAGCAAGTGCCTGTTCCATAATGGCGTAAATTTTCTCATCATCTTGCCAAATTTCCTCGCCCCAATGCTTGGTAATGTAATCTTTCACTGCTTGATTTTCGGCAATACGTTTTACCACGCTGGCTTTGTCTTTCATGCCCATTTCAACTGGGTTGATTGGAGGCCCCCCCGCCTGCTCAGCTAAATGTTTTGCTCGACCATCCCAGAATTGGCCGCCAACATAATCCTTAATTTTTTCATCAAAATGAAAATCAGGGGAATATTTTGCATAAATTGCCGTTGGTGTATTGCGATTACCAAACTTTGTCGGATCATCACCTTGTGAAACCATTTTATCGATATCATTTTCACGTAAATCCGCAAAAGCGGCTGCAGGCATATGGCAAGTAGAGCAACTCTGTGTTTTATTGTGAGAAAGTGATTTATCAAAAAAGAAAGCCTGACCCAATCCAAGCAATGCGGGATTTATGGGTTCTTCTTGAGCAAAACAAAAAATAGGTAAGGCAAATAATGACAAGAAATATTTTTTCATTCTAACTCCATGAGCATAAAAAATAACTGCACTTAGTCAAAGTAAATTTACTATTATAAATTTAGACTGTACATAAATTAACTTAAACATTGATATCTTACACCAAACTCAAATTTTTAAATCTTTTCTTACATACTTAAATTAACTACTACTTCTAGTAGAGAGGCAATACTTTTGGGAATTGAAAAACTGTTAAAACATTTTTTAACTGCGCTTTTTTGATGATCTCAATCAAAATAACCTACTATTTTAGTCAATTACTTTGTTATAGGTATTATTTTAGCACCACAATACCCGATATAATTAGTCGGGTATTTTGCTTTATGTAAAATATTTACCTATGATTTTAAATAGGAAGTTAATTTTTCAATAACCTAGGAGTGATAAAATGGGACAGTATAAAAAGTTCTGGTACCTATTAGTCGCCGTATTGATTGGAGCCTTCTCCATTCTCGGTTACTATGGGTTTGAAGTTTATCGTGAAGCACCACCGATTCCACAACAATATGTTTCTGAATCGGGCGAGAAAGTGATTACTCACGATGATATTTTACATGGTCAAACAGCTTGGCAAACTACTGGCGGTATGCAAGTGGGTTCTGTTTGGGGGCACGGTGCATATCAAGCACCAGACTGGACGGCAGATTGGCTTCACCGTGAATTAACTAATTGGTTGGACATTACAGCGAATCAAGAGTTTAGTAAAAACTTTGCAGATTTAAATGATGAACAACAAACTTTATTAAAAGCGCGTTTAACCAAAGAATATCGCGGCAGCAAAGTTGAAAACGGCACCGTTGTGCTTTCTAACACCCGTTTAGCGGCAATGGAAAAAACTGCACAATACTACATTTCTTTATACGGCGATGATCCTACTACCAAAGTGACTCGTGAACACTTTGCGATGAAGGATAACACGCTTCCTGATTTACAAGCGCGTAAAGACTTAACTAAATTCTTCTTCTGGACTGCGTGGACTGCATCAGCTGAACGTCCAAATACAAATGCAAGCTATACCAACAACTGGCCACACGAGCCGTTAATTAATAACGTGCCAACACCTGAAAACGTGATTTGGTCTATTGCGAGTGTGGTATTCCTCATTGCAGGTATTGGTTTTGTGGTATGGATTTGGTCATTTAAAAAACGTGAAGATGAAAAAGAACCAGCAACACCTGAGTTCGATCCACTTACAAAATTACAACTTACCCCCTCTCAACGCGCATTAGGCAAATATCTCTTTACTGTGCTTGCATTATTCTTACTGCAAGTAAACTTAGGGGCGATTGTTGCTCACTATACCGTTGAAGGTCAAGAATTCTATGGTATTGATATTTCCCAATATTTTCCTTATTCATTAATACGTACTTGGCATATTCAATCAGCCTTATTCTGGATTGCGATGGCCTTCCTTGCTGGTGGTTTATTCCTTGCACCAATCATTAATGGTGGTAAAGATCCAAAATTCCAGAAATTAGGCGTAGATATTCTATACTGGGCATTAGTAGTATTAGTAATAGGTTCATTCACTGGTAGCTACTTAGCGATTGCTCATATTCTTCCTGAAGAATGGAGCTTCATGTTCGGCCATCAAGGTTACGAATTCATTGACTTAGGTCGTTTTTGGCAAGCGGTGAAATTTGCGGGTATCTTATTCTGGTTAGTCTTAATGCTTCGCGGTACAGTGAACGCATTCAAACAACCGGGTGATAAAAACTTATTAGCGTTATTCTTCGCTTCTGTTATTGCAATCGGCTTATTCTATGGCCCTGCATTATTCTACGGCGAGCACACTCACATTTCTGTGATGGAATACTGGCGCTGGTGGGTAGTTCACCTATGGGTAGAAGGCTTCTTTGAAGTGTTCTCTGTAGCGGCGCTTTCATTCATCTTCGTAAGTTTAGGTTTAGTTTCTCGTCGTACTGCGACTGTGGCAACTATTACTGAAGCGGCATTATTCTTAATCGGTGGTATCCCTGGTACTTTCCACCACTTATACTTCGCAGGTGCAACCACTCCAATTATTGCTGTAGGTGCATCATTCTCAGCACTTGAAGTAGTTCCATTGGTGTTATTAGGTCATGAAGCTTGGGAACACTGGGCAATGCAACAAAAAACACCTTGGATGGACCGTTTAAAATGGCCTCTTTACTGCTTTGTAGCTGTCGCATTCTGGAATATGTTAGGTGCAGGTGTATTTGGTTTCTTAATTAACCCACCAATTTCACTCTACTATGTTCAAGGCTTGAACACGACTGCCGTTCACGCTCACGCGGCATTATTCGGTGTGTATGGCTTCTTAGCATTAGGGTTTGTATTCTTAATCGCGCGTTATTTACGTCCGGATACACCATTTAACGATAAGTTAATGAAATGGGGCTTCTGGTTATTAAACGGTGGTTTAGTGCTGATGATCGTATCAAGCTTATTACCTATCGGTGTTATTCAAGGATATGCAAGTATCTCTGAAGGCTTATGGTATGCACGTAGTGAAGAATTTATGCAACAACCATTATTCGATACCTTACGTTGGGTTCGTTTAGGTGGTGACGTAGTATTCATCTTCGGTGCACTAGCCTTCTTCTGGCAAATCTTTACGATGATTTTCTTCAGACCTAAACATACTTAGTTAGGTTATCCCCAAAAGCGACTTGTGTGAAAGTAAGTCGCTTTTTTATTCTTATCTACCATATCTTATATATAAGCTTACAACGCTTTTTATATAAAATTAGCATTAATATTAGATAAACATTAAAAATATTAGAGGCTGAAGTAGATTAGCAATTATGTTAATCTGCTTCAGCCCCTTAAATAATATCGAATAATGCTTGTTAATAATCTACACCTTAATCAATTGGTTATTTAGTCCAAATTTTGGGGACAGATCAAAGTGCGGTCAGATTTATGATTATTCTTCTTTTGGTAATCGAATCAGGGCGTAAACCAATCCACCCCATACCAACGCGAGAGACACGATCATCATAATAATTGCACCAGTACTCATTTTATTCTCCTTTAGTTTCGTCAATGGTTAACTTGGTTTCGCTTTTCCATTTTAAGCGAGAAAGGAAGAATGCCACGACAAGTAAGCTAATAGACATCCCCCAACCAAAGGTATTTACAAACCAGTTTGGATAACCTTCGTAACCTTCAGAGAAGACTTTTGCCCCTTCGCTGAAAAGCATGAAGGCTAAAACACCACTCGTTAATACAATACATAAACGCCAGAAGAAACCCACTTTGAAAGATGATGTTTCGTTTAAGTGATTGCCCAATAAACCGAGTTTTTCATTTGCCACAATCGCAATTAAAGAAGCAAATGCTACGGCAACAATACCAAAATAGTTCACGAATTTATCGAACACATCTAACATTGGTAAGCCTGTTGTCGTACCAAATAAAATGACAGAAACTAGCATCATTGGTACACCCACAATAAACGTTACTTTCCCACGACTAATACGAATTTTATCTTGAATTGCAGAGATAATTACTTCAATTACAGAGATGAATGAAGTTAATGCCGCAAAGGTTAATGATCCAAAGAACAATACGCCGAGTACTTCACCAAATGGAGCTTTGTTGATGATGGTTGGGAACGCAAAAAATGCTAAACCAATTCCGCCTTTTGCCACTTCACTCACTTCTTGACCTTGCGCTGTTGCAATAAAGCCTAATGCTGCAAATACGCCGATACCCGCTAACACTTCAAAGCTACTGTTAGCAAAACCTACAACTAAACCACTTCCCGTTAAATCGGATTCTTTTTTAAGATAAGAGGCGTAAGTCACCATAATCCCAAAGCCGATTGAAAGAGAGAAGAAGATTTGCCCATAGGCTGCAATCCATACACTTGGATTAGAAAGTTTCGACCAATCTGGTGTAAATAATGCATCTAAACCTTTTGCCGCGCCTGGTAAGAATAAGGAATAAATCACAAGTGCCATAAACATCACAACGAGCACTGGCATTAATACTGAGGAGACCTTAGCAATTCCTTTTTGGACGCCCATAGAAAGTACGCCTAAGGCAACAATCCACATCGCAATTAATGGTGCGGTTACCATACCAACAAATTCAAAGCTGATACCGTTTTTAATATCGCCCATTTTTAAAAATTCGCCGATGAAGAAATCAATAGGTTTATCACCCCACGCGCCAGTGAAAGAAAAATATGTGTAGCTTGCTGCCCAACCTAACACTACGGCGTAATATAAACCGATGATAACGTTCACCATCATTTGCCACCAGCCAAACACTTCAAAGTGTGCACTAAAACGGCGATAAGAAAGTGGCGCGCCACCACGATGACGGTGCCCAATTGCATAATCTAAGAATAAAAGAGGAATCCCTGCGGTTAACAACGCGATAAGGTAAGGGATAATAAATGCGCCACCACCGTTTTCATAAGTGGTGTAGGGAAAACGCCAAATATTACCAAGACCAACGGCAGAGCCAATTGCTGCCAGAATAAATGCACGACGACCAGAAAAAGTCTCACGCTTTTGTGCTTTTGGGGCTGAGTGAGCCATAAATTATCCTATGTAAAAAATGAAAAGAGTTTCAATATAATGAAATCTAATCATCAGTCAATAAATAAGCCAAAAGAGCGGTAAAAATTAATGAATTTTTTAATAAAAAGAACATAAACATTCAAAGCAAGCCAATTTTCACCGCACTTTTTTCGTTTTTTTCGCGCCAAGCCCTACCAATGACTCGAAATTTCGCTACAATGCTGAACTTATCCCAAAATAAAAACAACAGGAAACAAACACAATGACAGGTGCACAACTCATCATGGAGTGCCTGAAAGCACACCATGTCACGACTCTTTTCGGCTATCCAGGCGGCGCAATCATGCCAACCTACGATGCCCTTTATGACGCAGGCTTAGATCACTTACTTTGTCGTAATGAACAAGGGGCTGCCATCGCAGCGATTGGTTATGCTCGTTCCACAGGAAAAGTGGGCGTCTGTATTGCTACATCAGGCCCTGGTGCAACGAATTTAGTCACTGGATTAGGCGATGCTATGATGGACTCCATTCCAGTTGTAGCCATTACTGGTCAAGTTTCCTCTCCATTAATCGGCACGGATGCGTTCCAAGAAGCCGATGTTCTTGGTCTTTCCCTTGCTTGTACAAAACACAGTTTTATCGTGCAAAGTGCGGATGAATTAGCTGATGTTTTTGCGCAAGCCTTTGAAATTGCTCAAAGCGGACGCCCAGGCCCCGTTCTTATTGATGTGCCTCGTGATATTCAAATCGGTGAAGTGCCAGCAAATATAAAAGCCTATGTTAAAACACCAGAAAAACCAACCGTACTTTCAGTAGATAAACTCGCTGAAGCAAAAGCATTATTAAAAAATGCTAAAAAACCTGTGCTTTATGTTGGTGGTGGTGTTGGTATGGCGAAGGCTGTTCCTGCCTTACGCGAATTTTTAGCCCAAACTCAAATGCCATCAGTCTCAACTTTAAAAGGTTTAGGTGCAATTGATCCAAATGATGATGTGTATATGGGAATGATTGGTATGCATGGCACAAAAGCTGCTAATTTTGCCGTGCAAGAAAGCGATTTATTACTCGTATGCGGTGCTCGTTTTGACGACCGTGTAACAGGTAAACTTGATACTTTTGCACCTCATGCTAAAGTGATTCATTGTGATATTGATGCAGCAGAAATCCATAAATTACGCCGTGCAGATGTTGCATTACAAGGGGATTTAATCCAAGCACTAAATGCACTCAAACAAGAGCTTGATATTGAACCTTGGCGTGAACAAATCAGAAATTTCAAAGCAAAATTAGATTTCACTTATATTGAAAATCAAGGCAATCGTCCGATTGATCCTTGGGCATTACTCAACACCCTATCTAATCGCAAACCAGATAATGCGGTAATTTGTACCGATGTAGGTCAGCATCAAATGTGGTCAGCACAACACATGAAGCATTTTGCGCCAGAGAACTACATTACTTCGGCAGGTTTCGGCACAATGGGCTTTGGCTTACCCGCCGCAGTGGGGGCAAAAAAAGCACGCCCGCAAGATGAAGTCATTTTGGTTACGGGTGATGGTTCGTTAATGATGAATATCCAAGAATTGGGTTCAATCAAACGGGGCAATTTACCGGTAAAAATTTTGCTATTGGATAACCAACGCTTAGGTATGGTTCGTCAATGGCAGGATTTATTCTGGAATAAACGTCGCAGTGAAACTATTTTAGATGACAACCCAGATTTTGTAATGCTTGCTAACGCGTTCGGTATTCCTGCAGAACGTATTGAGTCAGCCGATGATGTGGATGCAGCACTCAACCGATTATTAAACAGCAAGACAGCCTATTTATTACAAGTATGTATTCCACCTGATGAATGTGTATGGCCACTTGTACCACCAGGTGCATGTAACGCGGATATGGTAGAGGAGATGAATTAATGAATGAATATAAACTTGAACTCGTCGCTCGCCATCGTCCTGAAGTACTAGAACGCATTTTACGCGTAGCACGCCACCGCGGATTTACCGTTACAACAATGGAAATGACACTGATTGAAAGCCAAGTGCGGTTAAAAATCACCGTAAAATCTGACCGCACTTTAGATCTGTTAGTGAATCAATTGGCGAAATTGCCAGATGTTTTAAATATTATTTAAAAAGGAAGACATTATGACTAAATTTTTTAAATCATTTTTAGCCGTATTAGGATTAGTATTCGCAACTTCATCACAAGCTGCTTATGCTCTCACTTATTTGCAAAACTATACAGGCTATATGACAACACTCTCAATTCATAATACAAAAGAGCAGTGTGAAAAGGCGAAAGAAAATTTTCAAAAAGAATTTGAAGGACAATACGATACAAAACAAATGGTTTACAAGTGTGTAGATATAGCTAATGGAGCAATTTAATTTAAATGTGGTTAAAAACTACTATTAAATCTGACCGCACTTTTATTTTAATCGGTAGGCTCTTTATCTAAATAATTGCATTTATAAACTTAATTTTATCGAATAATTTCTTCGTATCATCTTCTGCCAAATCTCCCCTTCCCCTCTTTGCTAAAGAGGGGGAAGAACGAGCGAGATTTTGTATCATTGTTCTACTTTGATATGGCAAATATAAATTAGTCAGATGACAGCAAATTTATAAAGAAAATCCCCTCTTTAGCAAAGAGGGGAAGGGGAGATTTGGCAGTCTCAATTAACGAAGAAATTAGTAATACAAACAAACCCTAAAATTTACTCGGAGAGATTATTTATGCCAAAACTACGTTCAGCGACCAGTACACAAGGTCGTAATATGGCGGGCGCACGTGCCTTATGGCGTGCAACAGGGATGAAAGAAAATGACTTTGGTAAACCGATTATTGCGGTGGTGAACTCTTTCACTCAATTCGTACCTGGGCATGTGCATTTAAAAGATATGGGACAGCTTGTTGCTGCTGAAATTGAAAAAGCGGGCGGCGTAGCAAAAGAATTCAATACTATTGCGGTGGATGATGGTATCGCGATGGGACATGGCGGGATGCTTTATTCTTTACCAAGCCGTGATTTAATCGCTGATAGCGTGGAATATATGGTCAATGCACACTGTGCTGATGCGATGGTATGTATTTCCAACTGTGACAAAATCACCCCAGGAATGTTGATGGCTGCAATGCGCTTAAACATTCCGACAATTTTTGTCTCAGGCGGCCCAATGGAAGCAGGCAAAACAAAACTTTCTGATCAATTAATCCGCTTAGATTTGGTTGATGCGATGATTGAGGCTGCCGATCCAAATGTGTCAGATGAACGTATTGATGCCATTGAACGTAGCGCTTGCCCAACTTGTGGTTCTTGCTCAGGAATGTTTACCGCAAACTCTATGAACTGCTTAACTGAAGCCTTAGGTTTATCTTTACCTGGCAATGGTTCCATGTTAGCCACTCACGCAGACCGTAAAGAATTATTCTTAAAAGCTGGTCGTCAAATTGTTGAGCTTTGCAAACGTTATTACGAACAAGATGATGCAAGCGTATTGCCTCGTTCAATCGGTACCTTTGATGCCTTTGAAAATGCAATGAGCCTCGATATCGCAATGGGTGGTTCAAGCAATACTGTTTTACACTTATTAGCGGCAGCACAAGAAGCAGGCGTAGATTTTAAAATGGAAGATATTGACCGTTTATCTCGCAAAGTACCTTGTTTAAGCAAAATTGCACCAAACACCAATAAATACCACATGGAAGACGTACACCGTGCAGGCGGTATTATGGGATTGTTGGGGGAATTAGATCGTGCAGGATTAATTCATAAAAATACACACACCGTGCTTGGAATGAGCATGGGAGAACAACTAGACCAATACGATATTATTCGCAATCAAGATGAAGAATTACATAAATTCTTCCGTGCAGGCCCTGCAGGCATCCGCACAACTCAAGCATTCTCACAAGATTGTCGTTGGGATACCGTCGATAATGATCGTGTAAACGGTTGTATTCGCAATAAAGAAAATGCGATCTCTCAAGAAGGTGGCTTAGCCGTATTATTCGGTAATCTCGCTGAAGACGGATGTATCGTTAAAACCGCGGGCGTAGATGAATCTATCTGGAAATTCACCGGCACGGCAATCGTATTTGAAAGCCAAGAAGATGCGGTTGCAGGAATTTTAGGTGGTAAAGTTAAAGAAGGTCATGTCGTTGTTATCCGTTACGAAGGCCCTAAAGGCGGACCTGGTATGCAAGAAATGTTATACCCAACCAGTTACTTAAAATCGATGGGCTTAGGCAAAAAATGCGCTTTATTAACGGATGGCCGTTTCTCTGGTGGTACATCAGGCTTGTCTATTGGACACGCATCACCAGAAGCTGCTTCTGGCGGTGCAATAGGCTTAGTACGTGATGGCGATATTATCAACATTGATATTCCAAATCGTGCAATTAACTTAGAAATCAGTAATGAAGAACTCGCAGCACGCAGAGCCGAACAAGATCAAAAAGGTTGGCAGCCTGCTCACCGTGAGCGTGAAGTATCTTTCGCATTGAAAGTATTCGGTCACTTTGCGACCTCAGCGGACAAAGGTGCGGTACGCGATAAAACATTATTAAAATAATTTAACGGTTCCCCCTCTTTCATAAGAGGGGGATAAAACAAAGGAAAAACTAACCGCACTTCATCATAAAAACAAACACTATGAAAAACCTACTCACCAATCCTCAACCTTCTCAATCAGATTATATCAATGCCATTGTTAAACTTGGTTCGCGCGTATATGAAGCTGCGCAAGTGACCCCTTTACAAAAAATGGGAAAACTTTCTGAACGACTGCACAATAATATCTGGATTAAACGAGAAGACCGTCAGCCAGTAAATAGTTTTAAACTACGAGGCGCTTACGCAATGATTTCTAGCCTTTCAGCAGAACAAAAAGCAGCTGGCGTAATAGCGGCATCTGCAGGTAACCATGCGCAAGGCGTGGCATTATCAGCGAAACAATTAGGCTTAAAAGCATTAATTGTTATGCCACAAAATACCCCGAGTATTAAAGTAGATGCAGTGCGTGGTTTTGGCGGTGAGGTACTGTTGCACGGTGCTAATTTCGATGAAGCCAAAGCAAAAGCGATTGAGCTTTCAAAAGAAAAAAATATGACATTTATTCCACCATTCGATCATCCATTAGTGATCGCAGGACAAGGCACGTTAGCGATGGAAATGCTACAACAAGTGGCCGATTTGGATTATGTGTTTGTACAAGTCGGCGGTGGTGGGTTAGCTGCAGGTGTGGCAATTTTGCTTAAGCAATTTATGTCAGAAATTAAAATTATCGGTGTAGAATCAAAGGATTCTGCATGCTTAAAAGCCGCTCTCGATAAAGGCGAACCAACAGATTTAACCCATGTTGGATTATTTGCAGATGGCGTTGCCGTAAAACGCATTGGTGACGAAACATTCCGCCTATGCAAACAATATCTTGATGATATGGTATTGGTCGATAGTGATGAAGTGTGCGCCGCAATGAAAGATTTGTTTGAGAACGTTCGTGCTGTAGCAGAACCATCAGGTGCGTTAGGTTTAGCCGGTTTGAAAAAATATGCGAAACAAAACTATATTGAAGGCAAAAATATGGCGGCAATTTTGTCTGGCGCAAATTTGAATTTCCACACATTACGTTATGTATCTGAACGTTGTGAAATCGGTGAAAACCGAGAAGCTTTATTAGCCGTGACCATGCCTGAACAACCCGGTAGTTTCTTAAAATTTGCTTATGTATTAGGTAACCGAGCTGTAACCGAATTCAGTTATCGTTATGCAGATGATAAACGTGCTTGCGTGTTTGTAGGAGTAAGAACGACAAATGAGCAAGAAAAAGCAGATATTATTGCAGACCTCACTAAAAATGGTTTTGATGTTGAGGATATGTCTGATGATGATATTGCGAAAACGCATGTTCGCTATTTAATGGGTGGTCGCGCAGCCAATGATAATGAACGCTTATATACGTTCGAATTCCCAGAGCAAAAAGGTGCGTTATTAAAATTCTTGGAAACGTTGCAAAATCGTTGGAATATTTCATTATTCCATTATCGTGCCCACGGTGCGGACTATGGAAATATCCTTGCTGGTTTCCAAATTGAAGAACACGAACAAGCAGAATTTGAACAGACACTTGCCCAACTCAATTATGTTTTTGAAGATGTAACAGAAAGCAAATCTTATCGTTATTTCTTACGTTAATCTTATAAAAAAGGCGTGATATTTTTCACGCCTTTGTCTTATTCAAATTCTAATTCCACCGCACTTTCACCAAGTAAATTCACCAATTCCGTCAGAATTTCATCTGTTGGAATGATCGACCATTGCACACCCAAACGTAACAACGCACGACCTTTCGGACTTTGATAATACACGTTAATCGGCAACGTTCCACCACTCACTGGCTCAAGTAATGCTTTAAGTTGTTTAATGAAACTTGGTGTAATTTGATGCTCAGAAAGACTAATAGCTAAGGATTTGACATAACGAGAACGAGCCTCATCTAAGGTCATTAACTCTCGCACCGTCATTTTTAAGCCACCAGAGAAATCATCAAGGCTCACCTGTCCAGAAGCAACAATCACCGTATCTTTTTGTAATTTCTCACCAAATTGTTCTAGACTTTCACCAAATAATGTTAAATCTAAGCGACCTGAACGATCATCCAATGTTGCAATACCTAGACGATTGCCTTTTTTCGTCATCGCAATTCTCGATGCCACAACTAGCCCCGCCACAGTGCTAATTTGTCCACGGCGATTTGGTGCAAGATCTTTCAATCGCGTCGATGTGTAATGAGAAAGCTCTTTCAAATAACGGCTAACAGGATGGCTACTTAAATAAAGCCCTAAGGTTTCTCGTTCACCATCAAGAATTTGTTTTTCAGTATAAGGCGGTGTATTGGCGTAGGCATTTTCCACTTCTTCATGGGTTTCAGTCAGCACGCCGAACATATCCGTTTGCCCCATTGCTTCATCTTTCGCATGCTGATCAGAAGCTCTAAGCGCATCTTCCAAATTCTTAGAAAGTGCGGCGCGATGTGGGCCTAATTTATCAAAGGCACCCGACATAATTAGGCTTTCAAAGGTACGACGGTTAATTTTTTTCAAATCTACACGAGCGCATAAATCGAATAAATCTTTGAAAATCCCCCCTTCATTTCTTGCTGTCACAAGTGCTTCAATCGGGCCTTCTCCTACCCCTTTAATCGCGCCAATACCATATACAATATCACCTTGTTCATTGACGCTAAAATGGTGTTTGCCGATATTAATATCTGGTGGCGTTACTTTTAAGCCCATACGTAAACATTCGTCGTACAAACCTACGATTTTATCCGTGTTATCCATTTCAGATGTCATTACCGCTGCCATAAATTCTGCAGGGAAATGAGTTTTGAGCCAAAGGGTTTGGTAAGACACCAAGGCATACGCAGCGGAGTGAGATTTATTAAAACCATAGCCAGCAAATTTTTCCACCAAGTCGAAAATCTTCATGGATAGCTCGCCATCTACGCCGTTTTTCTCCGCACCTTCTTTAAATACAGAACGCTGTTTTGCCATTTCCTCTGGCTTTTTCTTACCCATTGCACGACGCAATAAATCAGCCCCACCCAAGGTATAGCCAGCCAACACCTGCGCAATTTGCATCACTTGTTCTTGATACAAAATAATACCGTAAGTCGGCTCAAGAATAGGTTTCAAGCTTTCATGTTGATATTCTGCATCTGGGTAAGACACTTCTTCTCGCCCATGTTTACGGTCGATAAAGTTATCCACCATACCTGATTGCAGCGGACCAGGACGGAACAATGCCACCAACGCAATGATATCTTCAAAACAGTCAGGTTGCAGGCGCTTAATCAAATCCTTCATACCACGCGATTCCAACTGGAACACAGCGGTGGTTTCAGAACGTTTAAGTAATTCAAAAGATTCAGGATCATCAAGTGGAATGGCAGCAATATCTACTCTAGGCTTGCCTTCACGCACCATACGAGCATTAATCATATCCAATGCCCATTTAATGATAGTGAGAGTACGCAAACCTAAGAAGTCGAATTTCACAAGCCCCGCATATTCCACATCATTTTTATCAAAGTGAGTAACAGGATGTAAGCCTTCATTATCACAATAGAGCGGTGCAAAATCAGTAATTAAGGTTGGTGAAATGACCACGCCGCCAGCATGTTTACCTGCATTACGCGTCACACCTTCCAACTTACGCGCCATATCAATCAACGCTTGCACTTCTTCATCGCTATCGTAGGCGGTCTGTAATTGTGGCTCAGCTTCAAATGCTTTCGCAAGCGTCATACCAGGATCTGGCGGAATTAATTTCGAAATACGATCAACGAAACCATACGGATGCCCCAATACGCGCCCCACATCACGAATCACCGCTTTTGCTGCCATCGTACCAAAGGTAATAATTTGCGATACCGCGCCACGACCATAAGTTTCTGCAACGTGTTCAATCACTCGGTCTCGACCGTCCATGCAAAAATCCACGTCAAAATCGGGCATAGACACACGTTCTGGATTTAAGAAACGTTCAAAAAGCAAATCAAACTCTAGCGGATCTAAATCCGTGATTTTTAATGCGTAAGCTACTAATGAACCAGCACCAGAACCACGACCCGGCCCAACAGGAATGTCGTTATCTTTCGACCACTGAATAAATTCCATTACGATCAAGAAATAACCAGGGAATCCCATTTGGTTAATCACATCCAGCTCAACTTGCAAACGTTCATCATATTTTGGTCTTTTTTCTAACCGCACTTTTTCATCAGGAAATAAAAAAGCTAAACGTTCTTCCAAACCTTCTTTGGCTTTTTGCACCAAGAAATCTTCTGTACTTAAATCTCCCGTCGGGAATTGAGGCAAGAAATATTGACCAAGGCGCAAAGTGACACTACAACGCTGTGCAATTAATAAGGTATTTTCGAGAGCGGAAGGAATATCAGCAAATAACTTGCACATTTCGTCTTCGCTGCGGAAATATTGTTGTGGGGTATAACGTTTTGGACGTTTAGGATCATCTAAAGTATAGCCATCGTGAATTGCTACGCGAATTTCGTGGGCTTCAAAATCCTCTGCATTCAAAAACATCACATCATTAGTTGCGACTAGTGGTAAATTACAACGTTCTGATAATTTCAAAGCTGCTTGAATATAACGTTCTTCATTGGGGCGACCAGTACGACTTAATGCCAAATAAAAATGATCGGCAAAAAATTCTTGGTAAAAAGCGACCGCACTTTCAATTTCGGCTACGTTTTCTTTCAACAATTTTTTACCTACATCGCCTTGCGTCCCCCCTGACAAAATAATCACGCCCTCGCGATGTTCAATTAACCAATCTTGATCAATATAAGGTAAATCGTTATAACCTCGTTGATAAGCCTTTGATAACAATAAAGTAATATTTTTATAGCCTTCATTATTTTTAGCCAGCAAAGTAAGATCAAAGTATTCATCGCCACACAATGTACTTTTTACTTTTACATCTGCACCGATAATTGGCTTCATACCCGAAGAAAGCATTTCCCCATAAAAACGCACCACACCACAAAAATTAGTAAAATCCGTTAATCCCATCGCGACCATTTCATTGGCAGCACAAGCTTTCACGAGAGATTTTACTTTGACGATACTATCAATCATCGAAAAATCTGTGTGCGTGCGAAGATGGACGAAACGAGGCTGGGATGACATTGAAAATCCTTAAAGTGCGGTTAAATTTTGCCGTAAATATTGAGGCGGTATTATAGCGAATTTTTCAAATAAATGCCTATGCAACAAATGGCTTTCCTAATTCGCTCAGATAACCGATTGCGTGAATAAAAAATGTTAAGTAGATCAAAATTTTAATAATTATCCGTTCCCATTTTGGGTGATTTCGGCTAGTCTAGCAGCGATTTATTTCAAGAAAATAAGGATGATCCTATGACAACTCTTTTTCATGTAGCGCAAAATTGGTTAAACCAAGATCCTGACGCAGAAACTCGTGCAGAGTTAACCGCACTTTTGGAGGCGGCAAAAGGTGGAGATAAAGCGGCAGAAGCAGAATTGCACGCACGTTTTGATGGTCGTTTACAATTTGGTACGGCTGGTTTACGTGGCCGTTTACAAGCTGGCTCAATGGGGATGAACCGAGTTTTAGTTTCTCAAGCAGCCGGTGGTTTAGCTGAATATTTAAAAGATTACGATAAAGAACCATCAATCGTAATTGGTTACGATGGTCGTAAAAACTCTGATGTTTTTGCCCGTGACACCGCTGAAATTATGGCGGGTGCAGGCGTAAAAGCTTATTTATTACCACGCAAATTACCGACTCCAGTTTTAGCTTATGCTATCCAATATTTTGATACCACTGCGGGTGTAATGGTGACAGCAAGCCATAACCCACCTGAAGATAACGGCTATAAAGTATATTTGGGCAAAGCAAATGGTGGCGGTCAAATCGTTTCACCGGCAGATAAAGACATCGCAGCATTAATTGATAAAGTTGCGGCAGGCAATATCCAAGATTTACCACGTAGCGATAATTATGTGGTGTTAAATGATGAAGTGGTAGATGCCTACATTGCAAAAACTGCATCATTAGCTAAAGAGCCAGCTTGCGACATTAACTATGTTTATACCGCTATGCACGGTGTTGGCTATGAAGTTTTAAGTAAAACACTGGCAAAAGCAGGCTTACCACAACCTCACATAGTAGCCGATCAAGTTTGGCCAGATGGCTCATTCCCAACGGTGAATTTCCCAAATCCAGAAGAAAAAGGTGCATTAGATTTAGCAATTAAAGTGGCAAAAGAAAAGAATGCTGAATTTATCATTGCTAATGACCCAGATGCAGACCGTTTAGCTGTTGCTGTGCCTGATGCACAAGGCAATTGGAAATCACTACACGGCAACGTGGTCGGCTGTTTCTTAGGATGGTACTTAGCAAAACAATATCAAGGCAAACAAGGCACATTGGCTTGCTCGCTTGTTTCTTCTCCTGCACTCGCTGAAATTGCGAAAAAATACGGTTTCCAATCAGAAGAAACCTTAACTGGTTTCAAATACATCGGTAAAGTATCTGGCTTATTGTTTGGTTTTGAAGAAGCATTGGGCTATTTAGTTGACCCAGATAAAGTACGCGATAAAGATGGTATTTCTGCAGCAATCGTGTTCTTAGATCTTGTGCGTAACTTGAAAAAACAAGGCAAAACTTTAGCGGATTATGCTGATGAATTTACCAAAGAATTTGGTGCTTATGTAAGTGGACAAATCTCTATTCGAGTCAGCGATCTTTCAGAAATCGGAAAATTAATGACCGCACTTCGTAACAATCCACCAGCAGAAATCGCTGGCGTGAAAGTGGCACAATTTATCGATCATACTAAAACAGATCGTCAAAGCGATATCCTTGTATTTAACTTAGAAAATGGCGGACGCTTAATTGCTCGTCCTTCAGGTACTGAGCCAAAAATTAAATTCTACTTAGATGCGCGCGGTAAAGATCCAAAAGATGCCGATCGTGTATTAGCAGAATTTGATGAAGGTGTTCGTCACATTCTTCGCCAAGATGCTTATGGCAAACAAGATTGCTAATTGCTTCTAAAAATAACAATCCGCACTTTTTACGTGCGGATTGTTATTTGGTTTAATTCAGTACTAACCTGCAACGGCGATACGTTTCATATCCGTCATATAACCACGTAATTCTTGACCGATTAATTCAACAGGGTGGTTACGAATTGCATCGTTTACATCGCGTAAGGTGATGTTATCGATTTCCACTGCTGGAGTAGGTTCGCCTAAGTCGCCTTTTTGAAGGTTAGGGATAATTTCTTTTGCAAGAATTGGGGTCGCTACGTTAGAGAATAAGTAGTTACCATATTCTGCAGTATCAGAAATTACCACGTTCATTTCGTATAAGCGTTTACGTGCGATGGTGTTCGCAATTAATGGTAATTCGTGAAGTGATTCGTAGTAAGCTGATTCTTCATAAATACCGCTAGCAACCATTGCTTCAAAAGCTAATTCCACGCCAGCTTTTACCATTGCGATCATTAATACGCCGTTATCAAAGTATTCTTGTTCGCTAATTTTGCCATCATATTTTGGCGCATTTTCAAAGGCGGTTTTACCTGTTGCTTCACGCCATGCGAATAAGTCTTTATCGCCATTTGCCCAGTCAACCATCATTGTTGCAGAGAAGTGACCGCTGATGATGTCATCCATGTGTTTGTAATATAAGAAACCAAGACTTTCTTTGATTTGTTCAGCAAGTTCAAATGCACGTAATTTTGCGCTGTTTGATAGGCGATCCATCATTAATGTGATACCGCCTTGTTTTAACGCTTCGGTAATCGTTTCCCAACCGTATTGGATTAATTTACCTGCGTATGCAGGATCTTTACCGTCTGCCACTAATTTGTCATAACATACGATAGAACCTGCTTGTAACATACCGCAAAGGATAGTTTGCTCACCCATTAAGTCAGATTTTACTTCTGCCACGAATGAAGATTCTAAAACACCTGCTTTATGACCGCCAGTTGCAGCAGCCCATGCTTTTGCGATCGCCATGCCTTCGCCTTTAGGGTCATTTTCAGGGTGAACCGCGATTAATGTTGGCACGCCGAAACCACGTTTGTATTCTTCACGTACTTCTGTACCTGGGCATTTTGGCGCCACCATCACAACCGTAATGTCTTTACGGATTTCTTCGCCTACTTCAACAATGTTGAAACCGTGTGAATAACCAAATGCAGAGTCTTTTTTCATTAAAGGCATCACATCAGCAACCACTTTAGAGTGTTGTTTGTCTGGTGTTAAGTTTACGACTAAATCTGCAGTTGGAATTAATTCTTCATAAGTACCTACTTTAAAACCATTTTCAGTTGCGCGTTGGAATGATGCACGTTTTTCTGCAATCGCTTCAGGGCGTAAGGCATAGCTAATATCTAAGCCAGAATCACGCATATTCAAACCTTGGTTTAAACCTTGTGCTCCACAGCCTACGATAACGATTTTTTTGCCTTTTAAGAAGTTTGCTTCATCTGCAAATTCTTCGCGATCCATAAAACGACAACGACCTAATTGGTCTAATTTTTGACGTAAATTTAATGTGTTGAAATAGTTAGCCATTTTTTGTCCTTAATTGTGTAAGGTGAATAATTGTATGATGTTGTGTTTGCATATTTTTTGTTGTGGTTTGATTATAAGATTTTTTGTTGTTGCGTAAAGTGATATTATGGGAATGTAATGTTGCGATTTATGCAATTATTTTGTTTTTTGTGAATTGCATCGTATTTCGCTCGATGAGTGACCTACTTTCTTTTACTCGTGTAAAAGAAAGTAGGCAAAGAAAACACGCCCCAATTAAATCGCAGTTCTTTGCTTTGTTTCAATTTTCTTAACGGCAATTTGCTGAACTCGCTATGCTCAAACAGACGCAAATTGCCTGAAAATTGAAAGTCGCAAAGGCGATTTATATGGGGATCAGAATATATCAGAGCGTTATTAAAAAGTGCGGTTAGTTTTCTGGTATTTTTTTAAAATACGCTAAATTTTACCCGCACTTTAAATTGAAGAAAGAACAAATTAGCTCCCTTCTTTGCCGCCTGAAAAATTGGAAATTTGTAGGAAATTTTCGTCTGTCTGAGCGTAGCGAGTTCAGAAAATTTCCGTTAAGCAAATTTCCAATTTTTCAGGAAATAAGGCAAAGTAGGGCGTGTTTTCTTTTTGCCTACTTTTGCTTTGCACGAGCAAAGAAAAAGTAGGTCGCCGTCAGGCGAAACCCTGACTTAAATAAAATAGATATTATTATGGACTTCAACGATCTCAACTTATTCATCAAATTATCAGAAACCCAAAACTTCGCTAAAACCGCCACCCAAAACCACATGTCCCCCTCTACGTTATCCCGTCAAATTCAACGGTTGGAAGACGAGCTAGGGAAAACGCTTTTTATCCGTGATAATCGCCAAGTTAAACTCACTGAATATGGCGAGAAATTTTTGCAATTTGCTAAAACAGAATGGCAAAGCTGGCAACAATTTAAACAACAACTCAAAGATGAATCAGATGAACTTTGCGGTGAAATTAAACTTTTTTGCTCTGTAACCGCATCTTATAGCCATCTTCCGCACGTACTTAAAGAATTTCGCCAGCATTATCCTAAAGTGGAAATTCAACTGACGACGGGCGATCCAGCGCTTGCATTAGAGTTGATTCAAACCCAACAAGTTGACCTCGCCATTGCAGGTAAGCCGAATAATCTGCCATCCAGTGTGGCATTCCATAAAATTGATGATATTAGCTTGTCTTTAATTGCACCGCGAGTGGCTTGTTTGGCGACACAATTACTGCAGGAAAAGCCCATTAATTGGCAGCAAATGCCTTTTATTTTCCCTGTTGAAGGGCATGCTCGGCAGAGGATTGAACAATGGCTGCGGGAGAAACATATTAAACATCCGAAAATTTATGCTACCGTTGCGGGGCATGAAGGGATTGTTCCAATGGTTGGATTGGGATTCGGATTAGCGATGTTGCCTGATGCGGTTATTGACAATAGCCCAATGAATAACCAAATTTCCAGACTTAATCTCGATAAGCCTATTGAGTCTTTTGAATTGGTTATTTGTACCCAAAAAAGGAATCTCGAACAACCCTTAATCCGTGCATTTTGGGCGATGTTAGAATAGAATGATTGGCTGTTTAGAATAAGGATTTCTTATGTTTAAAGGTGTTCTCGTTTCATTACTTGCCTCATTTTTATTTGGCTATATGTATTATTTTTCTACACTACTCAAACCTTTGAGTGGTACGGATATTTTTGGTTATCGGATGATTTTTACGTTTCCCTTTGTTGTCCTTTCCGTGTTTATGTTTAAGCAGAAAAATGCGTTGATTCATCGCTTAAAACTCATCAAAAAACAACCGCACTTGGCATTGCCCTATCTATTTTGCGGCTTATTAATGGGTTTTCAAATGTGGCTTTTTCTTTGGGCGCCGAATAATGGCAGTTCGTTGAGCGTGTCTTTTGGTTATTTGCTTTTGCCTATTGTGATGGTGGCGGCAGGTCGCTTAATTTTTAAAGAACGTATTTCAACATTCAAATTTATTGCAGTCGTAATTGCCGCATTGGGTGTGATTTCTAATATTGTGTTAAAAGGTGGGCTTTCTTGGGAAGCTATTGTGATTTGTGTTGGCTATACCACCTATTTTTCCATTCGAAAAGCATTAAAAAATAGCGATCTCGCCTCTTTTTGTTTAGAGATGTTAAGCCTAATTCCAATTAGCATTTATTTTGCGTTACAAACAGATTTCGCTGTAGTCGAACAAAGTAATTCTAATATTTGGGGGCTGCTTGTATTGCTTGGATTAATTAGCGGCACGGCATTGATTGCTTATGTGATTGCCAGCAACATGTTACCGATGAATTTGCTTGGGCTACTTGGCTATGTGGAAACCATTATGATGATTTTTGTATCGTTTTTTATCGGTGAACAAATTGACGCCGAAAGCTACCCACTTTTTATTTGTTTAGTCATCGCGATGATTCTTGTTATGATTGATGGCGTGTACAAACAGCACGCAAAAGGAAGTTTATAAATGTCATTTAAAGAAATCACGCCACAACAAGCTTGGGAAATGGTTCAGCAAGGGGCAGTGTTAGCCGATATTCGCGATGATGCCCGCTTTATCCACTCGCATCCTAAAGGTGCTTTTCATTTAACAAATCAAAGTTTTTTGCAATTTGAAGAGTTAGTCGATTTTGACTCACCCATTATTGTGAGTTGTTATCATGGCGTGAGTAGTCGAAATGTGGCAACTTTCCTCGTTGAGCAAGGCTATGAAAATGTGTTTAGTATTGTTGGTGGATTTGATGGTTGGGAGAAAGCAAATTTACCAGTAGAAAGAGAATATTAATTTAAATTGTAAAAATATATTGAATTAAGAATTTTATTCATGATTGTATTTAGTAAACTATCCAACAAATTGGCAGGTATCTTGGGTGAATCAAGAAACGCCTGCATTGGATATTTCTGCGATTGATAATGTAATTCAAGGGGATCGTGAATATTGTCATTTACAACAGGAACTTGAATAGGCAAATGAACCTAATGACGGCAACGCAATTGCGCGTATTCATGAGCAATTCGCGCAGACAATTCAATCCTGCGCAGTTTCTTTGTTGCATGGTTTAGGATTCAGCCAAGAAGAAACAACCTATACAATGAAAGTTTTTTTTCAAAAACGCATTTTTGTTATTGTAAGGAAAAATTTTTACTGTAATATGTTCAAGAATTATTATCATTTATATTTTTAGGTATTAAGTATGATCAATTTTAAATTCAACTTACTTGCTTGTTCAATTGCATTGAATGTGGGTATCGCTTATGCTGTCCAACCAACCAACCAACCAACCAACCAACCAACCAACCAACCAACCAACCAACCAACCA
>NZ_LDVZ01000020.1 GCF_001276515.1 Haemophilus sp. C1
GTTGGTTGGTTGGTTGGTTGGTTGGTTGGTTGGTTGGTTGGTTGGTTGGTTGGTTGGTTCATCAGTATAGATCCCTTTCATTTTTACAATAACCTTTGATTAACACAAAATACACTTAATTTTTGATTTTAAATGCGAGTGATGAAAAATATAAAGTCGATGGATAATATCACTTATGAGATTTTTTTCACTTTATTTTTGTAACGATATGTTTTTGTAAATGCAATTTAAAATAAAAAACCAAGTTCTTAGAAAGGTAGAACTTGGTTCTTAAATTAAATCAATCCAACTTTGTTGAGTTGGATTGATTGTAGGTTGAGTTTTCGTTAGAGTTGAAATTTACCCATTAAGCATGGCAAGTTTGGCAAGCTGCTTGGAACATCCATACCAATTTTTCTTGTTCTTTAATGTAGTCACTCATTTGTGATGCAGTACCTTCGTCATTAGCATCGCCTGCAAGAGCAAGAATTTCACGTTGTTGTTCAAGTAATGTTTTTAATCCTTGTAATGTGCCTGATAAACATTCTTGTGCGCCACTTACCGCAATATCTTCTTTAATACGAGATACTTTTAAGTATTGGCTATATGCGTTATCTGGTGTGTAACCTAAAGTTAAAATACGTTCAGCCACTTCATCAACTTTGGTGATTAAATCTGTGTAGATTTCTTCAAATTTTGCGTGCAATGCAAAGAAATTTACACCTTTAATGTTCCAGTGGTAACCACGAACGTTAGTATAGAATACTTGGTAGGTTGCAAGTAATTCGTTAAGTTTATTTGCTAATTCTGCTGATTGAACTTTGTCTAATCCGATAGATGTTTTTGACATAATAATTTCCTTTTTCTAGTTGAATAATAGAGCTAATGCCCTGCCTTTGATATGGGTATTATACGTTTCTAGAATTTGCTGTGAAATTGTTCTATTCAATAAAATTGATAGCTTATGACTATATGTTAATAAAATGTAATAAATTTAAACTATCAAAATAAGTGATCAGGATCACAGTTATAAGGAATACTTTAGTAAAGGGTCGCGGATAACAGTAAATTTTGCTTTAATAAGTGCAGTTATAATTTTTAATATTTTAAGGATGTCTTATGCAAGAACTTATTAAGCACGCATTGCCACAAGATGATGCACTCAATCAAGCTATTGTTGATGAAATTCGTTTGCAAAATTGGGCTGGCTTTTTAAATCGTTCCCAAGTGGAGCAGCTTTGCCGTGATTTTGAACTTACGCCATTAAAATTAGCTATGCATTTGTTGCCGATTGCGGCGAGTTATAGTCATACTGCTATTTCTCATTTTAATGTGGGAGCCATTGCTATTGGTGAAAAAGGTGATTTTTATTTTGGTGCGAATCAAGAATTTTCTAATTCAGCCATTCAGCAAACGATTCATGCAGAGCAAAGCGCAATTTCTCATGCATGGTTGCGTAATGAACGTCGTATTTCAGACATGGTGGTTAATTACACGCCGTGCGGGCATTGCCGTCAATTTATGAATGAATTGCATGGCGCTGAAAAAATTTCAATTCATTTGCCACATAGCCAAAATAATCCATTACATTCTTATTTACCTGATGCTTTTGGACCGAAGGATCTCGATATTGCTACTCATCTTTTGGCGGAAGAAAATCATGATTTAGTTGCTGATCATCAAGATGATTTGGTTAATCAAGCTATTTTAGCGGCAAATCAATCTCATTGTCCTTATTCAAATAGTCCGCATGGCATTGCGATTTTATTTAAAAATGGTGATGTGGTGACAGGACGTTATGCAGAAAACGCTGCATTTAATCCGAGTTTGCCAGCGTTACAAACCGCACTTAATTTTGCGTATTTAAATGATAAAAAATTGAGTGATATTGAGCGAATTGTAATGGCTGAAAAAGCGTTAAAACTAAGCCATAAAATGATGGCTGAAGCGCTACTCTCTACATTAACATCGGCGAAATTAGAGTATCATTCATTGTAAGTATGAAAGAGTCTTGATGAAAAATAAAAAAGGGAATGGTTTCCCTTTTTTATTTGTTCGCTAAAATTACCGCTCTTTTTGGTGCTTGATAACCTTCAATGGTTTTACTGTGATCATTTGGAGCTAAGAAATCAATCAGGCTTTCATTTTCCAACCAATCAGTTTTACGCTGTTCCTCTAATGTGGTTGTCGCTACATCCACACAACGTACGTTGGTAAAGCCAACTTTTTCTAGCCAGTTGATTAGTGCGGCGACAGAGGGGATAAAATAAACATTTTTCATTTTCGCATAGCGATCTGCTGGTACAAGCACAGTATTTACATCGCCATCCACCACTAATGTTTCTAATACCAATTCACCACCTTTTACCAATTGATTTTTCAACTGGCTTAAATGATCTAATGGGGATTTACGATGATAGAGTACGCCCATTGAAAATACAGTGTCAAATGCCGCTAATGGTTGCATTTGCTCAATACCAAGTGGGATAAGATTTGCTCGACGATCATTATTAAGTAGCTTGCGTACTGCTTCAAATTGGCAAAGGAAAAGCTCGGTAGGATCAATCCCGACCACCATTTTTGCGCCTTCGCCTACCATTCTCCACATATGATAACCGCTGCCACAGCCCACATCTAAAATAGTGCGACCTTGTAGTGGAGCTAAATGAGGAAGAACACGATCCCATTTAAAATCTGAACGCCATTCACAATCTACATGAATGCCGAAAAGATTATAAGGTCCTTTTCGCCACGGCATTAATTGTTTTAAATGATGGATAATTCGTTGTTTTTCACCTTCTGAAAGGGGAGAAGTGCGGTCAGATTTCACTGCACTTTTGAGATCGATTTCATCAGCTTGTAAATCAGGTAGGAAATCAACAATTTTGCTCCATTTCGCATAATCGCCATGAGTTTGAGTTTCCCATTCTTTCAATTGGCGCGGTAAGGTCTCTAACCAGCCCGATAAATTTGTAGTAGCAATTTGTTGATAAAAAGGGCGAAAGTCAATCATTTTGCTTCCTTATAGGCCTTTTCTGCTTTGTCAAAGGTATCTAGAACATTTTGTTCCGGTTTGCTAGACAGCAATGAGATAACAATAATTGCAAGGCTACCGAAAGCAAAACCAGGGATCATTTCATATACTTTAAACCAATCGGTATCAGTTGGAATAATTTCTTTCCATGCAAATACTGTCACTGCACCTACCAGCATACCTGCCATCGCGCCCGATGATGTCATTCGTTTCCAGAAAAGAGAGAAAAGTACAACAGGGCCAAATGCACTACCAAAACCAGCCCAAGCGAATTCTACAAGTTTTAATACTTTGCTGTTTTCATCTTGTGCGATCCAGATAGCAAATGCAGCAATCACTAAGACCATTATTCTGCCAAGCCATACGAGCTCTTTTTCTGAAGCCTTAGGGCGAATAAAACCTTTGTAGAAATCTTCTGTTATTGAGCTAGACGAAATTAATAATTGCGCACTTAATGTACTCATTACAGCGGCTAAAATAGCGGAAAGTAATATGCCCGCGATCCAAGGATTAAATAAAAGTTTAGCGAGTTCAATAAAAACCTGTTCTGGTTCGCGATTAACTGTGCCTGCAATAGCTGGATTGGCAAAGAAATACGGAATAGCGAATAAGCCAATGCCAATTGCGCCTCCTAAGCAAAGCACCATCCAAGCCATACTAATACGGCGTGCTTTGATAAGTGATTTGACAGAATCTGCAGCCATAAAGCGCGCTAAAATATGCGGTTGCCCGAAATAGCCTAATCCCCAAGCGGCAAGGCTTAATAAACCAAGTGGTGTGGTAGAAGTAAATAAATCCGTGAAATCTTTATTTACTGCTACTTCAGCTTGTTCTAATACGACGGAAAATTGAGCGGTATCAGTGAAACTTAATAACACAAAAACAGGGGTTAAAATTAGTGCAAAAATCATTAATGTCGCTTGAATGGTATCTGTCCAGCTTACCGCGAGGAAACCTCCGATGAACGTGTAAGCAATGGTTGCCGCTGCACCGTACCAAAGTGCGGTGGAATATTCTACAGAAAATATATTTTGGAATAATTTTGCACCTGCCACGACACCCGAAGCACAATAAATAGTAAAAAACACTAAAATAATCGTAGCAGAAACAAGTTTTAATAATTTGTGTGATGAACCAAAACGATTGTGAAAATATTCTGGGAGAGTGAGGGCATTATTATTTAATTCTGTATAAACACGCAAACGACCAGCCACTAAAAGCCAGTTAAAATAAGCCCCGATAGTTAAACCAATAGCAATCCAGCCTTCAACTAAGCCTGATAAATATACTGCACCGGGTAAGCCCATTAAAAGCCAACCAGACATATCTGACGCACCTGCTGACATTGCCGTGACAAAGCTGCCTAAACGACGTCCGCCGAGAATGTAATCTGATAAATTATTCGTGTAATAATAGGCAAGTACGCCAATCAGCAACATCCCGAAAATATAAATAGTAAAAGTAATAAGAGTTGGGTCTAATCCAAACATTATATCAGTCCAAAATAGGTTAAAATTTCAGAAAGGGTGCATTTTACCTTATTTCGGGCTATTATTCTATTTAGACTAAATATTTGATGAAATTTAAGAAATTAGGAATATAAAATGGATGCTGTCGAGTTATTGATGAACGTAACGCCTAACGAAACACGCATTGCGTTAGTCGAAACAGGAATGTTACGCGAAGTGCATATTGAACGCCAAGCTAAACGAGGAATTGTCGGGAATATTTATAAAGGTCGTGTGACTCGAGTACTACCAGGAATGCAGTCTGCTTTTGTTGATATTGGTTTGGAAAAAGCGGCTTTTTTACACGCCGCTGACATTGTATCTCATACGGAATGTGTAGATGAAAGCGAACAAAAGCAATTTAAAGTTAAGAGCATTTCAGAATTAGTACGCGAAGGGCAGGATATTGTTGTACAAGTGGTAAAAGATCCGCTTGGTACAAAAGGCGCGCGTTTAACCACAGACATCACATTGCCATCGCGTCATCTTGTTTTTATGCCAGAAAATAGCCACGTAGGCGTTTCACAACGTATTGAAAGCGAAGAAGAACGTGCCCGTTTAAAAGCATTAGTTGAACCTTTTTGTGATGAACTCGGCGGTTTCATTATTCGTACTGCCACAGAGGGGGCAAGCGAAGAAGAATTACGTCAAGACGCTGAATTTTTAAAACGCTTATGGCGGAAAGTTTTAGAGCGTAAATCTAAATATCCAACCAAATCAAAAATTTACGGCGAGCCAGCCCTTCCACAACGCATTTTGCGTGATTTTATCGGTACAAACTTAGAAAAAATTCGTATTGACTCTAAACTTTGCTTTGGCGAAGTGAAAGAGTTTACCGATGAATTTATGCCTGAACTAAGCGATAAACTTGTTCTTTATTCTGGCAATCAACCTATCTTTGATGTGTATGGGGTTGAAAATGCGATCCAAACAGCCTTAGATAAACGTGTTAATCTCAAATCGGGTGGCTATTTGATTATCGAGCAAACAGAAGCAATGACCACCATTGATATTAATACAGGCGCATTTGTGGGGCATCGTAATCTAGAAGAAACCATCTTTAATACCAATATTGAAGCAACTAAAGCCATCGCGCAGCAACTCCAACTACGTAATCTTGGTGGCATTATCATTATTGATTTTATTGATATGCAAACAGATGAACACCGCAATCGAGTATTGCAATCTTTATGTGATGCGCTTTCTAAAGATCGTGTAAAAACCAATGTGAATGGTTTTACGCAATTAGGGCTTGTAGAAATGACCCGTAAGAGAACTCGTGAAAGTCTTGAGCATGTGCTATGCGATGAATGTCCAACGTGCCATGGCCGCGGTCGTGTGAAAACTGTTGAGACAGTTTGCTACGAAATTATGCGTGAAATTATTCGGGTGTATCATTTATTCAGTAGTGAACAATTTGTTGTTTATGCTTCACCAGCAGTTTCAGAATATCTTATTAACGAAGAATCTCACGGTTTGCTGCCCGAAGTGGAAATGTTTATTGGCAAACGAGTAAAAGTAAAAACAGAACAGTTTTATAACCAAGAACAGTTTGATGTGGTGGTGATGTAAACTCTATTTCAATAAAGTGCGGTGAAAAATTTTTGAGATTTTTTACCGCACTTTTACAGACAATCTTTTACATTTTTTCTTTTGCCATTTTCATTTTTTTATTTGATTTCATCTTTTTATCAGATTTCATTTTCATATCAGATTTCATGTCCATTTCATCAGACTTCATCATATTGTCAGATTTCATCATGTGGTCAGAGTGCATTTGCATGTCATCTGATTTCATCATTTTTTTCATTGGGGTATTCATCATGGGCTCTGATTTCATTGGCATGGCATCAGATTTCATTTCTTCTGCATAAATGGTTGTCGCACCAAATAACATAGCCATACCTAAGATTGCACTTTTGAATGTAATATTTTTCATTTTAAATTTCCTTGTCTAAGTGGTAAAAATAGTATTGAAAGAAATTGTTTCTTTCATGCTATTAGACGAAACACTCTTTCATTTCTTACAAAAATTTTAAAGGAATTAAAATGACCGCCATTTCAGAAAGGGAGCTTGAGCAAATCCGTGCACAAATGCTGAAATTTGCAATGTTACAGTTGCACCATACCGATCTTGCTGAGGATTTAGTACAAGAAGCATTTTTAAGTGCATTTAACAATCTCGCGAATTTCAAGCATCAATCCGCTTTTAAAACTTGGGTTTTTGCCATTCTAAAAAATAAAATTATTGATTATCTTCGCCAGAAAGGACGCTTTGTATTAGAAAGTGAAATTGAAGATGAACAGTCAACTAATACATTTTTTGATGATACAGGCCATTGGAAAATAGAATATTATCCGAGCGAATTACAGGGCGAAGAGGAAACGGTGTATTCTGATGAGTTTTGGTTGATTTTCGAAACTTGCCTTACTTGTTTACCCGCTAAACATGCCAAAGTTTTTATGATGAGAGAGTTTTTAGAATTGTCATCGGATGAAATTTGTCAAGAAACTCAGCTTACCACATCCAACTTGCATACCACACTTTATCGGGCCCGTTTGCAGTTGCAAAATTGTCTATCAAAAAAACTTTAGGAGAAAATTATGCGTTGTATTCAAGCCACTCGAATAATTTCTGACTCTCATGAGCGACCATTAGAACTGCAAGAAAAAATGGGTTTAAAAATGCATTTGTTAACTTGCCCTCATTGCCGTCGTTTTCAACGAAATTGCAAAACCTTAAGTATGATGATGAAGAAATTTAAAGATTCACATTAGGAATTTTTGACGGAGTGAAAAACACCGTCATTTTTCACCGCACTTTATTGAGCCAGCTATAACCTAATCGTACTGAATTTCATATTCTTATAAATAAAGTGTTTATTTCTTCATTTTTGCCAATAAACTCACAGCACCCACAATTACAACTGCACCGAGCCAAAAATAGATATTAGGTGTATGATGCCAAAAGAGCCAGTCAAATACGCTAGAGAAAATCACGCCAGTGAAAGCAAACGGGGTAATGATATTGGCGGGTGCATATCTGAAAGCTCGGGTGAGCAATAATTGGAAAATCAATCCAAATCCGCCCACCAATAGCAATAAACCAAGCTCGTATAAATTAGGGATTTTCCATTGATGAATAAAGAAGATTGGTAGCATGAGTGTCCCAATCAGATGAAAATAAAATACGATATTTTTCGGTGTGTTGTATTTGTTTAATTCTTGTAAGCCAATAAATGCCATCCCCGCTAATACAGCACCAGATAATCCAATCAGTACATAAATAGGATCAACATTTCCATTGTGATTGGTAAGTAAAATAATGGAAACGCCAAGAAAACCGATTAAGCTACACAAAAGCACATTAAGCGGTGTTTTTTGATGGAAAAAGAGCAATAAAATCGGGATAAATAGAGCGGAGGTATTCATCAATAAGACAGCAATGGAAAGAGGTAAGAATTTCACGACATAAAAGTTAATCAACATACTCGATACACCCGCGGCATTACGCAGGATTAAAAACTTCCATTGGCGGGTATCCACTTTAAAATCGCGATCTTTAATCACAAAAGGCAGTAAGAAAAGCAAACCAATTAAAAAACGTGAAAATAAGGTTTCACTTGCAGGGATTGTTTGAGAAGCGGTTTTTACAAATACATTCATCAAGGTAATGGAAAAGTACGCTGATACCATAAAACTAATCGCTTTGTGATAAAGCAAAGGAGAGGTATATGATTGCATATAGATTTTTTACCTTAGAAAAGAGGAATAAATAGTGTTTTTTAGCTCTTTATTATTGGTTATAACAATGAATTTTAGTCAATTTCTTTAAAAATTTTATAAAAATTTGTAAGAAATCGGATTGTCCGCCGTCTAACCTTATGTAATGTTAATTTTTACATCATAAGGAAAAACAATGAAACTATCAAAAACATTTCTATTTATTACCGCACTTTGCTGTGCAACACCAACTTTAGCAATACAAAATTCAACATCATCATCTGGAGAACAAAAAATGGCAATGGAAAATACGCAAAATATTCGTGAAATTTATCTTGCTGGTGGCTGTTTCTGGGGTATGGAAGCATATATGGAGCGTATTCACGGTGTGAAAGATGCGATTTCTGGCTATGCTAATGGTAATACGGAGAAAACCAGTTATCAGATGATTGGCGTAACTGATCACGCAGAAACAGTAAAAGTCACTTACGATGCAAATCAAATTTCGCTCGATAAATTATTGCAATATTATTTTAAAGTGATTGATCCAACGAGTGTAAACAAACAAGGAAACGATCGTGGCAGACAATATCGTACAGGGATTTATTATCAAGATAGGGCAGATAAAGCGGTGATCGAACAAGCGCTCGCCCAGCTTCAAACCAAATATAAACAACAAGTACAAATCGAAGTGCAACCACTTAAAAATTATGTGGTGGCGGAAGAATATCATCAAGATTATTTGAAGAAAAATCCAAATGGTTATTGCCATATTGATATTACCAAAGCAGATGAACCTGTGATTGACGAGAAAGATTATCCGAAACCAACTGATGCAGAACTCAAAGCGAAATTGACACCATTGCAATATTCCGTCACTCAAAATAAACATACTGAACGCTCTTTTAGTAACGAATATTGGGATAATTTCCAACCAGGTATTTATGTAGATATTACAACAGGCGAACCGGTATTTTCTTCTAATGATAAATTTGAATCGGGTTGTGGCTGGCCGAGTTTTACGAAACCAATAGCAAAAGAGGTAGTGCATTATCAAACGGATAATAGTTTTAATATGCAACGTACCGAGGTGTTAAGTCGTGCGGGTAATGCCCATCTAGGACACGTTTTTGACGACGGTCCGAAAGATAAAGGTGGTTTGCGTTATTGCATTAACAGCGCATCAATTAAATTTATTCCGTTAGCTGAAATGGAAAAGGCAGGATACGGATATTTGATTCAATCAATTAAAAAATAAGGAGATGCAAGATGTTAGATCAACAACTCCTTATTGGAACGGTATTTTTAGCGGGGCTTGCTTCTTTTCTTTCGCCTTGTATTTTCCCGATTATCCCGATTTATTTCGGTATTTTGAGTAAAGGCGGCAAAAAAGTCCTGAATACTTTTTTATTTATTTTAGGGCTTTCCCTTACATTTGTGAGTTTAGGCTTTAGTTTTGGCTTTTTAGGGAATATTTTATTTAGTAACACCACCCGCATTATCGCTGGCGTTATCGTGATTATTTTGGGTATTCATCAACTTGGCATTTTTAAAATTGGTTTACTTGAACGCACGAAATTGGTGGAAATAAAAACATCAGGAAAATCAACCGCACTTGAGGCATTTGTCCTTGGTTTAACTTTTAGTCTTGGTTGGACACCTTGTATTGGCCCGATTCTGGCTTCCGTATTAGCTTTATCAGGCGATGAAGGCTCTGCACTTTACGGTGCATCTATGATGTTTGTTTATGTCTTAGGGCTTGCGACCCCGTTTGTACTGTTTTCGTTCTTATCTGACAGCTTGCTCAAACGTGCCAAAGGGTTAAATAAACACTTAGACAAATTTAAAATCGGTGGCGGAATTTTAATTATCGTGATGGGTATTTTATTAATTACGAATAATTTTTCGTAAAACATAACCTCAACAAAAGAAATTTATAAAAGGAAAAAAGCAATGAAAAAACTACTATCAATATTTCTAATGGCATTCAGCCTAAACGTTTTTGCACAAACTAATTTGGCAGATGTGCAACTCAAAGATTTAAACAATCAGCCAGTTACTTTAAGCCAATATAAAGGCAAACCTGTGTATGTAAAAATGTGGGCATCTTGGTGTCCGATTTGCTTGGCAGGATTAGCTGAAATTGATGATTTAAGTGCGGAAAAAGATCGCAATTTTGAAGTGATTACCATTGTTTCGCCCGATCACAAAGGCGAAAAAGACACCGCTGATTTTATTGAATGGTACAAAGGATTGGAATATAAAAATATCACGGTGCTTTTAGATGAAAAAGGAGAAATCATTGACAAAGCAAGAGTGCGTGGCTATCCGTTCAATCTCTTTTTAGATAGCGATCTAAACCTGAAAAAAACCGTACCAGGACATTTAGGGGCAGAGCAAATTAAAGTTTTTGCAGGGAAATAATGATGAAAAGCGGCTTATTTTTAAGCCGCTTTTTATATTCCATTTTTATAGAGTAAAGAGACAAAGTATCTAAGATTGGCATTTGAACATTGAGCATTTGGTAGATTGATAAAAAATATATATTATAAGCGGTATGATTTTATTGCTTGTATAAGTAATTTTTATTTTTACTGTAATATTTATTCAAATTACCTTTGAAAATTGAATAAAGTGCAGTGATCTACAAAAAAGGAAAACAATGGAAGAAATAATTAATGGACTACTCATTGTGCTTGTGCCTATGGTGTTGGGCTACTTAGTCAGAATACAGAATCAAAATGCATTGGCATTCATTAATAAAATTGTGATGTTATTGCTTTACATCATTTTATTTATGATGGGGTTTATGCTTGGTCAGCTAGAGCATTTAGAACAAAAATTGCCAATTATTGGTATGACCGCTTTAGGGCTGTCCGCTATTATTTTGACTTGTAATATCGTAGGCTTGGCTATTTATGACCGCACTTTGCCTAAGCCTGTTAATTATTTACAGGGAGAATTGCCCTCTCGTTGGCATTCGTTAATGGACTCAATTAAATTATTAAGTGCGGTAATTATCGGTGTTATTTTTGGTTGGTTGTGTAATGATTGGTTGCATTTCCCACACGGTTCCAATCTTTATGTGCTTATTGCGTTGATCTTTTTTGTTGGGATTCAGCTTCGTAATAACGGCATTTCCTTGAAAGAAGTCTTATTAAATAAGCAAGGCTTAATGATGGGAGCAATTTTTACCCTAAGTTCTTTAATTGGTGGCGTTATTTCTTCATTTTTTCTAAGTATGCCGATTACTCAAGGTTTAGCCTTTTCATCGGGATTTGGTTGGTATTCTTTATCAAGCGTTGTGCTGACAAATGCTTGGGGGCCGATGCAGGGCAGTATTGCGTTTTTCAATGATTTATCGCGTGAAATTTTGAGTTTATTTTTGATTCCATTGTTTATGCAGCATTATCGCTCTACAGCTATTGGGATTACAGGTGCAACAGCATTAGATTGTACATTGCCTATTATTCAGAAATCAGGCGGAATTGAAGTAACGCCTATCGCCATTTCTTTTGGTATGGTGACAAATTTATTACCGCCGTTGTTGTTAGTTTTTTTCTCAAGTTTTCCAATTTGATGGCTTGTTAATTTTAAGCGAAAAGAAAAAGAGAAATCAGATGATTTCCCTTATTTTTTACTTTATCGTTACTTTTTCCAAATAACGTGAAATTCGCGATCTTCTTCTCGGTGAGAAATTAAGAATTTAGCAAAGACATCATCCATTTCATCTTGCTCATTGACTAATCCCACCCACACTTCGGCGTATTCTTCTGGGTCAATTAGTACACCAATTTCTTCTTCCCAATTATCGGCGGTTTCAACAAATTCCACACCACCGCGTTCTTCAAATTGTAGGTTGAATAAAAGAATATCGGCAGGATCTAAATTTTCCCCAGCCATTTCTAAGAAAATATCGTAAGCAATATCAATGGCTGTATCTGGATCTAGTTTTTTAATTTCTGTTGTCATAGTGTTTTTGTAGTAAAGGTTATGGTTAATAAAAGTGCGGTTAAATTTTTTCTCTTTTTAAGCGTTTTATTCCACATTGGTTGGAAGTTTAATTTCTCGGATATTCATTGAAAAACCATCAATCATCAATAAGCGTCCACACAAATTCTTACCGATTTTTAACCGCACTTTAATTGCTTCTAAGGCTTGAATCGTGCCCACAATGCCGACGATTGGTGCAAGCACGCCTGCTTCCACACAGCTTAATACATTTTGCCCAAATAATTTGCTGAGCTCACGATAAGTAGGCGTATTCGGTTCATAAGTGAAAACGGAAACCTGACCTTCCATCCGAATCGCTGCGCCAGAAATAAGTGGAACTTTTGCATGATTACATTGGCTATCCAATTGATTACGGATTTCTACATTGTCTGTACAATCTAGAACAATATCAAAGTGTGGAATGATTTCAGCCAGTTTTTCTTCGTCTAACTTCGCATTAATCGTCTCGATGTTTATATGTGGATTGATTTGTTCCAGTGCAATTTTAGCTGACTCTACTTTGGGTATATTCAAGCGAGCATCGCAGTGCAAGACTTGTCGTTGAAGATTCGAAAGAGAAACTGTATCGAAATCCAATAGTGTTAAATTCCCTACGCCTGCCGCGGCGAGATATTGGCTGGCTGCACAGCCTAAGCCGCCAAGCCCAACGACCAGCATTTTGCTTGCTTTGAGCTTTTCTTGCCCATCAAAATCTACGCTTTTAAGAATAATTTGACGGTTATAACGCAATTCTTCTTCGTGACTAAGTTCGATCATTGTTTATCCTAATAAATGATTGAAAGGCTCAATCGTCACTGTTTCACCTGCAGTGACATTGCCACGTTCTTGTTCTAAAACGATAAAACAATTGCTTTTTACAAAAGCGCTAAAGAGATGAGAGCCTTGGAATCCCACTGATTGCACTTCAATTTGGCCTTGTTCATTGATGTGATAAAAACCCCGTTGGAAATCTAAACGTCCAGGTGCTTTTTTCAAATTCATTGTAGCAATAGCTGAAAAGTGCGGTGGCTTTTTCCATTGTTTTTGGCCTTGCAGTTTAGCAATAAGTGGTTGTACGATTTGATAAAATGTCACTAATGCTGAAACGGGATTACCGGGTAAACCACAGAACCAAGCGTTTTCTAATTTACCAAAAGCGAATGGTTTGCCAGGTTTGATTGCAATTTTCCAGAAATTTATTTGGCCTACTTTTTCCAATACCGCTTTAGTGAAATCCGCTTCACCAACGGAAACCCCGCCACTGGTAATCACTAAATCAGCTTGGCTTTGTGCGGCAATAAATGCCTTTTCAAATTCAGCTTCGTTATCAGGTAATAGTCCTAAATCAATGACTTCACAGTTTAGTTTTTCTAGCAGTAATTTTACGGTGAAACGGTTGGTGTCATAGATTTGTCCGCTTTGTAATGGCTTGCCGACTTCGACAAGTTCATCGCCAGTTGAGAGTACGCCGACTTTTAATTGGCGATAGCATTTTACTTCTGCAATGCCTAGAGAAGCTAATAATGGCAAGGAAACAGGGGTGAGCTGTGCGCCTTGTTCTAATACCACATCGCCTTTTTTTACATCTTCGCCAATACGACGAATGTTTTGATTTGGTTTAGGCAATTCACTAAAAGTGACGGTGCCGTCTTCATTGAGTGTTACTTGCTCTTGCATTATCACTGCATCAGCGCCTTCAGGAATCATAGCTCCGGTCATAATTCTGACCGCACTTTTTGATGGCCATTCCTCTTGGAATGGATTACCTGCAAAAGATTTCCCTGCGACCGAAAGGGTTAAAGATTGTTGTAAATCCGATAAACGTACAGCATAGCCATCCATTGCTGAATTATCGAAAGAGGGAACATTAATAGGTGAAATAATATCTTCTGCACAAATTCGATTGGCGGCTTCTTGTAAATTTAGGTATTCAGTTTGAGTTGGGAAGGGAATCTGTTCGAGCATTTTCGAGCGAGCTTGATCCAATGTAAGCATAGAAAATCCTTATTTGATAAAATTTGTCAGCTATTCTATATCTAAAGCCTAATTCATTCAAATTTGCAATTTTTCTCATTTTACCATCCTATTATCCTTTGCTAGAATAGCCGATTATTTTTTTAGGAAAGACTATTATGAGCAAAATTTCACTGGATGCACTGAATGTAAGAAATGCCTTGATTGAAAAAGGTATTGAAACACCCATGATTGATCCAACACAGGCTAAAGATGAACGTCGAGAAAGCATTGCAAAACATATGCATGAAGTGATGAAGCTGATTGGATTAGATTTGCGAGATGATAGTTTAGAAGAAACACCAAATCGTTTAGCTAAAATGTTTATTGATGAGATTTTTAGTGGAATGGATTATGCCAATTTTCCTAAAATGACGAAAATCAAAAATCAAATGAAAGTCAGCGAAATGGTGCAAGTGAATGACATTACGCTAACAAGCACTTGTGAACATCATTTTGTTACGATTGATGGTAAAGTTTGTGTGGCATACTATCCAAAAGATTGGGTGATTGGTCTTTCTAAAATTAATCGGATTGTTTCATTTTTTGCTCAACGTCCACAGGTTCAAGAGCGCTTAACAGAGCAACTTTTGACAGCATTTCAGACAATTCTTGAGACAGATGATGTTGCGGTATATGTGAAAGCGACCCATTTCTGTGTGAAAGCACGTGGTATTAGAGATACAAATAGTTATACTGTCACATCGGCTTACGGTGGCGTATTCTTAGAAGATAGAGATACTCGTAAAGAATTTTTAGCTATAGTTCAGAAGTAAAAAATAGTTAATAAAATAGCCGCACTTTAATATGAGTGTGGCTATTTGTATATTTATCTCGAATAGAAAAGTGCGGTGAAATTTATCCGCACTTTTGGATTGTAGATTATTTAGCTGCTTTTAATTCTTGATAATATTGCTCATAGAATTGAATTGCATCGCCAACGTCATCTTGCCAGTGGCTATTTTTTAATACATCAGCCGGTGGGTAAATTGCTGGATCTTCAGTGATTTCTTTTGGTAATGCTTTTTTCGCTTCTAAGTTAGCTGTTGGATAGCCAATTGCTAAGGTTAATTTTTCTGCCGCTTTAGCACCTAACATATAGTTAATAAGTTTATGTGCACCATCTGGGTTTTTAGCGGTTTTAGGAATTGCTAGAGTATCAACCCAAAGTACAGGGCCTTCTTTCGGGAATACCATGTCTAAAGGTGCTTTTTCTTTTTTAGCAATACGTACAGAACCATTCCATAATTGGCCTACTTCAACTTCACCTGAGATGAAAGAGTTAGCAGGGTTATCGGAATTGAAAGAAAGTACGTTTGGACGTAGCTTTAATAATTCTTCATAGGCTTGTTTGATAATTGCTGGATCTTGAGTATTTGGATCTTGGCCAATTTTCAATAAAGCGATGTTGAATACTTCGCGCGCATCGTCTAATAACTGAACTTTGTTTGCAAATTCAGGTTTCCACAAGTCAGCCCAAGAAGTGAATTGAGCGCCTTTATAAGTGTTTGTATTGAATGCAATACCTGGAGCTCCTAATAATTGTGGAAGAGAGTATTTGTTACCTTTATCATAAGGTTTATTGAGCCAATCAGGATCTAATTCTTTAATAACAGGCAATTTGCTGTGATCTAGCTCCATTAACATTCCTTCTCTAGACATTTTAGAGACGAAGTAGTTAGATGGTGCAATAACATCATAGCCACCAGCTGCGCCTTGAGTTTTGATTTTTGCATACATTGTTTCGTTTGATTCTAGGCTTGAAACGATAACTTTGATGCCAGTTTCTTTAGTAAACTCATCTAAAAGACCATCAGGCACATATTCTGTCCAAGTGTAGAGATACACAGTGTCATTAGCAGTAGCTGGAGCCTTTGTAGTTTCTTGCTTAGCATCTTTATCATTACAAGCAGTTAAAGTTGCAGCTACTAAGCCTGCAGTAATTAAACCTGCGAATTTTTTCATTTTTGTTTGTTCTCCGTAAAGAGTCGTAAAAAAACCACCTGCCGAATGACAGGCATAAAAAAACGCCTTGATTGTGCGTCAAGGCGTATTCTATTTTAAATTCAAAGGTTTGTGAAACCTTTTGTTTATTGATGGTTATTTTTTCGTGTAATAAGCTGGCTTAAAACGACAAGAGCAAGTGAAAGCACGATCATAATCGTTGCTAAAGCATTAACTTCAGGTGTTACACCGGTTTTCACTAGAGAGAATATTCTCAATGGTAAGATTTCATAACTTACACCGCTGACGAATGATGAAACCACAACATCATCTAATGAGATAGTGAAACTTAACAACCAACCAGATACAACTGCAGGTAATGCTAAAGGAAGGATAATTTTACGTAAAATAGTCACTTCGCTTGCGCCTAAGTCTTTCGCCGCTTCTAACATTCTAGAATCAAAGCCATTTAAGCGAGAGAAGATAGTTACGGTCACATACGGTAAACAGAAGGTCACATGAGCTAGTAATAAAGACCAGAAACCTAATGAAATACCCACAATCATAAATAATGCAAGCAAAGATACTGCCATTACAATATCTGGTGACATCATGACGATAAATAACATGCCGCTTACCGCTTGTTTACCGCGGAATCGATAGCGGTAAAGTGCGATTGCCGTTAATCCACCTACAATAGTAGCTAGAGTAGCCGCAAAAAATGCAATAGTTACCGAATGAATTGCAGCTTGTATTAAGGTATCGTTATTAAATAAACGCTCGTACCAGTTCCAGCTAAAGCCTTTCCAACTTAAACCATAACGATCTTCGTTAAAGGAATTAGTGACCAAAATAATAATTGGGATATACAAATAAGCGTATACCACAAACATAAATGCATTACGTAGTAAACGACTCATTATTCTAACTCCACTTTTTTATTTAATAGTTTATTCGCGCGGTAGTACACGAAAATCAACAATGCCATTAGAACAGTTAAACCAATACTAATTGCAGAACCAAATGGCCAGTTACGGGAAATTAAGAATTCGCTCTTAATGACGTTACCCACAAGCAACACTTTCGCGCCGCCAAGTAAGTCTGCAACGTAGAACATTCCCATTGCTGGTAATAACACTAATAAACACCCCGCGATAATGCCTGGCATGGTTAATGGTAAAATGACACGGAAGAAACGTTGAAATGCATTTGCGCCTAAATCTCTTGCAGCCTCTAATAAGCGACCGTCTAATTTTTCAATCGCAGAGTAGAGTGGCAAAATCATAAATGGCAATAGCAAATAAACTAAGCCAATGATTACCGCAATTTCTGTATTCAAAATGCGAATGGGTTCACTCAAAATTCCCATGTCCATCAACATAGTGTTAAGTACCCCTTTTACACCAAGGAACACTTTCATTCCATAAATACGGATCAACGAGTTTGTCCAGAATGGTAAAACCACAAGGAATAATAAGAGCGGTCGATATTTAGGATTAATTTTGCTCATCATGAAAGCAAATGGATAGCCAACTAATAAGCAAATAATGGTGGCGATGCCCGACATATACAATGAATTCCACACAACTTGTGCATAAAGCGGGTTAAACAAGTTTGTGTAGTTTTCAATTGTGATTGGGAAAGCGTAGAAGTCGCTACCGTCTCTAGTCAGAAAACTTACGGCGAATACCAATAAGTTTGGAATCAACACAAAGAAGATGAGCCAACTGAAGATAATCGCAACAGTAATTTTCTGGAATTTATTATTGATTATCTTCATCGTTGAGAACAACCTCCCAGCCTTCATGCCATGTGATGCCTACGCGTTGACCTACGCTATGATCCATATGTGGATCGTCTTCGTTAAAGAATTCACTTACAAGAACACGCATGCCATTATGATCAAATTCTACTGTTGATTCTAATGTCATTCCTTTGTAAGTGCGGTCAACAATGTGGCCGATAATCGCTTTGGAATGTTCATTTTCATCTAATTCTTCAATCACAATATCTTCAGGGCGAAGGAGTACTTGAAGTTTTTGATCTTTCTCAACAGGCATGTCTGTGTAAATATCACAAACTCGACCTTCCACATTTGCAAGTACAACTTGTTCTGATTTACGTTCAATCACTGTTGCTTCAAATACATTAATTTCGCCAATGAAACGAGCAACGAATAAGTTCGCAGGATCTTCATAGATTTCACGTGGAGAACCATCTTGTGCGATTTTACCTTTACGTAATAACACGATGCGATCAGACATTGTAATCGCTTCTTCTTGATCGTGGGTAACGAAAATAAAGGTAATACCAAGCTGACGTTGTAACATTTTGAGTTCATTTTGCATTTGTTTACGCAATTTGTAATCTAATGCAGATAAAGACTCATCAAGTAACAACACTTTTGGTTTATTTACTACGGCGCGAGCGATGGCAATACGTTGTTGTTGTCCGCCAGAAAGTTGGGTTGGCTTACGATCTGCCATTTCTTCTAGCTGTACCATACGCAAGGCTTCTAAAACACGCGGTTTAATTTCGTCGTTTGGTACTTTTTGCATACGCAAACCAAAAGCCACGTTCTCAAAAATTGTCATATGTGGAAATAGCGCATAGCTTTGGAATACCGTATTAATATGACGTTTTTCCGCTGGTACATTGGTGATATCTTCACCATCTAAAATAATGCTACCTGAATCCAATTCTTCTAAGCCTGCAAGTAAGCGTAAAACTGTGGTTTTCCCACAGCCTGAAGGGCCGAGAATAGTAACAAATTCACCGTTATTAATTGTAAGATTGAAATCGTTAATAATGGTGTTAGAACCATAGGATTTTTTGATTGAACGAAGCTCAATAATAGGCTTGTTTTGAAGCTGATTTTCCACTAGCTTTGGTTTTCTCCCTAATTTCACCAATGATTTGGTACTGAGTAGAAATAAAACCTGCAAGACTGCAGGGGCGACATATAAAAATAGACGCCTATGATATAGTGAATTGTTAATAATGAAAAGGGCTTAATGACTTAGAAAGTAAAAAAACTGCCGTTCATAAAAATAACGAGAAATTTAACCGCACTTTCAATGAATTTTACTTTGTTAATTTTATAAATATTGTTATATATCAAGATGTTTTCTATTTTTCTCGTTAAACTAAAAAAGATATTTTTAAAAGGAGCGAGAATATGATTTCTCAAACAGATAAAACAGAACTTTTAGAACGATTTTTACATTATGTGTCTTTTGACACACAATCAAAACCTCATGCTAAGCATTCTCCCAGCTCTGTCGGGCAAATGAAGTTAGCCATGCAGTTGCAAAAAGAACTCATCCAACTTGGTTTGGAGAATGTTGAAGTCAGTAAATACGCGGTTGTGACAGCATTCTTACCCGCTAATGATCCTAGCTTAACGAAAACCATTGGTTTAATTGCGCATCTTGATACATCGCCACAATGTAGTGGTAAAAATGTGCGCCCAGAAGTGATAGAGCAATATCGTGGCGGAGATATTGCATTAGGTATTGGCGAGGAGTTTATTAGCCCTGTTTATTATTCTTTTATGCAAAAATTGGTGGGGCAGACTCTGATTGTTGCCGATGGAACGACTTTGCTTGGGGCGGATAATAAAGCAGGAATTGCAGAAATTATGACCGCACTTTCCATTCTTCAAAAAGAAAATATTCCTCATTGCAATATTCGCGTTGCTTTTACGCCTGATGAAGAAATTGGTTTGGGAATCCATTATTTCCCAATGGAAAAATTTTCCTGTGATTGGGCATATACCATTGATGGGGGAGAAGTAGGGGAATTAGAATACGAAAACTTTAATGCTGCCACGGCAAAAGTGCGGTTTTTCGGGCGGAGTATTCATCCTGGTTATGCAAAAGGAAAAATGGTGAATGCACTGACTTTAGCTTGCGAGTTCCAGCAAGTTTTTCCAGTTGATGAAGTCCCAGAAAAAACGGATGGGAAAGCGGGCTTTTATCATTTAGAAGATTTTTCTGGCGATATTGAGCAAGTAGATCTCACTTATTTGATTCGTGATTTTGATGAGCAGAATTTCGCACACAGAAAAGCCTTTATTAAAAGTCAGGTGGAAAAATTTAATGCTAAGAAAGGTTTGAAAAAGCCTATTGAGTTAGAAATTCAAGATAGCTACCAAAATATGTATGATGTGGTAAAAAATGTTCCTCAATCAATTGAACTTGCTGATCGCGCAATGAAAGCGGTAGGGGTTAAACCAAGTCATAAGCCGATTCGAGGCGGTACAGATGGGGCATTCTTAGCATCTAAAGGTTTAGCATGTCCCAATATTTTTACTGGTGGCTATAATTTCCATAGTAAACACGAGTTGGTTTCTTTACAGGGCATGGAAAAGACGGTCCAAGTAATTATCGAAATGTTGAAATGTAAAGATCTGTAAAGAAACGTAAAGATTTGTAAAGAAATGTAAAGATTTCTCTTGCTATTCTTTAGATTAGTCAATATAATGAACTTGTTTTATCGAGATTCCTTTGATAAAGCTAAACTTTAGAGATTTTATTCATAAATTCCTTTTTGATGCCCCTAATGATTTAGGGGCTTTTTTTTATCTATTGTAAATGCGTTGTGTCATTTAGTTTTTCAAGGCTAAAGCCTTTTTCACTGTCATAATGAATAATGCTAATAGCAGTATTTAATAAAGATACTGATTTGTTTTTGTCTCTGTGATTTTGCCAAGTTGCGCCATTGAGTAAAGCAATTAATAGACGCAAGGTATGCCCATGCGATACCACTAAAATATTCCCTTCTTGATGAACCTTAATGATGTCTTGTAGTGCTGCGATAGCTCGTTTGGCTAGTTCTTCATAGGTTTCTCCACCATTCGATTCCGCTTTATAGTTTGCAGGATCATTAATCATTTGTTGGAATTCGGGCAAAGGTCGGATCAGTTCCACATTTGTTCCTTCCCAACTACCAAAATAATGTTCATTTAATCCACGATGTTGGAATAAGGGAATGTCTCGATCGCCAATAATATAATTGGCTGTGTCAATGGTACGTTGTAAACAGCTCGAATAGGCCGCAATAAAATCGACATTTTGTAAAGCTTGCCCAGTTTTTACCGCACTTTTAATGCCTTCTTCTGTTAATGGAGAATCTCCACTGCCTTGCATTAATCCTTGTTCGTTCCAAACCGTGCGACCGTGACGAATAAAATAAAAAGTAAGTTGTTTTTTCATTTTTAGGAATATTTATTGGTAAGGTTTATACCTTAAGTGAGGAATGTAATATTAAAAAGGGCGCTTAAAAACGCCCTATGTTTGGTTTTATTAACGAGAGTAATATCCCGCCATTGAGCTATATACCGCATTTTCACTTTGCAACACTTGATATTTTGCATTCAAAATTGCAAGTTGTGATGATTTTTCTGTATTGGCTGCAACTAACCATTCACGCAATTCGGACACGCCCGCATTATAGCGGTTTCGATAATATTGCGTGATACGCTGATTGTAACTGTGGGTTTGTTGTAAATTACTTAATGTGTTTTGCGCTTGGGTAAATGCGAAATAGTTGGTATCTACATTATTGAGAGCGGTGGTAATACGTTGTTCGTAATTTAAACGCGCGGTTTCATAGTCAGCTTCAGAAATTTTAACGTTCCATTTTACGGTGTTCCAATTTAGGAATGGCAAGCTAATTCCGACCGTGCCTGCAGCCACAGGATTGTGTAACGTCGTGCCAACAGTACTTGCTGTTGAAGATAGACTTCCACCTAAATTAACCTCTGGGAACCAACTTTTTTGAGTTGCTTTGGCATTTTTGAATGCACTACTTAAACGGAATTGCGCTGCTTTTACATCAGGGCGATTTGCAATCACAGAGACTGGTACATTTAAGTTCACCCCAGCTGTTTTCACATTCATAATATGTGGGAAAGTGATATTTAACGCATCGTTTGGTTTTAAGTTCAACAGATTGCGTAAGGTTTGTTCTGCCGTTTTGCGTTGGGTTTCAAAATTTAACTTGTTATTACGCGCCGTTAATACTGCTTGTTGCGCTTGATCTACGCTAACTGCATCAGCCACACCTTGCGCTAAGCGCGTTTGCATAATATTACCAATGTCAGTGTAATATTTGATCGTTTCGTTGGTTGTGCTAATTGCATCATTTAAATAAGCAATTTGATAATAAGTTATTACTACAGAATTGATTAATGATAAACGAGCAGATTCCATGTCTTCTGCGGTTGCTTTGTGCGACCATTCTGCTGCATCAGCTGCATTGGCTAAACGTTGCCACAGATCCAATGTATAGCTCACATTTAAAGAACCTTTGTGTGAAATGGCAGAGCTTGCACTTGTATCAACTCGACGTTGTGCCGCAGATGAAGTTGAACCATTAAATGCAGGCACTAAATTTGCGCCAACTAAATTTGCACTATAAAGCGCACGGTTTACTGCCACAGCTGCTTTAGCTAAATCTTTGTTGTTTATTAGCGCTTGTTCTACTACGCGATTTAATTGCTCATCGTTATACAATGACCACCAATTTTCTTTTACATTATATTGCTTGGTAATTTCTTCATATTGCTTGTAATCTTCAAGGCTAGCTTGATAAGAATCGCCAATATTGGCACATCCCACTAATGCACCAGACATCAATAAAGCAAGCGTGGTATTTTTCATTTTAAACATTGAGTTTTCCTTCTTACGAAAATGAGTGGAAAGTGCGGATGATTTTAATCGCACTTTTGTGTTTTACAAAATTAAAATTATTCCCTTGCGAACCCAATTATAAAACAAACCACTGAACGATTGTTCATGAAAGGCGGCATTGTAATGATTTATTCTATTTTTTGCACTAAAAATCTTGCTGTTAAACAAAAATGCTGAAAAAGTCATAAGTTATTAAATAGAAAGTGCGGTTAGTTTGGTGATCAAATTCACAAAGCCTTGCTTTTCGTATAGAATGACAAAATTATTTTTTCTATTTATGAGAAAGTTATGAGCAATACAGAAATTCTAGAAAGTGCAGAAAATACTCGCACTCACAATTTTATTACCCAAATTATTGATGAAGATTTAGCTTCGGGTAAACACAAAAGTGTGCATACCCGTTTTCCGCCTGAGCCGAACGGCTATTTACATATCGGCCACGCAAAATCGATTTGCTTAAACTTCGGCTTGGCAAAAGAATATAACGGTTTATGTAACCTACGTTTTGACGATACCAACCCTGTGAAAGAAGACGTGGAATATGTAGATTCCATCAAAGCGGATGTGGAATGGTTAGGCTTTAAATGGGAAGGCGAACCGCGTTATGCGTCTGATTACTTCGATGCACTTTATGGCTATGCCATTGAGTTAATCGAAAAAGGTTTAGCGTATGTGGATGAACTTTCACCAGACCAAATGCGTGAATATCGCGGTACATTAACTGAGCCAGGTAAAAACAGCCCATATCGTGATCGCAGTGTCGAAGAAAACTTAGCATTATTTGAAAGAATGAAGAACGGTGAGTTTGCGGAAGGCACATTAAGTCTTCGTGCAAAAATCGACATGGCTTCACCATTTATGGTCATGCGTGATCCTGTGCTTTATCGTATTAAATTCGCTAGTCATCACCAAACAGGTGACAAATGGTGTATTTATCCAATGTACGATTTTACTCATTGTATCTCTGATGCAATCGAACGTATCACTCATTCAATCTGCACATTAGAATTCCAAGATAACCGTCGTTTATATGATTGGGTGTTGGAAAATATCAGTATTGAACGTCCATTACCGCATCAATATGAATTCTCACGTTTAAATTTAGAAGGCACGTTAACGTCTAAACGTAAATTATTAAAATTAGTGAATGACGGCATTGTGGATGGTTGGAATGATCCGCGTATGCCAACGATTTCAGGTTTACGCCGTCGCGGTTATACCCCAGCTTCGTTACGTGAATTTTGTCGCCGTATTGGTGTGACTAAACAAGATAACGTGGTGGAATATTCTGCACTTGAAGCTTGTATTCGTGAGGATTTAAACGAAAATGCACCACGCGCAATGGCGGTGATTGATCCTGTTCGTGTCGTGATTGAAAACTTTGAAGGCGAAGAAACCTTAACGGCGCCAAATCATCCAAATCGCCCTGAATTAGGGGAGCGTCAATTGCCGTTTACGAAAGAGCTGTATATTGATCGTGCAGATTTCCGTGAAGAAGCGAATAAACAATATAAACGTTTAGTATTAGGTAAAGAAGTGCGTTTGCGTAACGCTTATGTGATTAAAGCTGAACGTGTAGAAAAAGATGCAAATGGTGAAATTACCACGATCTTCTGTACTTACGATCCAGAAACCTTAGGTAAAAATCCAGCGGATGGACGTAAAGTAAAAGGTGTTATTCACTGGGTTTCTGCTGTGCATAATCATCCGGCTGAATTCCGTTTGTATGATCGCTTATTTACCGTGCCAAATCCAGGTGCTGAAGATGATATCGAAAGCGTGTTAAATCCACATTCTCTCGTGGTAAAACATGGTTTTGTAGAACAAAGCTTGGCTGCTGCAGAAGCAGAGAAAGGTTATCAATTTGAACGTGAAGGTTATTTCTGCGCAGATAGTAAAGATAGCCGTCCTGAACATTTGGTATTTAACTTAACAGTAAGCTTAAAAGAAGGCTTCTAATTTTAATCAACCAAGTGCGGTCAAAATAAATGCGATTTTGACCGCACTTTTTATTTGTATCGACTATGCAATCCAATATGCAACTTGAACCCAATTTCTGGCAAACAAAATCTCTGCTTGAAATGACCGAATCTGAATGGGAAGCCTTATGTGATGGCTGCGGGAAATGCTGTTATCGCAAATATATTCAAGGGCGAGGCAAACGCCAAAAACTTTATTATACCCGAATTGCTTGTAACCTTTTAGATGTGGAAACTGGAAAGTGCGGTAATTATTCAGAGCGTTTTAAAATTGAAACCGACTGCACCAAACTCACCAAAAAGAATTTACCTGATTTTCATTGGTTGCCTGACACTTGCGCTTATCGTTTGCTTTATGAAGGAAAAACGCTACCCGAATGGCATCCACTCATTTCTGGTCATTCCGATTCCTTGAAAAATGCTGATGTTTTAATCAAAAATGGGGTGCATGAACGTGATGTGATTGATTGGTTTGAATTTATTATTGACGAAGATCACACTTTTAAATAAAGCCGGTTGTCATCACTTTCAGCTTAGTTATAATCCCTAACAAGAGTTATACAGTTGTCATGTGGTGTCTATGCAAGTCTCGGATTCTCTCAAACAAAAAGCAGAAAAATGTGGTATCGCGCTTTCTCATTATGATATTGATGGACATCTTATTTTCGCAGATGAAAAGACGGTTTCAACTTTTGTTGAGCTTTTGCAGCTTCCGCCAAAAGCGAAAGGACAGTTTGACGATGTACTGGCTGCATTTGAAAATGAACCGATTGATTATCGACTCAATCGTCTAGATTTGCTCCCTGCCGATGAATATCGTTATCAGTTGATTGATGAATCTAATGTCATTCTGTTAGAAAAAACACTTTCAAATTTATCCGCACTTTCCTTGCCTCCACTTCCTTTTGGCTATTATCAATTATCTATTTTTTCTGATACTGAACAGTACCGCGTTCGTTTACTTATTTCTCCTAAAACAGCGTTTCAACCACCCGTATTAAAAAATAAAAAAGTGTGGGGCGTAAATGTGCAACTTTACAGTTTACGCTCAGAACAAAACTGGGGCATTGGCGATTTTGGTGATTTAGCCTATTTGATTGAACAAAGTGCAAAACAAGGTGCCGATTATGTGGGAATTAATCCATTACATTTGCTGTATCCTGCTGTACCAAACTGGGCCAGTCCTTATAGTTCCTCCTCTCGTCGTTGGTTGAATTTTTTATATTTAGCGATTCCAAAGTTACCAGAATTTAAGCGTTGCCGTTCAGTGCAAAATTGGTTTAAGCGTGAGGATATTCAAGCAAAAATTGCTGCTTTACGTGAAAGTGATTGCGTCGATTATTCTTCAATATTGGCTTTAAAATTAACCGCACTTGAGTCCCTTTTTGATTTCTTTCAGCGTAGTCAATCCGCTGAAATTGTGACACGTCGAAAAATTTTTTCTGATTATTTAAAAAACAAAGGTGAACCTTTGTTGTTACAGGGCTTATTTAATGTCTTGGATTTACAAGAACACGCCGATCATCAAGCAGAAGAAAATACCATAGGTTGGCTTGGCTGGCGTAAGGAATGGCAACATTTAAGTGCTGCAAAAAGAAAAGCTCTATTAAAAACACATCATGAGCAAATCCAATTTTTTGCTTGGTTGCAATGGCTTACAGAAGAACAGCTTTCCGCATTACAAAATCTTTGTAAACAGTCTGGTATGAAGTTGGGGATTTATGGCGATTTAGCGGTGAATAGTTCTCGTGGCAGTGCTGATGTATGGAGCGATCCCGATTTATATTGTGTCAATGCCTCTATTGGTGCGCCACCTGATCCGTTAGGCCCTGTCGGGCAAAATTGGAATTTGCCACCTTATAATCCAACAGTGCTAAAAGCACGTGGCTTTGCACCATTTATCGATATGCTACGTGCCAATATGCAATATTTCGGTGTGCTACGTATCGATCATGTTATGGGCTTATTCCGTTTGTGGTGGATTCCAGAAGGAAAAACCGCGGCTGACGGTGCTTATGTGCATTATCCTTTTGATGAATTAATGGCAATTCTTGCCATTGAAAGTGTACGCAATGAATGTTTGATTATTGGTGAAGATCTCGGCACTGTGCCTGATGAAGTGCGGTGGAAATTAAATGAGTTTCAAATTTTCTCTTATTTTGTATTGTATTTCGCCCAACGAAATGGCGAATTTCCTCGTATATCTGATTATCCTCGAAATGCTTATGCCACCATTGGCACGCATGATATTCCCTCATTACAAAGTTTTTGGCATTGCCGTGATTTAGAATTATTTAATCAACTCGGTATTCTGAGTGGGGAAGTGCTCAAGCAAAAATACGATCAACGCGTTGTTGATAAACAAGCCTTATTAAATAGTTTACATCGTGATAATTATTTACCGCCGCATTATGAAGGCGATGCCCTTTCTATGGCGATGCACGATCATTTAAACCGAATGATCCATCATTATTTAGCGGAAAGTAACAGCCGATTGATTGGTGTGCAATTAGAAAATTTACTTAGCCAAGAAATCAGTTTTAATTTGCCTGGCACCTCAAATGAATACCCAAACTGGTGCAAGAAACTTGCTAAACCGTTAGCGTTTATTTTTGGCAATGAGGCTTTAAAAACGTTCTTTGTGCAAATTAACCAAGGGCGAAATGTATAAGGAGTAAATATGACAACCGCAGTAACACAAGCAATTATTGATGGTTTTTTTGATGCGAGCAATGGCGATCCTTTTGCTACGCTTGGTATGCACGAAACTGAGCGAGGAATTGAAATCCGTACGTTATTGCCAGATGCCAATCGAGTGGTGGTGATTGAGCGTGAAAGTGGTAACGAAATAACGGAACTGGATTGTGTCGATGAGCGTGGCTTTTTTGTTGGTGTTATTCCAAATTGTCGCCATTTTTTTGCTTATCAATTACAGGTTTTTTGGGGCAATGAATCGCAAATAGTAGAAGATCCTTATCGTTTTCATTCTATGATTGATAATTTAGAACAATGGCTACTTTCTGAAGGTTCTATGCTTCGCCCCTATGAAGTACTTGGGGCGCATTTTATGGAATGTGATGGTGTGAGCGGGGTGAATTTCCGCTTGTGGGCACCTAATGCAAGACGAGTTTCTATTGTAGGTGATTTCAACTATTGGGATGGTCGTCGTCATCCTATGCGTTTTCATCTAAAAAGTGGTGTTTGGGAGCTATTTTTACCAAAAGCCAGTTTAGGACAGCTCTATAAGTTTGAATTAATTGATTGTCATGGCAATCTTCGTTTGAAAGCTGATCCCTTTGCCTTTAGTTCGCAACTTCGCCCTGATACAGCTTCGCAAGTGAGTGTATTACCAAATGTGGTGGAAATGACGGAACAACGTCGTCAAGCAAATCAAGCGAATCAACCGATTTCCATTTATGAAGTGCATTTAGGATCTTGGCGTCGTAATTTAGAAAACAATTTTTGGCTAGATTACGATCAAATTGCTGATGAATTAATTCCTTATGTAAAAGATATGGGCTTCACCCATATAGAATTTTTACCGCTTTCTGAATTTCCGTTTGATGGTTCTTGGGGGTATCAACCACTTGGACTTTATTCTCCAACCAGTCGTTTTGGTTCACCTGATGCATTCCGCCGTTTAGTAAAACGTGCACATGAAGCAGGAATTAATGTGATTTTAGATTGGGTACCAGGTCATTTCCCGAGTGATACCCATGGTTTAGTCGCGTTTGATGGTACAGCTTTGTATGAACATGAAGACCCTCGAGAAGGCTATCATCAAGACTGGAATACCTTAATTTATAACTATGGGCGTAATGAGGTCAAAAATTTCTTATCCAGTAATGCACTGTATTGGCTTGAACGCTTTGGTGTAGATGGTATTCGTGTGGATGCTGTGGCTTCGATGATCTACCGCGATTACAGCCGTGCCGAAGGCGAGTGGATTCCAAACCAATATGGCGGACGTGAAAATTTAGAAGCCATCGAGTTTTTAAAACACACCAACTGGAAAATTCACAGTGAAATGGCGGGGGCAATTTCTATTGCGGAAGAATCCACCTCTTTTGCCGGAGTGACTCACCCGAGTGAAAACGGTGGGTTAGGATTTAATTTTAAATGGAATATGGGCTGGATGAACGATACTCTCTCCTATATGCAACTTGACCCAATTTACCGCCAATATCATCACAATAAGATGACTTTTGGGATGATGTATCAATACAGCGAAAACTTTGTGCTACCGCTTTCCCATGATGAAGTGGTACATGGCAAATATTCGCTCCTCGATAAAATGCCAGGGGACGCATGGCAAAAATTTGCGAACTTACGTGCTTACTATGGCTATATGTGGGGGCACCCGGGTAAAAAATTGCTCTTTATGGGCAATGAATTTGCTCAAGGTCGTGAGTGGAATTACGAAGAAAGTTTGGACTGGTTCTTGCTTGATGAAAATATCGGTGGTGGCTGGCATAAAGGCGTATTGAAATTAGTAAAAGATTTGAATCATATTTACCGAGAAAACTCACCGCTCTTTGAACAGGATTATTCACCTGAAGGCTTTGATTGGCTTGTCGTTGATGATGCGGCAAATTCTGTATTTGCTTTTGAGCGTCGTAGCTCAAATGGTGAGCGCATTATTGTCATCAGCAACTTCACGCCAGTGCCTCGCCACAACTACCGTATCGGCGTGAATATTGCGGGCGAATATGAAGAAATTTTGAATACCGATTCAATGTATTACCAAGGATCAAATGTGGGCAATTTTGGTTGTGTCGCAAGTGAAAAAATCGAAAGCCACGGGCGAGAAAATTCTATTTCAGTGTCCATTCCGCCGTTAGCAACAGTTTATTTGAGATTGAAATCAGTAGAGTGATCCGTGGATATAAATACCCCCCACGGTTAGGCATAGACGTTCCCCTTTGGGGAACCCAATAGCGGAATAGAATAGCAAATTACAACCCCAAAGGGGTTGGTTATAACTAACCTAGGGTAACTTGTTACCCTAGGAACAACGAAAGATATGTTTACGATTTACAACAACGGCAATCCTATTCCAATGGGATACTCACAAGCGGTCGAAAACAACGTGCAAATTACCAATTTCGCTCTGTTTTCCGCTGCGGCTACAGGCGTAGAACTTTGCCTGTTTGACGAACAAAACCAAGAAACTCGTTTGCCGATGGTGCGTACTGAAAATGTGTGGCATTTGGCGGTAACTGGCGTGAAAACGGGTACGGAATATGGTTTTCGCCTTTACGGCGAATTTGCCAATCCAAATAAATTAATGCTCGATCCTTATGCGAAAGCGGTGAATGGGAAACCGGATTTAAGTACCGAAGAAAGTCGTTATTGGTTTTTAATGAATGATCATCGCGATAATGCTCATATTGCGTCAAGAGCGGTGATTATTTCAGAAGATTTTGATTGGGAAAATGATTCCGCACCCAATACGCCTTGGGCTGAAACCATTGTGTATGAATTGCACGTTAAAGGTTTTAGCCAACTTAACAACAAAATTCCCGCTGAATTACGGGGCACCTATGCGGGCTTAAGTCATCCTATTAATTTAGCTTATTTAAAAGAATTAGGCGTAACAGCAGTGGAGTTGCTGCCTGTAAATTTCCATATAAATGAACCACACTTACAGGCACGAGGCTTACAAAATTATTGGGGATACAATCCCTTAGCCACGTTTGCGGTGGAACCTAAATATGCGGCAACAAATAATCCATTAGCTGAATTTAAAGCGATGGTAAAGGCGTTTCACAAAGCGGGTATTGAAGTGATTTTAGACGTGGTATTTAACCATTCCGCAGAGTCAGAGCAAACTTACCCAACATTCTGCCAGCGTGGTATTGATGATCAAACTTACTATTGGCGCAACGATCAAGGGCGTTATATCAATTGGACAGGCTGCGGCAATATGCTCAATTTATCCTCTGATGTAGGGCGAAAATGGGTGGTGGATTGTTTGCGTTATTGGGTGGAGCAATGCCACATTGATGGATTCCGTTTTGATTTAGCCACTGTTTTAGGGCGTGATACACCTGATTTCAACGCGTCAGCTCAGCTTTTTACAGATATTAAAAATGAGCCAAGTTTACAAAATATTAAATTGATTGCAGAGCCTTGGGATATCGGACATTACGGTTATCAAGTCGGGAATTTCCCAAGTTATTTTGCTGAATGGAACGACCGCTTCCGCGATGATCTCTGCCGTTTTTGGCTATGGAAAAGTGGCGAAATTGGTGCATTTGCTGAACGCTTTGCAGGTTCTAGCGATTTATTTAAGAAAAATGACCGCTTGCCACACACAACGCTTAATTTTATTACTGCCCACGATGGTTTTACGCTTAAAGATTTAGTGAGTTACAACCAAAAACATAATGAAGCCAATGGCGAAGAAAATCGTGATGGTCGCAATGAAAATTACAGCTACAACCACGGCATAGAGGGTTCGACTGAAAACCTTGCTGAACCGCAAAAAAGTGCGGTGGAAAATGACCGCACTTTTGCACAAAGTGGATTATTAATAAGTTTATTACTTGCCAATGGCACGCCAATGTTGTTGGCTGGCGATGAATTCGGTAATACCCAATATGGTAATAACAATGCCTATTGCCAAGATAATGAAATCACTTGGCTAAAATGGGCAGAATTTAACACAGTATTATTTGAACTGACTAAGCAAACGATTGCACTTCGTAAGCAAATTGGCAGTTTAAACCGAGATCAATGGTGGTCGGCTGAGAATGTGCAATGGCTTAACATTGCAGGCGAACCGATGACAGTTGAAGATTGGCAAAATCAGCAAACCAAAGCATTACAGGTAGTTTTAGATAATCGTTGGCTTTTGTTGATTAACGCCAAAGCCGAAGGTCAGGTGTTTCACTTGCCTAATGGGAAATGGAAGCCCCAAATCGGCACACATAATGTAACCCTTGAAGCACAACAAGCCGAAATTTATTCAATGGGCTTTTGTATGCTGAATGACGAATAATAATAAGACTATGGAGATCCGTATGAAATCTGGCGACCTTAACAAATATGATTTAGTTAAAAACACTTTGGTGCTTGTTCTCGCAGGTGGACGTGGTTCACGTTTACACGAATTGACAGATAAACGTGCAAAACCAGCGCTTTATTTTGGTGGTAATCGTCGCATTATCGATTTTGCACTTTCTAATTGTATTAACTCAGGTTTAAACCGAATTGGGGTCGTGACTCAATATGCGGCACACTCCTTGCTTCGTCATTTGCAAACAGGCTGGTCTTTTTTGCCACAAGAGAGAGGGGAATTTGTGGATATGCTGCCTGCTCGTCAGCAAATTGACGATTCTACTTGGTATCGTGGCACAGCGGATGCGGTATATCAAAATATGGCTATTATTAAAAATCACTATCGCCCGAAATATATTTTGATCTTAGCAGGCGACCATATTTACAAACAAGATTACAGTGTGATGTTAATGGATCACGTCAATAGTGGGGCGAAATGTACCGTTGGTTGCATTGAAGTGCCACGTTCTGAGGCTCACGAATTTGGTGTGATGGCTGTAAACGAAAACTTAAAAGTGAAAGCCTTTGTGGAAAAACCGAAAGATCCGCCAGCCATGGTGGGCAAACCTGATGTTTCGCTTGCCTCAATGGGGATTTATGTATTTGATGCGGATTATCTTTACAAAATGCTTGAGCAGGAAGTGAATACCCCACAAACTAGCCACGATTTCGGTAAAGATGTGTTACCAAAATGTTTAGAAGAAGGCACGCTTTATGCGCATCCATTCAGCCGTTCTTGTATGGGACGCAACACCGAGGGCGAAATTTACTGGCGTGATGTAGGAACACTTGATAGCTTCTGGCAATCCAATATCGATTTAGTCTCTGAAAATCCACAATTAGATATTTATGACCAAAGCTGGCCAATTCGTGGTAATCCTATTCAGGCTTATCCATCAAAATTTTTCTACAAACACTCCAATGTGCATCCAGTGGATAACTCACTTATCGGCGGAGGTTGTGTGATTACTGATGCTTCGATCAGCAATTCTGTGTTATTCGACCACATTAAAATTGACGCATTTTCAAAAGTGGATCACTGCGTGGTGCTACCACAAGTTAAAATCGGTAAAAATTGTGTGTTGAAAAATTGTATTATCGACCGCGAATGTGAAATTCCTGATGGTATGCAAATTGGTGTGGATATAGAAGAAGATAAAAAACGCTTCCGTATTAGCTCAACAGGTAAAGTGATTCTTGTGACCTCGAAAATGTTAAAGAAACTTGAGGGACACGAGATTGGCGAAGAAGGACATTTAGATTAGTTAGGAAAAGTGCGGTCAAAATTGACCGCACTTTCTAAAACCCCTCTTTAGCAAAGAGGGGTAGGGGAGATTTGGCAGAAGTGAAATCAACCTCATAAGAATTTCAAACATCGTAATCAAATCTCCCCCAGCCCCTCTTTTCTAAAGAGGGGGGCTGATCGAGCGTTATTCATATTTATAGGGAAAATAAAAAACTCAATGAAAATCTTACACGTTTGCTCGGAACTCTATCCGCTCTTAAAAACAGGCGGGCTTGCCGATGTTTTAGGGGCATTACCCCAAGCACAGAACCAAATCGGGCTGGATGCTCGCGTTTTATTGCCTGCTTATCCTGCAATTACAGCAGGTATTCCGCATACCCAAGTGGTTGCCGAATTTGATAACTTCGCTGGGCACGTGGAGTTGCGTTATGGCGAATATAACGGTGTCGGGATCTATTTGATTGACGCACCACACTTATACGGTCGCGAGGGCAATCCTTATCACGATGCCTATTACAATGACTACGGCGACAACTATAAACGCTTCGCCTTGCTCGGTTGGGTGGGCGCAGAATTAGCCACTGGTTTAGACAGCTGGTGGCGAGCAGAAGTGGTACACGCTCACGATTGGCACGCAGGGCTTTGTGCAGCTTATTTGTTCAACAAAGGCAAACCAGCAAAATCGGTCTTTACTATTCATAACTTGGCATATCAAGGGCAGTTTTCTTATCATCATTTATACGAAATTGGTTTGCCTGCGGGAATGTTTAATGTGGACGGTTTGGAGTTATTCGGACAAATTTCTTATTTAAAATCAGGCTTGTTCTATTCTGATGCAAGCACGGCTGTTAGCCCAACTTATGCAGAAGAAATCACGACACCAGAATTTGCCTATGGTTTACAAGGCTTACTTTCTGGCTTAAAAGCTCAAGGTCGTTTGGTGGGGATATTAAACGGCGTGGACGAAAATATTTGGCATCCGAACGTGGATCAATACATTCCGCACCATTACAAGCTGAAATATATGACAGGCAAAAAGAAAAACAAAGCTGAATTGCAAGCGTATTTCAATTTGCCACAAGATGAATCTGCCTTGGCATTTGTGATGGTGACCCGTTTAACCGAGCAAAAAGGTGTCGATTTATTAATCGAAAGTGCAGACGAAATCGTCAAACAAGGCGGACAGTTGATGATTTTAGGCTCTGGTGCACCGCACTTGGAACAAGGCATTCGCGATCTTGCCGCCCAATATCCAGAAAATATTGCGGTAAAAATAGGCTATGATGAAGCTCTTTCACATTTAATGGTCGCAGGTGGCGATGTGATTTTAGTGCCAAGCCGTTTCGAGCCTTGTGGCTTAACCCAACTTTATGGTTTGCAATATGGCACACTTCCACTTGTTCGTAAAACGGGTGGTTTGGCAGATACGGTGGTGGATAGCACTTCAGAAAGTATCAAAGCTCGCACTGCAACAGGTTTTGTGTTTGAACAGGCAACGGAAGATGATTTACGCCGCACCCTTCAGCACGTATTTTCAATTTGGAAGAAACCAAGAGCTTGGTCAATGATACGCACGGACGCAATGGAACAAGACTTCAGCTGGCGTAAGGCTGCAGAGCAATATAGAACGCTTTATGAACGCTTGTAGTTTTATTCGTAAACTTTCTTAACAATCACACCGCTTGCGAAAGAATCTTTTGCAAGCGGTGTGATTGGGCTTGTTTTTTACAAAGATAAGCATAAAATTCGAACTACTTTTGTAGGCTGTGTGAACAACATTCACGCACTCAAAGAGCGGTCAAATTTTGATTGATTTTTGCAAACGTGCGTGAATTTTGCAAATTCATACACCCTACGTTAATCATTTCTTAGCATTCTAATAGAGGTTTTACCTATGATAATGGATAACTTTGATTCTCCATTCCAATATAATCGTCCTGAAATGACCATTGAAGCGATTAAAAAATCAATCGTTTACAAACTCATTTTCTTAATCGGTCGCTCTCCACGTGAAGCTAGCCAACGCGATTGGCTCAATGCAACACTCCACGCTGTGCGTGATTTAGTAACAGAGGGTTGGATCACTACTGCTCGCCAAACTCGGGCAGAAGATTCTCGCCGTGTTTACTACCTTTCAATGGAATTTTTAATCGGACGTACGCTATCTAATGCAATGATTGCAGAAGGCATTTATGGATTAGCACAGGAAGCACTTTCTGAATTAAATGTGGATTTAGAAGAAGTTTTAGAAAAAGAAGTAGATCCAGGCTTAGGTAATGGCGGTTTAGGTCGTTTAGCTGCTTGCTTTATGGATTCTATTGCGACCCTTGGTTTACCAGGTATGGGCTACGGTATTCGTTATGAATATGGTATGTTCCGCCAAAAAATCGAAAATGGTCAGCAAGTAGAACGCCCAGATGCGTGGCTTGAAAAAGGGGCACCTTGGGAATTTATTCGTCCCTCTAAACGCTTTACCGTAGAATTTGGTGGAAACATTCATTTCGAAGGCAAAAAATGTATTTGGCAAGATACCGAAAAAGTGACCGCACTTGCTTACGACCAAATGATTCCAGGTTATCAAAATAATTCTGCGGCGACATTACGTTTATGGTCGGCTCACGCAGGCGAAGTGTTTAACCTTGCCGACTTCAACCGTGGCGAACATTTAGCCGCATTGGAAGAGCACTCTGCAAATAAAAACTTATCTCGCGTGCTTTACCCTGATGATTCTACGTGGAATGGTCGCGAATTACGTTTACGTCAAGAGTATTTCTTAGTCTCTGCATCACTTCAAGATATTTTACGCCGTCACAAACGCACCCACGATAGCCTTGAAAACTTGGCGGATAAAGTGGCGATCCACCTAAACGATACCCACCCAGCGTTAGCAATTCCTGAATTAATGCGTATTTTAGTGGACGATGAAGGTTTCGAGTGGAAAAAAGCGTGGGAGATGACGCGTAACATTTTCTCTTACACCTGCCATACTTTAATGTCCGAAGCGTTAGAAACTTGGCCTGTGGAAATGATGGCAAAAATCTTGCCACGTCATTTACAGATGATTTTTGAAATTAACGATCACTTCTTAGAATATGTCCGCACTTATGTAACGACTGACAACGATTTTATCCGCCGTGTTTCTCTTATCGAAGAAGGCTACCAACGCAAAGTGCGTATGGGATGGCTATCCGTAGTAGGTTCACACAAAATCAACGGGGTTGCCGAAATTCATTCCGATTTAATGGTAACTTCAACCTTTGCAGATTTTGCTCGTATTTTCCCAGAACGCTTTACCAACGTAACAAACGGTATCACACCGCGTCGTTGGTTAGCCGTAGCGAACCCACAATTAGCCGCATTGTTTGATAAATATATCGGCTCAGAATGGCGTTGCGATTTAAGCCAAATCGAAAAACTTAAACCATTCGCACAAGAAAAAGCATTTAAAGAGGCTGTCGCTGACATTAAATTTGCCAACAAAGTAAAATTAGCGGAGTACGTAAAACGCGAGTTAGGGGTAGAGCTTAATCCGCACGCTTTATTTGACGTGCAAGTAAAACGTATTCACGAATATAAACGCCAAATGTTGAACGTGTTGCATATTATCGCTCGCTACAATGAAATGCTTGCCAACCCTGAAAAAGATTGGCAACCTCGTGTATTTATTTTAGCAGGTAAAGCGGCATCAGCTTATTATGCGGCAAAACAAACCATTCATTTAATCAATGATGTGGCGAATGTCATCAATAATGATGAGCGTTTGAAAGGCCGTTTAAAAGTTGTATTTATTCCAAATTACAGCGTAAGCCTTGCACAGCTAATTATTCCAGCAGCGGATATTTCAGAGCAAATTTCACTTGCAGGCACTGAGGCTTCTGGCACCAGTAATATGAAGTTTGCCTTAAATGGCGCATTGACACTGGGTACTCTTGACGGTGCGAACGTGGAGATCTTGGAAAACGTGGGTGAAGATAACATCTTTATTTTCGGTAACACTGTGGAACAAGTTGAGCAACTTCGTCGAGAAGGGTATCGATCATTTGAATATTATCAAAATGATGCTCAATTACGCACCGTCGTGGATCAAATTATTGAGGGTAAATTCTCACCAGAAGATCCTCAACGTTATCATCAACTATTACAAGGCTTGCAATACCACGATTATTATCAAGCGTTCGCTGATTTCCGTAGTTATGTAGAAACTCAAAAAACCGTAGATGAAAAATACAAACAACGCGACCAATGGATTGAAAGCACCATCCAAAATATCGTGAATATGGGCTTCTTCTCATCTGACCGCACGATTAAAGAGTATGCGGAGAGAATTTGGAAAGTTGAGCCTGTTCAATTAGGTGATTAATTTTATATTCATAGCCAATAAATAAATTATCTGCATCAAGCCCGAGTTTGATGCAGATTTTTTATATTTAAACTAATGAAAAATAACAGAAATTACCGATGTAAACTTTATAGTCTTTTTAAATAGATTTTGATATCTTATCAACCATAATTTATTAATAACTTTATCTTTAGAGTAACAATGAAAAAATCCTCACACTTTTTTCTTTCTAGTTTATTATTTATTTCGCCTTTTGGTTTTTCAGCGCCAAGCTCATCAAATACCAATTTAGAAAAACAAATCGATGCTAAACAACAGAGGCAACAAGCGGAACAAGATGCAGCTATTTTAGCGCAGCAAACGCAATCCGCGAATGTGCGCTTGGAGGGTGAAAAAGAAGCCTCTCGAGGCTTTCCGCAGAATGAAGCGCAATGTTTTCCTATCAATCAATTGGTGCTGACCGATTATCAAGTTGAAGAAGAAAATTCTTCAACCTCTTCCCTTAAATTAATCCAACCAAGCCGATTCTCTTGGGCGTTAAGTGCGGTGTATTCTGAGCGAGATTTTGTGCTGCCTGCTTGTATTGGCTCTGAGGGGATTAATGTATTACTTCGTCGTATTCAAAATCGTTTAATTGATTTGGGATATGTCACTACACGCGTGCTGGTCGAGCCGCAGGATTTGCGTTCAGGTATGCTCGTATTAACCGTAATCCCAGGTAAAGTAGGCTATATTCAATTACAAGACCAAAGTGCGATTCCGTTTGCCACCCGTGGTACCTTATGGTTTGCTATGCCAATGGCGCAGGGGGATATATTAAATATTCGCAACATTGAACAAGGTTTAGAAAACTTAAAACGTGTACCGAGTGCTGATGCGAATATGGAGCTGGTGCCAACAGATGCTGTGGGTGAAACAGATGTAGTGATTGCTTATAAGCAAAGCTTGCCTTTTCATTTAACCTTGGGATTAGATGATTCAGGTAGTAAAGCTACGGGGCGTTTACAAGGTTCGGCCACGTTTTCTTGGGATAACGTGCTAACACTTAATGATATGTTCTATATCAGTGGCACACGTAGCTTCAAGCGTCATAGTGATAATGCTGAAGGCGATTATGGCAGTAAAAATATTAGTCTCTATTATTCTATTCCTTGGAAGAACTATCTCTTAACGCTTTCCGGTTCAAAATATTCTTATCACCAAACGGTAGCGGGCGCGTTTGAGTCTTACACCTATTCAGGCGAAAGCCAACAAATGAAAGCGAACTTAAGTCGCTTATTATCTCGTGGAAGTCTTCATAAAACCTATGTGAATGCCGCGTTATGGACGAAAAAATCGTATAACTACATCAATGACACCGAAATTGAAGTACAACGTCGTCGTACAGCTGGTTGGGAAGTGGGACTTAATCATACTCAGTATATTGGTAATGCAACGTTACAACTTAGTACGAATTACAAACGTGGTACGGGTGGGAATAAATCCTTACCTGCACCAGAAGAGGCGTTTGGTGAAGGCACTTCCCGAATGCAGATTTTTACGGCAGGCATTGATTTTACCTATCCTTTCACTATCGGCAATCAACCTTTCCGCTTTAACACTAATTGGAATGGGCAATGGAACGGTACACCTTTAACACAACAAGATAAATTTAGTATTGGGGGGCGTTATACCGTGCGAGGGTTTGATGGTGAACTATCACTTTCTGGTGAAAAAGGTTGGTTATGGCGAAATGAGTTGGGTTGGGATATTGCCAATAAAGGGCATGAGCTTTATTTAGGGATAGACCGAGGTAAGGTGCATTCTAGTCAAGAAGAGCTTCAAATTGGTGATAGCTTAATGGGTGGCGCAATTGGACTTCGCGGCAAACTATGGGGCATCAACTATGATTATTTTGTGGGTGTTCCAATTAAAAAACCAGAGGGATTTAGAACCAGTCATGTGACAACCGGATTTAATGTGAGCTACCATTTTTAATGCTTATGCTTTCAGATTAGTGAATGAATTTAAACTAGACAAGATTTGGGATTTTAGATTTTAGATTTTAGATTTAAAACTTAAAGGAAATTAAAAAATGAATAAACGTCATTATAAAGTGATTTTTAGCCGTGTATTA
>NZ_LDVZ01000019.1 GCF_001276515.1 Haemophilus sp. C1
CCCGCGACCCCCTGCGTGACAGGCAGGTATTCTAACCAGCTGAACTACCACTCCGCTAAGTGGTGCGTATCATAATGACGAACATAAATCTCGTCAATCTTTTTTTATGAAATTTTACTTACCTGCTTAAATTCCAAACGATTAATGAACATTGTCATTACCAAAGCGTTTATCCCAAAGACAATTATTTCCACTTTTTTTATTAATCATCTTTAATAATTCTAAATGTGCTTGTAGCTCATCGTCAGTGGGTTGAAGTAATTTTAAATTGTGCGCAAAATCCACCGCACTTTTTATTTCTTCCGCCGCTTTTTCTTGCACAACATGGATAACTTCAGACTCAACAGATTCTTCTTCATCGAATAAATTTGTTTGTCCCCCCGTCATCATCAAATAAACATCCGCCAAGATCTCGGCATCCAGTAACGCACCGTGCAAAGTACGTTTGCTATTATCAATACCTAAACGATCACAAAGTGCATCCAAATTATTACGTTTTCCAGGGTACATTTGGCGTGCCATTTGTAGCGTATCTGTCACCAAACAAATATCGGTTGTTTTCACATTAAGGTTGAGTTTACGAAATTCATAATCCATAAATCCAACGTCAAAGGGCGCATTGTGAATAAGCAATTCCGCACCATTAATATAATCCAAAAAATCTTGGGCAACCTCTTTGAATTCAGGTTTATCCGCTAACATTTCATCAGTAATACCATGAACTTTAATCGCATCAGGATCAACGGGGCGATCTGGTTTAATGTAAATATGGAAATTATTACCTGTGTAACGACGATTTATTAATTCAACTGCACCAATTTCAATAATGCAGTGTCCTTCATAATGCGCGCCAAGCTGATTCATACCTGTAGTTTCAGTATCTAATACAATTTGGCGATTGGGATTAATCATTTGTTCAACCTATCTCTTTCCATTAAAATACCTGTCATTCTACACAACAACCTTTTTGTTATGCAAAAACAGATTGAAATTTTTACTGATGGATCTTGCTTAGGTAATCCCGGTGCGGGGGGAATTGGCGCCGTATTGCGTTATAAACAGCATGAAAAAATGCTCTCCAAAGGCTATTTCAAAACCACCAATAATCGAATGGAATTATGCGCTGTTATTGAAGCATTAAATGCCTTAAAAGAACCTTGCTTGATCACGCTTTATAGTGATAGCCAATATATGAAAAATGGCATAACAAAATGGATCTTTAACTGGAAAAAAAATAATTGGAAAGCAAGTTCTGGAAAGCCTGTAAAAAACCAAGATTTATGGATAGCCTTAGATGAATCCATCCAACGTCATAAAATTAATTGGCAATGGGTAAAAGGCCACGCAGGACATAGGGAAAATGAAATTTGCGATGAATTAGCTAAAAAAGGGGCAGAAAACCCAACACAGGAAGATATTGGGTACATGGAAGAATAATATAAAAAGTAACATACCATTCTATTCCCCAATACCTAAAAATATTTACAGGCAATACTCAAACCTTAAAAAAGAACAAAAAACAGACAAAAATGTATAGAAAATGTGATCTTGATCAGATTTCAAGAAAATTAAATTTTAGAGGATTGACATTAAGAAGGGAATTTGTAATGATCCGCCACGTCTATTTAGGCGGTTGGGCAATCTTATTTAGGAAAAGTTCAATCATAGGTAGTAAACAACCATAAGGAATACAAATTATGAAAAAAACACTTGCAGCATTAATCGTTGGTGCATTTGCAGCTTCAGCAGCAAACGCAGCTGTTGTTTATAACAACGAAGGAACTAAAGTAGAATTAGGCGGTCGTTTAAGCGTTATCGCTGAACAAAACAAAACCACTGTGAAAGGTCAAAAACATCAACACGGTGCATTACGCGATGCAGGTTCACGTTTCCATATTAAAGCAACTCATAACTTAGGCGATGGCTACTATGCGTTAGGTTATTTCGAAACACGCTTTAGTTCTGGTGCAGAAAAAACTGACGGATTTGGTGATGTAACAACTAAATTAGCTTATGTTGGCTTAGGCAAAAAAGAATTAGGTCAAGTTACTTTCGGTCGTCAAAAAACTATCGCTGATGTGATGGTAAGCGCGGAAGATAAAGAATATGGTCTTATCAAAAAGTCTAACTATGTTCCAAATGAAGGTGCTTCAGCAGCGGCTTATACCTACCAAGGCATTGACGGTTTAACATTAAGCACCAGCTATGTATTTGCACAAGAACGTAATGATGAAGATGCAGCTCCTCTAGTTCCAGGTGAAGTAGTCAGTGGTAAAATCCGTAACGGTGTTCAAGTTGGTGCAAAATATGATGCAAACAACATTGTTGCAGGTATTGCTTATGGCCGTACAAATTATAAATATGACACTGCTAATCCTGCGCTAATCCAACAAGTTAATGGTGTATTAGCAACTTTAGGTTACCGTTTTGATGATGCTGGTTTATTCGTATCTCTTGATGGCGGTTACGCAAAAATTAAAAATAAATCAAGTGCACACGCGAAACGTTACTTCGTATCTCCAGGTTTCCAATTTGATTTAGTAAAAGATACCAGCAAAGTATATGGTAACTTCCTATATGAACGTTATTCAGTAGATCAAGGCACTAAAAAACGTGACGCTGGCGTATTATTTGGTGTAGATTATAAACTTCACAAACAAGTATTAACTTATGTTGAAGGTGCTTATATCAAATCTAAAGAAACTAACGGCGCAGCCGTTACTGTATCTAAAGATAAAAAAGTGGGCGTAGGTTTACGCGTTTACTTCTAATCATTTGTTAGAAATACATTATTAAAAGCAAGGCGAATCGAAAGGTTCGCCTTTTTGTTTGTTCTAAAATCAAATAAAACAATCTACAGTCTTTGATATTACAAAGTATGCGACGTTATTTTATAGTTATTCATGTCTATTTTTCTCCATATTAAATCCTTCCATTATCTATTCCACAAAATTCAGCTAAAGAAGATTTTGAGAATTATGAGGGAAAGAGATATCAAGTTAGATAAAGAATGACTTGTATAAAATAAATACTTTGTGGAAGTTGAAAGAATATTTCATCGAACAAAACGGCACAAACCATCAGCTTGTACCGTTTTTAAAAGAAGGGAAATTATCTTGTTCTAATCTTGCTATAGGTTAATGCCACAACAAAAAACACAGCTTGTAACAGAATAATACAAGCGCCAGTTGACGCATCAAAATGATAGCTCAATATTACGCCAATTAGGCTTGATGTAATTGAACTTATAATAGCAATCCATAACATTTTATCAAAAGATTTTGTGAGTGTAAGTGCGGTAATTCCTGGTGCAATTAACATTGCCACCACCAAAATAACGCCTACCACTTGCATCGTGCTTACAATAGTTAAAGCAAGCAACATTAACAATCCATAATGTAAAATTTTAGGAGAAAGCCCTGCAACACGAGCATGACTTGGGTCAAAACAATAAAGCAAAAAGTCTTTACGTTTAAAGACAATCATACAAAAAATTATCGCAGAAATAACCGCACTTTGAATGAGTTCTTGATGACTTACGCCCAATACATTACCAAACAAAATATGCGTTAAATGCTGTTCTGTTTGAATTTTGGTGAACATAACAAGACCAATGGCAAACATTCCAGAAAATACAATGCCCATTGCTGTATCTTCTTTTATGCGACTATTTTCTTTTAAATATCCCACACCAAGCGAGCAAAAAATACCTGAGAAAAATGCTCCAATCGCTAAAGGGATTCCTGCCAAATAAGCGAGTACAATACCAGGTAATACAGCGTGAGAAATCGCATCGCCCATTAATGACCAACCTTTCAAGACTAAATAACAAGAAAGTAACGCACAGATAATCGAAACAATCAATGCGGTTAATAAGGCATTTTGCATAAACTCAAATTGTAGCGGTTCTAAAATCCAATCAAACATTTTCTACCGCCTTTTTATTACGAGTAAGCAAACCATATTTTGGTGAAAATAAGAAAGCAGCCAAGAATAATAATGTTTGCAATGTCACAATCACACCGCCAGTGGCACCGTCTAAATAATAGCTAATATAAACACCAACAAAACTTGTCACCGCCCCTAAAATAATAGCGATGATTGACAAGGTTTTGAATTTATCTGTGAGTAAATATGCCGTCGCACCCGGGGTAATCACCATCGCAATGACTAAAATCGCCCCCACAGTTTGTAATGCAGCTACCACACAAGCACTTAATAATGTGAAAAATAAGATTTTATAAAATAATGGAGAAAGACCGACTGTAATCGCTTGAGTTTCATCGAAAAAAATCAGTAGTAAATCCTTCCAAAATAATAAAAGCAATACTAAACAAACACCGATGATAATTGCCACTTGGTAAATATCTTCATCAGCAATGCCTAAAATATTGCCTAAAATAATGCTTTGCACATTTACTGCAGTTGGATTTAAAGAAATGATCAATAGACCTAATGCAAAGAAAGTACTGAAAATAAACCCGATAACGGCATCTTCTTTCAGTTTAGAAATGGATTTAATCCAAAGAATGGAAAGTGCGGCTAAAATTCCGGCAAAAAATGCACCAAGGGCATAAGGCAAAGAAAAGGCATAAGCTATCGCGACACCAGGGACAACGGAATGAGAAAGTGCATCACCAATCAAAGACCAGCCTTTAAGCATTAAATATGAAGACAAAAAAGCACAAATCCCACCAACTGCAGTGCTCAAGATCATCGCCTTGAGCATATAATCATAGGAAAAAGGTTCGAGCAATAAATCTAACATCACCTATTCCTTCTTATTTTCGACCGCACTTTTATAAGGACAGTCTTCAAAATGGCAATCCTTTGTTGTTGGTGCAGGTGGATCTTGTTTAGTTTCACCATAGAATACAACGGCTTTTTCATCATCCGTCAAGACGGTAACAGCACGTTTATCTTCATCGTTATGTAAATCCTCACCCAACAATTTAATATGGCGTAATACCCCACCAAACACAATTTCCAAATTATGTTGGTTAAAGGTATCTTCCGTTTTCCCTGCGGCAATCACCGTACGATTAATCATCACCACTTGATCACAAAAATCAGGAACAGAACCTAAGTTATGGGTTGAGACAAGAATAAGATGACCTTCTTCTCGAAGCTGTTGAAGAAGATCAACAATGGCATTTTCAGTTTTTACATCAACGCCAGTGAAAGGTTCATCCAATAAAATAATTGGACTTTGTTGTGCTAATGCGCGGGCTAAAAACACGCGTTTTTTCTGCCCGCCAGATAACTCACCAATTTGACGATGGGAGAGATGCTCAATATTCACTCGCTGCATCGCCTCTTGAACTTTTTGTTTATCAATCGCTTTGGGAATACGAAGGAAATTCATATACCCATAACGCCCCATCATCACGATATCATACACTGACACAGGAAATTGCCAGTCCACTTCTTCAGATTGTGGAACATAAGCAACCAAATTACGTTTCAGTGCTTGGGAAATTGGCAAATCACAAAGCTTGATTTCACCTTGTTGTGGCTTCACAAGCCCCATTATGCTTTTAAATAACGTAGATTTACCACTGCCATTCACACCCACTAATGCACAAATAGTTCCACTGTTTAATGAGAACGTCATATTGTGAATAGCTGTGTGGCCATTGTTGTAACGAACAGTTACATCATTAACCCAAATTGATGTCGAGAAAGAGTCCATTATTTTCCGAATCCTTTAACAATGGTTGATACAGTTACGTTAAGCAAATCAATATAAGTTGGCACAGGGCCTTTTTTCGCAGAAAGAGAGTCAACATACAATACGCCACCGTATTTTGCACCACTTTCTTTCGCTACTTGTTGTGCTGGTTTTGCTGAAATTGTACTTTCACTAAACACAACAGGAATATTGTTTTTACGAACTAAATCAATCACTTTACGCACTTGTTGTGGTGTGCCTTGTTGTTCAGCATTAATTGGCCATAAATAACCTTCTTTTAAGTTGTAATCTTTCGCCAAATAACTGAAAGCACCTTCACTTGTCACAAGCCAGCGTTGAGCTTCTGGAATCTGTGCTAATTTTGCACGAAGTGGCTCATCTAGTTGTTTAATTTTTTGAGCATAGTCAGCAGCATTTTTTTCATACACGGCTGCATTTTGTGGATCGTATTTCACCAATGCATTTTTAATATTTTCAATATAAACTAATGCATTAGATGGCGACATCCACGCATGTGGGTTAGGCGCATCTTTATACGGACCTTCATAAATAGACAATGGTTGAATACCTTCAGTCACCACCACTGCTGGTTTGTCTTTAATATTTTGGAAGAAACGTTCAAACCAACGTTCCAAATTTAAACCATTCCATAAAATTAAATCGGCAGACTGTGCTTTCACAATGTCTTTTGGAGTAGGTTCATATTCATGAATTTCAGCACCTGGTTTGGTGATAGATTCTACTGTAGCCGCATTACCCGCCACATTTTGCGCAATATCTTGAATCACGGTAAAAGTGGTTACAACTTTAAATTTTGCATTAGCCTGCATTGCAAACAAACCAAGTGCAAGTGCGGTCATAATTTTTAATGAATTTCGCATAAGATGTCCTTATAAAAAAGTAATAGAGGTTGGATGCCTGAATAATCGCTCAACTGCTCAACAATTATTCATCATGGGCAATAATACTATTTTTATTACGCTTTTAAAATGAAAATAATTATCAAACATTAAAATTAGTTTAATCTTTGAAAGCATAACAAAAAGTGAGATAGATTTTCCCTATGTGTTCAACGGTTATTCTATTAGCCTGATACTTTCTTTATTAGGTCATTTAAGCCTTCTTCATCATAGCCATCTTCATATTGTGCCTCACCTTCAACATCATGAATGGTTCGTCCATTCAATGCCGTACAACCGTATTTTTCTAATTTATTTTTAGTAAAGCTAGAACGATATGCAGAAGAAGAATTATTGAGACTAATTACACCGATAGTGGAACTTTTACATAGGTGTTTATTAATGAAAACGAGATTATAACCTGATTCTCGAATATATCCTGTTTTATTCACTACCGCATCAAAGATTTCATCACGCACTAATTTATTAGTATTTTTAATATAAAGTTTGTATTTCCCTGCTTGAATATAAGTTGCACTAAGATTGGATAAACGTTTAATGTCTGATTTATTCAAGGAATGTTTAGCAAGTTTAACTAAATCCATAGGACTAGAGATATTGCTACTCGATAAACCAGAACTATCATGAAAACGAGTAGAATACATACCAAGTTGATGGGCTTTTTCGTTCATTTTATTAATAAATTGTATTCTGCTCATTCCTGCTGCACGAGAAAGTGCGTGGGCAGCATAGTTATCAGAATGGACAAGCATTGCTTTCAATAATTCGTTACAAGAGATAGGAATGTTTTTAGGTAATTTTGTTCCAGTGCCTTTAATTCGATCCGTATCCTCTTTTGTGATTGCGATTCGACAATTAGGATTTTTATTATTCTCTAAAAATACATTAGCCGTCATTAATTTCGTTACAGAAGCAATGGGCTGAACGCTATCAGGCGCATGGCTTTCCAACACTCGATTATGCGTAAAATCATACACAACATAAGACTGTGCCACCGCAAAAGAAGGACACAAAGATAAAATAAATAAAGCTTTCTTAAACATTATTGGTCACCTTAGAAAATAGGCTTACATTTTACCGCACTTTTTACTCTGTAATTGGAAATATTTGCGATCTAGATCGCAAAAAAGTGCGGTAATATTTTCCATCGTTTTTCAATTCCGCTAGATTATGCGGTGACAAATCTGTACAATCGCCGTTCATTTTTTAATTGCGAATTTTTCGTTGTGAGTTTTTGATAAAAAATACCAGCACAACGCTATCGCCACAATGTGTAATAACGAGGCTAAAATGTCAGAATTATTGTCCGTGCAATCAGATGCACCCGCTAAAAAAATTAATCTAATGGATTTAACGCGCCAACAAATGCGCGAATTTTTTAAAGAACTCGGCGAAAAACCATTCCGAGCAGATCAGTTAGTAAAATGGATTTATCATTTTGGCGAAGATAACTTCGACAATATGACAAACATTAATAAAAAATTACGAGAAAAACTCAAAGCGGTTGCAGAAATTAAAGCCCCAGAAGTTGCCGTTGAGCAGCGTTCAGCCGATGGCACGATAAAATGGGCAATGCAAGTGGGTGAACAACAAGTTGAAACCGTGTATATTCCCGAAGCAGATCGCGCGACGCTTTGTGTATCTTCCCAAGTTGGCTGTGCCTTAGCTTGTACATTCTGTTCAACTGCGCAACAAGGATTTAATCGCAATTTAACAGTTTCAGAAATTATCGGCCAAGTTTGGAGAGCCTCTAAAATTATTGGCAACTTTGGGGTGACAGGCATTAGACCAATTACAAATGTGGTAATGATGGGAATGGGCGAACCCTTATTAAATGTTGCCAACGTTGTTCCCGCAATGGAAATTATGTTAGATGATTTTGCCTATGGTTTATCAAAACGCCGTGTCACTTTATCCACTTCTGGCGTTGTACCAGCACTAGATAATTTGAGCAAAATGATCGATGTGGCTTTGGCTATCTCATTACATGCCCCAAACGATGAATTACGTGATGAAATTGTGCCAATCAACAAAAAATATAATATCAAAATGTTGATTGACTCGGTAAATCGTTATTTGAGTGTATCAAATGCGAATCACGGCAAAGTCACGATTGAATATGTCATGCTCGATCATGTGAATGATGGCGTAGAACATGCTCATCAACTTGCAGAAGTATTAAAAAATACGCCTTGTAAAATTAATTTAATTCCGTGGAATCCGTTCCCAGAGGCACCTTATGCAAAAAGCTCAAATACACGTATCGATCGTTTCCAAAAAACCTTAATGGAATATGGTTTTACCGTGATTATTCGTAAAACGCGTGGAGATGATATTGACGCAGCCTGTGGGCAATTAGCGGGAGATGTTATCGATCGTACTAAACGTACGGCAATGAAACGCCAATTTGGACAAAATATTGGGGTAACGGAAGTTAATTAATATTCTAGGTATGTGAATTGTTCAAGTTCACATACCTTATGTTTTCATACAAATTAAAGCATATTAAATATTTCTTCCTCCCCTGTTAAAAGGAGAAAAAATGCAAACAATAATTAAACAACTAAGTGCGGTTATTTTCCCTTTCATTTTTTCTGCCTGCGTTTCACAATCTGTATCTAGCTTAGATCATCAAGCTGCCGCTAAAGCGCGTGTGGAACTTGCATTGAACTATCTTCAGCAAAATAATCCTCAACTGGCTAAAATCAATTTAGACAAAGCACTTCTACACGATAAAAATTACTATCTCGTGCATTCAGCACTTGCACATTATTATCAACAACAAGGGCAAATAGAAAATGCCTTTCGTGAGTATGAAATAGCCGTAAAACTTAATCATAAACAAGGCGATGTGCATAATAATTTTGGTACGTTTCTATGTAGTCAAAAGAAATTTGAGCAAGCTCAGCAACAATTTGAATTAGCACTTAATTCTCCAAATTATTATCATCAAGCAGATACATTTGAAAATATCGCGCTTTGTGCTTATTCCGCGCAAAAAATGGATATTTATCAGCAAACATTAGAAAAATTACGTCAAATTGATGGAAAACGTGCGGAAAAATTCAATAGTCTAAAATAAAGCATTGCCAAATCAAGTATTGGACTTTAAAATTTAGCCTTCATTTACCGCCTAATTATTTGATTAAATTTATGAATCCAACTACTGAGCAAGTGCTTTCTCCTGGTGAGATTTTTCGTCAAACACGCGAAGCCTTGAATCTTTCTCTTGAAGATGTCGCTAAAGAAATCACGCTACGCCCCTCTATATTAGAGCAACTTGAAAATAATGAATTTATTCAAAAATCAACGCCTTCTATATTTGTCAAAGGTTATGTTCGCAGCTATGCAAAATTCTTACGTTTGCCAGATTCAGTTTGGGAAAGTATTGTTTTTGCTGAAACAGAAAAAAATGATTTAGGGAAAAATGCACGTTCAACCCGTGCCGTTAATCAATATTCCTCTCACAATCGTTGGATCGGGCGTTTAACCGCAATAGTATTCGTGATTGTAATTGGTATGACTGGGCTTTGGTGGTGGCAAAGTTATCAACAAAATACTCAAGAACGCGATGATTTAGTGCAAAGCTATGTTGCCTCTACCGAAAACAATCAGCCCGCCACCGCTCTTGTGACAACAGAAGAAAGTAATAAAACTGTACCAGAAACAGCAGCACCAGTCTCACAACCAGTAGAAATAACAAATAATGTGTTACCAGAAATAGCACACGAAAATAGTGTTTCACTACCCAAAAACGATGAAAAATCAGTTTCAGACATTCAAAGTGCGGTCGAAAATCCAAGTATTTCTCCAACGTTACCTATAGCAAAAGGCGATTTAGTGATTGAAATTTTGACAAATAGCAGTTGGATTAGTGTAAAAGATAACGCCCGTCACGTATTAGCACAAAAAGAATATAAACAAGGCGAAATATTAACCTTTAATGGCAATGAATTTTCATTAATTGTAGGCGCACCAAGCAATGTGCGCATCACTTACAAAGGCGAGAATTATCCTCTGAAAGTGGATGGTCGTGTAGCAAAATTCAAACTTTCACAACCTTAGGAAAAATAATGTCAGCTTTTCAGCCAACTATTAAGCGTCGTGAATCGACAAAAATTTATGTGGGAAATGTACCAATTGGTGGAGATGCACCGATTGCCGTGCAATCAATGACAAATACTCGCACCACTGATGTGGAAGCGACAGTTGCTCAAATTAAATCATTAGAACGTGTTGGCGCAGATATTGTTCGTGTATCTGTTCCAACAATGGATGCTGCGGAAGCATTTAAACAAATTAAACAACAAGTGAATGTCCCGCTCGTAGCAGATATTCATTTCGACTATCGTATCGCGCTAAAAGTCGCAGAATATGGAGTAGATTGCTTACGTATTAATCCTGGCAATATTGGTCGTGAAGATCGCATCCGTGCCGTTGTGGATTGTGCGCGAGACAAAAATATTCCGATTCGTATTGGCGTAAACGCTGGCTCTTTAGAAAAAGATTTGCAAGAAAAATATGGCGAACCAACACCAGAGGCATTATTAGAGTCCGCATTACGTCACGTAGAAATTTTAGATCGCCTAAATTTCGACCAATTTAAAGTGAGCGTAAAAGCCTCTGATGTATTTTTAGCGGTTGAATCTTATCGTTTACTAGCTAAAGCAATTAAACAGCCTTTACATTTGGGTATTACTGAGGCTGGTGGCGCACGTGCTGGTGCGGTTAAATCAGCAATAGGTTTAGGTATGTTACTTGCCGAAGGTATTGGTGACACATTACGTGTATCATTAGCTGCAGATCCCGTAGAGGAAATCAAAGTCGGTTTTGATATTTTGAAATCTTTACGGATTCGTTCAAGAGGAATTAACTTTATTGCTTGCCCAACCTGTTCTCGCCAAGAGTTTGATGTGATCGGCACAGTAAATGCGCTGGAACAACGCCTTGAAGATATTATTACACCAATGGATGTATCGATTATCGGTTGCGTAGTGAATGGTCCTGGCGAGGCACTTGTCTCCGATCTCGGCGTAACTGGTGGTAACAAAAAAAGTGGTTATTATCTTGACGGCGAACGCCAAAAAGAGCGTTTTGATAATGAAGATATAGTGAACCAATTAGAAGCAAAAATTCGTGCGAAAGTCGCACAACAAGATCCAAAAAACAGAATTATTTAAGGAAAGCTCGTGGCAAAAACAATTCAAGCAATTCGTGGTATGAACGATTGCGCCCCAACAGAATCTCCATTATGGCAATGGATTGAAGCACAAGTACGCAATGTATTAAATAGTTATGGCTATTCGGAAGTGCGTATGCCAGTTGTAGAAAGTACACCATTATTCGCTCGTGCAATCGGCGAAGTAACAGATGTTGTTTCAAAAGAAATGTACACATTTTGGGATAACGATGAACAATTAACCTTACGCCCTGAAGGCACAGCAGGTTGTGTACGTGCCGCTATTGAACACGGTTGGATCTATAATAATGAACAACGCTTATGGTATATCGGGCCAATGTTCCGTCATGAACGTCCACAAAAAGGGCGTTACCGTCAATTCCATCAAGCAGGTGTTGAGGTATTCGGTATTGCAAATCCAGAAATCGATGCAGAGTTAATCATGCTTACCTATCGTTTATGGAAAGCATTGGGTATTGATCAACATGTTACACTTCAACTTAACTCTATTGGCTCTTTAGAAGCACGAACAAATTATCGTTCTGCATTGGTTGGATTTTTAGAAAACCATCAAGATTTAATGAATAATGAAGAAAAAGAGCGTTTAGTAAAAAATCCACTGCGTATTTTGGATACCAAAAATCCAGAATTACAAAAAGTATTGGATAATGCGCCAAAATTACTTGACTATTTAGATGATGAAAGCCGTGAGCATTTTGAACAATTATGTTCATTATTAGATGCAGTGGGTATTCAATATGAAATTAATCCTAAACTCGTTCGTGGCTTAGATTATTACAACAAAACTGTATTTGAATGGGTAACCTCAGCTCTTGGTGCACAAGGTACAGTATGTGGTGGCGGTCGTTATGACGGTTTAGTGGAACAACTTGGCGGAAACGCAACACCGAGCATCGGATTTGCGATGGGATTAGAACGTTTAGTCTTGTTGGTACAAGAAGTTAATTCAAATGTTCCAGTTAAAAGTGCGGTGGATATTTATGTTGTTTATCAAGGTGAAGGCGCAACATTAGCTGCTTTTGAATTAGCGGAAAAAGTGCGCTCAGAATTACCGCACTTAAATACTATGTTGCACTGCTCTGGCGGTAATTTCAAAAAACAATTTAAACGTGCAGATAAATCTGGTGCAACATTGGCATTAGTTATCGGCGAAAGCGAAGTACAAAATAAACAAGTCGTTGTTAAACACTTACAAGGTGGTGCAGAGCAGCAAACCTTAGATTTAGTGAATATAATCGACTATATTCAAACTCAATTTTAATTTAAAAGGGGAAAAACATGGCTTATTCCATTGAAGAAGAACAAGAGATTAACCAGTTGAAAGACTGGTGGAAAGAAAATGGCAAAACAATTATTGTTGCTTTCATCTTAGGAGTTGGAGGTATGTTTGGATGGCGTTATTGGCAAGCCCACCAGGCAGAACAAATCACTCAAGCTTCTGCTCAGTATGATGCGTTAATCTATTCTGCACAACAGGATGAACAAGCTAAAAAAGCCAATATAGAACAATTTGTGCAAGCTAACAGCAAAACGGCATACGCTGTCTTTGCTTTGTTAGATGAAGCGAAAAAAGCGACTGAAAAACAAGACTTTGCTGCAGCAGAAGCAAACTTAAATCAAGCATTAACCCAATCTCAAGATGAAGTATTAACATCTATTGTTGCATTACGTCTGAGTGCGGTGCAATTTCAACTGGGTCAATTAGACAATGCTTTAACCACCTTAAACCAAGTGAAAGGCGAAAGCTTTAATGCTCGTAAAGCAATTTTAACCGGCGATATCCAAGTCGCCAAAGGAGATAAAGTTGCGGCTAAAAACAGCTTTGAGCAAGCACAACAAAGTGGTAGCCAATTAGAACAACAAATGGCAAAAATGAAATTAAATAACCTTTAAAAAAATAATACCCGCACCAAAGTACGGGTATTTTTTCAATCAAATTTCTGATTATTCAAATTCATCCAACCATTTCAATAAAATAGCCTCAAGAATCGCTTCATTTGACTTATTAGGATCATCATCAAAATCTTCAAGTTCACAAATCCATTTATGTAAATCAGTAAAACGAACGGTTTTTGGATCTAAATCTGGATTACGATCGTAAAGTTCTTCTGCAATTAATTGAACATCAGTCCATTTCATTAGTGAGCGGCCTCATTGGCATGGTTAATGTTATATTTCGGAATTTCCACCACAAGATCTTCGTCTCCCACGACACATTGGCAAGATAAACGACTATCCATTTCTAATCCCCAAGCCTTATCCAACATATCTTCTTCTTGATCACTCGTTTCATTTAGAGAGTCAAAACCTTCACGGATAATGACATGGCAGGTTGTACAAGCACAGGAGCCATCACAAGCATGATGAATTTCCACCCCTGCATTGTGTGCAACTTCTAATAAGTTATCACCTGCAGCGGCATCAACAACCATACCTTCGGGACAAAATTCTTCATTAGGTAAAAAAATCACTTTTGGCATAACACTTTCCTCAAAATTATTTAATAATCTGACCGCACTTTTACGGTTTTTCAATATCTGACAAATTTTTGCCTGTCAAAGCTTTATTAATCGATGCATTCATTCGACGTGCTGCAAATTCTTGGGTAGCAGTATCCAAGGCTTTAATTCCTTGCGCAATTGCATCACGATCTGAACCTTGTTTTACATCCATTAATTGTTTTAACACACTTTCAATATGATGAAACTCTTCTGTGCTAAGCAATTCAGCCCCATCTGCTTGTAACGCAACAATCACACTTTCAATCACACGATCCGCTTCTACTCGTTGCTCAGCTAATTCGCGAGCTTGTAAATCCTCTTGCGCATTATCAAAAGAAGATTTTATCATTGCGGTCACTTCTTCATCCGTTAAACCATAGGAAGGTTTAATTTGGATTGATGCCTGCACTTTCGTCGATTTTTCCATTGCAGTCACACTTAATAAACCATCTGCATCGACTTGATAAGTCACTCGGATATGAGCGGCACCCGCAGCCATTGCTGGAATACCTCGTAGAGTAAAACGCCCTAAAGAGCGACAATCATCTACCAGCTCACGTTCACCTTGTACGACATGAACGGTCATTGCTGTTTGGCCATCTTTGAAAGTAGTAAACTCTTGTGCACGAGCCACAGGAATTGTTGTGTTACGTGGAATAATTTTTTCCACTAATCCACCCATGGTCTCAATGCCTAAAGAAAGCGGCACGACATCGAGCAACAACATATCAGAATCAGTTTTATTACCGACTAAAATATCCGCTTGAATTGCGGCACCAAGTGCCACAACTTTATCTGGATCAATGGAAGTGAGTGGTGTTTTACCAAAAAACTTACCAACCTGCTCTCGTACATATGGCACTCGAGTTGAACCACCAACCATTACCACCGCTTGCACTTCTTCAGATTCAACGTTGGCATCTTTCAAAGCTCGGCGACAAGTTAGCAATGAACGTTTTACAAGTGAATGAATCAACTCATTAAGTTGTTCTCGTGAAATTTCTACTGAAAAATTCTGCCAAGAAATGACCGCACTTTTCTCAGTACTTAAAGCTATTTTGGCTTCGCTAGCAAGGGTTATCAGTTCGCGCTGTTGATTTGGGGTTTGTGGTTTTAGTTGGGTTTGTTCAACGATCCAATCAGCTATTAAATGGTCAAAATCATCACCACCTAGCGCAGTATCTCCACCCGTGGCTAGAACTTCAAAGACACCTTTTGATAAGCGTAAAATTGAAATATCAAATGTACCGCCACCTAAATCATAAACTGCAATAATCCCTTCTTGCCCGCTATCCAACCCATAAGCGACTGCGGCTGCAGTAGGTTCATTCAATAAACGTAATACATTTAGCCCAGCTAAACGCGCAGCATCCTTAGTGCTTTGACGTTGAGCATCATCGAAATAAGCAGGAACCGTAATCACAACCCCAGAAAGCTCGCCACCAAGGCGTTGTTCTGCAATACGATTTAAACGCGATAAAATATCTGAGGATACTTCAATTGGACTTTTTGGCCCCTGTGTCGTAACAATTAAAGGTAATCCATTTTCACTCGCTACAAATTCATAAGACAAACTAGAATAACGAGACTGAACATCAGCAAGACTACGACCAATTAGACGTTTTACTGAAATCACCGTATTTTTTGGATCAAGTGAGGCTTGTTCAAAGGCTTCTAAACCAACTTTCTTCTCTTCAACGCCATAATGAACAACTGATGGTAAAAGACTACGCTCTTGTTCATCATTAAGAATCACGGCTTGCCCACTACGCACTGATGCAACCAAAGAATTGGTTGTTCCCAAATCAATCCCAACGGCTAAACGATGTTGATGCGGTGCAGCAGCTTGTCCTGGTTCTGCAATTTGTAATAATGCCATATGCTATTTTTCTACTGGTTATGCGACGGAATACGCCAAATCAAATTTATTTTTTTCTGCAAAGCTTGATTGGTAATGTGTTTCAATATTGACTTCGTGCTTTTGACGTTTATCAATCGCTATTTTTATCTCTTCGCTTAAGTCAGGCGAGAATACAAAAATTTGATTACCATCCAATTGTTTCACATCATCTTGCCAATTTTGCCAAAATAGACCTTGATAAAAAGCCTCTAAATCACCATTCAATGCCCAAGCTAAAAATTCTGTATAAGTAAAATTTAAATTATGCCAAGTGAGATCTTTTGGTGAAAAGTAATAAATTTTGCCAAGGTTATCGCCTAACGAACCACCATTTAATGCAAAGTAACCGCCTATCACATCATCTGCAACCAATAAATATTTTGGTTTTTCACCAGACTGACTAAAAGACTTACTAAAATTCCAATCCATCAATCCACGCGGTAATTTAAAACTTCCTGAACCTAAAATACGCAACCAACCATAATGAATTAAAATTCCACCTGTTTCATAAATCACAGCCCCCATTGGTGATGATGTTGGCATTTGCATGGTAAAAAGTTCACGTTCTGCACTTGATTGATCTTTTTTAATGACATAACAATGATTACGTGCACTTTCAATCCATTGGGAAAGTATAGGCCAAGCAGAATTTTCTGGAGATATTAGTTGTTCGAGAGTTTGCATAATATCAAGGGATATTGAGATATAGATCTATTACAGTTCAAAAAGACGTTCTTCTACACGTTCAATTTCTTCAGAAAGTTTACGGGTAAAACGTAATTTATCACACAGTTGAGATGCTTTCGTCCATTGTTGGGATGTCAGACTCTCAGAAAGTGCGGTCAATAATAACTGAGTTTCTTGTTTAATTTCTTTTGCAAAAGCATTTAATGCTTCTTCATCTTTCTGATCTTCAAGTTCTTCTAGTTGTTCTCGCCACTGTAACTGTTGCATTAAAAACGCCACATCTTGCGTACTTTTTTGTTCAAGATCGATCTGTTCACCCGTATTAAGAGCAATGATAGCTTCTGCTCGTAAAATTGGGTCTTTTAACGTTTTTAAGGCATCATTCACTTCGGTGGATTTTTGCATCGCAACGCGTTGTTCTAACGCACTACTTGATACAAAATTATCAGGATGTAGAGCCTTTTGTAATTCTAAATAACGTGTATTTAGCGCCTTCTCATCTAACTGAAAATCAACAGGTAAATCAAAAATTTGAAAAGGATTTAACATCAGATTATTACCTTAAACATGGAAACTTTCACCACAGCCACAAGATTCTTTTACATTTGGATTATTGTATTTAAAGCCTTCATTCAAGCCTTCTTTCACATAATCCAACTCAATACCATTGAGATAAACTAAGCTTTTGGGATCGACAATAATATTCACACCGTGCTGTTCAAAAACTTGGTCTTCTTCATTCAAGACATCAACAAATTCAAGCACATAAGCTAATCCAGAACAGCCTGATGTTTTCACTCCCAAACGTAAACCAATACCTTTGCCACGATTATCCAAAAAAGCTTTCACTCGTTGAGCGGCTTTTTCTGTTAATGTAATACTCATATATCCCCCAAAACCACTAAAAGTGCGGTCAAAACCGACCGCACTTTTTCATATTATTCGCCTTTTTTGGATTTATAATCAGCAATTGCAGCTTTAATTGCATCTTCCGCTAAAATGGAACAGTGTACTTTCACTGGTGGCAATTCTAACTCTTCTGCAATTTGACTATTTTTGATCGCGCCTGCTTCTTCTAAAGATTTACCTTTTACCCACTCGGTAATTAATGAGCTAGATGCAATAGCAGAACCACAACCATAAGTCTTGAATTTTGCATCTTCAATAATGCCGTTATCATTTACTTTAATTTGTAACTGCATTACATCACCACAAGCTGGCGCACCCACCATGCCAGTACCAACATTGCTATCTTTTTTATCCATAGAACCCACATTGCGCGGATTTTCATAATGATCGATTACTTTTTCGCTATAAGCCATTTTAACTTTCCTTTTTTAAATCCTTGAGAAACGCCATTTAATAATAGCAGTTAAATCCTAGTGAGCTGACCACTCAATTGTACTAAGGTCGATACCTTCTTTAAACATATCCCATAATGGCGATAATGCACGAAGTTTTTCCACCGCACTTTTCACTAAATTAATGGTGTAATCAATTTCTTCTTCAGTGGTGTAACGACCCAATGTAAAACGAATTGAGCTATGTGCCAATTCATCATTTAAACCAAGTGCGCGTAACACATAAGACGGCTCTAAGCTAGCCGATGTACAAGCAGAACCAGAAGATACAGCAATATCACGCAACGCCATCATTAAAGATTCACCTTCAACATAGTTAAAGCTAATATTTAAATTACTATCTAAACGGTGCTCCATTGAGCCATTTACGTAGGTTTCTTCAATATCTTTTAAGCCATTATATAAACGATCACGAAGAGCTTTTAAACGTGACATTTCTGATGCCATTTCTTCTTTTGCAATTCGATAAGCTTCGCCCATTCCCACGATTTGGTGAACAGGTAATGTACCTGAACGCATTCCACGCTCATGACCACCGCCATGAATAATCGCTTCTAAACGAATACGCGGTTTACGACGAACGTATAACGCACCAATACCTTTAGGCCCATAAAGTTTATGACTAGACATAGATAATAAATCAACTGGCAACTCTTCCAAGTTAATCGCAACTTTGCCCACACTTTGAGTTGCATCCACGTGGAAAATCGTTTTATTTGCACGACAAAGCTCACCAATAGCTTTAATATCTTGTAACACACCAATTTCATTATTAGCATGCATAATTGAAACTAAAATCGTATCGGGGCGAAGTGCGGCTTTAAATTTTTCTAAATCAATTAAACCATCAGACTCGGGTGATAAATAAGTCACTTCAAAACCTTCGCGCTCTAATTGACGACAAGTATCTAAGACGGCTTTATGCTCAGTTTTGCAAGTGATGATATGTTTACCTTTAGTTTGGTAAAAATGCGCAGCGCCTTTAATTGCAAGGTTATCTGATTCTGTCGCACCAGAAGTAAACACAATTTCACGAGAATCGGCACCAATAAGATCCGCAATTTGATTACGAGCCACGTCAACCGCTTCTTCTGCTTGCCAACCAAATTTATGCGAGCGAGAAGCTGGGTTACCGAATGTACCGTCAATGGTTAAAAATTCCATCATTTTCTTCGCGACACGCTCGTCCACAGGACAAGTTGCTGCATAATCTAAATAAATAGGTAATTTCATTTTTCACTCCTAAATCATTCTAAATTTGACCGCACTTTTAATGCATTTTGCACTGTACGGACTACTTTCCTTTATTGATTAACAATTAATAAATTCTCAAAATCACTATGAGTTTGGCGTTTTGACTCACGTTTACTCACCAATTCAGCCAAAGTAATTTCATTGAGAAAACTTTCAATGCGATTACTCAGATCTTCCCACAATGTATGAGTTAAACATTCTACGCCATTTTGGCAATTTCCACGACCAAGACATTTTGTCACATGAATATTTTCATTTACCGCAGAAATAATCATTCCCACTGAAATTTGGTCACTTGGTAAACCTAGCTGATAACCTCCACCAGGTCCACGAACACTTTTTACTAATCCATCACGGCGTAATTTAGCAAAAAGTTGTTCTAAATAAGATAACGAAATATGTTGACGTTCAGAAATATCTGCAAGGCTCACAGGACCTTTTTCTGCATTTAAAGCGATATCTAAAACCGCAGTGACTGCATAACGACCTTTCGATGTAAGTTTCATAAAGTGTTCCTAAAAAGTGATGTTGCAATATTTACATATCCTACCAAATCAGTCAATTAATCTAAATCAAGATCAATCCGTTTTTCGACCGCACTTAGCATACCATTTAAAATATTTAATTCATTTTTTTCAAGTTGAGCACGATAATATAAACGCTTTAATTTTTGCATAACACCTTGATTTTGAATGAATCCGAGTGACTGATATACACGCTCAGTATGCTCGAAAAAATAAGCGAGTTGTTCTGCAGTTGGATAGCTTTGTTCTATTAAAGAAAGTGAATTTTCCTTCTTATCTTGAGCTAAAAATGCCATGCGCAATTCATAGCTAACCAACTGTACCGCCATTGCCAAATTTAAAGAAGAATAATCAGGATTAGCTGGGATATTCAAATGGTAATGACATTTCAACAATTCTTCATTCGTTAATCCAATACGCTCACGTCCAAACACAATAGCTATCTTGCCTTCATGCGCTACAACTTTCTCCGCGCATTCTCGAGGCTCGATCAATGTACTTTGTAAATGACGCAAACGAGCACTTGTTCCAATCACCAAAGAGCAATCATCCACGGCTTCATCAAAACTATCGACAACTCTAGCATTTTTTACAATATCTTCTGCGCTAGCTGAAAGAGTATAAGATTGTTCATCAACAGATTTTGGTGAAACAAGACAAAGCTGGGTCAATCCCATTGTTTTCATTGCTCTAGCCGCAGAACCAATATTACCGCTATGTGAAGTCTCAATTAAAACAATACGAATATTTTCCAACATAATGATGCCCGACTAAAATTTAAGGGTATTCTACCACAATAACCGCTAAAAATAGTCAAGAATTTAAGCAAATTAAAGAAATTTAAAATATTAGAGATGAATAATAAAAATAAGAATGGTGGGTTGTGAGAGGCTCGAACTCTCGACCAACGGATTAAGAGTCCGCTGCTCTACCAACTGAGCTAACAACCCAACTGGACAACTAAATCAGAGAGTGGTGGGCCGTGAAGGATTCGAACCTTCGACCAACGGATTAAAAGTCCGCTGCTCTACCGACTGAGCTAACGACCCACTGTGTTGATGAATTAATGATAGCGCATTTATTTTAGAATCAAAAGAATAAATTCATTCTTTCAAGCTAATTGGTTAAATTACAAACGATGAAAACAAAACAGGATCCAATAAAAATGGATCCTGTTTTTCAAATATTAGAAATACTAAGAATTAGTACGCTAACACTGCACGACGGTTTTTAGAATATGCAGCTTCATCGTGACCTAATACTGCAGGTTTTTCTTCACCGTAAGATACTGTGCCTAATTTACCAGCATCAACACCTTTACCAGCTAAATAACCTTTAACTGCATCTGCACGACGTTGACCTAACGCGATGTTGTATTCTGGTGTACCGCGTTCGTCAGTGTTACCTTCTACTAATACTTTAGCAGCTGGAGTTGCATTTAAATATGCTGCGTGTGCATCTAAGATTTGAACGTATTCACCTTCGATGTTGTATTTGTCAAAACCGAAATATACGGTGTTGTAACGTTGTTGAAGATCAGAAACAGAGTAACCGCCAAAAGTTTGGCCTGCACCATTGCCTGCAGCATCGTTGTTAGATGAACTACAAGCAGCTAATGCAGCTACAGAACCTGCAACTAATAATGATTTAACAAATTTGTTCATTAGATTTCTCCTCAATGAGTTTTCTTTATTTAGTTAAGTATGGCGACCAAGCAGGAAATTTCACTTGGCCATTACTTCCTGGAAGGCTCGCTTTGAAGCGACCATCTGCAGAAACTAATTGTAGCACCTTTCCTAAGCCTTGTGTAGAGCTATAAATAATCATAATTCCATTTGGTGAAAGACTTGGACTTTCGCCTAAGAAAGACGTACTAAGTACTTCTGATGCACCAGATGTGAGATCTTGTTTAACAACATTATTGTTTCCATTAATCATCACAAGGGTTTTGCCATCAGCGCTAATTTGTGCACTACCGCGACCACCAACCGGTGTTGCACCACCACCGTTTGCACTCATACGATAAACTTGTGGTGAACCACTTCTATCGGATGTAAATAAAATTGAGCTACCGTCCGGAGACCAAGATGGTTCTGTATTATTACCTGCACCACGAGTTAATTGAGTCAGAGCACCGCCGTGAGAACTCATCACATAAATATTTAATGAGCCATCCTGTGAAGAGGCGAAGGCTAAACGTGAACCATCTGGAGAGAATGCAGGAGCACCATTATGTCCAGGGAAAGAAGCCACCACTTTGCGAGCACCAGAATTTAAATCTTGTACAACAAGTTGTGATTTTTTATTTTCAAAAGATACATACGCTAAACGTTGACCATCTGGAGACCAAGCTGGTGACATAATTGGTTGAGAGCTACGATTTACGATAAATTGATTATAGCCATCGTAGTCTGCAACACGAACTTCATAGGGCTGTGAACCACCATTTTTTTGCACGACATAAGCGATACGAGTTCTAAACGCACCACGAATCGCAGTTAACTTTTCAAAAACCTCATCACTAACAGTATGAGCACCATAGCGTAACCATTTATTTGTCACTGTATAGCTATTTTGCATTAATACAGCCCCTGGCGTACCTGATGCACCAACGGTATCAATTAATTGATAAGTAATACTATAACCATTACCAGATGGAACAACTTGTCCGACCACAATTGCGTCAATGCCAATATTAGACCAAGCTTCAGGATTTACTTCAGCTGCTGAAGTTGGACGTTGGGGCATCTGAGACACCGCAATAGGATTAAATTTACCACTGTTACGTAAATCATCAGCAACAATTTTGCTAATATCTTCCGGTGCAGATCCCGCAAACGGCACAACAGCTATAGGGCGCGCACCATCAACCCCTTCATCAATAACAATGCGTACTTCATCTCCAGCGAATACATTATGAGTAATAGCAAGTATAATCGCGAGTACGCTCACTAAATGTTTTAATAATTTCATTTTGTTACCTTTAAAATTTAACAATAAATTTTTATAAAGAATTATCGAATATCAAAGTCAATAATTGGCGATTTATATTTTTCATAAATTTCATCTGATGGCGCAGCTGGAACTTTTTTCGTTCTAGCCACCGCACTTAATGCCGCAGAACAAATATCATCAGGACCTGAAATTTTTTGATAGCCCAAGATTACGCCATCTCGACCTAATTGAATTTTAATACGACAAACCTTTCCTGCAAAACTTGGATCTTTTAAGAAACGACGTTGAATCTCTTTCTTGATTACACCTGCGTATTGATCTCCAATCTTACCACCATCGCCAGAGCCAAGTGCAGCACCGCTACCTTGAGTTCCACCTTTATTTGTGCTTCCCCCTTTAGATGCACTGCCGCCACCAACATCCCCGCCGTTAAAGAAATCATCTAGGCTTGCTTGATCTGCTTTACGTTTCGCTTCCGCAGCAGCTTTAGCTTTTGCCTCAGCAGCGGCTTTCGCTTTAGCTTCTGCATCAGCTTTTGCTTTAGCCTCAGCTGCTGCTTTCGCTTTTGCCTCCGCTTCAGCCTTTGCTTTAGCTTCAGCAGCGGCTTTTGCCTTAGCTTCTGCTTCTACTTTCGCCTTAGCTTCCGCCTCTTGTTTTGCTTTTTGAGCAGCAATTTCTGCTGCTTTCGCTTTAGCCTCTTCTTCGGCTTGTTTTGCCGCAGCAGCTAAACGTTTAGCCTCTGCATCTGCTTTTAATTTTGCAGCTTCAGCAGCTTGCTTGGCCTTAGCCTCTTCAGCTTGCTTCTGTTTTTCCAACGCTTCTTGACGAGCTTGCTCTTGCTGCTTTTTTATTTCTTGCTGACGTTGCTGTTCTTGCTGACGTTTTAACTCTTCTTGTCGTTGAACTTCTTGTTGATGCTTAATCTCTTCTTGATTAGGCTCAGGTGGTTTTTCTTCCACAACAGGTTCTGGGCGTTTTTGTTTATCCGCTTGCCCTTTTTTTTGTTGTTGAATACGCCCCCATTCCTGAGCAGCCGTACCCGTATCAACCATCACTGCACCCATTGCATCTCCTTCACCTTCTCCACCACCCATAATTTCAACGGTGTGATAAAGTGAACTTAAAATCAATAAGCCAAACAAGATAAAGTGCAAAAGGATAGAAATAGCAAAAGCATTGATTCCTTTCTTTTGTCGATTATTTTGCACGTGTTACCTACTTAGCTAAATGGGATTTGTCATTAAACCTACAGATTTAATGCCTGCAAGATGAAGTAAATTCAATGCCTTAATCACTTCTTCATAAGGCACTTCTTTAGCTCCACCTACTAAAAATAGCGTATTATTATCTTTATCAAATTCCTGTCTAGATAATTGAGTAACCATTTCTTCTGTTAAACCTTCTTGACGTTCTCCGCCAATAGAAATCGCATATTTCCCAATACCTGCAACTTCAAGAATTACAGGCACTTTATCTTCATTAGAAACCTCTTGGCTTTGCACAGAATCAGGCAATTCAACTTGAACGCTTTGACTAATAATAGGAGCGGTTGCCATAAAAATTAACACTAAAACTAAAAGCACATCTAAAAAAGGCACAATATTAATTTCAGATTTAATTGCTTTACGCTGACGACGAGCCATATATTCCTCTAAAATTTTAACTTATTTTTACCGCACTTTTTCTTCAAAGTGCGGTCAATTTTCCCTATTTTTAGTGAGGGGCTTTACCAAAGGCTTGACGGTGTAAAATCGTCGTGAATTCATCAATAAAGTTACCGTAATCTTGTTCAATCGCGTTCACTCGTAAGCTTAAACGGTTATAAGCCATTACTGCAGGAATTGCGGCAAATAAACCAATTGCAGTGGCAATCAACGCTTCGGCGATACCTGGTGCTACCATCTGTAATGTTGCTTGTTTCGCACCACTTAATGCCATAAAAGCGTGCATAATTCCCCAAACAGTACCAAATAAACCAATATAAGGGCTAACAGATGCCACTGTGGCTAAAAATGGAACTCGACTTTCCAAGCTTTCAATCTCACGGTTCATCGCAAGATTCATCGCGCGCGTTGTGCCTTTAATAATCGCTTCAGGTGCATCTGGATTTACTTGTTTTAAACGTGAAAATTCTTTAAATCCCACGCAAAAAATTTGTTCGCTTCCCGTTAATCCATCGCGACGATTAGATAGCCCTTCATAAAGTTTATTTAAATCTTCTCCTGACCAGAAACGATCTTCAAAAGTATGCGCTTCTTTTAAGGCATTCGTTAAAATACGGCTACGTTGAATGATAATTGCCCAAGATATGATTGAGAAAGAAATCAAAATCACAATTACCAGTTGCACAACAATACTTGCTTTTAGAAAAAGATCTAAAAAATTCAATTCTGCAGTCATTGCATACTCCGAAAAGTTATTTTAAGTGATTAAATGCAGCTTTAACTTCTTTGGGAAGCGCCACAGGTTTCATCTTGCCTAGATCAACACAGGCTACTTTAACAGTAGCCTTTGATAACATCACGGTGTTGCGCATAAGTCTCTGTTCAAAAAGGATTGTAGCCCCTTTTACTTCTGAAACTTCTGTTTCCACCATAAGTAAATCATCCAATTTTGCTGCCACGCAATAATCAATGGCGAGCGTTTTGACAACAAATACGAGTTGTTGTTCCTCTAGTAAGGTTTGTTGCGTAAAATTTAATGTACGCAAATATTCTGTTCTTGCTCGTTCAAAAAAATGCAAATAGCGAGCGTGATACACCACGCCACCTGCATCAGTATCTTCATAATACACGCGCACAGGCAAGGAAAAGGTATTTTTTAACATCACTAAACCTTATCACAGATAATAAGTCGGCTATTTTAGAACCTGTTTTTTAGATAAGCAATATGTCAAAGAAAAAAATCATCCTTGTAAATAAAAATGCTCAATAGCACTAATCAATATGATGATATAAGCGATACAAGGTAAGAAAATTAGTTTCCAAATTCCACTTTTAATTTCAAACCCTATTCCATGAATCCAAACCGTTATTAATCCCCAAAAGATCATCAAAATCCACCAAGGAGAATCATTTCGTAACAACGTTGAAAAATTATCAACATTAAAGAAAAATACGGCTGTTAGTCCTAGTGCTAAAATAAATGAAAGGGTTCGAAACGAACCCTTATTAATTAATTGATAGAGTGAATGAATCATATTACTCGTCAAATTTTCCTGCTTTTTCTTTGCCAATGGTTAATTTTGCACTGGCAAATATAGCTAATAACACACCCACTACCCAAATTACATATAACATATTAATCTCCTTAGTATAATGAGTGTTTATTTTCATCAATGAAATTCGCATCTAAGCGACCAAACATCTTCGAATAAGACCAAATGGTATAAACCAAAGAAATAGCCACAAAGATAAGTGCAAAAATCAACATTAACGTTAATGTTAATTCACTTGAAGTTGCATCCCACATTAACAAACTCTGTTCAGGGTGTGAGCTTGAAGGCATCACAAATGGGAACATAGATACTGCAGCAGTAATAATTACACCAGCCATTGTTAATGCAGAGAAAAAGAATGCAAAACCACAACGATTAGCTTTAGAAAATGCCGCATTTAATAATGCAGCTACTACTGCTAATGCAGGGAAAATCCAAAGAATTGGCATTTCATTGAAATTTCTAAACCACGCACCAGTTTCAACAGTAACTTCTTTATTCATTGGGGAAGATGGAGCGTAATGATCCACTACACTCGTTACTACATAACCCTCTTTAAAGTATAACCATGCTCCAGCTAATACAAATGCAATTAAAGTCACAATAGCGCCTATTTGGCTTACTGAGCGAGCGCGATCACGCAATTCTTCGGTTGTTTTCATTTGTAACCAGTTAGCACCGTGAGTTACAAGCATTGATAAGCTAATAACACCACACAATAATGCAAATGGATTTAATAATTCAAAGAATGAACCGGTATAAGTTACTTGAGTCAACTCGTTGAAATGGAATGGAACACCTTGTAATAAATTACCAAAAGCCACACCAAATACTAATGATGGTACAAAACCACCTGCGAATAGTCCCCAATCCCAAACAGAACGCCAAGTCGGGTTATCAATTTTTGCACGATATTCAAAACCCAATGGGCGTAAGAATAACGCAGCTAAAACCAATACTAAAGCGATGTAGAAACCTGAGAATGAAACTGCATATACAATTGGCCATGCCGCAAATACTGCGCCGCCCGCAGTTAACAACCAAACTTGGTTACCATCCCAATGTGGGGCAATAGAGTTGATCATAATACGGCGTTCCACTTCTTTTTTGCCTGTTACAGGTAAAAGTGCGGTCACTCCCATATCGAATCCGTCGGTAACAGAAAAACCGATCAACAATACAATAACTAACACCCACCAAATAAAACGTAGAAATTCATAATCAATCATAATTCATCTCCTGCTTATTTAGATGATTGTTCAAAGTAGTATTTGCCGGTTTTTAACGCACTTGGACCCAAACGTGCATATTTAAACATCAAATACATCTCAACAATAATGAACGCAAGATAAAGCGCACAAATTAAACCAATAGAGAACCATAAATCGCCAGTACTCAACTGAGACGCTGATACCCCAACAGGTAAAACTTCATAGATTGCCCAAGGTTGACGACCAGACTCAGCTAAGAACCAACCAAATTCAATTGCTAAGATTGGCAATGGGATACTCCAAAGCAATGCTTTAAGCAATAAGCGAGAAGAAGTGACTTTGTTACGTAAATTTTGAACAAATGCGCCGAAGGTCAGTAAAATAATTAAACCACCGGCTGCTAACATCCCACGGAATGCCCAGAAGTTAGGACCTACGTTTGGAATAGTATCGCGAGCAGCTTGTTTAATTTGTTCATCTGTTGCATCTACAACTTTATCTGTGTAACGTTTTAATAATAAACCAAAACCTAAATCACCTTTTACTTCATCAAATTTTGCTTTAGTTTCTGGATTTACGTGGCCTGCTGATTTTTTCTCTGCTTTTAATTGCGTGAATAAATCGTAAGCTACCATACCGTTACGAACACGACCTTCATTTTTCGCTTGAATATCTTTCAAACCAACAATTTCAGTATCTAAAGAACGCGTTGCAATTAAACCACCCAAATATGGGATCTCAATCGCAAAATCATTTTTCATTTCTGCAGTATTTGGAATTGCAACTGGATGAAATGGCGCTGGCGCAGGATGAGTTTCAAACTCGGCTTCCATTGCAGCCAATTTCACTGGTTGTGCTTTACCAATGTCGTAACCTGATTCATCCCCCATAATTAACACCGCTGATGCCGCGATAAAACCAAAGGTTGCAGCAACAGAGAATGAACGTTTGGCAAAACCAATATCACGACCTTTTAATAAATAGAATGCACTAATACCTAATACAAACATTGCACCAGTCGAATAACCTGCTGTTAACGTGTGCAAGAATTTACTTTGGGCAACTGGATTTAGCCAAAGGTCTAAGAAGCTCGTCATTTCCATACGTACTGTCTCAAAATTAAATTCTGAGCCAGCTGGAGACTGCATCCAACCATTAGCAACTAAAATCCACATTGCAGATAAGTTTGAACCGAAAGCTACACAATATGTAGCAAGCAAGTGTTTACCTTTAGTTAAACGATCCCACCCAAAGAAGAACAATCCCACGAAAGTTGATTCTAAGAAAAAGGCAAGTAACGCTTCAATCGCTAATGGCGCACCAAAAATATCACCTACATAATGAGAATAATAAGACCAGTTAGTACCGAATTGAAATTCCATAATGATACCTGTGGTCACCCCAAGGGCGAAGTTAATACCAAATAACTTACCCCAGAATCTTGTCATATCTTTATAAACTTCTTTGCCTGTCGCCACATAAATGGTTTCCATAATCACAAGGACGAATGACAAACCTAATGTCAGCGGCACGAAAATGAAGTGATACAACGCAGTTAAAGCAAACTGCAAGCGAGAAAGGTCAACAACGTCCAACATTCTCAACTCCTCTGTATAAACAACATTAGTTCCAATGATGATTAAAAAGGCAAAGCCTTAAATAATCCCTAATCACTCAACTCCAATCAGCTAAGTTTAAATTGGTTTATCTACATAATCATTCTCAAATAGTTAAAAACACTAATTATTATAGAGATAAGCCAAATTGGCGGGTATTCTACTACTAAATACAAGGATAAAAAACAGTAAAAACGATATCTAGATCACATTTTTGACATAAGACATAAAATACCTATTATTTATTAAAGATAATTTAATTGATATAAATCAATTTTGCTATTTTTTGTACAAAAATATATATTACACGTGATCCTTATCACAATTTACAACAATAAATGACTTCAAAGGCTAGACATACTAAGTATATTTTGCTATTTTCCCGCCTAGTTTAATTTTTAGATTTTATAATAAAGAGAAACAAGGACTTAAAATGAAAAAAACATTCCTTATTTTAACCGCACTTTTCTCTACTGTATCAACCTCTACTTTTGCATCAAATATCCTGCCACAACAATGTGAACAACTATTTAAAGAAACAGAGAATTTGATTGCGCAAGCAGAAAAACAACCTGGCACACATACACAGGTAGGAAAAATTAAAAATAAGTTAAACCAAAGTAAACAACAGATTCTTCAAATGGAATTAGCGACTCAGTTAAAAAGTTGTGAAGTGGGTTTAGCAAAATTAAGTAATTTGAAAAGTTATAGTGAGTAATTAAAAAAGCCTTATTGAATACAATAAGGCTTTTTTAGTGATTAAATTTATCTAGTCTGATAATTTCTGCAGACCGAAATGGCGATAAGTTTGCGATGTTGCAATACGTCCACGTGGCGTTCTTTGTAGAAACCCCTGTTGAATCAAATAAGGTTCCAAAACATCTTCAATGGTATCGCGTTCTTCACCAATTGCAGCAGCAAGATTATCCAACCCCACCGGCCCGCCATCAAAGCGTTCAATAACTGCAGACAATAATTTTCTATCTAAATAATCAAATCCGGCATCATCTACATCCAGCATAGAGAGCGCTTGTTTTGCAATTTCGACGGAAATAATACCGCCATTGCGAACATCCGCATAATCACGCACGCGGCGTAATAAACGGTTAGCAATACGCGGTGTACCACGTGAACGGCGCGCCACTTCAAAAGCAGCTTCTTTTTCTAATTCAAGATTTAAACAGCCCGCACTTCTTGCAACGATAGATGTTAAATCTTCTACAGAATAAAATTCTAGGCGTTGCACAATACCAAAACGATCACGTAATGGCGAAGTCAAAGAACCCGCTCTAGTGGTCGCACCAACCAAAGTAAAAGGAGGTAAATCTAATTTAATGGAACGGGCAGCAGGCCCCTCACCAATCATAATATCCAATTGATAATCTTCCATTGCAGGATAAAGGACTTCTTCAATAGCAGGGGAAAGTCGATGAATTTCATCAATAAATAACACATCATGCGGTTCAAGATTTGTCAGCATTGCTGCCAAATCACCAGCTTTTTCAAGCACAGGACCTGATGTGGAGCGAATATTCACGCCCATTTCATTTGCCACAATATTAGCAAGTGTTGTTTTTCCCAAGCCAGGAGGGCCAAAAATCAATAAATGATCTAAGGCATCTTGACGGAGTTTGGCTGCCTTGATGAAAATATCCATTTGCTCGCGCACTTGCGGCTGCCCAACATAATCCGCTAATAATTTAGGACGAATAGCGCGGTCGATAACATCTTCATCAATCTTAGCTTGCCCGCTAATAATTCTATCTGCTTCAATCATATCTCACCTACAGTGCGGCTTTTAGAGCTTCGCGAATAACTTGTTCACTGGTTAATTCTGGCTTAGCAACACGTTTTACCATTTTTTCTGCTTCTGCAGGTTTATAACCTAAAGCAATCAAGGCCGAAATAGCTTCATCAGATGAACTTTCTGAGTGGGATTCAATGGATGGAATTGACGGAATATGAGTACTTTCTACAAAGAAATCGCTTTGTTTTACGCCTTTAAATTTACCTTTGAGCTCAACCAACAAACGTTCCGCTGTTTTTTTACCCACACCAGGAATTTTGGTGAGTTTAGAAAGCTCTTCTCTCTCTATCGCATAAGCAAATTGTTCGACCGACATGGCGGATAAAATCGCTAAGGCTAATTTAGGCCCCACCCCATTTGTTTTAATTAATTCACGAAATAAAGTGCGATCTGTTTTCTGGGCAAATCCAAAGAGTAAGTGAGCATCTTCACGAACAACAAGATGGGTGAATAAAGTAGTTTCTTGACCAATTTCTGGTAAATCATAGAAACTCGTCATAGGCAAAAGCAATTCATAGCCTACGCCTTGCACATTAAGTAAAATTTCTGGAGGTTGTTTTTCTAAAAGAATGCCTTGTAAGCGACCGATCATAATTCTTCCGAGTGATAAAAAACTTAACGCATAGAATAAAATAAAACTGGACGAACATCCAGTTAAATTTTTAATCTAAAGCGTCCTCGGCTATATCTGGTCTTTAAAAGAGCGGTCATTTTTTCTTGCGTTTCTGTCATTTTCACAGAATTGGCAATATGTAAAGAATGTTGAATAGAATGCGCATGTGTAATCGCGATAGCCAACGCATCCGCGGCATCGGCTTGAGGTTTGTCTGACAGCTTCAAAATACGAGTCACCATTTCTTGCACTTGTACTTTATCTGCAGAACCAATGCCCACCACAGTTTGTTTTACTAAACGTGCGGCATATTCAAAAACAGGTAAATCATGATTTACCGCTGCAACAATCGCCGTTCCGCGAGCCTGCCCGAGTTTCAAAGCTGAATCTGCATTCTTCGACATAAACACTTGCTCAATCGCAAACATATCAGGTTGAAATTGCGTGATAATTTCAGTTACTCCAGCATAAATGCGTTTCAAACGGGTTGGTAAATCTTCAACTTGAGTACGAATTGCGCCACTGCCAAGATATTCTAAATGTCTTCCTGTTTGACGAATCACACCGTAACCAGTTACGCGAGAGCCTGGGTCAATACCTAAAATAATGCTCATAATTTCTATAAAAAATGGGTAATTAAATTACCCATTTATTGCATTATTAAAGTTGAGATGCCACTTCGTCACTGATTTCACCGTTGTGATATACGTTTTGTACGTCATCACAATCTTCCAACATATCAATTAAACGAAGTAATTTTGGTGCAGTTTCAATATCAAGATCAACCGTTGTTGATGGAATCATCGTTACTTCAGCTTCTTGTACTTTAAAGCCCGCTGCTTCAATGCCATCACGCACTGAACCTAAATCTTCCCAAGCAGTATAGATTTCAAATGAACCATCATCTTGTGGTTGAATATCATCAGCACCCGCTTCGATAGCCGCTTCAGTTAATGCATCTTCATCTGCTTGTTCAATTAAAATTAAACCTTTTTTGCTAAATAAATAACCAACAGAACCTTCTGTTCCCAAGTTACCACCACATTTAGTAAAACTTGGGCGCACTTGTGAGATCGTACGGTTTGCATTATCACTTAAACATTCCACCATAACCGCTGTACCGCCTGGGCCATAACCTTCATAGATTTTGGTTTCCATATTGGTGTCATCGCCACCGCCTACACCACGATCAATAGCGCGGTTAATAGTATCGCGTGTCATGTTATTGCTAAGCGCTTTATCTACTGCTGCACGTAAACGCGGGTTAGCACTCACATCGCCACCACCAATTTTAGCTGCGGTAACAAGTTCACGAATTAATTTAGTAAAAATTTTACCGCGTTGTGCATCTTGTGCTGCTTTGCGGTGTTTAATATTAGCCCACTTACTATGGCCTGCCATGTTGTTTTCCTTCTATTTAACTTTAAGAATATATTTTCTAATTGCTTCCGCATTATTGGAAGATTTTGTCATTTGGATTGCTTTTTCAGGGGAAACCCATTGGTATGCCAAATGCTCACTTAATACTGGTTCGAATTCTTGCTCCATTGCCAATAAAAACCAATGTTCACGGCAATGCGTCACATTCGGTGCGTATTTATATCGGAAATGTGGAAAAATTTCAAATTCTATGCTCTCTTTGCAATCAAAAAGTGCTGTGGAATTTTCCGAAATTTCTAACCGCACTTCTTCCCATAGCTCACGAATTGCTGTGTTTTTTGGTGTTTCACCACTTTCAATGGTGCCAGTAACAGACTGCCAAAAATCAGGATCATCTTGGCGTTGGAGCATTAAAACTCGGTTTGTATCTTTTGCGTAAATTACAACGAGAACAGATTGATTATTTTTGAACTTCATCACTTTTTGAAGTATTAAAATATTCATTTACTGCAGGTTGGTATAACAAAATAATAGAAACAATAAATAAAATTATTGGTGCAACCGTTCCAATTAGTGCTGGTGGATATCCATTTGCATTATAAGCAGAATAACCTATGGCAAATATTTCAAAAAAGATATAAAGAATCCGCCCACTGTTCTTACCTTTAAGCATTAATAAAGCTGGAATAGCCGAAACTATAACACCTATGTTCATCATGATTAAAGACTCTAATTCTAGATTCGTAAAACCTAAAAAATAATTCAATAAAATATTCGTTAAGATAATAAAAAGATTGATCAAAAAATAATAACTAACTACTGTAACAACAGCTGGTCTTTTCATTCCGTTTTCTCCACAAAAATGCGGCCAAATCTGACCGCACTTCATTCCTAATATTTCAAACTTATTCTGCTTTAACAACAGAAATTGCCAACTCTTCCAATGCTTGCGGATTCGCAAAACTAGGTGCTTCTGTCATCAAGCATGCTGCCGCTGTAGTTTTAGGGAAAGCAATCACATCGCGGATATTTTCCGTTCCAGTTAAAAGCATGGTTAAACGGTCTAAACCAAATGCCAAACCTGCGTGTGGCGGTGTACCGAATTTTAATGCATCTAATAAGAAGCCGAATTTTTCACGTTGTTGTTCTTCATCAATGCCAAGAATGCGGAATACGGTTTGCTGCATTTTCGGATCGAAAATACGGACAGAACCACCGCCGACTTCGTAGCCATTGATAACCATATCGTAAGCATTCGCTACGGCATCAGTTGGATTCGCTTCTAATTGTTCTGGGGTAAAATCTTTTGGTGAAGTGAATGGGTGATGCATTGCTGCAAGATTACCCTCTTCATCACGTTCAAACATTGGGAAATCGATCACCCAAAGCGGTTGCCATTCGTCTAAACGAGTTAAGCCAAGATCACGGCCTAATTTCAAACGCAATGCGCCCATTGCATCAGTAGTGGTTTGCCATTTGTCTGCGCCAAAGAATAAAATATCGCCAGTTTGTGCTTTCACACGTTCAGCTAAGATTTTCCATACATCTTCATTTAAGAATTTCGCAATCGGGCTTTGTACGCCTTCAAGACCCGCATTGATATCGTTTACTTTCGCCCAAGCTAAACCTTTCGCACCGTAAATACCAACAAATTGTGTGTATTCATCAATTTGTTTACGGGTGATTTCTGTACCATTTGGAACTCGAATTACTGCAACACGGCCATTTGGATTGTTTGCTGGCTCATTAAATACTTTAAAATCAACGTCTTTTACGATATCAGCGACATCCACCATTTCTAATGGGTTACGTAAATCTGGCTTATCTGAACCGAAACGACGCATCGCTTCTTGCCAAGTCATCACTGGGAATTTACCTAAATCCACACCAATGGTATCAAGCCATAAGCCGTGAACCATACGCTCCATAATTTCGCGAACTTCTGGCGCAGTTAAGAAAGAGGTTTCCACATCGATTTGAGTAAACTCAGGCTGACGGTCTGCTCGCAAATCTTCATCACGGAAACATTTCACAATTTGATAATAACGATCAAAACCAGACATCATTAGAAGCTGTTTGAAAAGCTGTGGTGATTGTGGCAATGCATAAAATTTGCCTTTATGCACACGGCTTGGCACTAAATAGTCACGTGCACCTTCTGGCGTTGCTTTGGTAAGCATTGGGGTTTCAATATCAAGGAAACCATTATCATCCATGAAACGACGTACAAAACTAGTGATTTTCGCGCGGGTTTTCAAACGTTGCGCCATTTCGGGACGACGTAAATCTAAATAACGGTATTTTAAACGTTGTTCTTCGGTGTTATTTTGGTTGAAGTCTAATGGTAAAACATCAGAAGCATTGTAAACACGCAATTCTTTCGCTAACACTTCCACTTCGCCAGTTGACATGTTTTTATTGATTTGGTTTTCAGGACGCGCAATCACTTCACCTTTAATTTGGATACAGAATTCGTTACGTAAACCCGCAGCCGCTGTCAATGCATCTTGATATTTCGGATCAAAACAAACTTGCACAATGCCATCACGATCGCGCATATCAATAAAAATCAAGCCACCTAAATCACGACTGCGATGAACCCAACCGCTTAATGTTACGTCTTGTCCGATATTGTTACGGTTTAATGCTCCGCAATAATGTGTACGCATCATATTCAATTCCTTAACTCTCTATAAAAATGGAAAAATACTGCAGAATTATACGGAAAAAGGCGCGTCTTTTAAATCTTAAACGGAAATTTATTTGACCCCTTGAAAACTTTCCTTAAAATGACCGCACTTTTTAAATATTTTCTAATCCGTAGGGTGTGAAAAGTTGAAAAAACACACATACCCGACACAATGTAAACCATGAAAGATACTATTTTTTCCGCTCCTATTGAAAAACTCGGCGATTTTACCTTCGATGAAAACGTTGCTGAAGTCTTTCCAGATATGATTCAACGCTCCGTACCTGGCTATTCCAACATTATCACTGCAATCGGTATGCTGGCAGAACGTTTCGTCACCGCTGATAGTAATGTTTATGATCTTGGTTGCTCACGAGGGGCCGCCACACTTTCTGCACGTCGAAATATTCATCAACCAAACGTAAAAATTATTGGTATCGATAATTCTCAACCTATGGTTGAACGTTGTCGCCAACATATTGCGGCATATCATAGTGAGGTACCTGTAGAAATTCTTTGTGACGATATTCGTCACGTTGAGATTAAAAATGCCTCAATGGTCATTCTCAACTTCACCTTGCAATTTTTACCGCCTGAAGATCGCATCGCATTGCTTACCAAAATCTATGAAGGTTTAAACCCAAATGGAGTGCTCGTGTTATCAGAAAAATTCCGTTTTGAAGATACTAAAATTGATCATTTACTCATTGACTTGCACCATCAATTCAAACGTGCCAATGGTTATAGCGAACTTGAAGTGAGCCAGAAACGCACCGCACTTGAAAATGTGATGCGTACAGATTCTATCGAGACACACAAAGTGCGGTTAAAAAACATAGGATTTTCACAAGTAGAACTTTGGTTCCAATGCTTTAATTTTGGCTCGATGATTGCAGTTAAATAATTCATAACAAATTTATTTAATTCAACTTTTTTATGGCATAATGCCCGCACTTTTATCAAAAAAGGATTAAACCAATGCGAATTTTACACACTATGTTACGCGTGGGCGATTTAGATCGTTCAATCAAATTTTATCAAGATGTTTTAGGTATGCGTTTATTACGCACCAGTGAAAATCCAGAATACAAATATACGCTGGCTTTTTTAGGTTACGAAGATGGCGAAAGTGCGGCAGAAATTGAATTAACATACAACTGGGGCGTAGATAAATATGAACACGGCACAGCATATGGACATATCGCTATCGGTGTAGATGATATTTATGCGACTTGTGAAGCCGTTCGCGCAAGCGGTGGTAACGTTACTCGCGAAGCAGGGCCAGTTAAAGGTGGCTCAACCGTCATTGCTTTTGTTGAAGATCCAGATGGTTATAAAATTGAATTTATTGAAAACAAAAGTACTAAATCTGGTTTAGGCAACTAAAGTGCGGTCAATTTTTATTATATTTTTAATAACGTAGGGATTCCTACGTTATTTTATTTTTAAGAGATAGATTATGTCCGATTCTCAAGAAATCCCTTATCACAACCAATTAAAAAATCGCTTTCGTGGCTATTTCCCCGTCATTATTGATGTTGAAACTGCAGGTTTTGATGCAAAAAAAGATGCTTTACTCGAACTAGCCGCAATCACATTAAAAATGGATGAAAACGGTTATTTGCATCCTGATCAAAAATGCCATTTTCATATCGAGCCTTTTGAAGGGGCAAATATTAATCCAGAGTCCTTGAAATTTAATGGCATTGATATTCACAATCCATTACGTGGCGCAGTGTCTGAATTCGATGCAATCACAGGGTTATTTCAAATGGTGCGCAGAGGACAAAAAGATGCAGATTGCCAACGTTCTATCATTGTGGCGCACAATGCTACTTTTGACCAAAGTTTTGTGATGGCTGCCGCTGAACGTACCGGCGTAAAGCGTAATCCCTTCCACCCTTTTGGAATGTTTGATACAGCAAGTTTAGCAGGTTTAATGTTTGGTCAGACTGTTCTCGTTAAAGCCTGTCTTGCTGCTAAAATCCCGTTTGATGGGAAGCAAGCTCACTCCGCCCTATACGACACAGAACGCACGGCGGAATTATTTTGCTATATGGTGAATCATTTAAAAGATCTCGGGGGATTCCCGCATATTGCTTCTGAACTGGAACAGGAAAAAACAACTGAAAAAGAGACCGCACTTTAAAAAAATAAAAAAGTGGTTGCAATCGTTTTCTTTTTCCAGTAGTTTAAAAAGCAATTCTTATTTGGAGATTTAAAAATGAACATTATCCGTCGTCACCATCATCACCATTCAACTGAATAATCTTTCAGGTTTTTGGTGTGCTTGGAAGATTTCTTCCGAGCTGACAGGATAATAAAAATCTTACCCCTCGGAAGGCGACTTTCGAGGGGTTTTGTTTTATTTATGATATAGGAGGCATTAATTTAGCGTTATTATTTATTCAACAAATACAAATTTTAAAGTAAAGTATTCATCATTTAATTTACAAGGAAAAACACAATGTTATCAAACCCTGTTGTTATCTCAATCATCGTTTTGCTGTCACTTAGTTTGCTACGCATCAACGTTATTATCGCACTGGTGATTGCTGCGCTTACCGCAGGATTTATCGGTGATTTAGGTTTAACTAAAACCATCGAAACCTTTACAGGTGGCTTAGGTGGAGGTGCTGAAGTCGCGATGAACTACGCAATGCTTGGTGCCTTCGCGATTGCTATTTCTAAATCAGGCATTACCGATTTAATTGCTTATAAAATCATCACAAAAATGAATAAAACACCAACTGCTGGCAATTTAACTTGGTTTAAATATTTCATTTTTGCGGTGTTGGTATTATTCGCCATTTCTTCACAGAACCTACTTCCCGTACACATTGCTTTTATTCCAATCGTTGTACCACCACTACTTTCAATCTTTAACCGTTTAAAAATTGATCGACGTGCAGTAGCTTGCGTGCTTACATTTGGTTTAACTGCTACCTATATGTTATTACCAGTAGGCTTTGGAAAAATCTTTATTGAAAGTGTTTTAGTTAAAAACATTAATCAAGCTGGCGCAACCTTAGGTTTACAAACAAATGTAGTACAAGTTTCTTTAGCAATGTTGTTACCTGTTATTGGAATGATTTTAGGCTTACTCACAGCCGTATTTATTACCTATCGTAAACCACGTGAATACAATATCAATGTTGAAGAACCAACAACCAAAGATATTGAAGCTCACATTGCTAATATTAAACCAAAACAAATTGCTGCAAGTTTAATCGCAATTGTCGCGACCTTCGCGACACAATTAGTCACAAGTTCAACTATCATTGGTGGTTTAATTGGCTTAATTATTTTCTCACTATGTGGCATTTTCAAACTAAAAGAAAGCAACGATATTTTTCAACAAGGCTTGCGCTTAATGGCAATGATTGGCTTTGTAATGATTGCTGCTTCAGGTTTTGCAAATGTGATTAATGCCACCACTGGCGTAACAGATTTAGTACAAAGTTTAAGTTCTGGAGCTGTGCAAAGTAAAGGTATTGCTGCATTATTAATGCTTGTCGTTGGTTTATTAATTACAATGGGTATTGGCTCGTCATTCTCTACTGTACCGATTATTACATCAATTTACGTACCGCTCTGTTTATCTTTTGGTTTTTCTCCATTAGCGACAATTTCTATTGTAGGTGTAGCGGCGGCTTTAGGAGATGCAGGCTCCCCCGCATCAGACTCAACATTAGGCCCAACATCTGGTTTGAATATGGATGGCAAACACGATCACATTTGGGATTCTGTTGTACCTACCTTTATTCACTATAATATTCCATTATTAGTATTCGGCTGGATTGCAGCAATGTACCTTTAACGATTATAATCCCCCACTTGGGGGATTTTTTATGACTGTTCAACAACTTATCCAGATATTAGATCAAAAAGTTCAGCAACTTTATCAAGCTCATTTATCCAAACAAGAAGAAAAAATCTTCGCCAAGTTTGACCGCACTTTGTTCAGTGAAAATGGACAGAATGTATCCTTTTATCTAAAGGAAATTAATCAAACGCTAGATAGAATAAAGACATTAGAATCTAACGATCTTGATCACTATAATTTTCTGGCAGAGCGTTTACTCGCTCAATGTTCCGTTCTTTCGGAAGCTTTAGCTCGCAAGAATACTCACCTAACAGCCCCCCAAACAACTACGAAACAAACCATTCAAAAATCTCAACATAGCATTCATAAATTACCACCAAGAGAGCGGTTGGAAAAATACTATGAAGCATTAGAACGCTTGAATAAACTTTATCAGCAACATGAAGATTTGGCACTGGCAGAAAAAAATAATGATGAAAAAATACGTTATGTTCAACTTGCTGAAGGTTATAAAAAACGTCAACAGAAATGCCAAGATGCAATCGATCTTTTAGAAGAATATTTGGTATTTAAAGAAGAATTAGAAAACCGTGAAAATACGGAAAATAGATGATGAGAAATAAAAAACTAATTCTCTTGAATTAGTTAACTTTAAAAAGTTGATGGCGGAGGAATAGGGATTCGAACCCTAGGAGGGCGTAAACCCTCGCCGGTTTTCA
>NZ_LDVZ01000018.1 GCF_001276515.1 Haemophilus sp. C1
GGCTGGATTTGTATAATGAAGTGGCGGGGTTGAGTTGGGAGGATACTAATTTTATAAAAGAGGAGAGCTTGATATTTTAAAATTTCAATCTGATTAAGTTATTTAACGTATGATTACGCAATGAAATTAACCTGCAACCATTTTATTAGAAGGAGAGTTCCTATGGGACGTAAAATTTTTATTTCATACAAATATAGTGATTCATCTGTAGAACGCTTATCACCTTATCAGGAAGCAACAGCTCGAGATTATGTTGATATTCTACAAGCAAAATTAGAAGAAGATGGCATCCATATAAACAAAGGAGAGAAAGACAATGAAAGTCTAGCTCAATTTAAAGATGAGACTATTCAAACAAAATTATCAGATAAGATTTTTGATAGTTCAGTAACAATAGTCTTGCTTTCACCGAACATGAAGGAATGGTGGAACTCTGAAAGTGAACAATGGATTCCTTGGGAAATCGCATACTCTATTAAAAATAATAAAAGATCATTGTCTTCAAGTAAGAGAAATGCAATTTTGCTGGTTGTATTACCTGATCTATCAGGCTGTTATTCTTATGTTAATAAAGAAGGTTTTTATTTTAATATTATTAAAAGTAACAGAAATAACCTTCAACACTCTTATTCAGCCAAAAAGCTAAAGAATGGTTGTTCAAATTCCTATATGCTCAAGTGTAATTGGGATAATTTTATTTCAAATGTCAATGGTTGGATTAATGCCGCCGTTGAAATTAAAGAAAATGCTGATAAGTATGCTATCAACACTAAAGTTTAGGAGTATATAAATGGCTTATTTTACCAAACAGGAAGCTCGCAACTATGCAAGAAGTGTTACAGCATCATTTGAGAGTTATTCAAGTAAACTGGAAAGTATCGTTGAAAGTCAAAAATATCAATATCGCTTTGATGTTTTTCTATCACATTCTGTTAAGGATGCTGAGCTAGTTCTTGGTGTTGTACGTATTTTAGAAGATATGGGGCAAAAAGTTTACGTAGATTGGGTAGTTGATCCACAACTTTCCAGGGATTCTGTAACAAAAGAAACTGCTGAAACATTGCGGGATAGGATGAAGCAATCTTCTAAATTGCTGTATTTAGCTACGGATAATGCTTCATCTTCTAAATGGATGCCTTGGGAATTAGGATACTTTGATGGATTGAAGTCTGGAAACGTAGCTATTTTACCTTTGGTTGATTCTGTATACAGCTCATTCCAAGGACAAGAATATTTAGGGCTTTATCCTGCCTTAGGTAAAGATGATTTGAGAAGATTTTTAGGTTAATCATATTGTGCTTTAGAGGGTTTCTAAAGCCCAATATAAATATTTATTGGAGTTGCTATGGAATTCACCAAGAAACAGAAAAAATTTATCACTGATTTTGTTGTAGAGATTAAAAATGGTGATGCTGCAATTTTTGCTGGGGCAGGCTTATCAGCTCCAGCAGGCTTTGTTAATTGGAAAGGTTTGCTGAAAGATCTTGCAGAAGAACTAGGTCTTGATATTGAAAAAGAACATGATCTAATTGGAGTAGCTCAATATCATTTCAATCGGCATAAAAGAGGAAAAATAAACAATAAGATAATCAATGAGTTTACTACATTAAGACAAGGCGGAGATAACCATAAGTTACTTTCTAAAATTGGTATTAGTACATTTTGGACAACTAACTATGAGCAATTAATTGAAAAAACTTTAGAGGCTGATGGAAAAACAGTAGAGAAAAAAATCAGAAATGAAGATTTTTCAAGAAATATCAAAAAGAAAGATGCCATTGTTTATAAAATGCATGGTGATAAAGATTTACCTGATGAAGCAGTATTAATTAAAGATGATTATGAAACCTATCAGGACAAGAAAGAATTATTTGCTACCGCATTAAGAGGAGATTTGCTTTCAAAAACATTTTTGTTCATAGGCTTCAGTTTTGATGATCCAAATTTGGAATATATTTTGGGCAGAATTAAAGTCTTATTAAAAGATAATACGCCAACTCATTATTGTTTTTTCAAAGAAGTATCGAGAGATGATTTTCATGATGATGAAAGCTACATGTATGCTAAAGTTAAGCAAGAACTAAAAATAGAAGATCTCAAGAGGTATGGCATTCATTCAATAATGATTAAAGAATATTCTGATATTACTGCCATTTTAAAAGAAATTGAAAGACGCTTAAAACGTAGCAATATCTTTATTTCTGGTGCTGCTCATAGTTATTCTCCTTTTTCTGAAGAGCAAGCTAAAGAACTTATACATAATCTTAGTTATAAGCTGGCAGAGAAAGAATATAAGATTATTTCCGGTTATGGTTTAGGTATTGGAAGTATCGTTATTAATGGAGCGTTAGAATATAAATATCAGTCAAACTATCGCAATTTAGACGATTTATTAATTTTAAGACCATTTCCGCAAATACAATCAGGAGATAAATCTATTTCTGAAAGATGGACTGACTACAGAAATGAAATCATTTCTCAAGCTGGCATCGCTATTTTTATGTTTGGAAACAAATTGAATAAAAATGGAGAAATCGTTCTTTCCAATGGCATGAAAGAAGAATTTGAGATTTGCTTACAACATAATGTGATTCCAATCCCAATTGGCTGTACTGGCTCAATATCTAAAGAGCTTTGGGATGATGTTGTAAAAAATCATACCGAACTATACTTTAATGATCAGTCATTGATAGATGAAATAAGAACGCTAGACCAATCTGGTATTTCTAATGATGAAATTATTTCTACGGTGCTTTCTATTATCGATAAGTTACAAAATATGTAGCAACAAGTGCGGTCAATTCTCCCAACGTCTTCAAAACGTCGTCTGAAACCGCACTTTCCAACCAAAAGGAGAACCAAATGAACCAAATCCGCCTACACATTTGGGGCGATTATGCCTGTTTTACCCGTCCGGAGATGAAGGTGGAGCGGGTGTCTTATGATGTCATCACGCCGTCGGCGGCGCGCGGGATTTTGGCGTCGGTGCATTGGAAGCTGGCGATTCGGTGAGTGATTGACCGGATTTATGTGTTGAAGCCGATTCGGTTTGAGTCGGTGCGGCGCAATGAGTTGGGCGGCAAGATTTCGGCGGGTAAGGTCAGCGGGGCGATGAAGCGCAAGAGTGTTGCCGATTTATATATGTTGATTGAAGACGACCGCCAGCAGCGCGCGGCGATGGTGCTTAAAGACGTGGCTTATGTGATTGAAGCCCATGCGGTGCTGACGGCAAAAGCAGGGGCGGATGAGACCGTTACCAAGCATATTGAGATGTTCAAACGCCGTGCGAAAAAAGGGCAATGCTTTCAGCAGCCTTGTTTGGGCGTACGTGAATTTCCTGCCGATTTTGCGTTGATTGATGAAGGCGAGTCGCTGCCGCTGTCGGCGTTATCGGAAAACGAGGCAAACCGCGATTTGGGCTGGATGCTGCACGATATTGATTTTGAACACGGCAACATGCCGCATTTTTTCCGCGCACAAATGAAAGATGGCGTGATTGATGTGCCGCCGTTTTACGCCGAGGAGGTGAAAGCATGATTCTTGCGTCCCTTGCCCGCTATTACCGCCGTTTGGCAGCGGAAACCGATGAAATGGGCAATCCGAAAGTGCCTTCTTATGGCTTTAGCGAGGAAAAAATCGGCTGGATTTTGGTATTGGATAAAGAAGACCGTCTGAAAACCGTTGTGCCGATCTGACAGCTGATAAAAAGCCGCAACCGAAGCTGATGAGCGTGCCGCGCCCTGAAAAACGCACATCGGGCATCAAGCCGAATTTTTTGTGGGATAAAACCGCCTACGCGTTTGGCGTGGAAGCCAATAAAAACAAAGCCGAAGCCAAAGAAAAAACCTTTACGTCGTCTGAAAAAACCTTTGAAGCCTTCAAGCAATATCATCTCGATTTATTGCAAAACAGCGAAGATGAAGGCTTACAAGCCTTGTGCCGTTTTCTGCAAAACTGGCTACCTGAAAATTTTGCTGCCGAAAACCTGCCTACCGAAATGCTTGATGCCAATATTGCATTTTCTTTTGAAAAAACGACCGCTTGTATTCATAAACGAGAAGCAGCACAGGCTATATGGGCTAACTGTCTGAAAAGTGATGAGGCTGAAAAAGGCCTATGCTTGATTAGCGGCGATACTGCCCCGATTGCGCGGCTGCATCCTGCAATTAAAGGCGTATTTGGCGGGCAAAGTTCCGGCGGTTCGATTATTTCGTTCAACAAAGAAGCCTTTGCTTCGTTTGGCAAGGAGCAAGGCGCAAATGCGCCCGTTTCCGAACAATCCGCGTTTGCCTACACCACTGCGCTGAACTATCTGTTGCGCCGTGAAAATAATCACTGCTTGACCATCGGCGACGCCAGTACGGTCTTTTGGGCGGAAGCGGATGATAATGCCACAGCGCAGGCTGCCGAGGGCTTCTTCGCGCAAGTGTTCACGCCGCCGGATGATGAACAAGAAAGCGCCAAAGTTTTCAATGTGTTGGAACAAATCGGCAAAGGTCGTCCGCTGCAAGAAATTGCGCCCGAACTCTCTCCCAATACCCGTTTTTATATTTTAGGGCTTGCTCCTAATGCCGCACGGATTTCTGTTCGGTTTTGGCTGGACACCACGTTTGGGCAGTTGGCGGAAAATTTGGCGCAGCATTGGCAAGATTTAGCCCTTGAGCCTTGCGCATGGAAAACGCTGCCGTCGATTTGGCGACTCTTGTTGCAAACTGCTGTATTGGGCAAAAGCGAAAACATCTCGTCCGTGTTGGCAGGCGAAATGACCCGCGCCGTGATTTGCGGCACGCCGTATCCCATGAGTTTACTGTCGCAACTGATTACCCGAATCCGCACCGACGGCGACGTGAACAGTCTGCGCGTGGCAATGATGAAAGCCGTATTAGAGCGGCGTTTTAGAAAAGGTTTTATCGAAGAAGGAGTTCCTATGAGTTTGAACAATGAAAATCCGAATCGCGCCTATCTTTTAGGGCGACTGTTTGCCGTGTTGGAGCGCATTCAATATCAGGCGTTGGGCGAATTAAACGCCGGTGTCGCCGACCGCTATTACGGCTCTGCCTCCGCCGTGCCGTTTTCGGTTTTTCCGCGCCTTTTGTCGGGTGCAAAACACCATTTGTCGCGCTTGCGTAAAGACAAAGCCGGCATGGCGGTGAATTTGGATAAAGATTTGGGCGAAATCATTGCCAAACTGCCCGAAACCTTTCCGCGCCATTTGAGCATTGACGAGCAAGGCCGCTTCGCCATCGGCTATTACCATCAAAAACAAAGCTATTTTGCTAAAAAAGAAACCGCTGAAACCATTGAAAACTAAGGAGCCAGAAAATGTCTGCCATTCAAAACCGCTATGAATTTGTTTACTTTTTTGACGTCACCAACGGCAACCCCAACGGCGATCCCGATGCGGGCAATATGCCGCGTCTTGACCCCGAATCCAGCAAAGGCTTGGTAACCGATGTCTGCCTGAAGCGCAAAATCCGTAATTTTGTAGAAATCAGCAGCGAAAACGAAGCCGGTTACGAAATTTACGTCAAAGAAAAAAGCGTGTTAAACCTGCAAAACAAACGCGCTTATGAAGCACTTGGCATTGAATCTGAAGCCAAAAAATTGCCAAAAGATGAAGCCAAAGCCCGCGACATTACCGCTTGGATGTGTAAAAACTTCTTCGATATCCGCACCTTCGGCGCTGTGATGACCACCGAAGTCAACAGCGGACAAGTGCGCGGCCCGGTGCAACTGGCGTTCGCCCAATCCATCGACCCGATTGTGCCGCTGGAAGTTTCTATCACCCGCATGGCAGTCACCAACGAAAAAGACTTGGAAAAAGAACGCACCATGGGGCGTAAATACATTGTCCCTTATGCGCTCTACCGCGTGCACGGTTTTATCTCCGCCAACCTTGCCGCCAAAACTGGTTTTTCAGACGACGACTTAGCCAAACTCTGGCAAGCCCTGACGCTGATGTTTGAGCACGACCGCTCCGCCGCCCGTGGCGAAATGGCGGCACGCAAACTGATCGTTTTCAAACACGACAGTGCGCTCGGCAGCCAGCCTGCACATAAATTATTTGACGCCGTGAAAGTCGAATGCGTAAACGGCGAATCAGGTACGCTGGCAAGCAGTTTCAGCGATTACAAAATCAGCGTGGTTTCAGACGGGCTAAATGGCGTGAGTGTGGAAGAATATTTGTAAAAATGCCTGAAAAAAACACCGCTTGCATTGCAGAAGTCGGTAGGGTGGGCTTCAGCCCACCGTTTCAACAAATATAAAGGATTGATGGGCTAAAGTCCATCCTACGAAACTAATACAAATAAATTTCATAAAGTCGCCATTCTTTAATTTAGAACATGTAATGTGTTTTTTTTGTGTTTGCATTTGTGTTATTTATTGATATGATGGATTCGTTAATATGAAAGGAGTATTCAGTGAAAAATTTTATCCAAAACCTAGAAAATGAGTTTGTTGAAAAAAATCAGGAAAAAACAACGTTCAGTATTCGCCTTTCTGTAAAAGAAGATTTGATCTTGCAGGAAATTGCTGAAAGTTTTGATCTTTCGCGGCAGGAACTATTGCATCGTCTGATTACAGAGCAAATTATCGTTCCGTGGAAACAACGCTTTGAGGCACAGGCAAATGAAGAGCTTGAGCTGGATGGAGAGGAGTCAACTCAATATTTTTTGTTGAACACAAATAAAGTCAATGATATCGACGATCATAAATTTATGTTAGAAAAACAGGTGGCTGCGGCATTTGAAGATGGTTATAAAGAAAAAATTGACAAATTCAAAAAAGGTGATTGGGTATTTTTATATGAGTCAGGGCAAGGAATCGTGGCATTTGGGCAGGCATCAGGTAAGCTAGAAAAAGCACCGCATTATGGGCGGGAGGATAAAACCTATTATCAGCGCTTGGACGGTTTTACCTGTTTACCAAAAGCTATTAAAGCTAGCGAAGTCAAAAAGATTTTAAGCCGTTCTTTTCCCTTTGCTCAAACCTTGGCGCGAATTGTTGATGGGGAAAAATTATTATCAGAAATTAAAAAGCGATAAACATACATTATGCAAATTATTCCCCTTTCCGCCTTGCAACACTACGCTTTCTGCCCGCGCCAATGTGCCTTGATTCATAACGAGCAGGCGTGGGCGGAGAACTATTTGACCGCACAGGGCAAGGCGCTGCATGAGCGGGTGGATTCGGGGGAGCCGGAAACGCGCAAGGGCGTGCGTTTTGAGCGGACGGTGCATGTGTCGGCGGAGAAACTGGGCATCAGCGGCGTGTTGGATTTGGTGGAAGTGGACACGAAAACAGGCCGTCTGAAACCTGTGGAATACAAACGCGGCAAGCCCAAACCCGATCCGATGGATGAAATCCAGCTTTGCGCCCAAGGCTTGTGCTTGGAAGAAATGACAGGGCAAACCGTCTCCGAGGGCGCGTTGTGGTATATGCAAACCCGCCACCGCCTCCCCGTCGTGTTTTCAGACGACCTGCGCGCCCAAACACTCGCCACCATCGCCGCCGTGCGCGAACTTCTAAACAGCGGCCAAACCCCACCGCCCGATTACGGCAAACGCTGCAAAGCCTGCTCGCTGGTGGAGATTTGCCAGCCGGAATTGTTGGGGAAACGGGATAGGAGTGTGGGGTATGTGGCGGGGTTGTTTGGAGAATAGGTTGTTTTTTTCCTCTAGTAGGTTAGGTGTATAATATTATTAATTTTTTGTATAGGAGATTTATATGAGTGAAAAATTAGGTTGGAGGATTTTTTGGAGTATTATTGTTTTATTGGGACTGGCGTCAATTGGTTTGACTATAACCGCGTATGCAACACCTGTTCCTGAAAATAGCTCAGCTATGTTGGAGGCGGCAAAGATATTTTTTCTTTGTCTTGGTGGTAGTGGGGTTATTTTATCTACATATTTTTCTGCTGTAAGCATATATTTTTCTTCTAAAAATATAATTTTACAAAGGAAGTTAAATATTATTGAAAACACATTTGAGCTTTTATCTCGTTGGGATGATCCTCATTTTTTAGATGCTAGAAAATGGACTAGAAAAGCAAAAGAAGAAAAGCCTGATACATCAGATAATAATTTAATAAAGAAAATTAAAGAGAATGAAGAATTAAAGCAATCTGTTGTATTGGTTCTAAATTATTTAGAGCATGTAAGATTTTCGCTAGAAACTAACAGAATAGATAGAAAGCTTTTTAAAAGAGCATTGGGTGAGACTCTTGTTGATATTGCTAAAAGATTTGAACCATATGCTGAAACATTAGGTCAGCAAAATAAAGAAGACTTAAAAGAACTAATTGGCTATCTAGAAAAAGATTAAGTATCCATAGGCTGGGTTAGTCACAGGCATAACCAACAAAATGCTGGAATATCCAGTCAAGGCGATCTGAAAACAATATTTTGGAGACTGAATCGTTTCGTTGGGTTACGGCGTTCCGCCTAACCCAACCTACCGGTCATTTTCAGGTAGCCCAAGAAACCTGTTAAAACTCAAAAGTGCGGTCAAAACCCAAGGAGTTTCCCCATGCGCAAACTGCAAAACACGCTCTACATCACCACCCAAGGCAGTTATTTGCATAAAGAGCGGGAGACGCTGGTGGTGGAGCAGGAGCGTAAGAAGGTGGCGCAGTTGTCGGTGCATTCCATCGGGCATATTTTCTGTTTTGGGAATGTGTTGGTGTCGCCGTTTTTGCTAGGGTTTTGCGGCGAAAATAATGTGAATTTGGCGTTCTTTACCGAAAACGGACGTTATTTGGGGCGGCTTCAGGGGCGGCAGAGCGGCAATGTGCTGCTGCGTCGGGCGCAGTATCGGATGTCGGAGCGAAATCCCGTGCCGATTGCGCGCAATATCATTGCGGCGAAGATTCAGGCGAGTAAGCGGGTGCTTCAGCGGCAGATTCGCAATTATGGTGAGAATGCGGCGATTCAAAGTGCGGTCGATGCTTTGAACATTTCGCTGCGGCAGTTGAAGGGCGCGGCGGAGCTGGACGTGGTGCGCGGTATTGAGGGCGATGCGGCGGCGCGTTATTTTGGTGTATTCGGGCAGCTTTTGAGCGAAAAAAGCGGCTTTACTTTTGACGGGCGCAACCGCCGTCCGCCCAGAGATGGGGTGAATGCGCTGTTATCGTTTGTATACAGCATCTTGGGCAAGGACATCAGCGGCGCGCTGCAAGGCGTGGAGCTTGATCCGCAGGTGGGCTTTCTGCACGCCGACCGTCCGGGGCGCGACAGTCTGGCGCAGGATATTTTGGAAGAATTCCGCGCATGGTGGGCGGATAGGTTGGTGCTGTCGTTGATTAACCGCGGGCAAATCAAACCGCAGGATTTTGTTACCGAGGCAAGTAGCGCGGTGAGCTTGAAAGCGGAGGCGCGTAAGCTGTTGTTTCAATCGTTGCAGGCGAAAAAACAGGAAAAAATTGTGCATCCGTTTTGGGTGAAGAAGTGGAAATCGGGCTGCTGCCGTATATTCAGGCCATGCTGTTGGCGCGCCACTTACGCGGAGATTTAGCGGAATACCCGCCGTTTTTGATGAGGTAAGTTATGTTAATGCTGATTACTTACGATATTTCTTTTGACGATCCAAACGGACAGGCGCGATTGCGCCGCATAGCAAAACATTGCTTAGATTACGGCGTGCGGGCGCAATATTCGGTATTTGAGTGCGATGTTACACCAGACCAATGGGTAACATTGAAAAATAAGTTATTAGAAACCTACGATCCTCAATGTGACAGCTTGCGTTTTTATCATTTAGGCAGCAAGTGGCGTAATAAAGTGGAACATCATGGCGCAAAACCGGCTGTTGATATATTTAAAGATGTACTTGTCATTTAGTTCGCTAACCTATTGTTCTCATTAAAACCCTGATAGGGTAGCGATCCTTATTTTCTTTAACAATTTGAATAAGTTAATCTATTTGTATAACGGCGGTATGACCGTTATACTTATTAAACTCCTTATCATAAAATCAGTTAGCGAAATACAGTGTTTAATACGCTGATTTTTCTTGCTTTTTTATGTAGGGAGCAGCCGCCTCCGCGCGGCTGTGTGTTGAAACTATCGATATGGAATCTGAATTGCCAATCAATAAATGCAGCCGCCTCGCGCGGCTGTGTGTTGAAACTCGTTTAAAAGATATTAATACACAAATGCAACTTAGCAGCCGCCTCCGCGCGGCTGTGTGTTGAAACCGCGATTTAAAACTCGCTCACACATACTGTTACTGCAGCTGCCTCCGAGCGGCTGTGTGTTGAAACACCAAAGGCCAATATTCTCACTGCGAGATTGCCAGCGGGCACCTCTGCGCGGCTGCGTGTTGAAACTGTAATCACAATCAAGTTACCGTCATTAATATGGGCAGCTGCGTATTTAAGTAAGGATGAAAGAAGATAAAACGACTATGTCAGTAAATGGATAACTTAACATTTAAATACAAAAGAGCGGTCAAAATATAATGATTTTTGGCCGCTCTTGTTTATACGATTTGAATTCAACTAATTTAAAAGATTAACCTGCTCTAAAAATTCTTCTTCTGTTAATACTTTAATATTTAGTTCCTGCGCTTTGGCTAGTTTAGAGCCAGCTGCGTCACCTGCGATGACAAAGTCCGTTTTGCTGGAAACTGAGCCACTTACTTTTGCGCCTAGCTGTTGTAGTAATGCTTTTGCTTCGTTGCGACCCATTTGAGTGAGGGTGCCGGTGAGAACGACGGTTTTATCTTTGAATAAGTTTTCACTTGCTTCTTTTACTTCCACGGTTTCCCAATGTACGCCTTGTGCGAGTAAATCCTCAACAACGGCAACATTATGTGCTTCACGCCAGAATACAAAAATTCTGTTTGCCACGACTTCACCTACATCAGGCACTTGTTGAAGCTCTTCAAGATCAGCGGCTTTAAGCGCATCTAAAGTTTTGAAGTGATTCGCAAGATTTAATGCAGTGGCCTCACCTACCTCACGTATGCCTAAGGCAAAAATAAAGCGAGCAAGGGTCGTGCTTTTGGCTTTCTCAAGACTATTGAGAGCATTTTCTGCAGATTTTGAGCCCATTCTTTCTAAGCGTGTGAGCGTAGTTAAATCAAGTTTAAATAAGTCCGTTGGCGTATGAATCAGTTCTCGATCGACTAATTGCTCTATTAATTTTCCGCCTACACCATCAATATCCATGGCTTTACGAGAGACGAAATGCTTTAACGCCTCTTTGCGTTGTGCAGCACAGAATAATCCTCCCGTACAGCGAGCTACTGCCTCGCCTTCAATACGAATAATTTGAGAGTCGCAGACTGGGCAATTTGTCGGGAAAATAATTGGTTTAGCATTATCAGGTCGACGTTCATGTAATACACCGATAATTTGTGGAATTACATCGCCTGCTCGACGAATGATAACAGTATCGCCAATGGCAATATTTAAACGTTCAATTTCATCACCATTGTGTAAGGTGGCATTACTTACTGTAACACCAGCAACAAATACTGGTTCTAATTTTGCGACTGGCGTGATTGCACCCGTTCGGCCAACTTGGAATTCAACATCATTCAGCACGGTTAATTCTTCTTGGGCTGGGAATTTATAAGCAATTGCCCAACGAGGTGCTTTAGAAATAAATCCTAGCTCATTTTGTAAGGCTATATCATTGATTTTTAATACGGTCCCATCAATATCATAACCTAGCGAGCTTCGTTTATTTTGAATATCTCGGTAAAAATCTAAAACTTCATTCGTGCCATTACATAAACGAATTTCTGGATTCACAGGAATACCAATAGATTTTAGCCATTGCAAACGAGCATAATGAGTGCTTGGTAGTTCAACGCCTTCAGCAATCCCAATGCCATAAGCATTTAATACCAATGGACGTTTACTTGTAATATTAGGATCAAGCTGACGCAAAGAGCCTGCTGCAGCATTACGAGGGTTGGCAAAGGTTTTTTCACCATGTTCTAGCGTATATTCATTTAAGCGCTCAAATCCTGCGTGTGGCATAAAAACTTCGCCCCGCACTTCTAAACGTGCTGGAGGATTGTCTGTTAGAAGTTGTAATGGAATATTACGAATAGTACGGATATTGGCTGTAATATCTTCGCCTGTGGTGCCATCGCCACGAGTGGCAGCTTGGGTGAGAATACCATTTACATACAAAATACTCACTGCTAAACCATCAAGTTTAGGTTCACAACAGAAGGTAAGCGGTTTAGGTAATACGATTAAACGATCTTCAATGCGTTTTACAAAGGCATAGAATTCTTCATCGGAAAAGACATTATCTAAAGAGAGCATGGGAATTTCATGACGAATTTGGCTAAACCCAGAAAGTGGTTTTGCGCCAACACGTTGAGTTGGGGAGTCTGAAGTAAGAAATTCAGGATGTTCTAGTTCTAACGCTTTTAGCTGATGAAAGAGACGATCATATTCGCTATCAGGCACGGTTGGATTATCTAGAACGTGATATTCGTATTCATATTGGCGCAAGGTTTTGCGTAGATTGTCTATTTGAGTTTGAATATTTGTCATAAAATTCTCGGGGAAACATGACCGCACTTTTTGCTTGTTTAGAGTGAAAATAGACAGGCATCAAGCCTGTCTCAATAAAGATAAAAGTGCGGTAAATTTAAGGTATGAATTTACACGCGAGCAAGATATGTTTGCTCTGCATTTTCATCAAAGATTTCTTGTTCTTCAGTAAGCACTATGCCTTGTAAATCTTCGGCCAATGTATGCGCAGCGCGAATCATCATTCGTAAATTGGCGAGATTATTACCTGGTGATGGCAGTTGCATAAAGAATACAATTCCCATCGTGCTAAAATCCACTAAGTTGTAAGCATCAAATGTTCCTGGTTGCTCTAAATTTGCCACGCTAAAGAGAACGGGGCTTGCCACACTTAAATCTAAGTGGCGGTGATACATTTCATCCTCACCCAAGATAAACCCTAGGTTTTCAAGTGCTTGTACTAATTTCGCACCATTGAATTGATCGCTAGATTTTGGAATAAGATAAAGTTGAATATAGCCAGTTTTTTGTTTCGGTTTAGCTGTTGTTTCTGCTTTGGGTTCATTAAAAGAGACGTTGTAGTCCACTTGACGTTCTTCGTGAGCTAATTCCGCAAGTTGTGCTCTTAATTCTTGTGATGACGAATTAATTCCATCGAAACTAGCATTTTGGCTTTGTTCTTCAATTTGTTCCAATGTCATATTCGCAACGCTATTTGATGTCGGCATATCATATTGTGGTTGAGTCGGCTTTAACGGCTCAGAACGATGATTTCCCATATCATAAACAGGTTGAACATTTGGAATCGAAATCTTAATATCATCGACGCTTTTTTCACTTTGTCTATAATCAACAGGTTCTTGATTTACTGTTGCATTAGGCATGACTTGATGACGAATTGGGGCATTTGCTTGCGCTGTAGTGACGTGAGATAAATTAGCATTTGTTGGTTGCGTTTCTTCTTGCGTATGGGATCTTTGCACATGAGAAGTGCGGTCAAATTTATTGGCTTTATCAAAATATTTTGATTTCTCACGACGATTTGACCATAATCCGTGCACGATTAAGGCAACAAGTGCCAAAATGCCCACAATAATCAAAATTGTATTTAAATCCATCTTTATTCCTTACGCGTGCTAGTCCAGCGAGAATGCTATTAATGGCGCTAATCCTACCATATTTCAGTAGGTGAAAAAATACTTCAATGCGTGGAATTTTAAGGGAAAAGAGCGGTCTGTTTTAGGCGTATTTTTATTGAAAGGAAAGAAAAATGTTGAACCCCAATGAATTAAAATCTGGTTTCCATTATTTTGTAATGGGCTGGCATTACATCACACAAAAAGGTTTGCGTCGGTTTGTTATTATTCCTATTTTGCTCAATACCGTTTTACTTTGTGGTTTATTTTGGCTTTTTATTAGTCAAATCACCAGTGCGATTGATTGGGTGATGAATTTTATTCCAGACTGGCTGAGTTTTCTCAGTGTAATTTTGTTAACTCTGTCGATTTTAACGATTTTATTGCTCTTTTATTTTACTTTCACCACACTTTCTGGCTTTATCGCTGCCCCTTTTAATGGCTTGCTAGCGGAAAAAGTAGAAAAAATGCTGACAGGTGAAAATATTAATGATGATAGTCTCGTGGATGTAATGAGGGATGTGCCTCGTATGCTTGCTCGAGAGTGGCAAAAATTACGTTATAGCCTACCAAAAATTATCGCTTTGTTTTTACTGAGTTTTATTCCTTTGGTTGGACAAACCATCGTGCCTATACTAACTTTCTTGTTCACTTGTTGGATGATGGCAATTCAATATTGTGATTATCCTTTTGATAATCATAAAGTCTCTTTCGATATCATGAAAAATGCGCTTGGCAATCAAAGAACCCAAAGTTTAACTTTTGGTGGATTAGTAACTTGTTGCACATTTGTACCTGTGATTAATTTATTAATTATGCCTGTTGCAGTATGTGGTGCGACGGTGATGTGGGTGGAAAATTATCGTAATGGCTTACGCTTTAATATGAATAGCCCTTCCTCCGCTCAAACAGGGCTTGAAGTTCGTTCACAAAATACAGGGATTGTTAAATAGCTTACGGTTATAAAATAGATCAAATAACTATTTTTTTAATCAAAAGTGCGGTGCTATAAATAAACCAACACTAACGAAGTCCAATGAAAGGAAAATATTATGACAATTTATGCAGACAATTCTTATTCTATCGGAAATACGCCACTTGTGCGTTTAAAACATTTTGGTCATAACGGCAATGTGGTCGTGAAAATTGAGGGACGCAATCCAAGCTACAGCGTAAAATGCCGTATTGGGGCGAATATGGTGTGGCAAGCTGAAAAAGATGGCACGCTCACGAAAGGAAAAGAAATTGTAGATGCAACGAGCGGTAACACAGGTATCGCTTTGGCTTATGTTGCTGCCGCTAGAGGTTATAAAATCACGCTCACCATGCCGGAAACAATGAGTCTGGAAAGAAAACGCTTATTGCGCGGATTAGGTGTGAATTTAGTGCTTACCGAAGGCACAAAAGGAATGAAAGGCGCGATTGCGAAAGCAGAAGAAATTGTTGCTTCTGATCCAAGCCGCTATGTCATGCTTAAACAATTTGAAAATCCAGCCAACCCACAAATTCATCGAGAAACAACAGGCCCTGAAATTTGGAAAGATACGGATGGCAAAGTCGATGTTGTTGTTGCTGGCGTAGGAACAGGCGGCACCATTACGGGGATTTCTCGCGCGATTAAATTAGATTTTGGTAAACAAATCACTTCTGTTGCGGTTGAGCCAGTGGAATCTCCTGTAATTACTCAAACTTTAGCGGGCGAAGAAGCAAAACCTGGCCCACACAAAATTCAAGGAATCGGTGCAGGTTTTATTCCAAAAAATTTAGATTTATCTATTATTGATCGCGTAGAAACTGTTGATAGTGATACCGCACTTGCCACAGCTCGTCGCTTAATGGCGGAAGAAGGCATTCTTGCAGGTATTTCATCTGGTGCAGCTGTTGCAGCCGCAGATCGTTTAGCTAAATTACCAGAATTTGCTGATAAACTCATTGTTGTTATTTTGCCTTCAGCTTCTGAGCGCTATTTAAGCACTGCACTGTTTGAAGGGATTGAGGGATAAACAAAAAAGAAAAAAGTGCGGTGAATTTTCACCGCACTTTTACCTAGACCAAAGGAGTTCAATCTGAATGATATCAGATTGGTGAGAATTATAGCGAACGAGATTGCAAGGTTGGTTCGCAAATTACAGTAAGAAATAAATTTACTTTACAACTGGGTAAAAAGGTTTTCCCCAACTTGGCTCAGAATCATTACGCAACATAATTTTTACCATTGCTGGTACGAATAATGACAGTAATGCACAGGCGTCTTCTAGCTGTTTGCGGTTGGTACTACTTTCATAAGTAGCTCCGCCATGTATAAGCTGATTTCTCAATGTGTATAAATGCCCAAATACCACTTCCAATACTGCTGCTGTTTTCTGTTCTTCAAAAGCAAAATGGGCTTTTTTCTTCGCTGCAGAAAACATTGCTTTCCATTCTTTTCCTGCTAATAGATCATTATGAGCATCCCAAAATGGTTGGAATGTATAAGGCGTATCCAGTAGAGTTTTCACTGTCCCAGGAAATTCATCCCAAATAATTCCATAAAGTAGATGTTCAGAATCCAATTCACAAAGGCGAGTAATAAATTGATGAAATACCTTACGTTCAATTTCTTCTTTACTTAACTCATCGGCATAGGCTGCATTAAAGGCAATCCAAAGTGCGATAAATTTGAAATCTAAATTGTCTTCTTCATTGGCTTTTTTCAACCAGCTTAATGTACGGTGCATTTTTAAGCGAAAGTTATCGTTAAAGGTATCACGATTTTCTTTGTAATAAGTAGTCAAATTTTCTTGTTTGTCTGCAAGTGACATAATAGGCTCGAATATAATCAATATTGAGCCATTATGGTATAGATTGGTGGGTTTGTAAATTTTAGAAGAAAACCGACTGCTAGGGTCAGTTTGGGGAAGCATAGTAAATTAAAGTTATTTAGCCAAAGAGTAATGAAATTAAAAATTCTTCCAGATTAGATTTAATTTCTTTCACTACACCACCATTTGGAGAAGCCCAAATTAATATAGTTTTAGCATGATTATCATAAAGATAAAAATGTCCATCCCCAATATCTGAAATAGGAACAGATGACGCAGGAAAATTAGCTTCATCTCTCATTTCAGGTAGTATTTTATAAAGACTTAAATAAGATGTATTTTTTACACCTAAACCATAAATTTCCGTTGACTCCAAAGAAATAACGCCACAAGTAGAAAGATAGGATTTATATTCATTGGAAAATGAGATATTAAGAGCTTTTTCTGCTTGATTAATTGTTTCTTCTGTTACTGGACGAATTAATGCGTCAGTGTTTTTTAATTTTTCAATAAGTTTATTCATCATCGTTCCTTATGCATTCATTTCAGATTTGATTTGTTCAGCTCTTGCTTTCCAGTGTTCAGCACGTTCTTTAGCAAAATCTTCCCGATTAATTTCTGATTCTTTTTGTTTATTGTGTAACACGGTATCATTGCCTTTTCCACGATGCTCATCACGTGTCAATTCAGCTAAAGGCGAATCCATTTTTTGCCCTACGTGGTGCAATTCTATTGGATTTCCGTCTTTATCTAGTGGTGCAAGCCCCTGTTCCATTCGTTCAAGATTTGTTCTTCCGAAGTCATCCTCTTGTTTCAAATCAATATCATTCTTTGTCAATGCATCACGTCCATTTACTTCTTTTGGTGTTAAATCTGCATTTTCATAAATTTCTTTTTCTTCCTCACTTCCGATATTCTCAATAACTGAATCAGGATATCCTTGCTCCTTTAAATCTTCCTTAGATTCTTCTGAAAGTGGAGTTAATTCCTTTTTTACATCACTTTTACTCTCTAAAGGTAGATCTTCTACTTTTGGTAAAGGTTTAATCTCTTTTGACGGATTTTCTTCACCTCCAAGTGGCGGCAAATCTTTAACCTCTGGCATTTTTAAAGAATTATCTTTAGTGCTTTCTACAGATGGCTGAATATCCGAAGGCTTAAAATTCTCTAACATAATAGTCCCCTAGCTAATGTTAGCTAAATGCTGTTGTAACTCAACAGATAAATCTTTTTGAACTAATTCTATTTGTTGCTGAATAATGCGTTGATAAAGATCAACCAAATAATTATCATCTTTTTCCAAAATTGGCGGGATGGTATTTTGCTCAAGACGATTAATGACCTCTAAAAAGTAATTTTTATACTCTACACCTAGTTTTGACTGCTCAATACTTTTAGAAATTTCAACCAAATCTAGCTGTTTTTTCGTCTTTTGGCTAAATAACAAATCTGCAATATGTTGATAAAATGCTTTTTTCTCATCACTTAGCTGATTTTGCGGCTCATATTGATACGGCTTTTCTTCCTCTCCAAAGTGATGAATTTTACAAAGTACTGGTTCTAACCAATCGTTTTGATATACCACTGCTACACCTTTTGGCAATTTTGCGATTTCTTCTAACTGCTCATCCGTGACTCCAGCCGCTTTACCTGCTAAACGACGATCTGTTTCATCAGGCAAACGCATAATAATTTTTGTGTTGGTATTACGAATAGCTGAAATATCTACCGCACTTGGTGACTGATCTGCAATAATAAAGCCTTCGCCATAAGTCCGCATTTCGGCAATAGCATTAGATAACATTTCCACTGCCTTACCTGCTACGTTTGAACCTTCTGAGCTTTGTTCTGTTGAAGTACGTTTCAAAATATTATGTGCTTCTTCTAGTACAGTAACGTGTTTGAGTGGTTGGTTCATCCCAGTAGCATCCGACATACGATGTTCGCTCAAACGCATTACTAAAATGCCCATAATGAGCGATTTGGTTTCTTGTGAGCCTATACGGCTTAAATCTACAATCACATTGCTATCAAATAACTGTGCATTATCAATTTCATTTGAAGCAAAAATTTGCCCATTTAAACCATTAGTGAGTGATTTAACGCGGGTCACTAATGAACCGATATAGTTACTTTTCACTTCCTCTGAGAATGCTGATTGCTGAATCACTTTTTCTAATTGTGTGAGTAAATCTGTAAAGGTTGGGAATAATGCTTTGCCAAACAGATTACAAGATGTATCCAAATCCCAACCGCTTGTTTTATAGGCCTCTAACATGGCATCTTTCAATACAGCAGGCATAGCCGCATACATCGGCCAGCAAACATTGAAGATTTCCACTAAGCGATCAATATGTTCTAAAACGTGTATCCCCTCTGGGAATTTAAACGGATTGATTTTAAGCATTTGAGCTTGGAGCGGATTTGTGCCTAATACCAACACATCTTCACGATGCCCAAAAACATTTTTGTATTCGCCTTTTGCAGGTTCAATCACCATAAATTTCACATCGTTTTGATGTAATTGGTCTAATAGTTGGTAAACGGTGTTACTTTTCCCAGAACCGGTAGAGCCTGAGATAAATACATGAGAAGTGAATTGCTCTAAGCTAAGTTTAATTGAATTATGTTTCATCTCATTCCATAAATGATACACATTGCCCAAATGAATTGCCCGCTCCGCAGTCTCTGCTACGTGATCCGCCCTCTGCACCTTACGCCCAAAGGCTTGAGTTTCGATGACGGTGACGGCGGATGTGGAGCGGCGTGGGAGACCGAGTTGGATCGCCATTTCTTTCGTTGAAACCAAAGTCGCCGGTGTTAAGTAAGGAATATTGAGCTTTTCATATTCTTCACTATGTAAACGAGGATGAGAAAGCTGTTTAAGCCAACCAATAACCTTTTCTTTCTTTGAATCATAGATTGAATCTGAGTCCGTCCATGTCGTTAAACTAAAATCTTCACTACTGGAATTCACCCCTCGAATTAACCCTAAGAAAATACTGGCTAAGGCTTCTGATGATGCCGAATTCTCTCCAATAAAATAAGCGGCAGAATTCCAAGCACCATATTGACGCGCTTCTTCAACCCGCTCTAATTGATGATCTACCCTTTTTAACAACTGTTCGATAGATTTATCCGTACTTTCCAACGTAATTTGACGGCTTGCTCCTAAGGAACGACTATCTGTTTGGGATTGTGTGAATGAGGTGGAATCTGTTTCGGTCATAGTTTGTGAATATGCAGAACTAGAACTAAAACTTTTTGACGAACTATGTGTAGAACTACTTGATTCTTGTTCATTAAATGCACTCGCAATTACACCACCAACGGCAGAACCAATTGAACCACCAATAACTGCGCCACCTGCACCACCTGCGAACAAACCAACCCCAGATCCTACAATTCCCATCATAGCACCAACACCTGACGCAATCTTGCTGGAAGTTGTTGAAGATGAACGGCCTTCAGTATACGAAAAAGACGAGCTTTCAGAAGTTGATTTTGTTTCCGTTAATCCAAGACTTGTTCCGAGCGAATGACTTAATCCTTGGCTTAACGCTAAACTAATACTTTCACTCTCATTTTGGGAAAAGCTCAACGTTTGTTTTAATAAAGGGGATAACTGCGTAGCCACTTGTTCGTAACCGACACGAATTATTTCTAATTGTTGTGGTGAAACCGGCTCTGCAAGTATAAGAGCCTGATATTTTTTCCCCTCAGCAGCATCAATAAAATGTTCTAATCCTTGAATAAAATGCTCATAAGCATCCTGTGAAAGTGAGGGGATGCCCGTTACCGCAGTAATTGCAGAAGCATTATCGTCCAGTTCATCAATTAATTGAGGTAGTTGTTCATAATTTTGATTGGTCAATTGGCTACCCGGGAAATGCCCATTTATGACCTGTTCTAACAAATCTCCGGCCTCTTGACCTAAACCACTCCCGCCTTGACCACGTGTACCTAAATAAAGATGAGTTTCTTGTCCATCACTTTTTAATAGAAAGAATACCGCATAGCCTGCTGTTCCTAATGCGGTATAGGCAGCCGTGACACTTTCTAAAACTGACTGCTTATTTCCCAAAACAATACGAGAAACATGAAAAATTCTCACATCAGAATTTGGGCTTAACAAAACACTTGAATCCTCTAAATTGAAATTACCTAATTTTGTTAAATAACTTTTATTTAGTAATTGGCTACCGCTCAATAGTGTTGATAATGCCATTTCACGAATTTCATTCGCCTCAACAATTGAAATAACTTGCGTACTCATTCTATTTTCCTTATTTAAAGATAGCGATTAAAACTAAAATAGCCGATGCCACTACACCACCAATTTTTAATGCTGTTTTCCATATATCGTTATTTTCTTTATAAGAAGGTTTTGAAAAAATATATTCAGTTTTTTTAGGCTCTTCTTGAGCATTTTGTTGAGGCTCTGATTGTAATGACAGTGATGTTTCTTTTTTCTCTTGTTTAGAAAAGATAGCTTTACTTACATTAATTAAATGTAAAAAACGTTCACGCGAGAAGTTTTTATTTAAGTAAACTAATTGCATAGAAAAATAATTTTGATTCCAAGATACTGAATTTTCATCAATTGCTTGTGCGAAAAGAGAAACTGCATAAGGTTCAAATATCTGAGCATTTTGCGTTTCAGCATAAATACCCATTTTTAATACTTCCTGTACATCTAGTTTGCTATGATTAAGATCAGCAATAAGCATTGACCTAACCAGAGAAATATCTGATTTTTTTAGTGCATCGCTTAATGATGCTGGGGCTTTATAACCCCCTAATAAGCCTTGAATATTCAATTCATCCGCTTTTTTGGTAAATTCTTTGTTATTTATATCCAATTGACTCTTATTGTTTTCACCTAAAGATAATGAAAAACCTCGAATATTATCTTTCTGTAATTTTTCTTTAACTTTTGTGAGATATAAACAGCGTTCATAGGAAAAGCAATCTAGTGTCTCTAAGTTAGAAAGTAATACATTATAATGTTTTTCAGTCCATAAATGCTTTTGTGTCTCTAGAATCATCTCTTCCGCAATAGGTGACTCATCCTCTAGCTGAATAAAACATTCAGGTTCATTACGATGAAGTGCAGCTAAAATCTCTAACGTTTCATTAGCAGGCTGCCCTTTATCTCGGGCAGCAATAATAAATTTTTGTTTTGACATAGCAATGTCCTTATAACTTAATAACTTCAGCAACTTTCTGCTTAAATCTTTCAATTTCTTCTAAATTTTCCTTAGCTTGTTTTACCTTTTTCTCCAATAATTTTTGATCTTTCATCTTATTTTCTAGATCAGAAATAATTTCATTAAATCGAGGTGTAAATTCTGCATCCATAAATTGAATATATTGTTCAACTAATTGAGCTTGACGTCTCTCAATATCTTTTGTTGCTTTTGAAGTAAATTGGGTAAATTTCATGCTAATATCCTTACCACGACTTTCCCATAATTCCTTAAGATCAACATATTCAACTGTTTTATATCTTGCTCTTTGTTCAGTTCCGCCAATCCCGATTTTAGTCCAAGGTTTCCACCAAGTAGATACATCAACGGTTTCATAATGAGAGAATACTTCTTCTTTCTCAATTTCCTTATTATCTAATTTTTTAACAATAGCATTCTCAATCTGTAATTGAACATTATATAATTGAGGCACTTCAAAAGTATTTACATCTTTAAATAGCTTCTTAACGTATTCTTTATAGATTTTTTCAAGTTCATCTTTCATCAACTCATCCATTTGCTTAATAATATTATTGTATGTAACAATAATGTCATTTCTTGCATAATTTACATCATTTTGAACTTGGTTTAATCTATTTATTGCAGTTGCAACTTCTCCTTTCCCAACGAATAAACCCGATAAATTATTAATGAGAGTATTTACTTTTCTCTCACTCTCATTTAATTTTCTAATTGTTTCATCAGGTAATCCAATACCTTTTTCTTTTAGATCATTTAGATAACTATTTGTGTTGGCAGACTCACGCTGAACTTTTTTTATAGATTCAATGCTTTCTTTCAACTTATCAATTTCCACTTGATCTGCTTTTAAAGATATTGTTAGTTTTTCCTCATTGCTGCACTCTTTAATTGCATTATTCAAAGCTCGATAGGCTCGGAATACTCTTTCAGGAACATTATATTTCTCAATATAAGTATCGATTGTTTTCTCAACTGCAGGTAAGCCACTTCTTAATTCTAAATTATCATAGTTGCCATTTTTTAATTTATCCTTAACTAATTGAGGCAAATTCATATATAGATTAAAATCTATACCCTCATAGTTATCATCTTTATCTGGATTAAATTTCATTCTAAAAGAATAGAAGTCACCATCCTCAGCTTTAGTTAGTTTTTGCTTATTATTATCTTTTCTAATCAATCTGGCTAGATATGCTGAAATCGGATAAACATTTGGACTTTCAATTCCATTTTTCTTTAAGTATTCTTTTGTTCTTTCGATAGTACTTTCTATGTTTTCTTCTTCTGGGTTAAATTGGTCCATCTTATTAATAACAAAAATAAAACGATCCTTATTTTGTACCCCAGACTCTTTCATTTTTTCTGAAATTGTAGTTAATGTATTTTTATCATCATCAACACCAAGTGTTGTAGCATTTAAAACATAAAGTATAATCGGATTTTTCTTACCATCTTTTAAATGTGCAATCGTTGTTTCTTTATGTTTTTCATTTTGGCTATTATTGATTCCCGGAGTATCACTAAGTACCAGTTGCACGTGATTACGCTTTTCCATACCCGAAATATTAGCGTTAATATTAATAACAGCCGTATCTTCCTGAATATTCCAATCCTTTAGCATTTGAAGATTAATGGATTGTATAGGAGAAACAATTTGATTATTAAAATCTCGACGTTCTCCATGAAATTCACCAATAGGCATATCCGTATCATAAATTTTTGCAATTGTTGATGTTGTAGCCTCATTTGCTGCTGGTAATAAATCTGCCCCTAGCATTGCATTAATTAAGGTAGACTTACCAGCTGACATAGTTGCCACCACATAGATATCAAACTCTTTATTAAAAGAAGCGTTTAAATCACTAAGGATTTTGGTATTTGTTTGCATTTCATTACATAATAATGGGTGATTTTTAGCTTCTTCAACTAATTCTAGAATGTTCTTTAATCGTGTATCAGCGTTTTCCGCTTTTTGAAATTCTAATTGAATTTCAAACCTCTCCTTTTCGGCTTTTTCTGCTGCGACGACTAAATCTAAGTAATCAGATTCTAAACCTTGGAAGGTTACCTTGAATTTTTTTGCACCATTATTCTTTTTACTTAACTCAGTAAATAAACGTTCTACCCATTGTTGGAAACGCTGAGTAAGAAACTCAGAATAAACATTATCTGCAGGTTGTTTCCCATCAACTAAAAATGTTGTTTCAACCGTGAATGGATTGTGTTTTATGCTAATATTAATCATTTTGTTTTCCTTATTTTATGCTAAAGAATATATTTGCCTTTTGATTATCATTTTTAATGATGTCTATGAAGGAGAATTAATCACCGCCAAACGTTCTTGTAATAAATAATTCACCACACCAAAACCTGATTTCATTAAAGCTCTTTCTAAACGTTGTTTAGTAATTGTATTTCCGTTTGCCGTTTTTACTCGTCCCTCTGTTTTTGTTTTTTTAATATTGTTTAAGATTTTTAACTTTTGTTCTGTTTCGATCGTTGAGGCAACAATTAAATTTGTATTTAAGCTATCTAGCGCAATACGTAATTCAGCTCTTTCAGAGCGAGTGAGTAGCTCCTTATTTAACATTTTTTGTAATACAAGCGCATAGTTTGCTGCGGTTGGGATAATTGTTGGATTATTAAATCCGACTTCAGTTAAATATTTTTGGGTTCTTATTACAACTTGATCCAGACGTTCTCCTTTTTCTTCATCAAGACAGTCTGCTTTATTTAATAGGAAAAGAATTTCTTTATTTGGATCTTTCCCTAATGCTTCTTTGATTTTTTCTAACAAGCTTCTATCGTCATTTACACCTAATTGAGTAGCGTTTAAAACATATAAAATTAATCCATAACCACCATCGTTGATCACTTCCATAGTTAATGCTTCGTGATTATCATCTTGGCTGTTATTAGGGCCAGGTGTGTCGTAAATCACTAATTCAGCTTCATCGTTATATAACGCCTCAATATCTCCCATCAAATCAATCATCTTAATTTTAGGGTTTGCATTCCATTCTCTTAGTGTTTGTGCATCAATATTATAGGCTTCTGCAATAAGTTCTGACTTATAGCCATATGCATTACCTGAAAAGAAAGGTAAATCATCCTTATCATGAATACGAGTAATGGTTGCTGTTGTAGCCTCATTGGCAGAATGTAGCAATTCTTTTCCAATAAGCGTATTAATTACGGTGGATTTACCAGCACTCATTGTGGCAACCACAATAATTTCAAATAAATTATTATGCATAAATTAAAATACCTCACTTTTTATATCTAATATTGATTCGATTATTTGCCAAATCTCGACTAATCTCATAATCAGGACTCCAAGTTAAAAGATTATGTGCCAAGATAAAGGCTGCGGATAAAATGCCATAGCGTTTATTCAGAACAGATGATAGCAGGCTTGTCATTCGTTTTTCTGTATAAATTCGGCATTTTAGGTTTTGTTTTTCGATATATTCTTCTAGTTCACCACAGATGGAAATCATATCAGTGAGTGATACTTGATAAATTTCAAAGCTAGCACGTTGATTTATTAAATTTTGGTAATAAGTGCGGTAATTATTTGCTGTGATTTCCATCGTTAAGCTCCAATATTTGCCATATAGTCTTTCAACTTAACAATCATTCGTTCTTGCAAATCATTCGGGCTGATGATAGTTAAAAATGGAATCCAATATTGCACCAATGGAATAATTTCTAACTCGTGGATGTTTTTGCAAGAGAGTAGAAGCTCGCCATTTTCTAATTTTCGGATAGTTTCTTGGTTTGGTAGCAAATTACGTCGAGTGAAATAATGGGCAACGGAAGCATCTACTTTGATTACAACTTCACTAATTTGATTGCCGTGAGAAATGCTGTCGCTTTTTTGAATTTCTGAGAGAAATTTTTCATTAGGTTTGAATGTTTTATCTGTTATTTTTAAAAAGTGGATTTGAGTGAAACAAAAGGTTTTTTGTTTTCCATTTTCAAGGCCAATGAGATACCAAACCCCATTTTTATTTAACAGCACATAAGGCTCAACTTCACGATTTGAGGCATTTTGAGTGCCGAGTTTTTGATAGGTAAATTGCACTATGCAATGTTTTTCAATGGCATTTTGAAGTTGTTTAAATTCTTGTTGGCGATGCTGAATCGTTTCGTAATGTAATCCTTTAACAGCAATACTTTCATTTAAACTATGTTGAAAAAATTCACGATCTATTTTAGGGAAAAGATCTTGCACACTAGCGAAATGGGCAAATCGTTCAATATCTTCCTTAGTGAACACGCCGAGTTGGGCGCGGTTTAAACGATAAAAGCGCGGTCCATTTTGTTCCCAATTTAAGAAAATAAGACGTTCATTTAGATCTTTTTGTAAGGTGCGAATGCCGATAGAAAAGCGTTCTGCTAGTTCATTAATATCAATTTGCCCACTGGTATTCAATTCCACCAAAATAGAAGCTAAACGTTCCGCTAGTTTTTCGTGTTTGTTCGACATAGTTATTCTCTTGATTTCAATATATGTGCGTATTTTATGTAAAGTATTTGCAGGGTTGATTCGGGCGAGAAAAATATTTTGTATAAAATCTTGCTTATTGTAAGAATTTAACTCTTTATTGCAAGATTTTAATTCTCTTTTTATTGGGTGGTGAATGTCTATACTCGTTCCATTCAAAAAATGGAATAAAGAAAATGGCGTGAAAGATAAAGTTGAGATAAATAAACAAGTGGGAGCTTCTATTGCAAAATATCGGAAAGCCTTAGGTTTATCACAAGCAAAAGTAGCAGAAATATTGGGATTAAGTAATGATGCCATTTCTAGAATGGAGCGCGGTAAGATTGGATTAAATGTAGAGCGTTTATGTGAATTTGCAACACTGTTTCAATGCCGTGTGTCCGATTTGATCACAGATAGTAGTTTGCAACCATCGGATCAAATTTATCAACTTGATCGATTATTAAATCAATTAGATGATATGGAAAGAAAAAAATTAATTTTATTGATTGAGCAAATGATCGAATGGAAAAATTAGCTACAGAAAATTAGGGTTGATTATCCTGTTGATAACAGTATAACTTTTGGGGCTAGTCGTTTTCACCGCACTTTTATATATTGAGTATAGGGAAAGAAGAAAAGCCTAGCGTTTGCTAGGCTTCTTCAATATTGATTATTTTGCACAATTGCAGTGTGCTGTTTTTTGTTCAAAACGTTCTGCAACGAAATCCCAGTTTACTACGTTCCAGAATTCTTTAATGTAGTCTGGACGACGGTTTTGGAATTTTAAGTAGTAAGCGTGTTCCCAAACGTCTAAACCTAAAAGTGGGAAACCTTCACAACCAGCCACTTCTTTACCCATTAATGGGGTATCCTGGTTTGCTGTTGATACCACGGCTAATTTACCTTCAGCAGTTAATACTAACCACGCCCAACCTGAACCGAAACGAGTTGCTGCTGCTTTTTCAAATTCTGCTTTAAATGCATCTACAGAACCGAAATCACGTTCGATAGCATCTTTTAATGCGCCCTGTAAGGTGGTGCCTTTTTTCAAACCTTTCCAGAATAAGCTGTGGTTTGCATGACCGCCTGCGTTATTGCGTAATACGCCGCGTTTTTCTGCAGGGATTTTGTCAAGGTTAGAAACTAATTGACCCGGGCACATTTCCACTAATTCAGCCGGTAAACCTTCTAATGCCGCGTTTGCATTGTTTACGTACGCTTGGTGGTGTTTGCTGTGGTGGATTTCCATTGTTTGCGCATCGAAATGTGGTTCTAATGCATCGTAGGCGTAGCCTAATTCAGGTAGAGTGTAAGCCATAATTTATTCCTTCTATGTAAAGACAAATTTCGTTGAGGGTTTTGGTCTATAACCAAAATTGGGCAAATAATAGCAAAAATTTTGATTTAGATCATTAAATGTTTTTCCTTTTGCATTAATAGACGAATTTATTAAACCTTGTTTTAAATCAACAAACCTATCGATCTACGCCTAAAGAGTTATTTGTTTTGGGGGCTAAAATCTCGTCAAATATTTCTCTTGTGGTAGAATACCGCCACTTTTTATCTTCCCTTTGCAATTATGTTTGAACCACACAAGTTATCTCTGCAAAATTTATCCTGCCAACGTGGTGAGCGCGTACTTTTTCGTGCTTTGACTTGCGATTTTAATAGCGGTGATTTTGTGCAAATTGAAGGGCATAACGGCATAGGTAAAACTAGTTTATTGCGTATTCTCGCGGGTTTGGCTCAACCTTTAGAAGGCGAAGTGTGGTGGGATTCCGAAGTAATTTCTAAACAACGTGAACAGTATCATCAGAATTTGCTTTATTTAGGTCATCTTTCGGGCGTAAAACCAGAGTTAACCGCATGGGAAAATTTGCAGTTTTATCAACGAATTAGTCAAGCTGAACAAAATACTGATATTTTGTGGGATTTGCTTGATAAAGTGGGATTGTTAGGTCGTGAAGATTTGCCCGCTGCACAACTTTCTGCTGGGCAACAAAAGCGTATCGCGTTAGGTCGCTTATGGCTGTCTCAAGCTCCCTTATGGATTTTAGATGAGCCCTTTACTGCGATTGATAAAAAAGGCGTGGAAATTCTAACCGCACTTTTTGATGAGCATGCTCAACGTGGAGGTATTGTGTTGTTGACCAGCCACCAAGAAGTGCCAAGTTCTCATCTGCAAAAATTGAATTTAGCGGCTTATAAAGCGGAATAACTTAATGATTTTTTTAGAAATAATTAAACGCGAACTTCAAATTGCGATGCGCAAAAATGCGGAAATTTTAAATCCGCTATGGTTTTTTTTGCTTGTGATTACTTTGTTTCCGCTTGTTATTGGACCAGATCCAAAATTGCTTTCCCGTATCGCACCGGGTATCGCATGGGTAGCCGCATTACTTTCAGCATTGCTTTCTTTTGAACGTTTATTCCGTGATGATTTTATTGATGGTTCTCTTGAACAATTAATGTTAACCGCACAGCCTTTGCCGATGACGGCTCTGGCTAAAGTCGTTGCACATTGGTTGCTCACTGGTTTGCCGCTTATTTTGCTATCACCTATTGCCGCTTTATTACTTTCTCTTGAGGTGAATATTTGGTGGGCATTGGTTTTGACATTGTTACTGGGCACCCCTGTATTAAGTTGTATTGGTGCAATTGGTGTGGCTTTAACGGTGGGATTGCGAAAAGGTGGCGTGTTGTTGAGTTTGCTTGTTGTTCCGTTGTTTATTCCTGTTTTAATTTTTGCTTCATCTGTATTAGAGGCAGCAGGCTTAAATGTGCCTTATGGGGGGCAACTGGCGATTTTAGGTGCCATGATGGTTGGTGCTGTAACGCTTTCGCCCTTTGCCATCGCAGCGGCACTGCGAATTAGTTTAGATAATTAATTTCATTCCACCGTATAAAAGTGCGGTGGTTTTTCTCTTTAATTTTTAAGGAGCTTTTTTATGTGGAAGTGGCTACATCCTTATGCAAAACCCGAAACTCAATATCGTATCTGCGGTAAATTGAGTCCGCTATTTGCATTTTTAACGCTTATTTTACTCGGTGTCGGCATTGTATGGGGCTTAGCATTCGCTCCAGCAGATTATCAACAAGGTAATAGTTTCCGAATTATGTATGTGCATGTGCCGACAGCGATTTGGTCAATGGGTGTGTACGGTTCAATGGCGATTGCAGCTGTGGTTGCCCTTGTGTGGCAAATTAAGCAAGCTCATCTCGCAATGATTGCAATGGCGCCAATTGGTGCATTGTTTACTTTCTTATCGCTTGTTACAGGCGCAATTTGGGGTAAACCAATGTGGGGCACTTGGTGGGTGTGGGATGCTCGTTTAACTGCAGAATTGATTTTATTCTTTCTTTATCTTGGTATCTTAGCGCTTTATTCTGCTTTTTCAGATCGTAACGTAGGAGCAAAAGCTGCCGGGATTTTATGCATTACAACGGTCGTGATTTTACCGATTATTCATTTTTCTGTGGAATGGTGGAACACGTTACATCAGGGTGCGAGTATCACTAAACTGGAAAAACCATCCATTGCAATTCCAATGTTGGTTCCATTAATTTTGTGTATCTTCGGTTTTTTAACCTTGTATATTTGGCTCACTTTAGTTCGTTATCGCGTGGAATTATTGAAAGAAGATGCGAAACGTCCTTGGGTTAAAGCATTGGCTCAAACACTGAAATAAAGTGCGGTTAGTTTTTTAGCGATTTTTTATAAGGAATATTTTATGTTTTTCCAAACTTGGAGTGATTTTTTTAATATGGGTGGCTACGGTTTTTACGTATGGTTATCCTATACAGTAAGTTTAGTGGCAGTTATTGCCTTAATTGTTCAAAGTGTAAAACAACGCAAGACAGTGTTACAAAATGTATTGCGTGAGCAACAACGCGAAGAACGTTTACAACAAGCAAATAAAGGGAACACACTATGAATCCAAGACGTAAATCCAGATTTAAATTAGTTATTTTTGTTGTGCTCGGCATTGCTATTGCAAGTGGATTGATGCTGTATGCGTTACGTCAAAATATCGACTTGTTTTATACGCCATCTGAAGTGATCCAAGGTAAGGATAATAACCCGAATCAAAAACCTGATGTGGGACAGCGTATTCGTGTTGGCGGTATGGTGGTTGAAGGCACAGTAGTGCGTGATCCAAAAAGCTTAAAAGTGCGGTTTGATTTAAATGATATTGGCCCTGCGATCACTGTTGAATATGAAGGCATTTTGCCAGATCTTTTCCGTGAAGGACAAGGTATTGTGGCTCAAGGGGTATTAACTCAGCCAACCGTTTTAACCGCAACAGAAGTATTGGCTAAACACGACGAGAATTATGTGCCACCAGAATTAGGTGAAAAAATGCAAAAAGTGCATAAACCAATGGGTATTGGCGATGCAGATTTAAAAGGCGAAAGCACACGTGATCGTCAACAAAAAGAAGGCGCAAAATGATTGCTGAATTAGGAAATTATGCGCTAGCTTTAAGTTTAGCCGTATCGCTTATGTTGGCGATTTTCCCTTTATGGGGGGCGGAAAAGGGTAATGCACAATTAATGGCATTAGCTCGCCCAATGACTTATGGTTTATTTGCAAGTCTAAGTATCGCTTTTGCTGCATTATTTTATGTATTCGCAGTAAATGATTTTAGTGTTCAGTATGTAGTGAATAACTCTAATACGGTTTTACCTATTTATTATCGTTTGTCTGCCGTATGGGGTTCTCATGAAGGTTCTTTATTACTGTGGATTTGGTTACTCGCCGTTTGGTCATCTGCCGTTGCTTTATTGAGTAAACATTTACCCCAAGAAGCGGTTGCTCGCGTGCTTGGTATTATGGGGATTATTAGCGTAGGTTTTGTGTTGTTCGTCTTGTTCACTTCAAATCCTTTTACTCGTACTTTCCCAGATTTTCCAGTAGACGGAAAAGAGCTCAATCCAATGTTGCAAGATATAGGCTTGATTTTCCACCCTCCATTACTTTATATGGGCTATGTTGGTTTTTCTGTGGCATTTGCGTTTGCGATTGCATCCTTAATGACGGGAAAATTAGATTCAGCTTGGGCGCGTTGGTCACGTCCTTGGACGCTTGCTGCTTGGGTATTTTTAACTTTAGGTATCGTACTCGGTTCTTGGTGGGCTTATTATGAGCTTGGCTGGGGTGGCTGGTGGTTCTGGGATCCAGTGGAAAACTCCTCGTTTATGCCTTGGCTTGCGGGAACAGCATTGATTCACTCTCTTTCTGTCACAGAAAAACGCGGTTCTTTTAAAGCTTGGACAGTATTACTTGCGATTTTAGCCTTTTCACTTTGTTTACTCGGTACGTTCTTAGTTCGTTCTGGTATCTTAGTTTCAGTTCACGCATTTGCATCGGATCCAACTCGTGGTTTGTATATTTTGGCTTACCTCGTTGTGGTGATTGGTGGGTCACTAGCACTCTATGCGTATAAAGGAAGTCAAATTCGTTCTCGCGATAATGCAGAACGCTATTCACGTGAAAGTATGTTGTTATTAAATAATATCTTATTAATGACCGCACTTTGCGTTGTATTCTTAGGAACGTTGTTACCACTTGTTCACAAACAACTTGGTTTAGGTTCTATTTCTATTGGTGCGCCATTCTTTGATCAAATGTTCTTAATCATTATGACACCATTTGCATTATTGCTTGGTATTGGCCCTTTGGTGAAATGGCGTAGAGACCAATTTTCTGCAATTCGTACGCCTGTTGTTATCAGCGTATTTGTTATGGTGATTGCAGGTTTTGCGTTACCTTACTTCTTGCAAGATAAAATTACCGTGAGTTCGGTGCTTGGTTCAATGATGACCGTGATTATCGCGTTACTTGCGCTTTATGAATTGCAACAACGTGCGACGCATCGTGAACCATTCTTTGTGGGCGTACGCAAACTATCTCGTTCTCATTGGGGAATGATGTTAGCTCACTTAGGTGTAGCAATGACCGTATGGGGAATTGCATTTAGCCAAAACTTCAGCGTAGAACGTGATGTTCGAATGAAAGTCGGCGAGAGCGCACAAATTGGTCGTTACGATTTTAAATTTGCAGGTGTGACGGATGTTAATGGTCCAAATTACATTGGTGGAAAAGCTCAAATTGATATTTCGAAAGATGGGCAACCAGAGGCAAGTTTATTCGCAGAAAAACGTTTTTACACAGTAAGTCGGATGTCTATGACGGAAGCCGCTATTGCTGGTGGTTTAACTCGTGACCTTTATGTGGCTCTTGGCGAAAAACTTGAGGACAATTCTTGGGCGTTACGCTTATATTACAAGCCATTTATTCGCTGGATTTGGATTGGCGGTTTGTTTATGGCATTAGGTGGATTATTGTGTATGTTCGATCGACGCTATCGGTTTAATGCATTGTTGAAGAAATAATTTATACTGCCATGGGTAGGTATACTCATGGCTAATTGAAATGGTTCCCCTTTGGGGAATTTCAACTAGCCTCAAAGAGGCTACACTTTTACTAGCCTAGGGTATACTTACCCTAGGCACTAATTTTAAAGTGCGGTAAAAAATGAAAAAAAAATTACTCGTTCCTCTTATTCTCTTTTTATCAATAACAATTGCTTTTTTAGTGCAATTAAAACGTAATGCACAAGGCGAAGATATTAAAGCGTTAGAGTCAGCTTTGGTTGGAAAGCCTGTGCCGGCAAAAAATTTGACGGAGCTTTTTGAAAATAAAGCTTACATGAATGAATTGTTTCAACAAGGTAAGCCAGTTTTGCTTAATGTGTGGGCGACTTGGTGTCCAACTTGTTATGCAGAACATCAATATTTAAACAAACTTGCTAAAGAGGGTGTGCGAATTATCGGTTTAGATTATAAAGATGAATCCCCTAAAGCAATGAAGTGGTTAAAAGATCTTGGCAATCCTTATAAAGTTGTTTTAAAGGATGAAAAAGGTTCTTTCGGTTTGGATTTAGGGGTATATGGAGCACCAGAAATTTTCATTGTAGATGGAAAAGGCGTGATTCATTATCGTTATGCTGGAGATGTAAACGAGAAAGTTTGGACGCAGACTTTAAAACCAATTTATGACAAACTTTCGGAGCAATAATAATGAAAAAAATATGGCTATTTTTGACCGCACTTTTGTTTAGCTCAGTGGCATTTTCAGCGATTGATGCATTAAATTTTAGTTCTCCACAACAAGAGAGTGATTACCACCAATTAACACAATCTTTGCGTTGCCCTCAATGTCAAAATAACAATATTGCGGATTCTAATGCGACTATCGCTGTGGATATGCGTGGCAAAGTATTTGAGCTTTTACAAGAAGGCAAATCGAAAAATGACGTAGTGGATTATATGGTGGCTCGCTACGGCAATTTTGTAACTTACGATCCACCTATGACAGCGAGCACATTAGTGCTATGGATTGCGCCATTATTGCTTGTTTTGTTAGGCGTGGTGTTTTTATTAAGACGTAAACCAAAAGCTCAAAGTGCGGTGAAATCCCAAGATGTTTTAACTGATGAAGATAATGTGCGTTTGGCAGAATTATTAAACAAGGATAAATAGATGAATTTTGCATTAATTTTTATATTAACCACTTTAGTTGTGGCGTTAATTTGTTTTTATCCTTTATTGCGTCAATTCAAAGCGAAACATGGGCAAAAACGTGATGATTTAAATAAGGCGTTATATTTCTCACGCTTGGAAGAAATTGAGCAGGATAATTCCCAAGGTTTAGTTGAAAATGTTGAGCAACTCAAACAAGAATTACAGAAAACCTTGCTTGATGATGTGCCGAGCAAGGTTCAAGAGAACGTGGATTATTCTGGCAAATCTTATGGGAAAGTATGGTTTGTATCTGGCGTGTTAGCGCTAGGAATTATCGCGGGCTCTTCTTATTTTATGGTGGGTTCTTGGCAAGCTGAATTGATGTTAGAGCAAACTTATGCTAAATTGCCCTATTTCTTTGAACGAATGAAAGATGAAGATAAAAATCCATTTTCTGATGCAGAAATGCAGCAATTTTCTACCGCACTTCGTATAGATTTACAGAAAAATGCAAACGATGCAAAAAAATGGTGGATGCTCGGTCAAATTGGAATGAACTTAGGTGATGCACGTTTAGCATTTGATAGCTATCAAAAGGCTAATAAACTCGAACCAGATAATGTGCAATATAAATTAGGCTATGCTCGCATATTGATGTTTTCTGAAGACGCGACTGATAAACTTAAAGGTGGCGATTTATTGCGTCAAGTGATCCGTCAAGATCACACTAACATTGAAGCGTTAAGTCTGCTCGCATTCCGTTATTTTGAAACGGAAGATTATAAAATGGCAGCCGTGACTTGGGCGATGATGCTACGCTTAATGCCGAAAGATGATGAGCGTGTGCCACTAATTGAAAAAAGTATCCGTGCCGCGCGTGATGCTTTAGAGGCTCAAAACGAAGAAAAATCAAAAAGTATCACTCCTGAAAAATAACCTAGTATCATATAAGTCTTTTTGATATAGTTCGGTAATGCTATTAATTGGCAAATAGCTATTTTAATATTAGAAATTACTTTAAAGAACGTTAAGGAGAACTGGAGATGAATTACAAAAATTGTATTTCTTTTTCTTTATTTTGTAGCATGCTGGTTAGTTTGTTTATACCGCATTTATCTATTGCTGAAGATACATCTAGTTCAGTAACTTATGTTGATGAAAAAGATAAGAAAGCCTTTAGCTCTGATATATCAAGTAATGATACTCAGAAATTGGGTCAAAGCATTGAGTTAAAAGTTTATAAAATTAATGAGATAAGTTCATCAGAAAGTGTTTTTGAGTCTCCAGCTGGTATTTGTCAAGGATTTAAAGTAAAAATAGGTGTGGATTACACAAATTCAACTCACAATTATCTTTCACCAAATGATAAAAGTGAATATTACGGTAGTGTAACGGGTGCAACGATTTATAATCAAAAAGATCCTCAAAATTTAAGTTATGTGCCAGTTTATTCAATTACAGATAAAAATGTGTCTAAGCGTATTCAATCACAAGAAAATAAAAAACTAAAGGAAAAAGCAGCTAATTATGTATCAGAAGGTAGAGCTGTATTAACTGACGTAATTTGTAAATAGGATCATATTAAATGAGAAAAATAGTTTTTGTAACTTGTGCAAGTTTAGGTTTAGTAGCATGCTCATCTCAGCCAGCACAAACTGGTAACGGTGTTTATGATATGAAGTCTGTGCAAGAATATAATGCTCGTGTAACAAGTGGTAATACGGTTACTCAGGCACAGAAAGATAAAGTGGCAAGTCAAGTTGATACTAACTTAAAATTGAATGCGAGTGATAATAAGGTTAGAACTCTAGTGAGAAGTTCGCTACCGGTTATCCCTGTAGTCCCAAGTGTTGGGTATCATTATAATTACCATCATTTTTGATAGAAAAACTAAAGCCTTGATAATTCAGCAACGACAAAAAGGTTGGATTGTTAAATCAAGGCTAAGTTATGGGAACTATAGGGCTAGTTCTCTTAGTTTAAACTGAATACGCTCATGATTGTAATAATGAATGTATTCATGGATCATTTTTCGAGTTGCTCAAAAGCATCAAATTATTTTCTATCGTAAACCCCGTTTTTACCATCCAAAGAAGCTATTTATCATCGTATTATCTAGACAATTTCCTTTTCTTGACATACTTTTCAAATACTATTTTTCAACAGGATTTCTTGATAACTTCTTATTTGATATTGCAACCCTTGGGCAAAATGTAAAATAGGGTTTGCCCCTCAAGCTTTGCTACCATTTTCTACATATTTAAATTCACTTAGGCCTATTACCCATCTTTCATTAGTTCAACTCAGTCAGAATTTGTACGATTTATTGATTATATGGTCGATGATTTAGTTAAATTCTCACTATCAAAACTCTATGAGTTATTCTGTTTAGAGCAGTTTTAAACTCACTTTAAAACAATTAGTTAAGAGGAATTTAAGTTAGTATCTAGGATAGCCCTAAATTGTCTAATCCGGTCTCTTAACATTGTGTCAGTAAAATGAAAATATTTCTTTGTGAGAAAAGGATTTTTACTGTGTTGAAGATAAAAATCGATCACTTGTTGTTTGACGGATTGGGTATATTTAATCATAAAAAATCTGCACCTTAATCAGTTAGTTGTTTCGTCCAACTTTTGGGTGCAGATTACAGGGCTTTATTCTTTCAATTAAAAGATATTAACTTAATAACGCCTGAGCAGCTGCGATCACAACAGACACAGCTTTTTCTTCTGTTTGTTTCATTGTTGCTTCATTTGGAATTTCTTGTTGAGTGCGGTTTACAATCACGCCCGCAACCATCCCAGCACGCAAACCTAATGCGCTACACATGGTAAACAATGTTGACGATTCCATTTCGTAGTTCATCACATTCAAATCTTGCCATTGTTTAAGTAGACCTTGGTAATCACGATATACTTTACCGCTATAGGTATCATAACGCTCTTGACCTGGATAGAATGTATCAGATGATGCGGTTACACCCACATAAGGCTCGATACCTTTTGCTTTCGCTGCATTATAAAGTGCGGTTGTACATTCAAAGTTTGCCACTGCAGGATATTCTAATGGTGCGAAATGACGGCTTGCACCATCTAAGCGAACAGAAGCCGTTGTGATAAGAACATCGCCTACATTAATATGTGGTTGAATTGCGCCCGTTGTACCGATACGCAAGAAAGTGCGAACACCAAGTTGAGCTAGTTCTTCTACACAAATTGATGTTGATGGCCCACCAATACCCGTAGAACATACAACAACAGGTTGTCCATTGAGATAACCTAACCATGAAGTAAATTCACGCGTGCTAGCAAGAAACTCTGGATTATCAAGTTGTTTAGCAATACGCTCACTACGTGCAGGATCGCCAGGAACAATAGCGAGTGTTGCGCCTTTAAGTTGTGCTTTGGTGAGGTTTAGGTGGAATACGTCTGACATAATAAATCTCCTTATTATCATTGAACGTGATGATTTCGCCCTTAGGAAAAATCTTGTTTTAAAGAAAAGAAATAAAACATTTTTAGAAAATTCTGTTTTCTCTTTCAAACATTTTCATTATTTCCTTTTCATTTTTCTGGTAAGGAATAATAAGTAAAAAAAGAAGTGCGGTCAAAAAGTTAAACGTTTTCGGTTATAATTCCACGTAAATTTTTTCTAGAACAAGCGAAAAATAAAATGAATGCAAAAATTTTAGTTATAAAAGTGGGACAAGTTAAAACCCTAACCTTTTCCGATGGAAGCCAGTATGAAAGCGCGATTCGTAAAAAAGTTGTGCTATCGGTAAAAATTCATTCTCTTGGTGCGGAAGGAAACGATGTTGGTTTAAAAAAACATCACGGCGGTGTAGATAAAGCTCTCTTTTTTATGTCGGCCGATTCTTTTAATAAATTAAATGCTTTATTAAATAAAGATTTTTCTTACATGGAAACCGCCACTTACGGAGAAAATTTTGTCGTGTCAGGCTTGAATGAAGACAATGTGTGTATTGGTGATCGCTATCAAATCGGCTCAACAATTTTAGAAGTATCTCAACCACGTAAACCTTGTGAGCGTTTATCAAAAAATACGGAAAACGAAGAGACTCGCGATATTGTTTATCAAACTGGGCTCAGTGGATGGTATGTTCGCGTCATTGAAACGGGAGAAATTAGACAAGGTGATGAATTAAAATTGCTCGCGCGCCCTTATCCGCAAGTAACAATTCGCCATTTAAATCGATTGTTATCTGCACCCGAAAATGAAGCTGAACTAGAAGCAGCATTAGATATTGAAGTATTAGCTGAAGCCTTTAAACGCTCAATTCGATCGCAAGTATCGAAATTCAAACAACAGGGATAAATATGTCAGAAATTTCAACCGCACTTTCGGAAGATTGTCCATGTCAATCTGGTCATCAGTACGCAGATTGTTGTGGTAAATTTCATTTGAGACAATCGTTTCCCGAAACTGCTGAACAACTCATGCGTTCACGTTATACGGCTTATGTTTTAAAAAATATACCTTATATTGTTGCAACAACTGTGCCAAGCCAACAAACTTTATTAGAAACTCATCTATTGCAAGAATGGGCTGACAACACTACATGGCTAGGGTTAGAAATCCTAAAAACAGAAAACCTCACAAAAACTCAAAGTGCGGTGGAATTTAAAGCTATTTTTCAAGGCGAAGAGAGAGTACTAGCTCATGAAGAACGGTCAATTTTTGTGAAAATTGAAAACCGTTGGTACTTTGTGGATCCGACCGTATCCTTGCCTACAATGAAACAACCTTGTGTATGTGGTTCTGGTAAAAAATTTAAACATTGCTGTGGGGGATTTTTATGATTTCATTGAAACAATTTAGCCTGCTCTTTTGGAAACGTTTTTCAGAAAATAAACTCAACCAAGCTGCTGGCGCACTAACTTACAGCACGATGCTTGCTATCGTGCCAATGGTAATGGTGATTTTTTCTATATTCTCTGCATTTCCTGTATTCAATGAAGTCACTGGAGAATTGAAAGAAATGATTTTCACCAATTTCGCGCCATCAGCGAGTGATATGGTGGGTGAATATATCGATCAATTCGTATCAAACTCAAAGAAAATGAGTGCGGTGGGAATTGTGAGTTTAATTGCCGTTGCCTTGATGTTGATTAATAATATCGACCGAACATTAAATAGTATTTGGCACAATAGTCAATCTCGCTCTCCGCTTTCTTCTTTTGCGATTTATTGGATGATTTTGACACTTGGCCCACTTATTATTGGCGTTAGTATTGGGATTAGTTCATATATTAAAATAATGTTTGAACAATCGGAACATTTATCATTAGGTTTAAAATTGCTCAGTTTTGTGCCTTTTTTATTTACTTGGTTTATTTTTACGCTTATTTATACGGTTGTACCGAATAAAAAAGTGAAAATTAAGCATTCAGCTTACGGTGCATTTCTTGCCGCGATTTTTTTTACTCTTGGTAAACAAGCCTTTACTTGGTATATCGTCACTTTTCCCTCTTATCAATTAATTTATGGTGCAATGGCAACTTTACCAATTATGTTATTGTGGATTCAAATAAGTTGGCTTGTGGTGCTAGTTGGTGCGCAATTAGCTTCAACCTTGGATGAAATTAGAGAGCAGATCGAGCAATAATGCTCGATCTAAGAAAATTATCGGGCAATTGCCAATGTTTGGTATAAATAATGGCGATAATCATTGAGTAGCTGAATATCAGAAGAATCTTCTAATTTGCCATTACTCAATTTGCACATTGCCATATTCGCTTTCATAAATTCATCTTCTGCTGATAATCCAGCGACATTCATCAAGACACCTCCGGCAAAAGCGAGATCTAAAAAATGTTGCTCTTGCTTAAATTGACTCGCACAATTACTTCTTACAACAAATTGTGTCACATAATCAGGCTGTGCATAATCCCCTTTCTTCGGAGGGATAACATTATCAAATGCTACTTGGTGATCTCCGAAATACCCTAGAACAAAAGGCTTTTTACGTTCATGTAAATAGTTATTCATTCCTTCAATCGCCTCATTCAAGGCGACAATACGTTGAGTATAGTCATTCAATGCAGAAATACTTTTAACCTCTAAATTAGGCATTTGAAGATTAAATGTATTTTCCATGCCCAATTCGTATGGACCATGTTCACGCATAGTCAATACATAAACAAACATTGGCTGCTCCACATTTTCTAATGCTGGATGTTGTTTTTCCAAAATCATTCGGGTGTACTTCATCATTTCTTCACTGCTAATATCCCAAAGATTTTTACTGATAGGCGCAGGATAACCGAGATCTTGAGGCTGCAACATCAAATCAAAACCAAAATGATCATAAGCGAATTTCGCATTGTAATTACCTTTTGTAAAAGGCGACAAGGCAACACAAAAATATCCTTGTGCTTTTAGATTTTTCACTAAACCTGATTGCAAGTGCGGTACAACAGAATAAAAAACGCCACTTGCTAACGCGCCAAAATCGGTCGAAGGCACACCAGCTAAAAAAGCAAATTCTGATTTCCACGTTGCGCCAGCAAAAGTATGTACACGCAACGGCGAAGCAAATACTGTATCATTTTGAGGTTCAAACATGGAAAGTGGCGGAATAGATTGCTGACTAAAAGCAAATTGATGAGGATTCAGCGTGGATTCCATTAATGTTACAACAATATCGGGTTTTGTTTCAGATACGTTGTTTGTATCAGATGAAAGTGCGGTCATTTTTTCAATAAAATTTTGGCTATTGCCATCAAAATTTGGCACCTTGAAAAAAATACCGCGGCAAGACATTGGTAAATTCAAAAACACATCGCGACCATCATCGGGTAAAGAATCTAACCAAACTTGCACCGCACTTGGCTTTTTAGAATAATGCCACATCAAGCTAAAGCTAAGGATAAACAATAACGCTCCAATGCTGTTACCTAATAGCCCTAAAGATCCGACATCATTAAAACCAAAAATCGCATAACCTAATAACGCAAGTAGCCCAATAACGCCAAACAACGCACCTTTATAATGAATTAAGGTTTCCCAATTTCGCCAATCTACCACAAGAAAGAAATCTGAAATTAGCAAAGGCTGTTTGTAATAATGAATTTTTAAACGGTGAAATAACATCAGCACAACAAAAAGCACAGATGAAAAATTTAAAGCACGTTGCCATTGGCCAGAAACCATAAGCATCCCGCCAAATAAAAAAGTAAAAAGCGTAATAGCAAAGAAATAAGTCCAACGATAATGAGAGTTTACGATAAAAATCACTGCCGCAATCGTGAATAAAGCTAAGAAAATATAAGCGATCATGAATTTTCCCTATGATGCATAACAGACTAAAATGAGACATGACAATGTTTGCGCACTTTATCACGTAAACGTAATAGATTGAACGGGAAAAGAAAATTATTTGGATAATTTGAAAATAAAGTGGTGGGCGATACCGGTCTCGAACCAGTGACCCCCTCCTTGTAAGGGAGGTGCTC
>NZ_LDVZ01000017.1 GCF_001276515.1 Haemophilus sp. C1
CCGATGGTAGTGTGGGGCATCCCCATGTGAGAGTAGGGCACCGCCAGGTTACCAAATATAAATTGAAAGAGAGAACCCCAGTTGAAGGACTGGGGTTTTTGTTTTGGAATTTACTCATTATTTAATCAAATAAGAGTCTGATTTTAATTTCCAATAAATATGTCTATTTATATCATTTAGAGTTTTGATTTTTTATATTTTTCAAATAGACTTTATATACTCGTTTTCTAATCTCATCCATTATGCTTAAAAATTTAGACGAAATAACTTCAAGTATTATCGCTGATCCTCAAAATAAAGATTTTACAGAACGTGGAATTTTCCCTTTATTTTCGGCGCCTAAAATAGCCCGAATTAATATTGTAGGTCAAGCTCCGGGATTAAAAGCTGAGCAATCTCGTTTATATTGGAATGATAAAAGTGGTGATCGTCTGCGTAATTGGCTAGGTGTGGATTACGATTATTTTTATAATTCTGGGATATTTGCGGTTCTTCCTATGGATTTCTATTATCCTGGAAAAGGTAAATCTGGTGATTTACCACCTCGTCAAGGTTTCGCAGAAAAATGGCATCCAATGATTTTAGAGCATCTACCTAATATTCAGCTCACTATTCTTATTGGGCAATATGCACAGAAATATTATTTACTTGAAAATAAAGATAATGTAACTGACACTGTTAAAAATTATAGTCAATTCTTACCGCACTTTATGCCTCTTGTGCATCCTTCCCCTCGCAATCAGCTTTGGATTACAAAGAATCCTTGGTTTGAAGAACAAGTTATTCCTGAATTACAAATTTTAATCAAACAGATAATTAATAAAGACTAAGTTTTTCATTTCTTACGCACACATAGTAATAACAATCTCTTTTACTTTATGGATATAATAAAGCCTGTATGTGCAGGCTTTTTTATAACGATAATAATGTTTTAGGAGATTTGATGAAAAATTTCAAATATTTTGCTCAGAGTTATGTGGATTGGGTTATTCGTCTTGGGCGACTTCGTTTTTCTCTTTTAGGCGTGATGATTCTCGCGGTTTTAGCACTTTGTACTCAGATTTTATTTAGTCTATTTATTGTTCATCAGATTTCTTGGGTAGATATTTTTCGTTCGGTAACTTTTGGCTTACTCACTGCGCCTTTTGTTATTTATTTTTTCACTTTATTGGTCGAAAAGCTTGAACATTCTCGTCTTGATCTTTCTAGCTCGGTTAATCGATTGGAAAAAGAGGTCGCCGAGCGAATTGCCGCTCAGAAAAAATTATCCCAAGCATTGGAAAAGTTAGAAAAAAATAGCCGTGATAAAAGTACCTTACTTGCCACAATAAGTCATGAATTGCGCACGCCATTGAATGGAATTGTCGGGCTTAGCCAGATTTTACTTGATGATGAATTGGATGATCGCCAGCGTAATTATTTAAAAACTATCAACATAAGTGCGGTCAGTTTAGGCTATATTTTTAGTGATATTATTGATTTGGAAAAAATTGATGCGAGCCGAATTGAATTAAATCGCCAGCCAACAGATTTCCCCGCCTTATTAAACGATATTTATAATTTTGCCAGTTTCCTTGCTAAACAAAAAAATCTTATTTTTTCTTTAGAGCTTGAACCTAACTTGCCTAATTGGTTGAATCTTGATCGTGTGCGCTTGAGCCAAATTTTGTGGAACTTAATTAGCAATGCGGTGAAGTTTACAGATCAGGGAAATATTATTCTTAAAATCATGAGAAATCAGGATTGTTACCATTTTATTGTAAAAGATACAGGAATGGGGATTTCTCTTGAAGAACAAAAACATATTTTTGAAATGTATTATCAAGTGAAAGAAAGTCGCCAGCAAAGTGCGGGTAGCGGTATTGGGCTGGCTATTTCTAAAAATCTCGCTCAGTTAATGGAAGGGGATTTAACGGTTGAAAGTGAGCGAGGAAAAGGCGCAACTTTCCATCTTACTCTCCACGCTCAAGAAATTTCTGAAAAAGAATCCGTTAAGAAAAATATTCCATCTTTGAACATTCTTTTAGTGGAAGATGTTGACCTCAATATTATGGTTGCGAAAACTATTTTGGAAAAACTTGGGCATCATGTTGATGTTGCGACAAATGGCAAGCAGGCGATCACTTTATTTGAGAAAAATGTTTACGACATTTTATTGCTAGATATTAAATTACCAGATATGAGTGGTTTTGAAATCGCCCAATATTTGCGAGAGAACTATGAGAACGGTATTTATGATTTTTTACCGCCGATGATTGCTTTTACCGCCAATGTTATGCAAAGCGAGCAAGAATATTTAGAAATGGGCATGGATGGCGTATTACGCAAACCCATTTCAATTAAGGATTTACACCATTGTTTACAGCAATTTTTTGCGGATGAAAGGGAACCTATAATCGAAGTAAATGATACTAGTGTATTTTCAGAAAAATTTGATTTGGCATTAATTGAAACCCTTGGAAAATCCCAAATTTTAGAAAATTTATCTTTATTCAAACAAACGATGCCAAATTATCTTGCTCAATTATCAAAAGATAATATGAAAGAAACAGAAGATACCGCCCATAAAATTAAAGGCGCAGCGGCATCGGTAGGGTTAAATCATTTACGTCAATTAGCGGATACTTTAGAAAGTGCGGCTAAAAATTCTGATATTTTTAATTGCACTGAATTGATTGATGAAATTGGAAATCACTGGTTAGAAAATGTGGAAGACTTAGCTCAATTTTGTGAATACTAATGAATTTTTGTTTGGACAGATAACAATAATCCAGCAGTTTTAGGATCAAACTACTGGATTTAATGATTGATATATTAAATTTAAATCTTTCCCCCAACTCCTTTAAATTTCTCTACAAATGCAGCAATTTTTTGGAAAATAGTCTGTTTTTTAGTGAGATATTGTGGATTAAGTGGACTCATTTTTGGCAATACTTCATTGAGTGCCGTGCCGTTTTCGCTGGCATATTCGCGTTTTAGTGAAGTGCTGATATAGCGTTTTGCTGCATCGACATTCAAATTTTCTTTTTGAATTAGGGCTTCTGCTTCTTTTTGTTGCTCGTTCTGGGCAAAAAGGAAAAAGGCATCAATCAAGCTTGCTTTATCGGGAATATCATCTAAATTTGTTTGGTTGATAAAATCGACAATCAAGCTCTCTTTAGCACGGTTACCTAAACTTGAGCGAACTGTGCGGCGGATTTCATCAATTAACACCTCTTTGTCTTGGTTTTTCTTATGATGTTCGAAAATTAACGCAAGAATATAATCCAAATTGATTTCTTGAGATTTTAATAAATCAACTTCAAATACGACATCATCCCAGTTAATGGTTGAATTGTCTTTATCATTGCTTTCTTTTCGCTGGCGTAGCCAATAGCGAATATCATTATAAGTTGAACGATAATCTTGCTCCGCTCTTACTGGTAAAGTGGGAACTTTCAGCATTTCTGCAATTTGTTCATCATTCACATAATGTACTTGCTTGAATTTCTCCATTGCAATCGGATCATTTAAATCGACCGCTTGTAAGGCTTGCAATGCTGCAAATTCATCGTAATTTTGCAAAATATTTTCAATACGTAAATATTCGCCAAATAATTTTACAAACTCTTTTTTATCTTGCTCTGTTTCGATTTCTGTTGGATTAGGAAAGCGATTTTGCAGCTCTTGAATAACCTCCAAATAACCCCGTTGATTGTCATCACCGTTAAAATAGCTGTCATAGCTTTTCTCTAGTACGACATTCTTCGTGTTTTTATCGCCAAATAGTGTGATTGCATCAATGGTATTTTGTTCCAAATCGCGGAAAGTAACGATATTCCCAAAGGTTTTAGTTGTGTCATAAATGCGGTTGGTGCGAGAAAAAGCCTGCATTAATCCGTGATAACGCAAGTTTTTGTCCACGAAAAGCGTATTCAACGTAGGGGCATCAAAGCCTGTTAAGAACATTCCGACTACAATCAGTAAATCCACTTCCTGATTTTTCACACGTTTAGCAAGATCGCGATAGTAATTTTGGAATGATTGACTATCTACGCCATAACTCGTGCCAAAGTAATGATTGTAATCATCAATGGCTTTTGTTAAAAATTCTTTTGCCGTACTGTTTAGAGCAGTGGGTTCAAAGGTCTCATCTGGAATATCGCCAATCGCATCTTGTTCTTCATTTGCCGCAAAAGAGAAAATGGTGGCAATTCTTAACGGTTTTTCTTGTTCAGACTGTAGATTTTGTAAAGTTTCGTAATAACGTTTTGCCGCTTCCATACTGCTTACCGCAAACATTGCATTAAAGCCTTTACCTGTGGCGTTAAAGCGGTGGGTTTTCTGTTTAAAATTGTTAAGGATGTATTGCGAGATTTCTTTAATACGCTCAGGGTGTAAAAAGGCTTGTTTCTGCTCAAGTGCGGTTAATTTTTCAGGATCTTTTTCTATTTCTAAGGCTTTAAATTGTGGGCGGACATCGTTGTAATTGACCTTGAATTTCAGTACTTTGTCATCACGAATAGCATCGGTTATCACATAAGAATGCAATTCCGTACCGAATACACTGGCTGTCGTTTCCGCACCTAATGCGTTTTCAGGAAAAATTGGTGTGCCTGTAAAACCAAATTGATAGAATTTTTTGAATTTACGTTTTAGATTTTTTTGTGCTTCGCCAAATTGGGAGCGATGGGCTTCATCAAAAATAAATACGACTTGTTTTTGATAAATTGGCAAATTTTCTTCCGATTTCATCAAATTATTCAACTTTTGAATGGTGGTTACGATAATTTTGTTATCGTCTTTTTCAATATTGCGTTTAAGCCCTGCGGTACTTTCCGAGCCATTCACGCTATCAGGCGAAAAACGCTGATATTCCTTCATTGTTTGATAATCTAAGTCCTTTCTATCCACCACAAAGAACACTTTATCAATAAAGTCTAATTCTGTTGCAAGGCGAGAGGCTTTAAAACTAGTAAGCGTTTTACCTGAACCTGTGGTATGCCAAATATAGCCACCACTCTCGCGATTGCTCCAGTTTTTAGCCAAATAAGAACTTTGAATTTTCCATAAAATCCGCTCAGTGGCAGCAATTTGATACGGACGCATAATCAATAGGGTGTCGGAAACATCAAACACGCAGTAATTTACCAACACATTGAGTAAAGTATTCTTTTGCAAGAAAGTCGCTGTAAAATCCTTTAAATCTTTAATCAAAGTATTTTTTGCCGTTGCCCAATTCATTGTGAAGTCGTAGCTGTTCTTATCGCGTTTGGTGGTGTTGGCAAAATAGCGAGTATCCGTGCCATTAGAAATGACAAAAATCTGAATATATTTAAAGAGAGAATTTTCTTTATTGAAACTTTCTTTGCTGTAGCGATGAATTTGATTAAAGGCTTCACGAATCGCCACGCCACGTTTTTTCAGTTCAATATGCACAAGCGGTAAACCATTGACCAAAATTGTCACATCATAACGATTATCATAGCTGCCGCTTTGTTCAAATTGATTGATGACTTGCACAGTGTTATTAGAAAGATTTTTCTTATCAAGCAAATAGATATTCTGAATGCGTCCATTATCGAACACAAAATCATAAATATAATCATCGTGAATTTTTCGGGTTTTCTCTATCAGACTATCACTGGGCTTATCCAAATATTCTTCTAAAAAACGATGCCATTCCGCATCAGAGAAAACCACATTATTTAATCGCTGTAATTGAATACGCAAATTTTTAATCAGTTCCCCGTGATTATTAAGACCTTGTAAATGCTCATATCCTTGTGCCAGTAAATCACGAATAAACTCACGCTCAAGGCTCCCTTCCGTTTGGTAACCCGCATTAGGCTCTTCCACAAATTTATTATATTGATCTAAAACGATAAAATTATTGGATTCAGCGATGGTTTTGTATTGGGTCATGAGTGGCTCCTTAATGCTTTTGCTTTTTGTAGGGTGGGCTTTAGCCCACCGTTTTATTAATGTTTTACTTGATATTGCTTACCATCTTGGGCAGTTATTAAGTAATCCTTAATAACTGAATACTCATCTAACTCTTTGTCTTTTAATATATTTTTTATATGTAAGGCGATATTTTGTACAGAGGTGTCAAAAAGTTCCGCAAGCTGATTTTGGGTTAGCCAAGCCTCATTTTCAACAACTAATAAAGCAACGTGAGATTTGCCGTCATCGGTGTTGTAGATGATTAAGTCGTTCATTGGTACTCCACGAAATTGCAGAATTCATCAATCGCACTCATCAATTTCTTTACTTCATTTTTATCAGAATCACTCAAATTTGAAATTTCTTCGCTTGAGTGTGCTGAATGGCTATTCAGATCAATTAATCTTGGTTTAAAATCATTACCTGTTTTGTTATTAATAGCTTCCAATAATTCTTTCCATCCTTTATAGCCAAGATAAGTAGATGTTTTTTCTAATAGATTCCGGAGAAAATTAAAGTGATATTTTTGTAGATCTCCATTAACTATGGCTTTCTGAATTTCTTTTCTCAAAAAAATATGATATGCGAATGGGTGATCATTATCTTGTTTAATCAGAGCATATTCTTCATTTTCATATTTCTCTAGATAATATTTTTTATAGTTATCTTTTTTAAATTCATTATGTAATACATTATAAAATAATGGGTTGTGTGTTGATATTATTACTCTTACTTTGGATTTTATGATCTTAATTATTTTTGCCAAATCCATAGCTAGTTCTATTAAATGATTCTCATCTAAAGAGCTAACTGGATCATCTATAAAAATGTATTTAATGGATTTGAATCTGTCGTCAGATTCTTCATAACTTATTTTTACTTTATCTAAAATAGTGTAAAATATACTCCATATGAAGTTGCTTTCTTCCCCTTTTGATATTTTAATTTTTTCTTCTGCCCTGTTATCTCCACTAGCATAGTAAAAAATAACTTTAGAAAAGTCTTCGTCAAATTTAGGGGTTAATTTATTATTATTTATATATCTTTGAAAGTTTAAAATTATTTCTTCTTTTTCATCTTCATATAATATATTGTTTATCCAGTCTATAAATTTATTTTTATAGATATTCAATGTTGGTGTTGTTATCTTATTATCCCAATAAAAAATATCTTCTGTATAAGAGTTGTAATATATTATTTTTCTATTCTCATCTATAGATGTAGATGATTGAACTAACTTCTTGAATTCATTTGATAATCTTGTTTTACCAGTTCCATTGAAGGCATAAATTAAATGAACTTTCCCTTCGTCGTTCATTAAATCTTGAGATAGCTCTGATAATTTTTTACTCATAAATATTACCTCCTAAAAAATTTAGTAATTCTTTTTGATAATACGAATATTGTTTTTTTCGGTTATTAATTTCTTTTGGTAAACCATGAAGTAATGAGTTTGTTAAACTATAAAATTTATCTAGTTTTTCAATAATCCTTTGTTGAATAGTTATTTCGGGAACAGGTATCCTAAATTCCTTTACTTTTGAATCTGAGATTGCGGGGTATGCGGAGCCGCTTTGATTTTCTTCCACATAGTTTTTAAAGTTAATTGTAGATAAAAAATAAAATAGCCATTTAGGTAAAATAATTTTAGTATTTGCTCGTAATACGCAATATCCTGTACTTGCGATCTCATCTGAAAATTCCTTGCTAATCAATACTACACGTTGTTGTGTTGGTCTAGTTGTTGCAAAGATAACATCATTTTCTTTGACTATTTTTTGTGCTCTACTAGGGGCATTTAGGGCATTGATCTCAATAGTTCCAGTAATATTATTATTTTCTCTATCTACAGACGTTAAATCTATATAGCGATATGTTTTAGTATTGTTTTTCCATCTTATATTTTGAGTTTTTTCAACAAGTTCTTCTAACGTTTTCCACTCAAACCCAACCTTCCCAAGTTCTTCTTCACTTAACAATTTCTCCCGATAGTATTCATATTGTTTCTGGCGTAGTATAAGCTCGCTGGTAAGCTCGCTGGTAAGAGCTGTCAATGCGTCCAAAATTTTTACGATTTCGGTTTGGACGGAGAGTGGGGGGATGGGGATTTCTAATTTTTTTAGCTCGCTAGCATTTAGTGCTGGAATCCCTGTAAAAGAGCATAAATTATGAATCTCTTTTTGAAAATGAAGCAGCACATGGTAAAGAAAGCGAACATTTAATTCATAGTCTGATTTGATTGTTACAGAATAATTAAGATTTCCTCGGAAATATTTACCTTCTTGCCAAGTAATTGAGCCAACACCAGCTCCTCTTGTTGTAATACCAATAGGATCATTTTCAGTGTTCCACTCATTAATAAATCCTAAGGGATCACGTCCACTGTTGATAACAGGGTATATTCCAGGGTTTTGTGCAATAATATTTTTGCTAACTGACTGACCTGTTTTTATATCTGTGACTTTTCCTAAGGACTTCCACTCAATCTCAGCTCCATCCAATAATTTTTCTAAAAAAGTGCGGTTGTTTTTCATTGTGTTTCTCGTAGGGCGGATTTCATCCGCCGTTATAATATTGATATTCTTTCGGCGGACTGCTATCCGCCCTACTATGGCTTATTTTTTCTGATGCAACTTCTGTACGGTTGTTTTTTCTAATGCTTTTAATGTAGCTAGATATTCCTGTTCAATGGGGGAAAGTGTTTTTACCTCATAAGCTCTATATTCTGAAATGGCTTTTTGTTCAGCTTGTTCCCGACTGATTTTCCCCCACTTTGCAACACGCCTTTACCATACATTTGAGCAAATTTATCTAGTTCATTAACCCAATCTTGCATATACATTGGCGTATGAGATTGTGCTTTAAGTTCAGCTAGGTCAAAAAAAGCAGATACCAAACGATTTAAACGAAATAATTCTTCTTCTGTGAGATAATTTTTTGCAACTTTGACTTCTTTTAATGTGGGTAATGCACCTTTAAATGTAGTTAGCCCCATAAAATCTTTATTGCTATCTACTCTATAGTAAATGAGTTCTGCCGATGTTTGTTCACAAGTTGCATAATGTAACTTATTTTGTACCGTTTTGAAGAATTTAACTGTTGCTTCGCTTTTAGGATTATAATCTTGGCTGGTTGCGTATAGTTCTAGAACTTGGCGATATAATGCTTTTTCACTTGAGCGAATATCTCTGATTCTATTGAGTAATTCTTTCCAATAATCTCCACCACCATTATCTTTTAAGCGTTCATCATCTATCGTAAAACCTTTTACCATATATTCTTGTAATCGCTCGGTTGCCCATTGACGGAATTGTGTGCCACGAGATGATCGAACTCGGTATCCTACAGCAATAATCAGTGGTAACGAATAATAAGCTAATTGGCGAGAAACGTTTCGATTTCCTTCATTTTGAACTGTCAACTTATAGTTGACGGTTGAATTTTCATCAAGTTCGCCTTCAGAAAAGATAGCTTTGATATGCTTACTGATATTTTGTTTAGTGGTCTGATATAGCTCAGCCATTTCAATTTGAGATAGCCAAATCTGATCATCAAATTTCTGTAATCTAAACTGAGCATTACCTTCATTGGTGGTATAAAGCACAATTTCCATTGTTACCCCTCAATCTCCGCCACTATCTTGTCAATCTCGGCACGCAAGCGGTCGATATTAGCAACTGTTTTACGAATTTCCGCATTGAGTTCATCAATATTAATCACTTCGCGAGTGTCTTTTTGTTCCACATAAGAGCTGACCGCAAGGTTGTATTCATTTTTAACGATATCTTCAAAGGACACGGATTTGGCTAAATGCGGCATATCTTCTTTATCGGCAAACAGTTTGAGAATTTGTTCAATATGTTCTTCTTCTAGTATGTTGTTATTGGTGGCGGATTTAAATAAACCGCTGGCGTCGATAAATTGGGTTTGGGTATTAGGTTTATGTTTGGAAAGCACTAGAATATTCACTGCGATACTGGTGCCGTAAAATAGATTAGGTGCAAGGGCAATCACGGTTTCCACAAAATTGTTTTCCACCAAATATTGACGAATTTTTTGTTCCGCACCGCCGCGATAAAAAATGCCAGGGAAGGAAACAATCGCCGCCCTGCCTTTGCCTGAAAGATAGCTTAATGCGTGTAAAATAAAGGCAAAATCTGCTTTGGATTTTGGGGCAAGCACACCTGCGGGGGCGAAGCGTTCATCGTTAATCAGTGTGGGATCGTCCGAGCCAACCCATTTCACGGAGTAAGGCGGGTTAGAAACGATGGCATCGAAAGGTTTGTCATCGCCAAATTGTGGTTCCATTAAGGTGTTGCCTAAAGCGATATCAAACTTGTCGTAGTTGATGTTATGCAAAAACATATTCATACGGGCAAGGTTGTATGTGGTGTGGTTTATTTCCTGCCCGAAAAAGCCTTCTTCAATAATATGTTCATCAAATTGTTTTTTGGCTTGCAACAATAAAGAACCCGAACCAGCAGCAGGGTCATAAATTTTATTGACCGAGGTTTGCCCGTGCATTGCAATTTGAGCAATGAGTTTGGAAACACTTTGTGGAGTGAAAAATTCACCACCTGATTTACCTGCATTGGCGGCATAGTTAGAAATAAGATATTCGTAGGCATCGCCAAATAAATCAATATGGTTATCTTCAAATTTGCCAAAATCAAGTTCAGCCACGCCTTTCAAAACAGCCGTTAAGCGGTCGTTTTTATCTTTTACGGTATTGCCTAAGCGATTGCTGGTGGTGTCAAAATCTGCAAATAAGCCTTTAATATCTTGTTCAGACGGAAAGCCCATCGCTGAGTTTTCAATATCAGTAAAAATCTGTTTTAAATCTGTATTAAGATTTGGGTTGTTACTGGCGTTATCTGCAACATTTTTAAATAGCTGGCTTGGGTAAATAAAGTAGCCTTTCGTTTTTATTGCATCTGTTTTAATGTCTTGTGTAATGATTTCATCAGGTAATTGGGCATAATTTACTCTTTCATCGCCCGCTTCAATATAATTGGCAAAATTTTCGCTAATAAAACGATAGAAAAGTGTGCCAAGCACATATTGTTTGAAATCCCAGCCATCGACCGAGCCTCGAACATCATTAGCAATTTGCCAAATACGACGTTGAAGTTCGGCACGTTGTTGAATTGCAGCTGCCATAAAATCCTCAGAATATTTTGTGTAATGAGTTGGATAGATATGTGAAAAATTATACAGGAAATTAGTCTATTCTGCGTGAATTTCTATGAGTTTATCTTGTGGCTATTTGTAAAAATAATGTCTCGTTTGCAGTTTGTCTTGATAAAGTGCGGTTGAAATTTGCAATGTTTTTATGAAGGGCTTTTTTAGAGGAAAATATTTGAGAAAGGGCATGTCGTGCATGCCCTATAGTTTGACGTATTAGTTCATAATTCCTTTATGTCTTAACAACGCATCTAATTGCGGCTCTCTGCCACGGAAGCGTTTGAAGAGTTCCATTGGTTCTTCTGAGCCGCCACGCGTGAGAATTTCATCTAAGAATGATTTGCCGGTGATTGGGTTGAAAATACCTTCTTCTTCAAAGCGAGAATAAGCATCAGCTGATAAGACTTCTGCCCATAAATAGCTGTAGTAACCTGCGGCGTAGCCCCCTGCAAAAATATGGCTGAAACTGTGCGGGGTTCTTGCCCAATCTACGCCTTTTATGACGGCAACTTGTGATTTCACCGCTTTAAGAGTCTCTAATATTTGATTGGTTTTTTCCGCATCAAAGGTGTGATGTAAACGGAAATCAAAAATACCAAATTCAAGCTGACGTAAGATAAACATCGCAGCTTGGAAATTTTTTGCTTTTAATAATTGCGTAAGTTTTTCTTTTGGCAATGGCTCGCCTGTTTCGTAATGTCCTGAAATAAATGCCAAAGCTTCTTCTTCCCAACACCAGTTTTCCATAAATTGACTTGGTAATTCCACCGCATCCCAAGGCACACCGTTAATACCCGCCACATCGGAGACATCAATTTGAGTAAGCATATGATGAATGCCGTGACCAAATTCGTGGAATAGGGTAGTTACTTCATCGTGCGTAAATAACGCTGGCTTATTACCGCTAGGCGCATTGAAGTTGCAAGTTAAATAAGCCACTGGGGTTTGAATACTGCCATCTAGTTTACGCTTGTGCCCAATACAATCATCCATCCACGCCCCACCACGTTTATGTTCGCGTGCATATAAATCAAGATAGAAACTGCCACGGAGTTGATCGTTTTCATCAATTAAATCAAAGAAGCGCACATCTTTATGCCAAGTGTCCACGCCTTTGCGTTCCACTGCACGAATATTGAAAATGCGTTTAATTAATTCAAACAATCCTGAAATCACGCGATTTTCAGGAAAATATGGGCGAAGTTCTTCATCATTAATGGCGTATAAATGTTGTTTTTGTTTTTCGCTGTAAAAACCAATATCCCAAGGCGCAAGTTCAGTGACACCAAATTCTTTTTCGCAGTAATCTTTCAATTCTTGCAATTCTTTTTCGCCTTGAGGTTTAGCCCGTTCGGCAAGATGATCTAAGAAATCAAGCACTTGTTGTGGGTTTTCTGCCATTTTGGTGGCAAGTGAAAGTTCGGTGTAAGTATGAAAACCGAGTAATTTTGCCAATTCCACGCGTAACGTAAGAATTTCTTCCATAACTTTACTGTTGTCCCATTTGCCAGCATTAGGGCCTTGTTCAGAGGCGCGTGTTGCATAAGCACGGTACATTTCTTCACGCAATGCACGATTTTCACAGTAAGTCATCACAGGCAAATAACTTGGGATTTCTAACGTAAAACGATAACCTTTCAATCCTTTACTTTCGGCAGATTGTTGTGCAGCTTGTAGTGCGGATTCAGGTAAACCAGCAAGTTCTGCTTCGTTTTCAATGAGTTTTTCCCAGCCCATCGTGGCATCTAATACGTTATTGCTAAATTGTGAATTTAATTCCGATAAGCGCGCCACAATTTCGCCATAACGTTGTTGTTTCTCTTCTGAAAGCCCGATACCTGAAAGTTCAAAATCACGCAGTGAATTTTCAATGGCTTTCTTTTGCGCAATAGAATAATCGGCAAATTCAGCACTATTTTTTAACGCTAAATAGGCATTATAAAGTCCTTTATGCTGACCAACCCAAGTGCTGTATTCAGAAAGTAAAGGCAAGCAAGATTGATAGGCTTCACGTAATTCAGTGCTATTTTTTACTGAATTGAGATGAGAAACAGGCGACCAAGCACGGTTTAAGCGATCATTGGTTTCTGTTAAAGGCAAAATAAAATTTTCCCAAGTAAAGTGAGGTTGTTTTAACACTTGTTCTATTGTGTCACGACAATCTTGAATTAATTTTTCAACAGCGGGTTGAACGTGTTCTGGCTTGATTTGTGAAAATGGCGGTAAGCCTTGAATGTTAAGTAATGGATTTGACATAGACATAAATGTTCCTTTTTTGAAAACTGCTTTTTATGTGACGACAAATTCTATAATATCAAGGTTGAAAAATCTAAAAAATCAGTAATAATGGTTCGCATTTTCTTTTTTATTAGGAACATTATGAAAATTATTTACATTATTTTAGGTTTTCTTTCTCTTGCTCTTGGCATCATTGGCATTTTCCTTCCTATTTTACCGACCACGCCTTTTTTATTACTTACTTTATTTTTCTTCGCAAAAGGTTCAAAACGCTTAGAACAATGGTTTTTAGGTACAAGTATTTATCAAAAACATCTCAAGTCTTTTAATGAAAATCGATCTTTAAAGAAAAATACCAAAATTTGTATTTTGACTTTTGTCACCACAATGCTACTGATTGGTTTTTATTTCACGCCAAGTGTAATAGGTCGTAGTGTTATTGTTGCGTTGATTTGTATTAAGTTTTGGTTCTTCTTATTTTGGGTTAAAACCGAAAATGAATAATTTGTTCGCTTTGTGCCAACGAAGTGCGGTTATTTTTTCCATCATTTTTACGATGGTGGCTTGTGATAAATTGGATAGTCCCAAGCCTATTTTGCCTCAAGTTGAGACACCAAAAAATACTCAATTAGAATCTAACCGAGTTGAATTAAAACGTGGTGTTTATGGCGATTTGACTTTGCAACCTTGGCAAGCACAAAGCGAAGAACAAACTCAATTATTACGAGATCTTTTTGAAGGCTTAATGGCTTATGATGCGCAAGGTAATCTTGTTCCAGCTGTAGCAGAAAGTTGGCAAACCGAAGACAATAAAACTTGGATTTTCACTTTGCGTGAACATGCTAAATGGTCGAATGGTAAGCCTATCACTGCATCAGATTTTGTGCAATCTTGGCAAGCACTTTCTCAGTCTGAAAGTCCACTTAAAAATTATTTGGCTTTCATGAATGTGAAAAATGCGAAGACAGTATTGGAAAAAGCGTTACCTGTTGAATCCCTAGGATTGTTTGCCGAAAATGACCGCACTTTACGCATTGAATTAGATAAAGCATCACCATATTTACCTTCTATGTTGGCACACGTCAGCCTTTTGCCTCGCTATGCTAAATCAAGCGAAACGTTTATCAGCAATGGTGCTTATCAATTACAAAGTCAGGCTGAGAATCAGTACGTTTTAACTGCCAATCCTTATTATTGGGCAAAAGAAAAAGTGATATTTCAGCAAGTGAAGTATCAAAAAATTGCAGTTGATGCAGATTTATCTGATTTTGATGTTGTAATGAATCAGAAAAAAGTCGATCAGAATATCCAAGATTATCCGCAACTTTGTACTTATTTCTATGAGTTTAATCTTTCCGATCCTGTGTTACAAAAAAGTGCGGTAAGAAAAGCGATTGTTTCGATGATTTCTACCAAGAATTTGGTTGCAGATATTGCTCATCTTCATCCTAGCAATACTTTTCTGCCAAAATCTATGCTAGGTGAGCAAGAATCTATTTGGGAGCCTGTTGTTGCAGAACAGCTTCTTTCCCAAAATCAAATTAGTGAAACTCACCCGTTGAAATTACGTATTCGTTATGATGATTCGTCTCTGAATCAAACCATTGCAATGCAATTAAATCGTCAGTTATCGCAATCAGATTTATTACGAGTTGAAAATCAAGGGATGAGTTGGCAAGAATTACAAAGAGCTCGCACAAAAGGGGATTTTCAATTAATTCGTTCTGGCTGGTGTGCTGATTTTAATGATCCCGTCGCTTTCTTAAATTTGTTCTATTCAAAAAGCCCTGATAACAAAAATGGCTATAAAAATGCAGAATTTGATCGTTTATTTGAAAGTGCAATGATGACGACATCCGAAAAAGTGCGGTTAGAAAATTACGAAAAATTAAAAGAAATAGTTCAACAAGAACATTTAGTGTTACCCATTTTTCAATATAGTACGCCAGTTTATCTCGCACCAAGTATAATGGGCGCGCAAGTAAATTCCGTTGGAACCATTTACAGTAAAGATTTGTGGAGAAAGGTTCAAAATCAATAATTACCCTTGCAATCAAGAAAAAAAATCTTTAAGATTGGAGGCATTGGGGACAACTCCTACATCGTCCCCTTGCGATTATCTTAGATAACTGTGCCTGAACAGCTAACTAAACAACAGATAATCAAGAAAATGAAAAAGAGCGTTTTTTTCATTTTACTTACTCCTGATAAGCCCCGATCTTTGGAATACGAGACGGGGTTTCTCGTTTTTAGCAATATGCTAAAAAATCCTTCGATTATTCCGTAACTGTGAGTTTAAATAAAAAAGCCATACTGTTCAATATAACAGTATGGCTTTTTTAACATATCTTATTTGTTAAATAATCTCTTCCTGGCAATGTGGACAGGTCATTAAATGTTGTTCATCATTGTTATGCACAATGTAATGCCCCATTTTTTTCGCTTTTGTATCAAGATATTTTGTATTGTAGCGGTTTTCGCCCACATTAAGAGGAACTCGTTCAACCACGTTGATACCAGCTTTTTTCATGGTTTCTACTTTTTCTGGGTTGTTGGTCATCAAGCGAACTTTTTTGACACCAAGTAGCTCGAACATATCGGCACAGACTTCGAAGTTACGTTCATCTGCTTTGAAACCTAAAGCAAGATTGGCTTCAATGGTATCCATTCCTTTATCTTGTAAAGAATAAGCACGGATTTTATTAATCAAACCAATGCCACGGCCTTCTTCACGATGATAAATTAAGACACCGCGACCTTCTTCTTTAATTTGTTTCAACGCTGTCGCCAGTTGGAACCCACAATCGCATTTTAAGCTGTGAAGCGCATCGCCAGTTAAACATTCAGAATGGATGCGTGCTAACACAGGTTCATCAGCATTAGAAATATCGCCCATTACTAAGGCTACATGTTCTTTTTTGGTATCTGGAAATTCAAACCCCACCATTCTGAAAATACCATATTCAGTAGGTAAATTGGCTTGCGCAACTAGCTGAATTTTTGCCATAAAGTGATCCTTATTCGTAGTCATTTCTGTTAGAATGCGCGCGTTATTTTTTATTATCAAGGGGCGAGCATGTTTAAAAGGCTGTCATTATATACGTTATTACTTTGTCTTGTACCATTTTTTATTTGGGGTATTTCCTATCAGTGGCATGGCAATAGCCAATTAACTCAAGCTGATTATTGGCTTTATTTGCTCACTGAAACGGGTAGCGTACCTTATGCGTTGATCACCTGTGTGTTATTTACGATTTTGTTCGCCTTTTTATTCAAAAATCCAAAACAATGGATATTAGGCGTAATTGTGATGGGAATTTCAGTTATTGCCACTCAAGCCGCAAAAACAGGGGCAAAAGCATTATTTGAAGAACCTCGTCCATTCACCGTTTATCTAGCTGAGCAAACTCATTCAACGCCTGCAAACTTTTATAAAAATGACCGTACTTTGCGTGCAGAAATCGCTAAGAATTTTTATTCGATGGATGCCATTACACCAGCTTGGTTAGTTCATCATTATGAAAATGAAACAGGCTATTCGTTCCCCTCTGGACATACAATTTTTGCGGCAACTTGGCTAATGCTTGCTGTTGGCTTTACTCAATTATTGGGTAACCGTTCTTTTAAAGCAAAATTGCTGGTGGCGGGTATTGCAGTGTGGGGCTTGTTGATGTTGATTAGCCGTGTGAGATTAGGCATGCATTACCCAATAGATTTATTAGTGGCGACATTGCTGGCATGGTTGATTAATAGCATTATTTTTGCCTTTTTAAAGAAAAAGGCGATCTTTGTCATAAAATAATGATTAAAGTGCGGTTAAAATTTTGGTTAATTTTAACCGCACTTCTTTATACAGGAGCAGATTATGTATTATGGTTTAGATATTGGTGGTACGAAAATAGAGCTTGCCGTATTCAATGAAAAATTAGAAAAATTATATTCTGAACGGGTGCCAACACCTAAAACCGACTATGAAGAATGGCTTAACACAATTGTGGATTTAGTGAATCGTGCTGATGAAAAGTTTGGTGAAGTGGGCACCGTAGGGTTGGGCGTGCCTGGTTTTGTTAATCAACAAACTGGATTAGCCGAAATTACCAATATTCGTGTGGCAGATAATAAACCAATTTTACGCGATTTGTCTGCGCGTTTGGGCCGTGAAGTGCGGGCTGAAAATGACGCAAATTGCTTTGCGTTATCTGAAGCATGGGACGAAGAAAATCAACAATATCCGACTGTACTTGGTTTAATTCTTGGAACTGGTTTTGGTGGTGGCTTTGTCTTAAACGGTAAAGTTCATTCAGGTCAAGTGGGAATGGCGGGAGAGCTTGGTCATTTACAACTAAATTATCATGCTTTGAAATTATTGGGATGGGATAAAGCCCCAATTTATCAATGCGGTTGTGGTAACAAGGCTTGTTTGGATAATTATCTGTCTGGTCGCGGTTTTGAAATGCTTTATCGAGATTTAAAAGGTGAAACATTATCTGCGCGTGAAATTATTGATTTGTTCTATCAAGGCAATGAAAGTGCGGTAGATTTTGTGAATCTTTTTGTTGAATTGGCGGCGATTTCTATTGGCAATATTATTACGGCATTTGATCCGCATATGATTGTGCTAGGCGGTGGATTATCTAATTTTGATTACCTTTATGAGGCTTTACCAAAAGCATTACCACCTCACTTGATGCGAACAGCAAAAGTTCCACCAATTAAAAAAGCGAAACACGGCGATTCCGGTGGTGTGCGTGGTGCAGCAGCGTTGTTTTTAACCAAATAATTCAACAAACTAGCGGGCGTGTTCAAATAATACGTCCTTTATTTTAGAAAATATTTAGAATATTCTAAAATTATTAGATTTTTTCTTGTTTGTATTTCTTTTCTTTAGAGAAATTATTAAAAAATCTCGCCTTTTCATTGAAAACTCATACAATCAAATTATTTATCGCTTGAGGGATGATTATGGAATTTGAATTTTCAAAAATGTTAGAAGAAGTGCTAACTTGGATAGTCGCACACCTTGATGGACCTTTATGGGATGCCACAATTATTATTTTGCTTGGGACTGGTCTATTTTTTACCATTACAACAGGATTTGTGCAGTTCCGTTTATTTCCAGCAAGCCTTCGTGAAATGTGGTTTGGTCGTGCGGTAGAGGGAAGTTCGTTAACACCTTTCCAAGCGTTTACAACAGGTCTTGCGAGCCGCGTTGGTGTTGGTAACATTGGTGGGGTTGCAACGGCAATCGCCTTAGGTGGCGAAGGCGCAGTGTTTTGGATGTGGGTAACGGCATTTATTGGTATGTCGAGTGCTTTCGCTGAATCTACTCTTGCTCAATTATTTAAAATTCAGGATAAAGATGGCTCATTCCGTGGTGGCCCTGCTTATTATATTGTGCAAGGTTTAAAATCACGTTGTATGGCAGTGGCTTTTGCGCTTGCATTAATTTTTACATTTGGTTTTGCCTTTAATTCTGTGCAGGCAAACTCTATTGTTGAAGCGACGAGCAATGCGTGGAATTGGAAAGGGGAATATGTTGGTATTTCATTAGTAATTTTGACCGCACTTATTATTTTCGGTGGTGTTAAGCGGATTGCGATTATTTCGAGTAGTCTTGTGCCAATGATGGCGCTTTTCTATTTGATTATGGCGGTGATTATTCTTGGTATGCATATTGATATGATTCCTTCCGTGATTCATCGTATTATTCAAAGTGCATTTAGTTTTGATGCTGCCGCTGGCGGAATGTTTGGTGCGCTTGTATCAAAAGCAATGATGATGGGGATTAAACGTGGTTTATTCTCAAACGAAGCGGGGATGGGTTCTGCGCCTAATTCGGCTGCAGCAGCTCACGTTAAGCATCCAGTTAGCCAAGGTTTAGTGCAAATGCTCGGAGTTTTTGTTGATACAATGATCGTTTGTACTTGTACTGCCGTTATTATTTTGCTTTCAAATAATTATGGTAGCGAAACGCTAAAAAGTATCTCACTTACGCAAAATGCCTTGCAATACCACATAGGTGAATTTGGGGTGCATTTCCTAGCGTTTATCTTATTGTTATTCGCTTATTCTTCTATTATTGGCAACTATGCTTATGCGGAAAGTAATATCCGTTTTATCAAGAATAAACCTTGGTTTGTATTTTTGTTCCGTTTAATGGTGCTCTTCTTCGTGTATTTTGGTTCGGTTCGTTCAGGTAATGTGGTGTGGAATTTTGCAGATACGGTAATGGCAGTCATGGCAATCATTAACTTGATCGCAATTTTGATGTTGTCTCCAATCGTATGGAAATTGATGAAGGATTATCAACGCCAGCTTAAAGAAGGAAAAACACCAGAGTTTAAAATTGATGAACACCCTGAATTACGTAAGAAAATATTAGATTCCCGCATTTGGAAATAAAGATAAAATGGCTAGAAAGAAATTTTTAGCCATTTTTAGTTTATTTATATATTGCGTTTTATCATTAATATCGTGATAAATTGAAAATAATCCCCGATAGCTATTGTTCTACGTGGGTAAAAAGGGTATATTTCGACCCAAATTTTTTCTTTTTTACAGAACGGAGTTTATTATGTTTGGTTTATCCCCAGCTCAAATGATTATCTTATTAGTAGTCATTTTATTGGTTTTCGGTACGAAAAAATTAAGAAATGCGGGTTCAGATCTTGGCGCTGCAGTGAAAGGCTTTAAGAAAGCAATGCAAGATGATGAAAAAGCAAAAGATGCAGAATTTAAGTCTATTGACAATAATGCAACATCTGCAAAAACTGAAACTACAAAAGAGAAAGAACAGGCTTAATCCGTGTTTGATATTGGTTTTTCAGAACTTGTTTTGTTAATGGTGGTTGGCCTAGTTGTGCTAGGGCCGAAGCGTTTACCTGTCGCTATTCGCACAGTGATGGGCTGGGTGAAAACGATTCGTGGTTTAGCTGCCAATGTGCAAAATGAGTTGAAACAAGAACTAAAATTGCAAGAATTACAGGATAGTATCAAAAAAGCTGAATCTTTGAACTTGCAAACCCTTTCACCAGAATTGAGTAAAACGGTGGAGGAATTAAAAGCTCAAGCAGATAAAATGAAAGCAGAGCTAGAAGATAAAGCGGCTCAAGCTGGTACAACAGTGGAAGAGCAAATTAAAGAAATTAAAAGTGCGGCTGAAAATGCAGAAAAGTCTCAAAATGTGGCATTAACTGAGGATTCTACAGAAACTTTACCTGAAGTAGAAAAAACACCTGCAGATTTAACCGCACTTGAAGCCCACGAGCAAGCAGAATTGACCGAGCGTTTATCTGATTATTATCCGCCGGATGATATTGAAATTGCTCCAGCACCAAAATCTCAATCTTCAAAAACTGAATCATAGCGAGTTTTTATGAGTAATGTGGATGAATCTCAACCTCTAATTACACACCTTGTTGAGCTAAGAAACCGTTTATTACGCTGTGTGATTTGTGTGGTATTGGTTTTTGTCGCATTGGTGTATTTTTCCAATGATATTTATCATTTTGTTGCAGCACCTTTAACAACGGTTATGCCAAAAGGTGCGACGATGATCGCAACCAATATTCAAACGCCTTTCTTTACTCCAATTAAATTGACAGCGATTGTTGCTGTTTTTATTTCTGTTCCTTATTTGCTTTATCAAATTTGGGCTTTTGTTGCGCCTGCATTGTACCAACATGAAAAACGGATGATTTATCCGTTGCTATTTTCAAGTACAATTTTATTTTATTGTGGCGTGTCTTTTGCTTATTACGTTGTATTTCCGTTTGTATTTAGTTTCTTTACACAAACTGCACCAGAAGGCGTTGCTATTGCAACAGATATCAGCAGCTATTTAGATTTCGCTTTGGCATTGTTTTTAGCTTTTGGTGTGTGTTTTGAAGTACCGATAGCTATCATTCTACTTTGCTGGACTGGCGTAACAACAGTAAAAGCACTTTCAGGAAAACGTCCTTATATTATCGTGGGGGCATTTTTTATCGGCATGCTTTTAACGCCTCCTGACGTTTTTTCACAAACTTTACTCGCGGTGCCGATGTGCTTGCTCTTTGAGCTTGGTCTATTAGTAGCTCGTTTTTATCAACCAAAAGACGATGAAAGTGCGGTTGAAAACAACGATGAATCAGAAAAAACAGAATAATGAATCAATTAATATATAAAATGGGGGCTTAGCCCCTTTTTTATTGCATTGATGTCATCCTCGCGTTGTTTTTTCATAAAACAATATCTTTTGGTTTATTCGCGACTAAATGTGATTTATAGCTGAGTAAAAGAGTCGTATTTTCACCTAAAACATCATCATTTTATTACGTCATTATCTTTATTTTTATTTTCTATTTAATAAATTAGGTGATTTTTTAGATAATTTCTTTCTGTTTTGTTTTTCTTTAAATATCCTTCATAAAAATTATTGCAACGTTAAATTGCTCATTGCATATTGTCATTGCGCCCTATGAGGCGAACATAATAAAAAACACAATACACACAACATCAACAACAAAGAAGGAAATTCATTATGTCAACAGTTGCTTCCTTAGATGCATTCTTAGCAAAAGTCGCTCAACGTGATGGTCATCAACCTGAGTTTTTACAAGCGGTGAGAGAAGTATTTACTTCTATTTGGCCCTTTTTAGAAGCTAATCCTAAATATCGTTCAGAGGGATTATTAGAACGTTTAGTCGAGCCTGAACGTGCATTTCAATTCCGTGTGGCGTGGACTGACGATAAAGGGCAAGTACAGGTAAATCGTGCATTTCGTGTACAATTTAACAGTGCAATTGGTCCATTTAAAGGTGGTATGCGTTTCCATCCATCAGTAAATTTATCAATCTTAAAATTCTTGGGTTTTGAGCAAATTTTTAAAAATGCTTTAACTACATTGCCTATGGGCGGTGCAAAAGGTGGTTCGGACTTTGATCCAAAAGGAAAATCAGATGCAGAAGTCATGCGTTTTTGCCAAGCATTGATGGCTGAACTTTATCGCCATGTAGGGGCAGATACGGATGTACCAGCAGGCGATATAGGTGTTGGTGGGCGCGAAGTTGGTTATCTAGCTGGCTATATGAAAAAATTATCGAACCAAGCTGCATGCGTCTTTACAGGGCGTGGATTATCTTTTGGTGGTAGTTTAATTCGTCCAGAAGCAACGGGATATGGATTAGTTTATTTTGCTCAAGCCATGTTAGCTGAAAAAGGCGATAGCTTTGCGGGTAAAGTTGTATCGGTTTCAGGTTCTGGTAACGTAGCGCAATATGCTATTGAAAAAGCATTATCGCTTGGCGCAAAAGTGGTGACTTGCTCTGACTCATCAGGCTATTTTTATGATGCTGAGGGATTTACTACTGAAAAATTAGCCGCACTTTTAGAAATTAAAAATGTAAAACGTGGTCGAGTGAAAGATTATGCAGAACAATTTGGCTTGCAATATTTTGAAGGCAAACGCCCTTGGGAAGTGAAAGTTGATATTGCGCTTCCTTGTGCAACTCAAAATGAATTAGAACTTTCAGATGCTCAACTTTTAATTAAAAATGGCGTGAGATTAGTCGCTGAAGGCGCCAATATGCCAACTACCATTGAAGCAACAGAAGCGTTACAGGCTGCAGGTGTATTATTTGGACCTGGTAAAGCGGCTAATGCTGGTGGCGTGGCGACTTCCGGTTTAGAAATGGCGCAAAGTTCACAACGTTTGTATTGGACTGCAGAAGAAGTAGATGCAAAATTGCATCGAATCATGCTAGACATTCACGCAAACTGTAAAAAATACGGCACGATTGAGGGGCAAGAAAATATTAACTATGTGGTAGGCGCAAACGTAGCAGGTTTTGTCAAAGTCGCTGATGCCATGTTGGCACAAGGTGTTTATTAATCCTCAAAATTTCAAATAGAAAATAACCGCACTTTAAAAAAGAGCGGTTATTTTTTAGGATGAAATTTGAATATAAGAAAGGCGACATTTTGTCGCCTTAGAGATGTTATTTATTTGAATTGTTTTCATCACAATGATTAATATCACTACATTTCCCGTAAAGATATAAACTATGCGCTTTTAATTTAATGCCATATTTTTCGCTAATTTCACGTTGGCGTTGTTCAATAATATTGTCAGTAAATTCAAATACTTTTCCGCAATCTTCACAGATAATATGATCATGGTGTTCAGTGGGTGCTAGCTCAAATACAGATTTGTTCCCTTCAAAATTGTGACGAATTAGAATATGAGCCTCGTCAAATTGATTTAATACTCTGTAAACAGTCGCTAAGCCAATTTCACTCCCTTGCTCTAGCAGGATTTTGTATACATCTTCTGCTGAGAAATGTTCATTTTTGTGTTCTTGCATTAAGCTAAGAATCGTTAAACGTGGTTCGGTAATTTTTAATCCAGCTTTTTTGAGTAATTTAATGTTTTCTTCAGACATAACGTTCCCTTCTTATTGTGTGAGAAATGCTAAGCAAGCTCGGTTAAACACATTTCATCGTAAATTTGTTTACACCATTTTTCCACACGTTCTGCAGTAAGTTCAGGTTGGCGATCTTCATCAATACACAACCCAATGAAAGTTCCATCTTCTAATAATGCTTTTGAAGCTTCAAAAGTATAGCCTTCAGTTGGCCAGTTACCCACAATGATTGCGCCGCGCGGTTCTACGATGTCGCGCACGGTGCCGATAGCATCGCAGAAATAATCAGCATAGTCTTCTTGATCGCCACAGCCGAAAATACCTACGAGTTTATCTGTAAAATCGATTTCTTCTAACGTTGGGAAAAAATCATCCCAGTCTGCTTGTGCTTCGCCGTAATACCAAGTCGGAATACCGAAAAGTAAGAAATCGTATGCTTCAATATCTTCTTTGCTACTTTTTGCAATATCACGAATATCGATTAAGTCGTTACCTAATTGTTTTTGGATCATTTTCGCGATGTTTTCGGTATTGCCTGTGTCACTGCCATAAAATAGACCAACAACTGCCATTTTTCTTTCCTTTTAAAATTTAACGTATTGATTATAAATAGGGGATATCCCCTAAATTATGTGGGAGTATACTACAAAAGTATTCTCATTTAAATTAATTAATTCTTATTTACAAATCGCTCTATCGCACGTATAACAAATTCAGGTTTTTCAGCATGCACCCAATGCCCACAACCACTAATAGTAAAAGACGTCGCATGAGGAAATTGTTCTAAAATTTTTTCGCTATTCTCTATTTTTATATAAGAAGAATTTCCGCCTTTGATAAATAGCGTCGGCGTGAGTACATGCACCTTTTCCCAATCCATAATGTTAGCGTAATTGTTGAAAAGTGCGGTGAGATTAAACCGAAAATAATCGGGTGAATTTGGCTCAAAAGATTTCAGCATAAATTGCACGACATCCTGATCATCAATTTCCTTTTCTAAGAGCGGTTTCGCTTCTTGACGAGTTTTAGGGGCTGCATTTTTGACAGCGAACAAGCCATTAAACACATCTTTATGCCCAAATCCTTCATAAGGTAGGGGAGACATATCAATTATAATTAATTTTTCGACTAATTCTGGGCAAAGTGCGGTGATTTTCATGGCAGTTTTCCCCCCCATAGAATGACCAATTAATATCACTTTAGGTAAATTCAAGTGGCGGATTACTGCGATAACATCTTCAGCCATAAGTTGATAAGTCATTTTTTCCGAATGAAAACTATGGCCGTGATTACGCAGATCTACGCGTAAAATATTGTAATTTTCGCTAAAAGCTCTGGCGATGATGCCAAGATTATTCATATCCCCGAATAAACCGTGAATAAAAACCAAAGTTGGAGAATTAATCGTTTGTTTTACTTGATGAAATTGATAATTGAGCAATGAGTTTGCCATAATTTTTGCGTGAGAATTTGTAAAGAAGTCGTTATAATTAAAAAAATTCTAGCAAACAGAGAGAAAAAAATGAAGATCATTGAAGTTGATGAAGAATTATACCAATACATTGCGAGCCAAACCCGCTCTATTGGGGAAAGTGCTTCGGATATTTTACGCCGTTTGCTTAATTTACCGGCACATGCGAGTGTTTTCGCCGATGACTTAACATTTGCTCCGGCTGAAAATAACGAAAAAACAGAATCAAAAGTGGAAGTACAGACGGAACCTGCTAAATCAGAAAGTGTAAAACCGACGAAAAAACAGCCGATAACTGCAATTAATCAGATCGTAGAAAAAGTTCAAACGTTGTTGAACTCGACAGAATTTCAAGAAGAAGGCAAAGCTGTTACGCGTTTTTTAGCTATTCTGCGCGTGCTTTATCGCACTAATCCTGAGAGTTTTGCGCAAGCCACAGAATCTTTGCAAGGTCGTACGCGAGTTTATTTTGCACGCGATGAAGCAACATTGTTAATGACTGGCAATCATACAAAACCAAAACAAATTCCAGATACGCCTTATTGGGTTATTACTAATACAAACAGTGGCCGTAAAATGCTGATGTTGGAAGGCGCAATGCAATCAATGGATTTGCCTGAAAGTTTAATTGACGAAGTGCGGGCATATTTCACGGTAAATTAATGATGTATCCTTGGCAAGCCTTTGCTATCCACCCTAAGTTTTCTCATAAAATCGCCTTGCGCACTGCACAGGGCGATATTTTTAATTGGGCGCAAGTAACCGAGAAAGTGAATCAAACCGTTTCCTTCTTACTAAATAAAGGTGTAAATCCAGAAAGTGCGGTTGCTTTTGTTGGAAAAAATACAGAGAACATTTTATTTTTATATCTTGCTACAATCCAACTGGGTGCAAAAATTCTAGGTATTACCCCTGCGTTTCCGCAAGAAAAAATTGAAGAATTGTGTGAGATTTATCAAATCGATTTTTGTTTTTATGATGAAGATTTGAGCGATTTAACCAAAACGGATTCCGCTATACAAAAAGCTGATTTTTTTCGCCCAGCTACAATGACGCTCACGTCTGGCTCGACAGGTTTGCCAAAAGCTGTCGTGCATAATGTTCAAGCGCATTTAGATAATGCGAAGGGCGTATGCGAATTGATGAAGTTCAATAGCGAACATTCTTGGCTACTTTCCTTGCCGTTATATCATGTTTCAGGTCAAGGTATTGTTTGGCGTTGGTTGAGTTGTGGCGCTGAATTGCATTTTCCGAAAATGGATTTTTACGCTTCATTATTGGAGGCGACTCACGTTTCTCTTGTGCCAACGCAATTACAGCGTTTATTAGATTATTTACAGAAAAATCCGAGCATTTCATTTTCTACACGTCATATTTTACTGGGCGGTACGCATATTCCCACAGAACTTACACAAAAAATGGTGAAATATGGTATCGAAACGTATTCTGGCTACGGAATGACGGAAATGGCTTCTACGGTTTTTGCCAAAAAATCTAATGAAAAACAAGGCGTAGGGCAACCGTTATTAGGCAGGGAGTATCGCTTAGTAAATGATGAAATTTGGCTAAAAGGTGCTGGTTTGGCGATGGGCTATTGGAAAGATCGACAAATTTTTCCATTAACGAATAGCGACGGCTGGCTTCAGACAAAAGATAAGGGCATTTTGCAAAAAGGCGAACTGGTTATTATCGGACGACTTGATAATATGTTTATTTCAGGCGGTGAAAATATTCAGCCAGAAGAAATAGAGCAAGTTATGCTGAAAAATGCTACGGTGAAACAAGTTTTTGTTTTACCCAAAGCCGATCATGAATTTGGCTATCGCCCAGTTGCGATTGTTGCTTTGAATGAACCCTTTAATCAAAGTACGGTCGAAAAAATCACTGAATTTTTACAAGATAAATTGGCTCGCTTTAAACAGCCAATAGCTTATTATGAATTGCCAGTAGATTTATCTACTGGTGCAATAAAAATATCACGTAAAGTGCTTGCCGATTGGTTAGCAAAACAAATAAACGAACAATAAAAAATACAGGTAACTTATGAAAACATCACGTTTTTTCACCGCACTTTTAGCCACAGCTTTAATAGGTTGGGCGACGGTGCATCCAACATTTGCTGCAAACAAAAGCAAAATATTATTACCTACGGAGCAAGAGCTCTCTGCAGATTTAGCTGATGCGCAAAAAATGGCTGATGGTGATGTAAAAACAACACTTATTAATGAATTGCAAACCTCTTTAGATTTATTGCAACTCATTCAAACTCAACAAAAAAATAATGAAGATTTACATGATGTTTTAGCTCATGCTGATAGTGAAATTAAGAAAAATAATGCAGATTTATTGGCGTTTAAGAAGCAGTCAGAACAATCTAAATCAGTCGATTATCAAGCTCAAAATTTAGCAGATTTACAGGCTACATTAAGCAAACTTAATGTTCAACAGCAGGAAACCCAAACTGCGTTAAGCAAGGCTAATATTCAATTAGCGGGGCAAAGTGCTGTATCTGAGCGTGCACAAACCAGTCTTACTGAGAATTTGAAACGCACACAAGAAATTAATCAACAATTATCCGATAGCAATCTTACAAAAACTTTACGTCAAAAAAATCAAATAGAATTACAGTTGATTGATTTAAAAAACGCTTATAACCAAGATTTATTGAAAAATAGCGATCAGCTGACATTGCTTTATCAAAGCCGTTATGATTTGTTGAATGTTCGTTTGCAACTGCTACAACAACAAATTGTGGCGATCCAAGAAGTGATCAATCAGAAAAACTTGGCGCAAACTCAAAACCAAGTAGAACAAGTTCAGCAACAACAAAATAGCGCGAAAAATGCTTATATTCAGAAAGAATTAGAGCGTAATGCGGACTTGAGTCAATACTTGTTGCAACAAACTGAAAAGACGAACATCTTGACGCAAGATGATTTAAGAATGCGTAATGTGTTTGATAGTCTAACTCAAACTCAACATACTATCGAGGAGCAAATTAGTGCACTACAAGGTACGTTGGTGCTTTCTCGTATTATCCAGCAACAAAAACAAAAATTACCGACGAACTTAAATATTCAAGGTTTATCAAAACAAATTGCGGATTTGCGTGTTCAAATTTTCGATATTACTCAAAAACGTAATGAGCTTTATGATTTAGACGCGTATATTGCTAAAGTCGAATCAGATGAAGGTGAAAAATTTACTAACACCGAAAAAATACAATTAACTAATTTATTGACTGAGCGTCGTAAAATGAGTTCTGACTTAATTAAGTCATTGAATAATCAACTTAATTTAGCCATTTCTTTAGAACTCACACAACAGCAAATTACTCAGATAAGTGATCAAATTCAATTAAAACTAGATCAACAGAGTTTCTGGGTTAAAAGCAATAGCCCTATAAATTTGGATTGGTTTGCTGAATTGCCGAGGGCATTTATAGCGCAAGTCGATGGTATTTTGAAAAAAATTGGTTTACCCACAAATTACAGTAACTTGCCTTACTTATTGATGTACTGCTTGGGCTTGTTTGTCGTGGGTGGTGCTATTTTTAAATTTAAAGATCGTATCAAACAACGTCTGTCAAAAATTAACGGCGAAATTAACCGATTAAAATATGATAATCAGTGGAATACTCCACAAGCCTTATTGCTTACTGCATTTTTAACGCTTTCCGGAACCTTATGGTTTTTAGCCATTTGTCAAATGCTTGGCTTTTTCTTTATGAAAAATCCAACTGAGTTTTGGGATTGGTCGTTTAGTATGGCGGGCTATTGGTGGTTCTTCACGTTTTGGCTTTCTTTATTTCGCCCGAATGGAATTTTTGTCCGTCACTTTGAATTTTCTCAACAAAGTGCGGTGCGTTTTCAAAGTGTCATTAAACGTATTGTTGTAGCGGTTGTTTTATTACTGAATACATCAGTATTTAGTAACGTAACTGATTATGGTTTAGCAAATGATGTGATTGGACAAGTAAATACGATTGTTTCATTGCTGTTTTGCATTATTATCATCGCACCACGTTTCAAGAATGTGCTACGTTCTTACGAAGATGAGAAAAAAAACCATAACCACATTATCGTCAAAATTGTTCAATTTGGTTTACAGATTATTCCTGTTGGCTTAGTGCTATTAGTCGCATTGGGATACTATTACACTGCGTTGAATTTAATACAGCATCTGATTAATTCTTATATAGCTTGGTGTGTGTGGTGGTTAATTCGCCAAGTAATTTATCGTGGTATTACTGTATCATCTCGTCGCTTGGCTCATCGTCGTTTAGAAGAAAAACTCCGTCAAAAACAAGCAGGCTTTAATGATGGTTCGACATCCGATGATGTTGTTGTTCTGAATGAAAAAGAAGAAGGTTTAGCGTTAAATGAAGTGCGTAGTCAATTATTACGTTTTGCTGATCTCTTTATTTGGACTGCGTTGATTGGAATTTTCTATTACGTTTGGTCAGATCTTGTCACGGTAGCAAGTTATTTGCGTGAAGTAACTTTATGGCAGCAAACAACAACTACTGAAGCAGGTACAGTGACAGAAAGCATTACTTTATTTAATCTTCTTGTTGCCTTAGTTATCGTAGGGATTACTTATGTATTGGTACGTAACATTTCGGGTATTTTAGAAGTATTGATTTTCTCTCGCGTGAATCTTTCACAAGGTACGCCCTATACCATTACGACGTTGCTTACTTATATTTTTATCTCTATTGGTGGCGCGTGGGCATTTGCAACCTTGGGTATGTCTTGGTCAAAATTACAATGGTTATTTGCCGCACTTTCTGTTGGCCTTGGTTTTGGTATGCAAGAGATTTTTGCTAACTTTGTTTCTGGTATTATTTTGTTATTTGAACGCCCAATTCGAGTAGGCGATACCGTTACAATTAATGGCGTGAGCGGGACCGTTGCGAAAATTCGTATTCGTGCAATTACGTTGATTGATTTTGATCGTAAAGAAGTGATTGTGCCAAATAAATCTTTTGTAACAGGGCAGGTAATTAACTGGGCACTTTCTAACACTATGACGCGTTTAGTGATCAATGTTGGTGTCGCTTATGGTTCTAATCTTGAATTAGTGAAGAAATTATTGCTACAAGCCGCAAATGAGCAGACAACAGTATTAAAGGATCCTGAACCAAGAGCCTATTTCTTGAGTTTTGGTGCCAGCACCTTGGATCACGAATTGCGCGTTTATGTTGCTCAACTTGCTGAACGTACAAATACGATTGATGCACTTAATCGCCGTATTAATGAGCTCTTTGCAGAAAACAATATTGATATTGCATTTAACCAACTTGATGTTTTTATCAAAAATAATGATACTGGCGAAGAAATGCCTTTTATTGAAGTAAAAAAATAAGTGAGAAATTATGGCTGGTAACACAATCGGACAACTTTTTCGTGTGACAACTTTTGGAGAGTCACATGGTATTGCATTAGGCTGTATCGTTGATGGGATACCGCCAAATCTTGAATTATCTGAGCAAGATATTCAGCCAGATTTAGATCGTCGTAAACCTGGGACATCTCGATATACCACGCCACGCCGTGAGGATGATGAAGTTCAAATTTTATCTGGTGTGTTTGAAGGAAAAACGACAGGCACAAGTATTGGGATGATCATTAAAAATGGTGATCAGCGTTCGCAAGATTATGGCGAGATTAAAGATCGTTTTCGCCCTGGTCATGCGGATTTTACCTATCAGCAAAAGTATGGCATCCGTGATTACCGTGGCGGTGGGCGTTCCTCAGCGCGTGAAACAGCGATGCGAGTTGCTGCGGGAGCGATTGCAAAAAAATATTTACGCGAACATTTTGGTATTGAAGTCCGCGGTTTTTTAAGTCAAATTGGTAGTGTAAAAATTGCTCCGCAGAAAGTGGGGCAAATTGATTGGGAAAAGGTAAACAGTAATCCATTCTTTTGTCCTGATGAAAGTGCGGTAGAAAAATTCGATGAATTGATCCGTGAACTTAAAAAAGAAGGGGATTCTATTGGCGCAAAACTTACCGTTATTGCAGAAAATGTTCCAGTCGGATTAGGTGAGCCAGTATTTGACCGTTTAGATGCGGATCTAGCTCATGCATTAATGGGAATTAATGCAGTAAAAGGCGTCGAAATTGGCGATGGTTTTTCAGTGGTTGAACAACGTGGCTCAGAACATCGTGATGAAATGACCCCCGATGGCTTTGAAAGCAATCATGCGGGCGGTATTTTAGGTGGAATTAGTTCTGGTCAACCAATTATCGCCACGATTGCGCTAAAACCAACTTCAAGTATTACAATTCCAGGTCGTTCAATCAATCTTAATGGTGAACCCGTAGAAGTTGTAACAAAAGGTCGACACGATCCTTGTGTGGGTATTCGTGCTGTACCCATCGCAGAAGCCATGATGGCGATTGTTTTATTAGATCATCTATTACGTTTTAAGGCACAGTGTAAATAATCTTAGTATAAGATGGGAGTCTGTGCCTAGGGTAGGTATACCCTAGGTTAGTTTGATGTTACCCCTTTGGGGGAGGTGTAAAGTTCCCCAAAGGGGAACTATTTTTCTAACCGTGGGTATACTTACCCACTGCAAGAGCTAGGATATACTTACCTACGGCAAAACTTTAGAATGAATAAAATTTTATTAAAAACAACCATAATTTTTACCGCACTTTTCTCTCTGAATGTAGTTGCGTCTCCTCTAGATTGGCAAAAAGTGAAACGCCCTATTCCAAGTGACGATGGCAAAGCAAAACCTATTGGTAGTTATACCAATGGGTGTATTATTGGGGCGCAAGCACTACCGCTGAAAGGGGAAGGTTATCAAGTGATTCGTATGAATCGCAATCGCTATTATGGCCACCCAAATATGATTCAGTATCTTGAACGTTTGGGGCAACGTGCTAAAGCTGCAGGATTACCAACTATGTTAGTGGGTGATATTGCAATGCCGGGTGGTGGACGGTTTTTAACGGGTCATGCTAGCCATCAGATGGGATTAGATGCGGATATTTGGCTAAGAATGGGCGAAATGTCGGACGCCGATGCACTGAATTCTGATGGTAAAGGTTTGTTAGTTGTGGATAGAAAGGCACAACGAGTAGATGAGCGCGTGTGGAATAGCAATCATGCGATGTTAATCAAATTAGCTGCGCAAGATCCAAGTGTGACACGTATTTTTGTTAATCCTGCGATTAAGGTAAAATTATGTCAAACCGCTGGCAATGATCGCGGTTGGCTACACAAAGTTCGCCCTTGGTATGGACACGACTCTCACTTTCATGTTCGTTTAACTTGCCCAGCAGATGCGCCTTATTGTGAAAATCAAGCACCCGTTCCTGCTGGTGATGGTTGTGGAGACGAATTATATTCTTGGTTTGAACCGCCAAAACCAAGCACTTCAGTGAGTAAACCTAAAGTTACACCACCAGAGCCGTTTTTGTGCCAACAAATTTTGAACTCACCGAATCGGAGTGAATGGTTAGAATAGCATTAAGGTAAATCAATATGGATATCGGAATTGATCTTTTAGTAATCTTATTTTGCGTTAGTTTTGTTGCATCATTTATCGATGCGATTGCTGGTGGTGGTGGATTAATCACTATTCCAGCGTTGCTCATGACAGGTATGCCACCTGCAATGGCGTTAGGCACCAACAAATTGCAAGCTATGGGAGGTGCATTATCCGCAAGCCTTTATTTCTTGCGAAAAAGAGCGGTCAATTTACGCGATATTTGGTTTATTTTGATTTGGGTTTTCTTAGGTTCTGCCTTAGGTACATTATTAATTCAATCAATTGACGTGGCGATTTTCAAAAAAATTCTGCCTTTTTTGATTTTAGCTATTGGTTTGTATTTTTTATTTACCCCTAAATTAGGCGATGAAGATCGGAAACAACGATTAAGTTATCTGTTATTTGGTCTTTTAGTTAGCCCATTTTTAGGTTTTTATGATGGCTTCTTTGGGCCTGGGACTGGTTCAATCATGAGTTTAGCCTGTGTTACTTTGCTAGGATTTAATCTCCCGAAAGCGACAGCACATGCAAAAGTGATGAATTTTACTTCGAATCTTGCTTCTTTTACGTTTTTCTTATTGGGCGGACAAATTCTTTGGAAAGTGGGTTTCGTGATGATGGCAGGAAGCATTTTAGGTGCGAATTTAGGTGCCAAAATGGTAATGACGAAAGGTAAAACCTTGATTCGACCAATGGTTGTTATCATGTCTTTTATGATGACGACTAAAATGGTTTACGATCAGGGTTGGTTTCATTTTTAATTCGGAAAGCGCGCAAAAGTGCGGTTAAAATTAATTACATTTTATTATGTCGGATAATCAACAAAATTTACGTTTGACGGCGAGAGTGGGCTATGAAGCGCACTTTTCATGGTCGTATTTAAAGCCTCAATATTGGGGAATTTGGCTCGGTATTTTCTTTTTATTGTTGTTAGCATTTGTGCCTTTTCGTCTGCGCGATAAATTGGCGGGAAAATTAGGTATTTGGATTGGGCATAAAGCAAAAAAACAGCGTACGCGCGCACAAACTAACTTGCAATATTGTTTCCCTCATTGGACTGAACAACAACGTGAGCAAGTGATTGATAAAATGTTTGCGGTTGTTGCACAAGTTATGTTTGGTATTGGTGAGATTGCCATCCGTTCAAAGAAACATTTGCAAAAACGCAGTGAATTTATCGGTCTTGAACATATCGAACAGGCAAAAGCTGAAGGCAAGAATATTATTCTTATGGTGCCACATGGCTGGGCGATTGATGCCTCGGGCATTATTTTGCACACTCAAGGCATGCCAATGACTTCTATGTATAATCCACACCGTAATCCATTGGTGGATTGGCTTTGGACGATTACACGCCAACGCTTCGGCGGAAAAATGCATGCTCGCCAAAATGGTATTAAACCTTTTTTAAATCATGTTCGTAAAGGCGAAATGGGTTATTACTTACCAGATGAAGATTTTGGTGTGGAGCAAAGCGTATTTGTTGATTTCTTTGGAACTTATAAAGCGACATTGCCGGGATTAAATAAAATGGCAAAACTTTCTAAAGCCGTTGTTATTCCAATGTTTCCTCGTTATAACGCTGAAACTGGCAAATATGAAATGGAAATTCATCCAGCAATGAATTTAAGTGATGATCCTGAACAATCAGCCCGAGCAATGAACGAAGAAATAGAATCTTTTGTTACGCCAACGCCAGAGCAATATGTTTGGATTTTGCAACTATTGCGTACAAGGAAGGACAGCGAAGATCTTTATGATTAAGAATAGGGTTTAAAAGCCATACTCTCAAAAACGGATATTCAACAAGGTAAATAAAAAATGGAAGAAAAAATTCGGCTGACGCAATACAGCCATGGTGCAGGTTGAGGTTGTAAAATTTCGCCTAAGGTGTTAGGGACAATTTTACATTCAGAACTGGAAAAATTTTATGATCCAAATTTGCTCGTCGGTAATGAAACTGCTGACGATGCAGCGGTGTATGATCTTGGTAATGGAACTGCAATTATCAGTACTACAGACTTTTTCATGCCGATTGTGGATGATCCTTTTGATTTCGGACGAATTGCCGCGACCAATGCCATTAGCGATATTTTTGCTATGGGCGGTAAGCCGATTATGGGCATCGCCATTTTAGGTTTTCCAACTAATGTATTACCTGCAGAAGTTGCACAGAAAATTGTTGATGGTGGTCGCTTTGCTTGCCATCAAGCGGGTATTGCTTTGGCGGGGGGGCATTCCATTGATTCGCCTGAACCTATTTTTGGTTTAGCCGTGACAGGCGTGATTGACACTAAAAAAGTGAAACGTAATGCGTCTGCAAAATCAGGTTGTAGGCTTTATATGACAAAACCGCTTGGTATTGGTATTTTGACGACGGCGGAGAAAAAAGGAAAACTAAAACCAGAACATCAAGGTTTAGCTACTGCCGCCATGTGCCAAATGAATTCCATTGGCAGCCAATTTTCCCAAGTGGATGGCGTCACCGCAATGACGGATGTCACAGGATTTGGTTTACTAGGTCATTTAATTGAAATCTGTGAAGGTTCAAATCTAAGTGCGGTAGTTTTTGCGGACAAAATTAAAACCTTGGACGGTGTCAAAGATTATATTGCTCAAGGTTGCGTACCCGGTGGAACAGGGCGTAATTTTGAAAGTTATGGGCATAAAGTGGGTGTATTAACGGAAGAACAAAAAGCGATTTTGTGTGATCCTCAAACATCAGGCGGCTTATTAGTGGCAGTTGAGCCTAATAGCGTTCAAACCGTGATTGACATAGCCAAAGATGCGAGCATTGATTTATATGAAGTGGGTGAATTAAACCCTAAAAAAGTAGAAAAAACGGTTTTAATTGATATTTATTAGGGATTATGTAAGTTTTAAAAGCCCAATGAAAAGGCTAACTTTTAAAAGTTAGCCTTTTGTTTTCTTATTTTGGGGTGATATTCTACGTTATTCTTATTTTAGTGAGTTTATTGATAATATAGTGTAAAAGTCGTTGCGGCTTTTACTTCACCGCCTGCAACGGGAACACTCTGATTATTAACATAATATACGTCGAAATTGTTTCTAGAATAACCGCTTCCTGTGGCATCAGCCATTTGAAATTTCTCACCAAATTTAATTGGAGTGTTATTATCGTGGCGTTTTAAGCGTAAGGAAACCCCTTTCGCTTTTCCAGTACCTGTTTGAATGTTTAATAAATTATTATTACCATCGTTAGTTGTACTATTTAATCCTGTGAAAGTAACAAATACTTTTGGGGGCTTAAGCTGACTTCCTTCTTTATTATTTTCTCCAGTACAATTTACATCTAGGGAAAAATTCCCGCCCCGCGCTTCTAAACTACCAGTACTCCCGCTTGCGGTGGGGTCAATATCTCTCTTATAAATACCATCTAACTCGATATTTTGATCTGAACTACCATCTATTAAGCAAGATTTAATAGGATTTGAAATTACAAGCCCATTTGTTGAGAGATTGATATATGAACCATGTTCATCTTTCAATTGATACCTTCTACGAGGAGGTTTCTTATGTATTACGATATCAGATGTTGTTTCTATTTTAAAAATAGGCTTATTTATTGCTGGAATCTTGAAACTCTGACCAATAGCAGGTTTGTTTAATAGTATATAACGCGCTCTGACGACGGCTCCAAATGAACCAGTACTGTCGCTAAATTGAATTTTATATTTACCAAAAACTGTCTCTTGACTAGTTACTGGAATAGTAGAAAGAGTCCATCCATTACCTCTCATTCTGACATCAAAGATCAAGCCTAGGTCAGCTAGGTCAGGATTATTATCAAATTTGTATATTGTATAACCATCATGATTTGTTCCAGTTGATATGAGACCAGCTTGCATAACTAATTTCATCTTAATCTCAAAGGGATCTAAACCACTACCATTAGTTAAATTGCTTAAATTAAAACAAGCTGTATTTGATTCATCTGTGGAAAACCAATCTGAGATGAATACCCCTTGATCTTGTGAGAAATATTGAGTTTTTAATTCCAAGTTTGTATCTCTATTTCCTACAACCTCGTAGTATATTGGATTCGTTACTTTATCTGATGATTTTATCGGAGCGCAATTAGCAAATGTTTCCCGCATCCCTAGCATCAGTAAAACAGTTATGGCTATTCTATAAACGGATTTATTCATTCTTATTTCCTTATTTATTTAATCTTAAGGGTAACTAATTTCAAATTCTGCTCGAGCAGTGACCTCGCCAGCAGTAGCGCTCCCTGTTGCGTAATATTGGGCATAATAATCAAATTGGGGCTGAATGATTTTTCCCCCAAGCTGAATACCTGTATTTGCAGTTTTTGCAGAATCGGCAGTTGTACCATCAAGTGGCATAATTTGATTACTGGTTGCATTAATTAATTGAATCGAGACATGTTGTGCCCCTGTTGTAGTAAGATTATTTAATAATCCATTTGTGGCATTTGCATTCTTAAACTTAATCTTTGCTCTGCCATTATCTTCAGCATTACATTCTTTAAGTTTGATAGTAAATTTAGTTTTACCTGCAGTTTGCCCTGCAACAGCTAAACGGTTAGTCGCCACAGTGGGAAGTACCACTAATTGATCGTCGCTACCAATTTCTACTTTACAGGTGCCATCATCTTTTACCAATCCTGTAAAAGAAATCGTTCCTGTAGAAGAAGCATGACTGCAAGTAGTACTTGCCAGTAACAGGGTAAACAGCACTAAATAAGAGCTGATTCTTTGTTTCATGATAAATTCCTTTATTTTTCTATGGGTAAACACCTTGCGTCATATGTTTGGGCTTCTAAGCTATCAAGATTTTCTAAATTAACTTGGTAATCAAAATAGCATTGCTCATTATGATTTGGTCCCCAATTGACTGTAAGTCTTCCTTTTTCTTGTTGTAATTGACCAGCAAATAACATACCGCCTTGCACCACATACCCCACAAAATTGCCTTTATCATCTTGTGCAGTCGCTGCCATTGGCACATTTTCACCGTTGGATTGAGTTAAATTAAACAACACCATCACATTTTTATGAGTGCTAAACTCTACTAAATTAATCGCATTAGCACGTGGAATGATTTGTTGTTCAGTAGCATTAAATTCAATATTTCCAGAAATATCTTTTGGATCAATGCGAACATAGTTGATTGAATAAGGCATAGTGTAAGGAATAATACCATTACCAAAATAATCAATACGTTGGTTATTACCTTGAATTAATGCACCAGATGCATCTTTGGCTCGTACAATAGCAAAGCTATCTCCCACTTGTTGCCCTAATGTCACGCCATATTTATGAGCAACAATAGAACCGCTTGCTCCTAATCCTATTTGACGGTTATGGCTATTTTCCTGCGAAATATTCATACGGTAGCTACCAAAACGACCCGTATAGCCACCATTTGCGCCAATACCACGATATTGATGATTATTTTTGGATACATTTACACCATAATGCCATTGGTTTTGCTCTCCCATCGTGCCACTAACACCGACTCGATTGTAGCTATATCCTGAATTATTACGAGAATGAGAAGTACTGACGGTATGTTTACCTTCACCAAGAGGTAAACTTAGATTGATATAAATAGCAGTATCTCGTTTGCTACTTTCGCTATTAGTAGTTTGGGATAGCGTAATGTTATAGTTCAATTTTTTGTAACTATTCGCATAGGCAATCTGATATTCATTATTTGTTCCACTTTCGCCCCAATAATTATAAGTCTGCCCGAGCAAATACAAATCGCCGTAATCCCCTAAGGTTTGATTGATAGAGAATTGATATTGGCTTTTTGGACGTTGAGTGCGCACATTAACAAATTCATCGTAAATATAATCACGATGGTTAATTGCCAAGGTGTCTCGTAAAGTATAGAAATGACGGGATGAATAGCGATAGGCTGCCAACGTAATATTAGTACCTGTGCTATTAAAATTAATACTGTAAGTTCCGTGTAAACTATAACCTTTTTTATTTTCCTTTTCTTCTGGGAAAATGGCATGTGACCAAGTAGAATCTGCAGAAAAAGCACCAATCGGCGTATTTAAACCAAAACCAAATAAAGCAGCACGATAATTTTTACTGTAAATTACGCCACCATTTAAGGTCAAATTATTAAACAAACCATATTGTAGAGTGGCTTGAGTAATTGGATCTACGTACTCATTATTCCAATGACGATAACGACCTGATGCAATTTGATAGCGATATTGCCCAACCCGGATCAAAGGAGCGACATTAGAAAATGGCACCGTAAAAGTGCGGACAGAACCATCACTTTCTTGGATCTCTACTAGAAGATCACCGTTATATCCACTTGGGTATAAATCAGAAATAACAAAAGGCCCTGCAGGCACAGAAAGTTGATAAATAATGTTGCCATTTTGCTTAATCGTGACATTTGCATTACTATTTGCCACACCTCGTACAACAGGCGCAAATCCACGTTGTGAAGGACTTAGCATACGATCATCAGAAGCAATGCGTACTCCACGCATACCAAAACTTTCCCCAACCTGTGAGCTAGTATAAAAATCACCTAAGGTGACATTTCCGCGCAATAGTTCAAAATCGCGCTGAACATAGGTCTCACTTGGCTGATATTTAGAATAGGTATAACGGAAAGAATTTTCTTTGCTTCGGCTATTAACTTGGTTATAAAAACCAGTGTGGCGGAACGCTAAAGAACCGATATTCAAGCCCGCTCTCACATTGCCATAAAGGCTGTCACTTATAGAGCTTTCCGTTTGATAGCGGTAGTAATTTAAATCATAATTTAAAAATGCCGCCGTCGTTCCACTTTGCCAACGTTTTGGCGAAATGTATCCACGAGGTCGTTGAACAGTTAAAGCTTGCGGTATTTCAAAATCTAATTTTAGTTCGCCAGTTTTATAAACAAAGGTGCTCTCTGGTATTGCATCTTTAACAAATACGCAATCTTCATTACTTCCTTGTTTGATAATCGCAGCAGATTTTAGATCTAATACATCTTGTAGTTCTGGCGTTAAACAAAGTTCAGCTCGACCTTCTGAATTATCAACAAAACGTAACGTTTCGTGACCTTTTAATTGATTATTTACCCAAATATCTGCTCGATACTCTCCTGGTAATACCGCATTTGCCTGATTAAAACGGGCAAAATCTACGCCTAAAACAGAGCCACCGCCCCAGAGGGAGGCATCAAATTCATCGCTATAAGCGTGGTTACCGTAAAGCCCTAAAGCACATAAAATAGCAAGAGAAGAGCGGTTAAAATGGGATAATGTTTTTTGAATACGCATAAACATTCCCCATTATTGCAAAATAGATTCACCAATTGTGTCGCCACCAAAGTCATTAATGAGATTCCAAGTCACCTTGCTGCCAGCACGGGCGCCTGAAACATGGAAAACTTCCTCACTAAAAGGCGCAACCATACGAGCGTCTTTAACTGGAGTTTTATTGATTTGAGCTGAAACATAACTCATATAATAAGGCGTTTGATTGCTAACTTTAATGCCATCTGGCGTCGCAATCCATTTTACCGCTTGATAGGCATCTGTTACTGTTATAGGGAGATTGCTTGGGCGGTAAAAGAATTTTAAACGAGAACGAATAGCCAATTGTAAAAAGTTTGGACTTTCAGCTAAACGCTCCGCACTTGGTTTAGGCGGAATATCAAGTAAATTAAAATAATAGAGGCTTTCTCGATCTTGTGGCAAAGATTGGCTGCCTGTATAAGTAATACGTAAACTCTGACCAGATTTTGCCTCAACACGGCTTACTGGCGGAGTAATGATAAAAGGCGTTTTAATATTTTTAGGATCGGCATTTTGATCGCCCGTATCTAACCAAGCCTGCACTAATGCGGCATTTTTACCGTTATTTTCTAATTTCACGATAATATTTTTTTGATCTTGAGGGTAAATTACTCTGGTGCCGATAATGACGACGTTCGCTTGGGCAGAAAAGGTAAAAAGTGCGGTTAATCCGAATACAATTTTCTTAAACATCATTTTTTCTCAACTTTATTCATAAATAAGGTGATACCACCAAATAATTAAAACCGCATTGCTAAAATTGTCTTAACAATGCGGTGAAATAAAAGCTAATAATATTAGCCAAAAGAATTATTCATAAGTTAATTCAAAATCAACCGCAGATTCAACTTCACCTACGCCAACATTTGCGTCGGTGGAGTAATATTTTGCTATATACTTGAGAGTTTGATTTTGTTCAGTAATATTTTTAAAGGCTGCATCATCACCTGCGGTATGTGTAATTGGGGTAGTCGCTGTTGCAAGAATTGTTTTGCGTCGCATAGGATAAATAGCTGTAGTGCCATCTTCGTTAAATAGTTGAATATTAACGTTAGTAGCTGTAGCTCCTCCAGTTTTAGTATTTCTTAAAGTGTAGTTATGAGCTGTATCTACATTCGCAGCAGAAGCAAAGCGCGCTTTTACTTTTTTTGCTTGGGTTGCGTTTGGCGGTACGGAGCAACCACTTAATTTAATCTCAAATGGTGTTGGCATTGCTGTCTGATTCGCAGCAGTAAAACGATTTTTTGAAACTGTATCTAATACCACAATTTGATCTTGGCTATTGCCATCAATAGTACAGGTTTGATCGACCACTTTACCTTGGAAACGAACAATACCGCTATTTGCACCTGGTGTAGAACCATCAGTTGCTTTTCCTGCAGTAGTACCACCTACAGTAGATGTAGATTCTGCCATGACTTGGCTTGAGAATGCCGCAACTAATGCTGTTGCCAATATTAATTTTTTCATTTATTTTCCTTTTTTAAATGTTCAATAAAAAAATGACGACAAATAATGGATTTCTCCAATATTGATGTTTTTGCCATTTTTAACAGCGCAAAAGCTTCCCCATTCTAAAAAAAAAAAAAAAA
>NZ_LDVZ01000016.1 GCF_001276515.1 Haemophilus sp. C1
AAAAATCTGCACCTCAATTGTTGGTTTGTTGAGTCCAACTTTTGGGGTGCAGATCATTTTTAACCGCACTTTTGCTCTTTCGTATTATTCGTCCGAATCATCTAAATCTAAGGGCTCTTGCGAAAGTATAATGCCTGTCAGATCTGCGTAAATATAATCTTCTGGGAAAAAGGTGACACCACCAAAATTCACTGGAACATCACTCTCACCAGCGCTGCTCTCATCTGCACTGACTGGAATTGGCGCAAGGGCATGAATACCAATATCGAGGTTTTCTAATTGCTGAATTTGGCGTACTGCACCATATACAATAATTCCCTCCCAACCATTATCAACGGCAAGTTGAGCCAATTCTGCATCAATCAAACCACGGCGTACCGCACCACCGCCATCAACGACAAGCACTCGACCTTCGCCGTTTTCTTCTAATACTTCAGCAATTAATCCATTACTTTCAAAGCATTTTACCGTAGTGACTTTACCATAAAAATTACTTACGCCACCAAAGCTTGAAAAAATTGGCTCCACGACATCCACTTGTTCTGCATAAAGATCGCAAAGTTCTGAAGTATCAATAAACATAACTTTCCCCTATAGATTGTTGAAATTTTGTTTGCTTTAGTATATGCCGATTTAGCCGATAAGCAAGCCTAAACTAAACAAGATATTGATTAATAACGAAATCATAGACATTTGAGCCAACATTGGACGCAATTCACTTGGCTGCTGACTACGATAAACAAAAATCGCGTGTTTAGCTAACAATGGCATTGCCAATACAAATAAATAATTTGTCCAAGAAATGGCCGTTACCACCGCAAATGCTAAATAACATAGGGCCGCCAAACTTAATAAAATACAATGATAAACACGCCCTTTATATGCACCTAAACGAACGGCTAGGGTATTTTTGCCAGCTTTTGCATCCTGTTCAATATCGCGTAAATTATTGATATTTAATACCGCACTTGCCAATAAGCCAGAACCCATAGCAGGCAAAATAATGTGGCTATCAATACTGTGAGTTTGCAAATAATAAGTGCCGCCAACTCCAAGCAAACCAAAAAATACCAATACGGAAATATCGCCCAATCCCATATAGCCATAAGGTTTTGCGCCAACCGTATAAGTAATGGCTGCAACAATAGCTAAAATGCCAAGCCCTGCGAAAGCGAATAAATCGGAGAGGTTTTCATAAGCGATACCAATCAAAAAGCTTCCTGAAAGAAAACTTGCCACCACCATTAGAATTAATCCCCATTTCAGTTCTTTTGCTGAAATTGCGCCTTTTTGAATGCCACGTAATGGTCCAATACGTTCTTCAGTATCTGAACCTTTTTTATGATCCCCATAATCATTGGCAAAATTAGAAAGCACCTGTAATAAAATTGTCGTAAGTAAACAAAGTGCCATTACAAGCCCATTAAAACCTTGTGGATTCGCCCAATAACCTAATGCTGAACCTGTAAAAATCGATGCCAACGCTAAGGGCAAAGTTTTTGGTCGAGCCGTTTCCCACCACATTTTCAATTTTTCATTTGTCATTTTTTTTGACCGCACTTTTGATTACAATAGGTCGCGTATTCTACACTAAGACACCCAATTTATGAATGATTTAACCTTATCGCCTATCGCCATTATCCACACGCCTTATAAAGAAAAATTCTCCGTACCACGCCAACCTAATTTAGTTGAAGACGGAGTAGGCATTGTAGAACTCTTACCGCCGTATAATTCTCCTGAAGCTGTGAGAGGATTGGAACAATTCAGTCATCTTTGGTTAATTTTTCAGTTCGACCAAATCCAACAAGGAAAATGGCAACCCACCGTACGTCCTCCGCGGTTAGGCGGCAATCAACGAGTTGGCGTGTTTGCTTCACGCGCAACGCACCGCCCGAATCCTCTCGGTTTATCCAAAGTCGAATTACGTCAAGTAGAATGTATCAACGGTAACGTTTTTCTCCATTTAGGTGCGGTAGATTTAGTGGATGGCACGCCGATTTTCGATATCAAACCCTATATTGCCTATGCGGATAGTGAGCCAAATGCGCAATCGAGCTTTGCCCAAGAAAAACCACCAGTAAAACTGACTGTTGAATTTACCGAGCAAGCTAAAAGTGCGGTAAAAAAACGAGAAGAAAAACGACCGCACTTAAGTCGTTTCATTCGCCAAGTGCTAGAGCAAGATCCGCGCCCAGCCTATCAACAAGGTAAACCGAGTGATCGTATTTATGGAACGAGTTTGTACGAATTTAATGTGAAATGGCGAATTAAAGAGGGTACGCTTGATTGCGTAGAAGTAATTGAAATAGAAAAAGACAAATAGATGGAATATATCAATAAGGTAGGTAATCCCTGCCTTAGTTAATTTAAATGTCTTATTTTAGGAAAAATTGCCCTTTAGTTAATTTATAGATTGTCATTAAAACCAATAAGCCAATCATTACATTTGAGAAAACAAAGACAAAAATAGACACGCCTTGTAAAACATCACTGTAATAAAAAACAGTTGCGCTATTTGCCATAGAAGCTAATCCGAATGAAAATCCCCATAAACCAACGTTAAGCCCTTTTTCTATAACCCAAGGGAATAATCGCAATAAGAAAAATAATTGCAAAAACCCATATCCCCAAAGAATTTTAGCTAAAGTATCTACTTCGCCGTGATTGAGCGATAAATAAGCAGATACACACACAAACGCAGGTGCTAAAACAATCCCCATTGTGGCCCTAAATTGTGGCTCAAGAGATGAAATACGTAAATGTTGTAATAATACAGGTTCAAAAATAATCCAAGCAATCATTCCTGCGCCAAAGAATAAATGGCCTAAATCATGATAGCCAAGTAATGCTAGTGAACTTGCACTGGTGAAATTTGCAGCTACCGCAGGCAAATAAAACGGAGGACGAGTAGATTTTTGTTCAAATACACCACCTTGCCATAATTCACTGACACGTAATGTTGAGAAAAGCAATTGACCAATCGTTCCAATCCAAATCATCACTTCAGCAATTAAAGGGTTCCAACGATAAATAATATCGCCCACTAACATGGTTGTAATAGGAATCAACGCAATAAAGGAAAAACGAACTGGGCAATGATACTCTGCTCGAACTTCCTCAAAGTAATAACGAAGTTTATACGCATACATTAAAATGAATAAAATCCAGACCGCACTTGCTACAATGCCGAGAACATCACTGACCATTCGCACAGCAGGAAATAAGTTTTCTAAATGAAGCCAAGCTAAAGATAAGGCTGCCAAACCAAGAGGAATACCGAAATATCCCGTTGGAATAGGGAAAGGTTTAGTTGTATTCATAATATGATCCTTATTTTGAAAAAATCTGAGCAAAGTATAACATAACTACCAACAACAGACTTTTCTAAAAATCTCAAATTTTTGTGAAATTTCTATAAAGAAACAAACTTATTGTTATGGAATAAAGCGTCTACCAATTTTCATACAAATAAAAAACCCGAACTTTCATTCGGGTTTTCTTATGTAGGAATTAATTATTCCGCATCATCTGCCATGTTAAGCATTTCAGCTAAGTTTGCACTCGCATCATCTGCAGTCATGACAAATTCATCAGCGATAGCAGCTTCATCTTCTTCAGATAATTTCGCTACAACATCATCAACTAAACGATGTTTATGACGATTTTGATGATACGCAAAACCTGTACCCGCAGGGATTAATCGACCTACGATTACGTTTTCTTTCAAGCCACGTAATTCATCACGTTTACCTGCCACTGCTGCTTCGGTAAGAACACGAGTAGTTTCTTGGAACGATGCAGCAGAAATGAAAGATTCAGTCGCAAGTGACGCTTTAGTAATACCCAATAATTCGCGTTCAAATTCAACTGGCGGTTTACCTTCTGCTTCACGTTGACGGTTAACGATTTTCACGCGAGCCACTTCGACTTGTTCCCCTTCAAGGAATTCGGAATCATAGGCTTTCGTTACAATCGCTTTACGCAACATTTGGCGAACAATCACTTCGATATGTTTATCGTTGATTTTTACCCCTTGTAAGCGGTAAACATCTTGTACTTCGTTCACGATGTACTCGGTAACTGCACGCACGCCACGTAAACGTAAAATATCATGTGGTGTTTCAGCACCATCAGAAATTACGTCACCACGTTGTACCATTTCACCTTCAAACACGTTGAGCTGACGCCATTTTGGAATCATTTCTTCGTAAGTTTCGCCTTCCGCAGGAGTAATTAATAAACGGCGTTTACCTTTGGTTTCTTTACCGAAAGATACGATACCAGAAATTTCAGCCAAGATAGCAGGCTCTTTTGGTTTGCGTGCTTCAAATAAATCTGCAACGCGCGGTAGACCACCGGTAATATCTTTAGTACCCACAGATTCTTGCGGAATACGTGCTAATGGTTCACCCACTTTTACTGCTGCGCCATCGTCTAAACTTACGATTGCTTTACCCGGTAAGAAATACTGCGCAAGAACATCAGTTTCAGGTAAGAAAATATCGTTGCCATTTGCATCAACTAATTTAATAGTTGGACGTAAATCTTTACCCGCAGTCGCACGTTCACCCACATCTTGAACGACGATTGATGATAAACCTGTTAATTCATCGGTTTGACGCGTTACAGTTAAGCCATCAATAATATCAACGAATTTCACAAAACCAGATACTTCAGAGACAACTGGCATTGTATGTGGATCCCAATTTGCGATAGTTTCACCTGCTGTTACATCTTGGCCGTCACCTTTGCTTAACACCGCACCGTAAGGCACTTTATAGTGTTCTTTAGTACGACCAAATGCATCGGTAATAGTTAATTCAGTATTACGAGAAGTTAATACTAATTTACCTTCATCATTAGTAACGAATTTCGCATTCATTAAGTGTAATGTACCAGTGTTTTTAACTTGTACACTCGATTCTTTTGCTGCCGCAGATGCCGCACCACCGATATGGAACGTACGCATGGTTAACTGTGTACCCGGCTCACCGATAGATTGGGCAGCGATAACACCTACTGCTTCACCTTGGTTGATGAGGTGACCACGAGCTAAGTCACGACCATAACATTTCGCACATACACCAAAATCAGTATCACAAGTTACAACAGAACGTACTTTTACGCTGTCTACAGAGTTTGCATCCAACACATCACAGAGTTTTTCATCTAATAACGTGTTACGAGGAATTAATACTTCTTCTGTACCTGGTTTTAAAATATCTTCTGCCGCTACACGACCTAACACTAATTCACGAAGTGGAACTTTTTCATCACCACCTTCGATTAATGGGGTCATGACTAAGCCTTCGTGCGTACCACAGTCATCTTCTACGATCACTAAGTCTTGTGCTACGTCAACTAAACGACGAGTTAAGTAACCTGAGTTCGCTGTTTTTAATGCGGTATCCGCCAAACCTTTACGCGCACCGTGAGTTGAAATAAAGTACTGTAATACGTTCAAACCTTCACGGAAGTTTGCTGTAATTGGGGTTTCAATGATCGAACCATCTGGACGAGCCATCAAACCACGCATACCTGCTAACTGACGAATCTGCGCTGCAGAACCACGCGCACCAGAATCAGCCATCATAAAGATACTGTTAAAGGACGCTTGCTTTTCAGGATTACCTTCTCGGTTGATGACTTCTTCTTGAGATAGGTTTTCCATCATCGCTTTCGCTACGCGCTCATTCGCTGCAGCCCAAATATCGATTACTTTATTATAGCGTTCGCCAGCAGTCACAAGACCTGATTGGAATTGCTCTTGGATCTCAGCCACTTCTTCTTCCGCTGCAGAAATAATTTCATATTTCTTCGCTGGAATTTCCATATCATCAATACCAACTGATGAACCAGAACGTGCCGCATACGCAAAACCGGTATACATAATTTGGTCAGCAAACATTACCGCTTCTTTTAAACCTAAACGACGATATGCTTCGTTAATCAGTTTAGAAATAGCTTTTTTACCTAATGTTTGGTTAAACAATGAATAAGGCATTCCTTTTGGTGCAATCATCCATAAAATCGCACGACCGATAGTTGTATCAGTAAGCGTTGTTTTCGCATCAAATTCGCCCGCTTCATTTTTCACATATTCAGTAATACGTACTTTAACGCGAGAATGTAATTCTGCTTCACCTGTACGATATGCTTTTTCAGCTTCGCGAGGATCTTGCAATAACATACCTTCGCCTTTACCGTTCACTTTTTCGCGGGTCATATAATAAAGACCTAATACCACGTCTTGTGATGGAACGATAATTGGATCACCGTTTGCTGGTGAAAGCACATTGTTAGTGGACATCATCAACGCACGCGCTTCTAATTGAGCTTCAAGCGTTAATGGAACGTGTACCGCCATTTGGTCACCATCGAAGTCTGCGTTGAACGCCGCACAAACGAGTGGGTGTAATTGAATCGCTTTACCTTCGATTAAGATCGGTTCAAACGCTTGGATACCCAAACGGTGAAGTGTTGGCGCACGGTTCAATAGAATTGGATGCTCACGAATAACTTCTGCAAGAATATCCCAAACGATCGCATCTTCACGCTCAACCATTTTCTTAGCTGCTTTGATTGTCGTAGCATAACCACGGCTTTCTAATTTAGCGTAGATAAACGGACGGAATAATTCCAAGGCCATTTTCTTCGGCAAACCACATTGGTGTAAGTGCAAGTATGGACCTACAGTGATTACAGAACGGCCTGAATAGTCAACACGTTTACCTAATAAGTTTTGACGGAAACGACCTTGTTTACCTTTAATCATGTCCGCTAATGATTTTAATGGACGACGGTTAGAACCCGTAATCGCACGACCGCGGCGACCATTATCTAATAACGCATCAACAGATTCTTGTAACATACGTTTTTCGTTACGCACAATAATATCTGGCGCAATTAAATCTAATAAACGTTTTAAACGGTTGTTACGGTTGATCACACGACGATATAAATCGTTCAGATCTGAAGTCGCAAAACGACCACCATCAAGCGGTACTAATGGACGTAAATCTGGTGGAAGAACTGGTAATACAGTCATCACCATCCACTCTGGTTTATTACCAGATTGAACAAATGCTTCTAATAATTTTAAGCGTTTAGTGATTTTTTTACGTTTAGTTTCAGAGTTAGTTTCTTGTAATTCTTCACGTAATTTTTCACATTCAACTTCAAGATCCATGCCTTTTAAGAGATCTTGAATCGCTTCAGCACCCATTTTCGCTTCGAATTCATCTTGCCAACGATCTTCAGCGTCAAGGTATTGTTCTTCTGTTAATAATTGACCACGCTCTAAATCAGTCATACCTGGCTCGGTCACGATGTACATTTCAAAGTAAAGTACACGTTCGATATCGCGCAATGGCATATCTAAAAGTAAACCAATACGAGATGGCAATGATTTTAAGAACCAAATATGTGCAACTGGCGATGCAAGTTCAATGTGGCCCATACGTTCACGTCGAACTTTAGTTTGAGTAACTTCAACACCACATTTTTCACAAATCACACCACGGTGTTTTAAACGTTTATATTTACCACATAAACATTCGTAATCTTTTACAGGCCCGAAGATACGCGCACAGAAAAGACCATCACGTTCAGGTTTGAACGTACGGTAGTTAATGGTTTCAGGTTTCTTCACTTCACCAAATGACCAAGAACGGATCATATCTGGGGAAGCTAACCCAATTTTAATCACATCAAAATCTTCACTGGTTTTTGATTGTGCTTTTAAAAACTTAACTAAGTCTTTCACAAATGTTCTCCTGTCGGAGTTAAAGGTTTAAAGTGCGGTTAAAAATTTCAATGTTTTTTCACCGCACTTCGGCGATTTTTATTTCGTAAGGTGAGTGAATCAGAAATTTTTCACTCCCCTACTGATTACTCTTCGTCTAACTCGATATTTAAACCAAGTGAGCGGATTTCTTTCATAATTACATTGAAAGATTCCGGTGTGCCTGGGTCCATGTGTTGGTTACCACTTACGATGTTTTTATACATCTTCGTGCGACCATTCACATCATCAGATTTCACCGTTAACATTTCTTGTAAGGTGTAAGCTGCACCGTATGCTTCAAGTGCCCATACCTCCATCTCACCGAAACGCTGACCACCAAATTGCGCTTTACCACCCAATGGCTGTTGTGTAACAAGGCTATAAGAACCTGTTGAACGAGCGTGCATTTTATCATCAACTAAGTGGTTCAATTTGAGCATGTACATATAACCCACGGTTACTGGACGTTCAAATTTCTCGCCAGTACGGCCATCGTAAAGGGTAATTTGACCTGAAGTTGGTAATCCACCAAGTTTTAATAGCTCTTTGATTTCCGCTTCGTCTGCACCATCGAACACTGGCGTTGCAACTGGTAAGCCCTTACGTAAATTTCCCGCTAAACGCAATACTTCTTCATCAGTGAAGGTGCTTAAATCCACTTTTTGTGAACCATTACCTAAGTCATACGCTTTTTGGATATAACCACGTAATTTTTCCACTTCTTGTTTTTGTTTAAGCATTGTATTGATTTGATCACCAATACCTTTTGCTGCTAAACCTAAATGAGTTTCAAGGATCTGACCGATGTTCATACGAGACGGTACGCCCAATGGGTTTAATACGATCTCAACTGGTTGGCCATTCTCATCGTATGGCATATCTTCAACTGGGTTAATTTTCGAGATAACACCTTTGTTACCATGACGACCCGCCATTTTATCACCCGGTTGGATTTGACGTTTCACCGCGAGATAAACTTTAACCACTTTTAACACGCCCGGTGCAAGATCATCACCTTTGATGATTTTCTTACGTTTCACTTCAAGTTTATGTTCAAACTCTTTACGAAGTTCTTCGTATTGCTCTGCAAGCTGTTCTAATTGATTTTGTTTTTCTTCATCTGCAATGGTTTGTTCTAACCATTTAGTACGATCTAATTTATCTAATTGCGCTGCATCAACACCACTAGAAATAAGAAGATGACGAACACGAGCAAATAAGCCAGCTTCTAAAATCTCTAACTCTTCAGTTAAATCCTTTTTCGCTTCACGAAGTTGCATTTCTTCGATTTCTAATGCACGTTTATCTTTTTCTACGCCATCACGAGTGAAGACTTGAACATCAATAACCGTACCTGATGTACCGTTTGGCACACGTAATGAAGAATCTTTAACATCAGAAGCTTTTTCACCAAAGATTGCACGTAAAAGTTTTTCTTCTGGGGTTAATTGAGTTTCACCTTTAGGCGTTACTTTACCTACTAAGATGTCACCACCTTTAACCTCTGCACCAACATAAACAATACCAGATTCATCAAGTTTGCTTAGCGCTGACTCACCTACGTTTGGAATATCTGCAGTAATTTCTTCTGCACCTAACTTGGTATCACGCGCAACACAAGATAATTCTTGAATATGGATGGTAGTGAAACGGTCTTGTTGAACAACACGTTCAGAAACTAACATTGAGTCTTCGAAGTTATAGCCGTTCCAAGGCATGAATGCCACGCGAATATTTTGACCTAATGCAAGCTCACCTAAATCAGTAGAAGGACCATCTGCTAATACTTCACCACGATTGATTGGATCGCCTAAATTCACACAAGGAATTTGGTTAATACAAGTATTTTGGTTAGAACGGGTATATTTGATTAAGTTATAAATATCAATACCAGCTTCACCTGCAATGGTTTCATCTTCATTTACTTTAATGACGATACGAGAAGCATCGACGTACTGAACTGTACCACCGCGTTTTGCAACAACTGCAACACCTGAGTCAAGTGCGATTGGTTTTTCCATACCTGTACCAACTAATGGTTTGTCAGCACGTAATGTTGGAACTGCTTGACGTTGCATGTTCGCACCCATCAACGCACGGTTCGCATCGTCATGCTCAAGGAATGGAATTAATGCAGCCGCAACAGATACCACTTGTTGTGTCGAAACGTCCATATAGTGAATATCTTCAGGTTTGTATAAACCTGATTCACCACGTTCACCACGCGCAGTAACAAAGGCATCAGTAAAGCGGTTATTTTCGTCTAAATTTGAGTTTGCCTGTGCAATGATATAGTTTGCTTCATCAATTGCAGATAGGTATTCAATTTCTTCAGTAACTTGGCCATCAACCACTTTACGATATGGTGTTTCTAAGAAACCATAATCATTAGTACGTGCAAAAGCAGAAAGTGAGTTGATCAAACCGATGTTTGGACCTTCAGGGGTTTCAATCGGACATAAACGACCATAGTGGGTATTATGTACGTCACGCACTTCAAAGCCTGCGCGCTCACGAGTTAAACCGCCTGGACCTAATGCAGAAATACGACGTTTGTGTGTCACTTCTGATAATGGGTTGTTTTGGTCCATAAATTGCGAAAGTTGTGAAGAACCAAAGAATTCTTTCACCGCTGCAGAAATTGGTTTTGGATTAATTAAGTCTTGCGGTGTGATTGCATCTAAATCACCTAAAGATAAGCGTTCTTTGACCGCTCTTTCAACACGCACTAAACCGATACGGAATTGGTTTTCAGCCATTTCGCCCACGCTACGGATACGACGGTTACCTAAGTGGTCAATATCATCTACTTCGCCGCGACCATTACGGATGTCGATTAATTTACGCATTACCTCAATAATATCTTCATTGCTTAAAGTGCCTGAACCTTCACCTTCTGCGATCGCTAAAGAACGATTGAATTTCATACGACCGACAGCAGATAAATCATAACGCTCTGCAGAGAAGAATAAATTATTGAATAACGCTTCTGAAGATTCTGGTGTTGGCGGCTCGCCCGGACGCATCATACGATAAATTTCGTAAAGCGCACTAGTTTTATCATAAGTAGGATCAACACGTAGCGTTTCAGAAATATATGGGCCATAATCTAAATCGTTAGTAAATAGAGTTTCGATCGTGGTGTAACCAGCTTGTGCTAATTTTGCGAGGGTTTCTAACGAAATTTCGCCATTTGCAGGACAAATAATTTCGCCAGACTCTAAATCAACATAATCTTTAGATGCAACTTTACCTAAAATATATTCAGAAGGCACAACCACTTGTGAGATATTATCTTTTTCTAATGCTTTAATATGACGTGCGGTAATACGACGACCACGTTCAACATAAACTTTACCATTTGCTTCAATATCAAAAGAAGCTGTTTCACCACGTAAACGTTCTGGCACTAAAGTCATTAACAATTTATCGCCAGCGATTTCAAAGGTAATTTTATCAAAGAATAGATTTAAGATTTCTTCAGTGGTGTAACCTAATGCACGAAGAATGATTGTTGCCGGTAATTTACGGCGACGGTCAATACGTGCAAATAAGTTATCTTTTGGATCAAATTCAAAATCCAACCAAGAACCACGGTAAGGAATGATGCGTGCGTTATAAAGCACTTTACCTGAAGAATGGGTTTTACCTTTGTCAGAATCGAAGAATACGCCTGGGCTACGGTGTAATTGTGAAACAATAACACGCTCGGTACCATTAATTACGAAAGTACCGTTATCAGTCATTAATGGGATTTCGCCCATATAAACTTCATTTTCTTTAATATCTTTAACTGCGCGTGAAGAAGATTCTTTATCGTAGCTCACTAAACGTAATTTTACACGTAAGCCTGCTGCATAAGTTGATCCACGAATTTGGCACTCACGTACATCAAACTCTGGTTCTTCTAAACGATAATCTACATATTGTAATTCTGTATAGCCATTATTGCTTACAATAGGGAATACAGAACGGAATGCCGCTTCTAAACCTTGCTGACCTTCAGGATCTTTTTGAATAAATTTATCAAAAGAATCCAACTGAATGGTTAATAAATAAGGAACATTTAAAACTTGCGGACGTTTACCGAAATCTTTACGAATTCGTTTTTTTTCAGAATAGGAGTAACCCATTGGTTTTCCTCTGCTAACTGTTCAGTGACCTAGCCACAAACTAACTGTGACGTGAATGACCGTTAAAATGACCGCACTCTGAACCTTACTTCTGTAGTGGGGTGACAACTCAAATTACATAGGACGACAACTTGAGCAAAACAACGACAAATAACGGTGAATTTGCCATTGTATGGATGTGCTTTCTATCAAAAACACAGTTAAATTAAACAATAAAAGGTCAAAATTGATTAAAAATCAATCTAAACCTTTGCTAATTTTAAGGCGGTAAATTCTAAATGAAGATAGCGTTTTCGTCAAGTTGAAAAATTATGTAGAAATTTTATGAAATAAAAAAACCGCACTTTCAAAAAGTGCGGTTTAAAATCTATCAATTCTTTAAATTATAAAGAAGCTTGATCAACAGCAACACCTGCCCCCATAGTGGTAGAGATGCTTACTTTCTTGATAAAGATACCTTTAGCTGTAGTTGGTTTTGCTTTGTTTAAAGCTACCAATAATGCTTGAAGATTTTCTTTTAATTGAACTTCAGAGAAGTTTGCTTTACCGATAGTGGTGTGGATGATACCGTTTTTATCATTACGATAACGGATCTGACCAGATTTAGCATTTTTAACTGCTTCAGCAACATTTGGAGTTACAGTACCAACTTTAGGGTTTGGCATTAAACCACGTGGGCCTAATACTTGACCTAATTGACCAACAACACGCATTGCATCAGGAGAAGCGATAACAACATCAAAGTTCATTTCGCCTTTTTTGATTTGCTCTGCTAAATCTTCCATACCAACTAAATCAGCACCAGCTTCTTTAGCTGCATCTGCGTTAGCACCTTGAGTGAACACAGCTACGCGTACTTCACGACCAGTACCGTGTGGTAATACAGTTGCACCACGAACGTTTTGATCTGATTTACGAGGATCGATACCTAAGTTTACTGCAACATCAACACTTTCAACGAATTTAGCCGTTGCAAATTGTTTTAATACCGCGATCGCTTCGTTGATTTCGTATGCTTTAGTAGAATCTACGCCAGCTTTGATTGCTTTCATTTTTTTAGTCAATTTAGCCATCGTATTATTCCTCCACCACTAAGCCCATTGAACGAGCAGTACCAGCGATTGATTTCATTTTGGTTTCGATAGTCGCACCAGTCATATCTGCTGCTTTAGTTTCAGCGATTTGACGAACTTGATCTAAAGTTACTTTACCCACTTTATCTTTGTTCGGTTTACCAGAACCAGATTTGATACCTGCAGCTTTTTTCAATAATACTGCTGCTGGTGGAGTTTTAGTGACGAAAGTAAATGAACGGTCTGCATATACAGTGATAACAACTGGAATTGGTAAACCTTTTTCTAAACTCTCAGTACGAGCGTTGAATGCTTTACAGAATTCCATGATGTTCACACCTTGCTGACCTAATGCAGGACCAACTGGTGGTGATGGGTTTGCCATACCCGCTGCAACTTGCAACTTAACATAGGCTTGGACTTTTTTTGCCATTTTAGTTTTCCTCTAATTGGGTAATAACGCTATTAAATAGCTCCCCGATAATTTTCAGTGCAACATCATTGCACCACACAAAAATATGAGCCGCGAACGGCTCACAATGGGCTCGGATTATATAAAAAGTGCGGTTGTTTTTCAAGCACTTCTTAAATCCGCTATAAGAAATTATTGCGCATCACCAATTAATACGGAATCTAACGCAATTTCAATCATATCATTGAATGTTAATTGACGTTCTTCTGCCGTGGTTTGTTCGTGAGTACGAATATGATCAGACACGGTACAAATCGTTAAGGCTTTCGCACCATATTCTGCAGCCACACCATAAATACCTGCAGCTTCCATTTCCACGCCTAAGATGCCGTATTTTTCCATTACATCGAACATTTCTACATCAGGTGTATAGAATAAATCCGCCGAGAATAAGTTACCGACACGAACGGCTTTGCCTTTTGCTTTTGCAGCTTGAACAGCAGCTTGCGCCATATCGAAGTCAGCAATAGCTGCAAAGTCGTTATCTTTAAAACGAATACGGTTCACTTTTGAATCGGTACATGCACCTAAACCGATAATCACATCACGTACTTTTACGTCCATACGAACAGCACCACAAGAACCTACACGGATGATTTTTTTCACGCCATATTCAGTGATTAATTCTTTCGCGTAAATAGAGCAAGATGGGATCCCCATTCCGTGTCCCATAATAGAAATTTTACGACCTTTGTAAGTTCCAGTAAAACCAAGCATATTACGAACATTCGTCACTTCGACAACATCTTGTAAAAAGGTTTCTGCAATGTATTTTGCACGAAGTGGATCGCCAGGCATTAAAACAACATCAGCAAATGCACCTTCAGGCGCGTTAATATGTGGAGTCATAATTTTTCCTTATTTTTAACAATGAATAAAATGAATAAAGTGCGGTCATTTTTACCGCACTTTTTAATTGATTAAGATAAATTAAAGTGCTGCAGCACCTAAGCCGATAAATAAACCAGCAATAGTTGCACTCATTAAGTTAGCGAGAGTACCAGCAATAACGGCTTTGATACCTAAACGAGCAACATCACTACGACGGCTTGGTGCCATACCACCTAAACCACCAATTAAGATTGCAATTGAGCTGAAGTTAGCAAAACCACAAAGTGCGAAAGTAATAATTGCTTTGGTTTTTTCAGTTAATACAATCGCAGAATCTGGTTGTAAGTATTTTGCAAATTCAAGATAACCCACAAATTCATTAACCGCTAATTTCATACCGATCATTTGTCCTGCGATACCTGCTTCAGCACCATCTGTTACACCGATTAAGTATGCTAATGGTTTGAAAATTAAACCAAAGATAGATTGTAACGTTAAGTCGCCATAGCCAAACCAGCCACCAACGCCACTTAAAATACCATTAATTAATGCAATTAAACCAACAAATGCGATTAACATTGCACCTACGTTTAATGCAAGTTGCATACCTGCACTCGCACCGCCCGCCATTGCTTCAAGTACGTTAGTTGGTTTTTCTGAATCATTGTCTTCTGGTTGTTTATCTGTGAATTGTTCAGTTTGTGGGAACATTAATTTCGCAAATAATAAACCTGCTGGCGCTGCCATAAATGATGCTGCGATTAAGTATGTCAATGGCACGCCCATTCCTGCGTAACCCGCCATTACTGAACCCGCGATAGAGGCTGTTCCACCTACCATAATGGCAAATAATTCAGATTGGGTCATATTTTTAATGTAAGGACGAACAACTAGTGGTGCTTCAGTTTGACCAACGAAAATATTCGCCGCCGCAGACATTGATTCTGCTTTTGACGTACCCAATGCTTTTTGTAATGCACCACCTAATACTTTAATCACGACTTGCATAATGCCAAGATAGTAAAGTACAGAAATCAATCCAGAGAAGAACACAATAATCGGTAATACTTTCACTGCAAAAATGAAACCTGATGGTTTACTTGGATCTGCTAATCCGCCGAACACGAAATTAATCCCGTCATTACCGTAGGCAATAACGTTAGATACCATATCTGCAGCGGCACCCAACGCTTGTTTACCTGCAGGCACATATAAAATAAGGGCGGCAAATCCTACTTGGATTGCTAACGCCCCCACAACAGTTCGAATACTAATCGCTTTACGATTATTGGAAAGTAACACGGCAATAGCGATTAATACGACCATTCCCAAAATGCTGCTTAACACACTCATTTGATTCCCCTAGATTAGTTAAGTTAATAAAATTCGGCTTATTCTACTTGTTTTCTTATGAAAAGTCGGCGAATTTTCACCGCACTTTTTGTAAACGACTACAAAATAGTCAAAACCTTGTTAATTCCACATTGACGTGCATAAGCAGCTAACGCATTTGCTTCCTCTGCACTTGGAATATGCACTGATAACCCTGCTTCATCACGCGCACCTTTGCTATGCACACGGATAATTTTTAATGCCACGTCAGGATAATTTCGTAGTAGTTGAGCGACCTTGCTCACTAAATGTTCCGCATCAAAAAAATGCTTTAAAAAAACCAACCGCACTTCTTCCACTTTATTTAATGGCAATAAGGTAGCTAAATTTTGCAAATTCCGCTCCAGTTTATCATTTTTGATATGTAAACGTTCTGGTATCACTTGCTGTGGCACAATGCCAGCTTGATTTTTCGGATCGAAACAAAGTGTTTGCAAGCCAATACCCTCGCCTTTTAAATCAAATAAAAATTTGTCAGTAACATCGATTAACGAACGAATACGATCAAATTCAAAAAAACCACTACTATCCAAATAACAGGTTAATCCTTGCGAACGTAAAGCCTCAAATAGCGGGACGAGTTTTTTATGATGGATAGTCGGTTCACCGCCTGAAATTGTTACGCCGCGAATAAATGGAACCGCCTCCATAACCTGTTCATACAAATACTGCAAACTAACCAATTTCGCATTTTCCGTATAACGAGGAATAGTTTCTGGATTATGGCAATACAAGCAATTTAACTTACAACCTTGCAGAAAAATACTCGAACGATTGCCTTGCCCCTCTACATTTGAAAAAGGAATAATCCGATGCAACGGCACAAAAATCTCAGAAAGTGCGGTCATTTTTCCAATTATTTTTCAGCAGTGACATCTTTTTCATCGCGTAACTGGCGATCAAACACGTTGGCACATTCATCCGTACCCGAGCCATACCAGGTTGTATCGCGTAATGCGACTTCGCCTTTACGGTATTTTTCAACTTCGCTTTTCTTCACTAGATAACCTGTAACACGAATTAAATCTGTATTTTTCAAATAGGTAGTAATGTAGCGATAGCCTAAAGAGAATGCACCATCAATAATATCCACCACCGCATCGCAGTGATCTACATAAGTTTGATCAAAGGCGAATAAATCCCCTGTACCAGATGGGAAATATTTATGGAACGGTGCAGACTGTTTCAAATGTGTAAGTAACGTTGGTTCTTCGCCTACACGAATACGGTGAGCCGGTGCGTTACGTTTGTCTTCTTCGTGGTTACTTGCACCGACTTGCGCATGTAATAAATAACGATTGCCTGTGCGTTCTGCATAAACCCCTTCATGTGCATCGGTGATTTCTTTAAGTTTATCCATAATTGCTGTCGCAATTTCATCACCACGAGCACTCTTACCAAAGGTTTCATTTAAGCCTTCACATTGCAATAAGTGGTTTGCTGCATCTGCCAAGCCCACAATTGCGAACATCCCCGTAAAATTAGTGCGTTTGATAAAGCCTTCTTTTTCAAGGAATGAACTGTTAAAGAAATTACTTTCTTCCACTACAAACTTATGGCGTTTATCCATGGTTGAAAGAGCACATTTCGCCACACGTGGTAATAATTCGTTCACCATTTCATCCGCACTTTTACACGCGCGCGCAATCGTCCCTAGACGTAAACGTGTTAATGTGTAAGCGCCGCCACATTCGGGAAGTGCGTTATAGCAACTTGCTACGCCATATTCTTCACCTAGATCAGAAATATAGTAAGCATCGTTCGCAAAAGATGGTTTAGAAACTAATAAACAGGCTTTTGCTGCAAGTTCAGCAAACTCACGGCTCGTTTTGGATTTATCATAACGAATGGTCATATTCGGTGTTGGCGCTTCAAGCTCAATCACCGCGCGTAAAATCAAGCGACCCGCTTTCGTATCATAAGGCCCAATATTGGCATGACAGAATGAATCAGGCACAGTTTTGTCGATATGATTTAAGAAACGTTTAATTTTGATGTAGTCTTTTTCTTCATCAGTAATGAAAGGTTCGAGCAACACATCAAGACGGCCAACATAAACAGGATAAGTTGTAATAGATGGCACGTGAGAGTAAAGAATCAATAATCCGTCAAGTGCTTCATCTAGATCTTTTGGTGGCGGCAATTCTAAAAATTCGCAGCCTTTTTGGATATACACATTGTAATCAGGCAGGATATAACGAGGGCGATAAATCGCGTAACCTTCACATAAATCACAGATCATCTGATTCTGTAAAAAGCCCCATTCTTCATCGGTATAGCCAAGCAAATCACGAGGATCAAATAAACGCTCGGCAATATTGCCTAATGTCATTAATTTTTGATGATAAGTCAGATTATTGGCTTTAACCGTATCGAGAATATCTTGAAGTGAAGCTAACATAATGTCCCCCTTTAAAAATGGTTTTGTATTGTACGCAATGGTAACAAAATAGACAATTTTGAAAACGTGAGGAAGATCACAGTTTTAGAAAATAAACATTATGCAAACGGTTACTCAAAATAAATAATATGTTTTTGATATAAATGAACTGACAAAATTATTTCTGTTTTTGCATCTTTCCTTTTATGATAAAACGGAATATGAAAGGTAATAAATATGAAGAAAAAAGCACGCGTTATACCCCACACATCTTGGGCTGCCACATCATTATGGACAGTGCAATATAAAACCATTTCAATCTTACTTTTTGCTCTTTCTATTTTAGGTATTGGAGATGGGCTTATTGTATTGTCAGGTTTAGGATCGACACCTTGGACTGTACTTTCACAAGGCATAGCAATACAGACAAATTTTGATATTGGCTGGTCATCTTTTTTAATTAGTTGCGCAGTAATGTTGGTATGGAAACCTCTCAAATTACGGCTTGGGCTTGGGACATTATTAAATATTATCGTTATTGCTCTATTTCTAGGGATCACAACAAAAATACTGATGCCACCAACCGCACTTTTTTCAAAAATGATCTTCTGTCTGATCGGTATATTACTCTATGGTTTTGGAACTGCCTTACATCTCACTTGTCACTTAGGTGCAGGCCCTCGAGATGGATTAATGGTTGGTATTTGCCAACGTTTTCATTTAAGCATCAACGTGGTACGTACAAGCCTTGAAATATCAGTTTGTTTACTTGGTTTTTTACTTGGTGGTGTTGTTGGCTTAGGTACTGTACTTTTCGCCACCAGCATAGGTGGCATTGTTCAATTCTTCTTAAATATTATTGCTCGTTTGCCACATATTCCGTATGAAAAGTGATATTTCAGCTAACGCATTGTCTATTGAAATTAACTCTAAATTCATTTGAGTCTCCTTCCCCGCAGGTGGGCAAAAGGCAAGATGCTTATCTATATCATTAATGGGTTTCCAACGTCTTGGCTGAGAAGAACGGCTATTTGGATAAAACCCGATAGTCGGAATATTAAACGCACTGCTTAAATGCAATGGTCCTGTAGATCCCGCAATAAATAAATCCGCACAAGCCAAAGAATAGGCAAAATCCACTAAACCTTTATTCTTATCGTAAACGACTACTCGTAAATCATTGACAAGAGCTGCCAATTTATGGGCGTTTTCACTTTCGCCAGGCCCTGCTGTCAGCACAACATCGCAATCAAATTCAGCCAATAAGCCTTTAATTAAATCTGCATATTGTGCTAAAGAAAGATTCGTTGCTGAACCACCGGAACCACTATGCACAAAGATCCATTTTTTATTTGCGGAAAGCCCTAAACTCTCTTGCAAGAAAACACGTTGATTTTCCACCGCACTTTTCCCGAAAGTTAAATAAGGCGGTTTAGGTTCAACAACTGGCATATTATGCTTGTGCAAAAAAGCACGGACTAAATCTTGATTGTATTCAGCTTCTGATTTTTCAGAACGAGAACGGCGTTGTGTTAGACGATGATTATAAAGAATTTGAACCCATTTAGTCGCAGGTGCAAGGCGATATTTAATCCCACTTTTCCAAGCGAGTTTTCCATTATGGGTATTGGAAAAGAAACTAATCATTCCATCAAACTGCTGCGCTTTGATTTCCTGCACAAGACGTTTGAAATCCGTTTTATCATTTTTTTTGCTATCAATAATAATATGATCAATAAACGGACAAACTTCCGCTAGAGGTGCTGTATAAGCAGGCACAAGTGCGGTTAATTTTAGCTCTGGATTGGAGGCTTTCAACATTGCAAAAGCTGGGAATGCTTGAACAAAATCGCCTAATTTATCGTTACGAATAACTAAAATCTTTTCCATAATTTCTCCACTAAAATAAAAAAACCGCACTTGAAAGTGCGGTCGTATTTTATGTTATTTTTGTGGATTATAAAACATCAACACAATTTAAGTCTTCGAAAGATTGCTCTAAGCGTTTAGACATAGATTCTTCCATTTTACGTAACCAAACACGTGGATCGTAATATTTTTTGTTTGGCGCATCAGGGCCTTCAGGGTTACCTAATTGACCTTGAAGATAAGCTTCATTTGCTTTATAGAAATTCAAAATACCATTCCAAGATGCCCATTGAGTATCGGTATCAATGTTCATTTTGATTGCACCATAACTAATTGCTTCGCGGATTTCTTCGCGGCTAGAACCTGAACCACCGTGGAAGACAAAGTTAATTGGTTTCGCAGGAAGATTGCGTTCTTTTGCCACGAACTCTTGTGACGCACCTAAAATAGATGGTTTTAATTTTACATTACCTGGTTTGTAAACACCATGTACGTTACCGAATGCCGCAGCAACGGTAAAATTAGGACTTACTGGGTGTAATTGATCGTAAACATAAAGCACATCAGATGGTTGAGTATATAAACGTGATTCATCTACATCAGAGTTATCTACGCCATCTTCTTCGCCACCAGTAATACCGATTTCGATTTCAAGGGTCATCCCCATTTTATCCATACGAACAAGATATTCACGGCAAATCGCCATATTTTCTTCCATTGGTTCTTCTGATAAATCAATCATATGTGAAGAGAAAAGTGGGCGACCCGTTTCAGCAAAATGTTTTTCGCCTGCATCTAATAAACCGTCGATCCAAGGTAATAATTTTTTCGCTGCGTGGTCAGTATGAAGAATAACAGGCACACCGTATTCTTTCGCTAAAGTATGAACCTGTTTCGCACCAGCAATCGCCCCTAAAACATCAGGACGAGTACCACTCGTTGGTTTGATACCTTTACCAGCATAGAAAGCTGCACCACCATTTGAGAATTGAATAATCACTGGCGCTTTTACGCGAGCAGCAGTTTCTAACACAGCATTAACAGAGTCAGAACCCACACAGTTTACCGCAGGAATAGCAAAGTTATGCTCTTTTGCATAAGCAAAAACTTTTTGCACATCTTCGCCTGTTACAACACCGGGTTTCACGATATCTAATAATTTAGCCATACTTGTGTTTCCTTTTTTATGTTTAGCGAGACAAGCCCGCAATTTGAAGAATTTGTATTGATGATGGCATTTTTGATGCCACCATCAATATGTTATAGAGGAAAAGTGCGGTTAGTTTTTCGCACGTTTTTCAAGAATTTCTACTGCAGGTAATACTTTGCCTTCTACGAATTCTAAGAACGCACCACCACCTGTTGAAATGTAAGAGATCTTGTCAGCAATACCGAATAAATCAATAGCCGCTAAGGTATCTCCGCCACCAGCAATAGAAAAAGCATCGCTGTTTGCAATAGCGTGAGAAATGATTTCAGTCCCTTTACGGAAGTTAGGAAACTCAAACACGCCAACTGGGCCATTCCATAAAACGGTTTTTGCATTTTTGATGATTTCTGCTAATTGTTCTGCAGATTTATCACCGATATCGAAGATAGATTCATCATCTTTCACTTCATTTACCGCTTTTTCTGTTGCTGCTGCCGTTTCAGAGAACTCTAAACCTACACGAACATCAACTGGCACAGGAATATCAGTGCTTTCTGCTAATTCTTTTGCCACAGGAATTAAATCTTCTTCATATAAAGATTTGCCTACATTGTGACCCGCTGCCGCGATGAAAGTATTCGCAATGCCACCGCCCACAATAATTTGGTCAGCGATTTTTGAAAGAGAATTTAATACTTCTAATTTAGTTGAAACTTTAGAACCACCAACAATAGCCACCATTGGACGAGCAGGTTCTTTTAATGCTTTACCTAATGCATCTAATTCAGCAGCTAATAATGGGCCTGCACAAGCAATTGGTGCAAATTCTGCAACGCCGTAAGTTGATGCTTGCGCACGGTGTGCTGTACCAAACGCATCCATTACAAATACGTCGCAAAGTGCGGCATATTTTTTACCTAATTCTGGATCGTTTTTCTTTTCACCTTTGTTCACGCGTACGTTTTCTAAAACAACAATTTCGCCTTCTTTAATATCTACGCCGTTTAAATAGTCTTGTTCTAAACGAACATTAAAGCCCGCGTCTTTTAAGTAATCAACAACTGGTTGTAAAGAATCTTCTGGTTTGAATTCACCTTCAGTTGGACGACCTAAGTGAGAAGTCACCATCACTTTTGCGCCTTTTTCTAAGGCTAATTTTAAAGTAGGAATGGTCGCACGAATACGCGCATCTGAGGTCACTTTGCCATCTTTTACTGGCACATTAAGATCCGCACGGATAAATACACGTTTACCGGCTAAATCTAAATCGGTCATTTTGATTACTGACATAATCTATCCTCTTATTAAGTTAAAATTAAAATTGAAAACTTTTCGTATTATACCTACTTCGCGCTAGGTTGTAACGATTTAGATCAAAGAAATTCTTATTTGCTTTGGCAATTCATTACCCGCCATTTTTTATCATAACAAATGAATAATTCGTTTCGACTTGCACCTAAATAAGCATTTTTTAATTGTGGATTATGTTGTTTCATCCAACGAAAAAGTTCATTACGGCTTAAATTTTGATTCGGTAATTTTAATGAACTAAATAATTCCTGCTCCTTAGCAAAATATTGCTGGGCAGAATCAAATGCACAGCTGCCGTGTTTTTCCCATTCGCCTTGTAATAATTGTTCACCTGGTGAGATAGCCAAATATCGTGCTAATAAATCTTTTGGCAATGCGGGTAAATCGCCCTTGCAAAAACGTGGATGATCCGTCACTGAAAGTGCATTTGCATTTTGAGGCCATAGCCCATGAACAACCCAACCTAAAGTGCGGTTATTTCCGCATTGATATTGAGAAGAGGAAGGCAGCTGATTACCATATTTTTCACGCTGAATATCACAAAATCCAGGCGACCAAGATAATGCCAATATATAATAATCGACAGGCGCCTTTGCATTTTGCCCGATAGGATCATCGCGCATAATCACATCATAATTGGCAAAAACATCTGGATTTTTTACCGCACTTTTTTCAATATCCATCCGCTTTGTCTCAAATTGAGGCTCTAATTTAGGTTCAGGTGCTTTTGTTTGCTTAGCCTGTTCGATTACTGGAGAAGACGATTGATGTTTAGCTTTGGTTGGATCAGTAAAATATTGCCAAATTGCTAATACAACAAGGATAATAAGAGAAAGAATGGAAGTAAGTTTTTTCATAAATTTTGTTTAGTTTTTGTCAATCAAGTTTTTGTCAGCTATAATTCGCCGCTTTCAACTTCTATTAAGGATCACAATGGCATTACTCATCACTAGCAAATGTACCAACTGCGATATGTGCTTACCAGAATGCCCAAACGAAGCCATTTCCATTGGCGATGAAATTTATGTGATCGATCCTGTACTTTGTACGGAATGTGTCGGCCACTACGACACGCCAACCTGCCAAAAAGTTTGCCCAATCACTAACTGCATTAAGCCCGATCCTGAATATCAAGAAACCGAAGAACAGCTTTGGGAACGCTTTGTGATGATTCATCATTCAGATAAATTGTAATTTTTAAAGCAACTGAAATATGACTTATCATCTTCGAAAAGAGTGCGGTTAATTTTGAGCTTATTTTTATTATCAAAAAAACTGAAATTTTTCACCGCACTTTTCTCTATAAAAGAACTACATTGAGTTACTTTTCTTCACATTACCCCGCCACCGCTGGTAAATATCCCCATTGAATTAAAAATGGAATGACCATAATCACGACGCCAATTAATAACGCAAACACCAAAGCAAAATTACCGCCAGCAACACGATATGGCAATGTCGGATTGGCAATACGTGTACGCCACGCCAAACCAATTGGTAAAATTAAGCAATAAAACGCACACAACAACCCTGCGTAACTTAATGCAGTAATAAACCCTTCAGGGTAAAACAATGCAAATACAAGTGGCGGTAAAAATGCGGCAATGGTTAAAACAAAACGATTATTTGGCAAATGATAACGCTTGAATAAATCCCCCAAGCCTTCAAATACACCAAGCATTACGCCTAAGAAAGAAGTAATCAGTGCAAGTGATGAAAACGCACGCACAACCTCTCCCATAAAATGCGAACCTGTGATTTCACGTGTTGCATTCACTAAGCCATTTAGGGTTGGATCGGCTTTTAAAATTCTCACAAATTCGCTTTGGCTTAATACACCGTGGGTTGCTAACTGCCATACAAGATAAGCGGCTAATGGAATCGCAGTACCAATCAAAATGGCACGACGAAACTTATCAACACTTCCACCTAAGTAGCTATTTACACTTGCCATAATGACATGGAAACCGAAAGAAGTAAAAAATATCGGCGCAGCAGAAACCACAAAAGCATAATCCAAAGGCAATGCCATTAAATTATCTGTTGCCACTTTGGGAAGCATCATAAATAGCACAAAAGCAAAGGCGATTAACTTACCAATAAATAACACGCGAGTTAAACCATCCACACCTTTCGTTCCTACAACCACAAAAGAACCTAATACCACAGTAAAGATAATAATCGCGGTTTTAAGCGACATCGCTTCCATTCCAAAAGCTGTTGGCAAGCCTGAAAGCAAAGATCCACCACCGGTAATATAAGCGGCTGAAAGCGCATAAAGTAAAATTAACAAACTCAACGTTGCTAAAATACGTCCCGGAACACCAAAATATTTTTCAGCTAGCGTGGCAACACCATCATCCAACTGATCCGCTGTTTGATACACTTCTACAAACAACAATCCACTGTAAACCAACAAAGCCCACAAGCCCACGAGCAATAACACGGTATAACCAAAGCCCATGCCCGCTGATGTAAGCGGCATAGCAAGCATACCTGCGCCAATGGTTGTGCCTGCAATAATCAGCGCACTCCCAAATGTTTTATTCTGTAACATAAAATTATCCTTATAGTGTTGTGTTTGAAAACTAATTTAAAGTTGACCGCACTTTTCTTTATAGTGTAAACGGCAAACAGAAAGGTAAGAGTCATTACCCCCAATTTGAATTTGCGCACCTTCTTTAATAACCTCGCCTTGATCATTTAAGCGCAAAACAAAGTTAGCCTTGCGGCCACAATAACAAATTGTTTTTAATTCTTCGAGTTGATCCGCCCAAGCCAGTAAATATTTACTTCCCTCAAAAAGCTCCGCTTGAAAATCTGTACGCAAGCCATAACAAAGCACAGGGATTTTGAGTTTATCAACGACATTACTCAATTGATAAACTTGTTGTTTATTAAGAAATTGTGCTTCGTCCACCAGCACGCAATGTACTTTTTCTTTTTTTATGTGCTCATTGATTTCATCAAACAAATTGGTTTCCGAGCGAAATAAAAAGGCATCTTGCGAAATACCAATACGCGATGTGACTTTCCCCACGCCAAAACGATCATCAATCGCAGCCGTATAAACTACTGTGTTCATATCACGCTCACGATAGTTATAAGAGGATTGTAACAACGTCGTTGATTTCCCAGCGTTCATTGTAGAGTAATAGAAGTAGAGTTTTGCCATTTTTTCCTTCATACCTAGGGTAGGTATACCCTAGGTTCATTTCAGTATTATCCCTTTGGGGTAAAGTGATTGTTCTCCAAAAGGTAAGTTTATTACTATAATTAGCTGTAGATATACCTACCCACGATAAAACATAAACATTAAATCGCTTCTAATTCCGTCATTGCCCAACGAGGCTTAACATCAATAACCAAATCGCTATGCTGACCTTGTTTTAAACGTAAAAAACCTGTGTAAGCAATCATTGCACCATTATCTGTACAAAATTGAGGTTGTGGATAGAACACTTCGCCGCCTAAATTCTGCATTAAGTGCGCAAGCGTTTCTCGGAGCTTTTTATTTGCACTTACTCCGCCCGCAATCACTAAACGTTTATAGCCTGTTTCTTTCAATGCGCGCTTACATTTAATGGCAAGAGTATCTACCACTGCATCTTGGAAAGCATAAGCAATATCCGATTTAGTTTGTTCTGTCAGTTCACCCTCGTTTTTAATCGCTTGATTAATCGTATTCGCGGCAAAGGTTTTTAAACCTGAAAAACTAAAATCAAGGCCTGCACGATCTGTCATTGGGCGTGGAAATTTGAAACGATTTGGCGTGCCTTTTTCTGCTAAACGAGAAAGTGCCGCACCACCTGGATAATCTAGTCCAAGTAATTTTGCTGTTTTATCAAAGGCTTCGCCAGCAGCATCATCAATGGATTCGCCAATCACTTCATATTTTCCTACGCCATCTACACGTACCAATTGAGTATGACCACCCGATACCAATAAAGCAACAAAAGGAAAGTGCGGCGAATTTTTATCAAGCATTGGCGCAAGTAAATGCCCTTCCATATGATGAATGCCAATCGCTGGCACATTCCAAGCATAGGCTAAAGAACATGCAATAGTTGCGCCTACAAGCAATGCGCCTACAAGCCCTGGACCACTCGTATAAGCAATACCATCAATATCGCTCTCCGTTATCTTAGCTTCTTCTAACGCTGCTTTAATAAGAGGAGCTGTTTTACGAATGTGATCGCGCGATGCTAATTCAGGAACCACACCACCATAATCTGCATGCAGGGCAATTTGAGTATAAAGTTGATTAGCAATTAACCCTTTTTCTTCATCATAAATTGCCACGCCCGTTTCATCACAGGAGGTTTCAATACCTAAGATTTTCATTGATTTTATTAATTTATTACCTAAAATGTTGTGCGATTTTACCCTGTTTAAGCGGTTTTAACCAGTTGAAACCACAAATATTAAGGTTAATTGGCATTCTTTCCTTTACTTTTTCCCTAAAAGTAGATTAGAATTGCGTCCTTTATTAAATTTGTCATTTGCACACAGGTGCTTTGGCAAAAATAAAATTTTAAATTGCAATTAAATTAAACTCATTGAGGTGATTGGCTTATGCCTGTAATTAAAGTACGTGAAAACGAATCATTTGACGTAGCTTTACGTCGTTTCAAACGCTCTTGCGAAAAAGCGGGAATCTTAGCTGAAGTACGCGCTCGCGAATTTTACGAAAAACCAACTACAATTCGTAAACGTGAAAATGCAACACTTGCAAAACGTCACGCAAAACGCAACGCTCGCGAAAATGCGCGCAATACCCGTTTATACTAATTTATAGTATTTTCTGACTCGAGTTAAGACAAACCGTGAATCCTTTGGACTCACGGTTTTGTTACTTTAAGCACAACAAAAATCTGCGCCAAAAACGACCGCACTTTCACACCACGATCACGGAGGCTCGACAATGAAAGGTTCTATTCCACGCCCCTTTATTGATGATTTGCTAACAAAATCCGATATTGTCGATGTGATTAACACGCGCGTAAAATTAAAAAAAGCCGGCCGCGATTATCAAGCCTGCTGCCCTTTTCATCACGAAAAAACCCCTTCTTTCACGGTTAGTCAAAAGAAACAGTTTTATCATTGCTTCGGCTGTGGCGCACACGGTAATGCCATTTCCTTTCTAATGGATTATGACAAACTTGAATTTGTAGAGGCTATTGAAGAACTTGCAGCGATGGCAGGGCTTGAAGTGCCTTACGAAAAACGCGCTAATCACAGCAAAAAACCTCAAGCGAATTATCAAACTAAACGAAATCTCTATGAATTAATGCAAGAGATTGCCAAGTTTTACCAAAGCCAATTGCCATTAAATGCACAAGCGCAAGGATATTTACAACAACGTGGGCTTTCGCCTGAAATTATTGAGCGTTTTCAAATTGGATTTGTGCTGAATGCGATGGATACGGTATTGCGTAAATTTGGTATCAATCGCGAAGAACAACAAAAACTCATTGATTTAGGGATGCTTTCGCGCAATGATCGTGGCAATGTTTACGATAAATTCCGCAATCGCATAATGTTCCCAATTCGTGACAAACGTGGGCGCACAGTGGCTTTTGGAGGGCGGGTATTAACGGATGAAAAACCAAAATATCTAAATTCACCAGAAACCATTACTTATCATAAAGGTAACGAACTTTATGGCTTGTACGAAGCCTTACAAGCCAACGATGAACCCAAACAATTACTTGTTGTTGAAGGTTATATGGATGTAGTGGCATTAGCACAATTTGGCGTGGATTATGCGGTAGCCTCTTTAGGGACATCCACGACATCAGAACAAATTCAGCTTATTTTTCGTTCGACCGAACAAGTTGTTTGTTGTTACGATGGTGACCGTGCAGGACGTGATGCAGCGTGGCGTGCATTAGAAAATGCATTGCCTTATTTAGAAGATGGCAGACAACTCAAATTTATTTTCTTGCCAGAAGGAGAAGATCCTGATACTTACATTCGCCAATATGGCAAAGAAAAATTTGAAGAATATATCGAAAGTGCGCAATCTTTAAGCGAGTTTATGTTTGCTCACTTAAGCCCGCAAGTTGATTTTTCTAGCAAAGAAGGACGAGGAAAATTAGTTGCTCTGGCTGCACCGTTAATTCGTCAAATTCCTGGAGAAATGCTACGCTTGTCACTACGCAATATGTTGGCTCAAAAGCTAGGAATTTTTGATCAAACTCAGCTAGAAAATCTTATCCCAAAACAATTAGAACAAGCCAATACACAACAAAAAGTCGCTAATAATAAGATCAAGAAGACACCAATGCGAATGGTCATTTCATTACTTCTGCAAAATCCTGAATTGGTAAAACGTATGTCTGAAAGCGGCGTACAAGCATTACGTGCGGAAGCTGGTTTTGAAATTCTGGAAAAATTGACCGCACTTTGTCGCCAACGAGAAGGTATTACGACAGGGCAGATTTTAGAGCACTTCCGTGATACGCCTTACAGCAATCCCCTTGAAATACTAGCAACTTGGGATCATTTATTAGACGAAGCAGAAATGATCAATGCATTTTCACAAAACTATCGTCGCTTAAATATTCAAGCCATTGAGCGAGACATTGAAATGCTTATTGCTAAAGAACGAGCTGAAGGACTTACTAACGAGGAAAAAACAATGCTCGTTCACCTTTTGGCTGGTAAAGAACAGCAGAAAAAACAGTTAGTTAATCCGCAATAACAATGATAAAATTCTAAGTTTGTAACAAGAATTATATTGCTACTATCACATCAAGCAAAATGGATATAAAAATGGAAAAAAATCAACAATCTACGGCTGAACAATATTCAGAACAAATTGAACAACTGATGGAATTAGGTCGCACTCAAGGTTATTTAACCTACGCAGAAATTAATGATTTATTACCAGAAGATCTCATCGACCCTGAATATTACGATAAGTTGCTACAAACGCTGCAAAATGATGCAGGGATTCCTGTCTTGGACGAAGCCCCAGAAAGCGATGAGATGATGTTGAATGACACCATTCCGGATGAAGATGCGGTGGAAGAGGCAACCCAAATTCTTTCAAATGTAGAATCTGAAATCGGTCGAACAACAGATCCTGTCCGTATGTATATGCGTGAAATGGGAACAGTTGATCTTCTTACTCGTGAAGATGAAATCAGCATTGCAAAACGTATTGAAGAAGGAATTGATGAAGTTCAAACATCCATTGCTGCATACCCTGAAGCATTAAACGGATTGCTAAAAAATTATGATGATGTGGAAAAAGGAAACTTCCGTTTAGCTGACTTAATTACAGGTTTTGTCGATCCAAATGCAGAAATAGAAGAACATAATGTCATTGATGAAAACTTTTCTGAAGACGGAGAAGAATCAGAAAGTGCAGATGTTGAAGACAATGAAGATGAAGACGAAAGCGAGTCAGAATCTACATCAGATTCAAGCGAGTCTGATAATAGCATCGATCCAGAAGTTGCAAGAGAAAAATTCCAACAATTAAAAGAGCAACACACCAAAACACTTGCTGTTATTGAAAAACATGGTCGCTCAGGAAAACGCGCCCAAGATCAAATTGCGCTGCTTGGTGAAATTTTTAAACAATTCCGTTTAGTACCAAAACAATTTGATTTACTCGTTTTATCAATGAAAGAAATGATGAAATCTGTACGTCACGAAGAACGTCAGTTGCAAAAAATAGTAGTGGATATTGCAGGAATGCCAAAAGATGATTTTGAGAAACTCATTACTACTAATGGCAGCAATACTGAATGGGTACAAAAAGCCTTAAAATCAAGCAAACCATGGGCAAAACGCTTACCCAAATATGAAGAACGTATTTTTGAGGCATTAAACAACTTAGCTAACATTGAAGAAAATACGAAACTTACCATTACTCAAATGCGCGATATTTGTGATGCAGTCGCCCGAGGTGAACAAAAAGCTCGTCGCGCTAAAAAAGAGATGGTAGAAGCTAACTTGCGTTTAGTAATTTCCATCGCGAAAAAATACACGAATCGCGGTTTACAATTCCTAGACTTAATTCAAGAAGGAAATATTGGCTTAATGAAAGCGGTAGATAAATTTGAGTATCGCCGTGGTTATAAATTCTCTACATATGCGACTTGGTGGATTCGCCAAGCCATTACACGCTCTATTGCGGATCAAGCGCGTACAATCCGTATTCCAGTGCATATGATCGAAACAATCAATAAACTTAACCGCATTTCTCGCCAGTTATTACAAGAAATGGGACGTGAAGCAACGCCAGAAGAATTAGCTGAACGTATGGGAATGCCTGAAGATAAAATCCGTAAAGTATTAAAAATTGCAAAAGAGCCGATTTCTATGGAAACACCTATTGGTGATGATGATGACTCACATTTAGGTGATTTTATTGAAGATTCAACCCTAGAACTTCCTTTAGATTCTGCAACAGCACAAAGCTTAAGAGTTGCGACTCACGAAGTTCTTGAAGGCCTAACACCACGAGAAGCAAAAGTATTACGTATGCGTTTTGGTATCGATATGAATACCGACCATACGCTTGAAGAAGTGGGTAAACAATTCGACGTTACACGTGAACGTATTCGTCAAATTGAAGCAAAAGCGTTACGTAAATTACGTCATCCTAGCCGCTCAGAAACATTAAGAAGTTTCCTTGACGACTAAAAGTTACAAATAAAAAGGAGCTATAGCTCCTTTTTATTACGTTAAACTAATAATAAAAACCCGATCTAAGACCGGGTTTTATTTTGCCTATCTGACAAATTATTCTGCAACAACGATTACATCTAATGTTGCAAATACTTCACCGTGAAGTTGGAAACGAACATCGTGGTCACCAAGAGTACGGATTGGACCGTTTGGTAAACGAACTTCACTTTTCGCAATTTTAACGCCTGCTGCAGTTACTGCTTCAGCCACATCACGAGTAGTGATTGCGCCGAATAAACGACCTTCATCACCTGCTTTAGATGCGATAGTCACAGAACCTAATGCAGTAACTTCTGCTGCACGAGCTTGAGCTGCTGCAAGATTTGCTGCCGCTGCCGCTTCTAATTCTGCACGACGTGCTTCAAAGTGTTCAATGTTAGCTTTAGTTGCCATAACTGCTTTACCTTGTGGGATTAAGAAGTTACGTGCAAAACCTGATTTAACATTTACTTGATCGCCCACTTGACCTAAGTGAACAATTTTATCTAAAAGAATTACTTGCATTACCGTGTCTCCTTAATTACTGATGATTGTCAGTGTATGGAAGTAACGCTAAATAGCGAGCTCGCTTGATTGCACGAGCTAATTGACGTTGGTACTTCGCACGAGTACCGGTAATACGGCTAGGTACAATTTTGCCGCTTTCTGAAATATAGTTCTTTAATGTAGCGATATCTTTGTAATCGATTTCAACAACATTTTCCGCTGTGAAACGGCAGAACTTACGACGACGGAAATAACGTGCCATTTGGCTAGTCTCCTAATCTATAAATTCGATTTGCTCGGCATGTAAAACTAATTGGTATAACCCACTTTGGGTTTTATGTGATGTAATAAATCCCACCACCAAAATTTTACTACCGACCGTAATGCTTTGAGTTTTTTCTATCAATTGATTACCACTAATTTGAACTGGCATTTTTAACCAAGCTTGACGTGTGAAACCACTTTCAATCTGATCAGAACGATGTTCTAACAAAAACTTACAATGCTCAATTCCACTAGGGCTTTTTAATCGCTTTGGTAACTGAGAAACGACTCCCATAACCGAAAAACGATTATCAATTTTTAAATTACTCTTCAGCATCCTCAAAATCGTTGTTTTCAACTTCAGCTAAAGGTTTACGTTCTTCTTTAGCCGCTTTCATTGGGGACGCTTCTGTTACGGCGTGCTTAGTATGGATAACAAGACTGCGTAATACAGCATCGTTATAACGGAAAGTCGTTTCTAGCTCGTCGATGACTTGTTGAGGCGCTTCTACATTCATAAGCACATAGTGTGCTTTGTGTAATTTGTTAATTGGGTACGCTAATTGGCGACGACCCCAATCTTCTAGGCGATGAACTTGACCACCAGCTTCTTTTACAGAACCGGTGTAACGTTCGATCATACCTGGTACTTGCTCGCTTTGGTCCGGATGAACCATAAACACGATTTCGTAGTGACGCATTACTGCTCCTTACGGGTTAATCAGCCTTTGACGTAGATCAGCCACCAATCTGCAAAGGCAAGGAACGAAAAATTCAATGTGGCTAAGGGTTGCGGATTATACCGATTTTTTCATATTCCGCAACCCGTTTGAGTTCTTTTTGAGCAAAAAAGAAGGCCGATATTGTAACAATATCAGCCTATCTCAAATCTTCTGTAATTAACGACTGCGGAAAATAATACGACCTTTGCTTAAATCATAAGGCGTCATTTCTACAGTCACTTTATCCCCAGTCAAAATACGGATATAGTTTTTACGCATTTTTCCAGAAATATGCGCAGTAACCACGTGACCGTTTTCCAACTCCACGCGGAACATAGTATTCGGTAAAGTCTCTAAAATTGTGCCTTGCATCTCAATGCAATCTTCTTTCGCCATTGTATCCTCTAAAAATAATCGATTTTTTATCCGCACTTTAGGCGGAAAAGTTAAGAAAAACGGGCGGATTATAGCCGTTTTAGAGAAAGGAAGAAAGATAAAATGGCAGGAAATAGAAAAATAACTTTGCACATTAATAATAACAAGTTACACTGCTCTAAAAAAGATCCAACGCAGTCTATTCTTGTATAACAACTAAAGGTTTAGATCAAATGCAATTTCCAAAAATTATTGTTATCAGTTTAAAAAATTCATCAAGAAGAGCAATTATTTCAAAACGACTTTTAGGACTTGGATTAGAATTTGAATTTCTTGATGCAACTTATGGAAAAACATTACCGCAAGAAATATTAGACTCCGTTGATTATGAATTTTACCCAAAATATTATTTATCCCCAAAACCTTTAACACTAGGTGAAATTGGATGCGCAATCAGCCATATACGAGCATACGAGCATATTGTAGAAAATAAAATTGAAAGTGCAATTATTTTAGAAGATGATGCAATAGTTTCACATTTTTTTAAAGAAATTGTTCAAGATGCATTAAATAAAGTCAAAAAAAACTATGACTTAATCTTTTTAGATCATGGTAAAGCTAAATCGTATCCTTTTAAGAAAAAACTTTATGAAGGCTATCGACTTGCTCATTATAGAGTTCCCTCCAAAAATTCTAAACGATGCATTATTTACACTACAGCATATTTAATTACACAATTAGGTGCCTCAAAATTACTTAATTATGCTTATCCCGTAAGAATGCCTTCGGACTACCTAACTGGGCTTATTCAAAAAACAAAAATTAATGCCTATGGAATCGAACCACCTTGTGTATTTAGAGGATTAAGTATTGATTCTGAAATAAACCAAATTGATCATCGATATGAATAAACTAAAATCCCTAAGGTTAAAAGTGAGGAAATGGATGCTCTATAAAGCATCAAGAGCAAACAATCCTCAAAGTTTAAAACATCCTAAGAGTTTCTTATTTTTGCGACAAGATGGAAAAATTGGCGATTATATCGCGAGTTCTTTTGTTTTTAGAGAAATAAAGAAATTTAATCCTTTGATAAAAATTGGTGTCATCTGCACGAAACAGAACGCTTATCTGTTTCAAAGAAACCATAACATTGATGAGATTTATCTTGTAAAGAAAAGAAACATTCTTGATTACGTCAAGACGGCACTACTTATTAGAAAAGAAAGATACGATGTTGTCATTGACCCAACCATCGTACTTAGAAATCGAGACTTATTGCTATTGAGAATAATCAATGCCCGAAATTATATCGGCTATAGAAAAGCAGATTATAATATTTTTAATATAAATATTACTAAAGACGGCCATTTTTCAGAAATTTACAAAGAGGCTTTAGCTCAGTCAAACATCAGTCTAAGTGATGATAACTATGACATTCCACAAGATGACTCAACCAAAGAAGAAATTCTTCAGTTTATTACTGATAACCAGTTAAATAACTTTATTACAATTAACTTTTATGGTGCGGGGAAAAATAGAAAATTTAACGACACTCACATTATAGATTACTTAGCATATATTAGAAGTCATCATAAATATCCATTGGTCTTACTCTCAACACCAGATACTCATAAGCATTTAAGTAAAATCGCTAATCAATTTGATGATGTATTTATTTATTCAAAGCCTCACACAACGATCTATCATACAATTGAATTGATTAGAAATTGCGCTCTACTTATTTCAGTTGATACATCAACAATTCATATAGCTTCAGGGTTAGATAAACCTATGATTTGTTTTTACTCTCAAGATAAAGAAAATTTTATACATTGGCACCCTAATTCTAAAAATGCATGCCATATTCTTTATTATCACGATAATGTTAATGAGATCTCTCCGAAAGAAATAAAACCAGAATGGTTAGATATTTAAAGATGCCAACCACAAACTTTATCATTTACTAAACTATTTTATGAATTCAAAAAAACACTTAGGCCATACGGCGCGTAAACGCTTTGGTCAAAACTTTTTACATGATACTTCTGTAATTCAAGGTATCGTGGCGGCGATTTACCCACAACCTAATCAATTCTTAGTGGAAATTGGTCCGGGACTTGGTGCATTAACAGAGCCTGTTGGTGAACTTGTCGATCATCTGACAGTGGTAGAACTTGACCGAGATCTTGCAGAACGTTTACGTCACCATCCATTTTTACATCAAAAGCTCACCGTTATTGAAACGGATGCGATGCAATTTGATTTTGGTAAGCTTTATACAAAAGAAAATTTAGCTGAAAAAGGTCAGAAATTACGTGTATTTGGTAACTTACCTTACAACATTTCTACTCCATTGATGTTCCACTTATTTAAGTATCATGATGTGATTCAAGATATGCACTTCATGTTGCAAAAAGAAGTGGTGAAACGCTTATGCGCAGGGCCAAATAGCAAAGCTTACGGCCGCTTAACCATTATGGCTCAATACTTCTGCCAAGTGATGCCAGTACTTGAAGTGCCACCTTCGGCCTTCAAACCTGCGCCGAAAGTGGATTCAGCCGTTGTGCGTTTAATTCCTCATAAAGAATTGCCACACCCTGTAAAAGATTTATATTGGTTGAACCGTGTTTGCTCCCAAGCGTTCAATCAACGCCGTAAAACGCTGCGTAATGCGCTTTCAACATTATTTTCAGCCGAAAATCTGACCGCACTTGGTATTGATTTAAATGCACGTGCAGAAAATTTGGCTATCGCAGATTATGCACGTTTAGCAAACTGGTTGGCGGACAATCCACCAGCTGATGTCAATAAAGATGAAATCTTAGATTCAGAAGAGTAAAAAGAGCGACCAAAAAATGGCAACCTATTTCGTTGGTGATTTACAAGGCTGTTATGATGAATTACAGCTTTTATTAGAACGTGTAGATTTCAACCCGACTCAAGATAAACTTTATCTTGTGGGGGATCTTGTGGCGCGTGGGGATAAATCACTTGAATGTCTTCGTTTCGTAAAATCACTCGGTAATGCCGCGCAAACCGTACTAGGTAATCACGATTTACACTTAATTGCGACCGCACTGGGTATTAAAAAAGTAAAACCACGTGATCGTGTTGATGCCATTTTTAATGCTCCAGATTTTGATGAACTGATTCATTGGTTACGTCATCAGCCATTACTTGTCCATAGTAAAGAGTTAAATTTCCTGATGGCACACGCAGGCGTTTCGCCTGATTGGGATTTGGAAACTGCGAAATCTTGTGCGGCTGAAGTTGAACAGATTTTACAGCACGGCGATTTTCATTATCTTATTAAAAATATGTATTCTGAACAGCCAGATCGCTGGTCGCCAGATTTACAGGGCTTAGCACGTCATCGTTACATTATTAATGCTTTCACTCGAATGCGTTTTTGCTATTTAGATCATCGCTTTGATTTTACTTGTAAATCCCCTTTAAAAGATGCGCCAGCAGAGCTCACGCCTTGGTTTAATTTAGATAATCCACTTTATAAACAAATTCCTATTGTCTTTGGGCATTGGGCAAGTTTAGTGGATGAACCTACGCCACAAGGTATTTATGCTTTGGATACTGGTTGTGTGTGGAATAATCGAATGACCCTGTTGCGTTGGGAAGACAAACAGTTCTTCACGCAAAGTGCGGTCAAAAATTACAGTGATTTTTAAGGAAACACTATGCTCTTGCTTACGGCTGAATCTTGCGAATTGTTCAATATTCCTTTCTATCAATTCGCCCAAATGAAAAAATTTTGCCCAGAAGATATTCCAGCGATTAAAGCTGATTACAAATTACATTGGGATAACTGGAAAGCGATTATTCAAGAAGTCGCAAAACAACTAGACATGCCTTTTGCGAAACCACATATTGAAAGTTGGACCAATGGCTGGCAAGTACGGGCGCATTTCTTCGCTTATTTTAAATACGAGTTTAACCAAAATTCTGCAGCAATCTTTTCTGTGCTATTAAATCGTCGCCGACTAAGAGTGTGTTTAGATTGGCATTGCTATCGTGCGGATCGCTCACAAATTAATGTGCAACAATATAATCAGTGGCTTGATCAATTTGATTTCAAACAATTTGCTGATTTTGATATTTGGCGAGAGGGTGAAAGTGAATATGATGATTTTCGCCAAGTAAAACAAATGACTAAAAACGATCTCATTTTACGCTCAGAAGAAGATTTTTGGTGCATAGGCAAAAGCATTGAAAAATCGGAGCTCAGCCAAATAAATCCCGTATCTTTTATCACTCAAACTATTCAAGCATTACAACCAATTTACGAATATTGCCATCAATAAAAGTGCGGTTATTTTCATGAAAGTTTTTCTTGCTGTTTAATTGTTATGATATTATTACAACAATTTAACATTTTTAACAATTTAAACTTTTAGGAGAGCTTTATGAAAAACGTCGTGATCGTTGGCGGGGGTGCTGGCGGCATTGAATTAGCGACATTCTTAGGTAACAAATTAGGTCGCAAAAAACAAGCTAAAGTGACACTTGTTGATCGCAATGCCACTCATCTATGGAAACCCTTATTACATGAAATTGCAACAGGTGTAATGGATGATGGCACGGACTCTCTTAGCTATCGCGCACATGGTAAAAATCACCATTTCAGTTTTGAACAGGGTTCAATCACTCGTATTAATCGTGAACAAAAATATGTTGAACTTGCCCCCGTTTATGGGCAAGAAGGCGATATGCTCGTGGTTGCACGTCGTATTCCTTATGATTACTTAGTGATTGCGATCGGTAGTAAATCGAACGATTTCAATACAAAAGGCGTCGCTGATAACTGTATTTTCTTAGACAACTCTGATCAAGCACTTCGCTTTCAACAACGAATGTTGGAATTATTCCTTAAATTCTCAGAAAACCGTGTATTAGACGATATTGGTGAAGAAGAATTTAAACAAAAATTAGTGGATGAGGGCAAAGTAAATATTGCGATTGTTGGCGGTGGTGCAACTGGCGTGGAATTAACCGCTGAGCTTTATCATGCCACGGAAGATTTATCTTCTTACGGCTATGGCAAGATTGATAACTCATGTTTACAAGTCACACTCATTGAAGCAGGACCTCGCTTACTGCCAGCATTACCCGAAGATTTATCTGCTGCGGTATTAGACGAGTTGCAAGAAATGGGCGCGAACGTGAAATTAAATACAATGATCACGGAAGCCCAACCAAATACACTTATCACCAAAGATGGCGAAGAAATCAAAGCTGATCTGATTGTGTGGGCGGCGGGTGTTCGTACCTCAACCGTGACACAGCAATTTGATGGATTAGAGCTTAACCGCATCAATCAATTAGTAGTAAAAGATACCCTTCAAACTACGGTGGATGACAGTATTTTCGCGATTGGTGACTGTGCAGCATTAATGCAACCACACGGTAAATTAGTCCCGCCAAGAGCTCAAGCCGCACATCAAATGGCAAAAGCTTGTGCAAAAAATATCTTTGCACTTCTTGAGCAAAAACCATTAAAAGCATTTAAATATAACGATAAAGGAACCTTAGTTTCTCTGTCAGATTTCACCGCACTTGGTAGCTTAACCAATAAATTCGGTAAAAATCCACTTACCGTTCAAGGTAAATTTGCACAATTTGCCTATGTATCTTTATATAGAATGCATCAACATGCTTTGCACGGTTGTATTAAAATTGGTTTGATTATTCTGGTTGATAAACTAAATCGTTATTTAAAACCAAGATTAAAATTACACTAATCTTTAAAGATAAAAATGCGGTGAAAAATCACCGCACTTGTTATCGAAATTTAACTTCTTGTACAATTCGCTTAGCTGCAGCTATGGGCAATTGCCCAATAAAAGTAATTTCTTTTCCGCCACTCACTTCACTATAAATCGTATAAGCTCCTTGTTTCCAAGTATTTTCTGGTAGATTATTAGAGCCTGCATTAGAAACAAACAACGTAAAAGTAAATAAACCGTCGCTATATAATGCGCTATCTATGATTTCATTTTCCAATGTTTCTTGAGTATATCGAATTAAAGAAAAACCTTGTGGCAACCAACCTGCAGACCAAGTTATATCTGAATTTTGTTCATTTTTACTTTCTTTCAACAAAGGGGGCGTTGAGACTTTGTTAATATACTCCGTCAATCCTCTTAGTCTATCATCGATATAAAGTGTTACGACTCTGAACTGATCAAGTAATTTACCTTCACGATCAAGCATATCGCCGCGTAATAATAAACCATTTTCTTCATCTATAAACACTAAATACTGATATCGGAAATCATCTTTAGGGATAATACGAATCGTGTCAGCAAAACGACCAGCCACTCGATCTTTGCCTAGTTTTATAAAATCATAAACTGAAGAAAGTTTATCAAAATTAGCGCGAACAACTGCCGGCATTGCATCGACGATATTGCCACTATTAAGCGTAAATGCTTGAGTATTTGGTTGAAAATAACTAACTAAGTTATCACGCTGAATAATTTCTTGCTGACGGCCATCTAAAGTGACTAATTGTGCGTAGGTTTTCTTATCTTGTTTGATATGTCGATAACGAAACGAATCCATATTTGCTGGAGTAGTTTGCACAAAGGCAATTTCATAATTGAGATTATCCAATGCTTGCGTCATTTTATCTAAAGACTGCTTCGCAGAAAGCTCTTCAGCAGAAGCAATGCTACTTAATAGCAAAGAAAGAGAAAGTGCGGTAAATTTTAATAGGATTTTTTTCATAGAAATCTAAAGGATAAAAATTTACCACACTAAATAACAATTAGGTGGTGAATCAATCATCTGAACAAAGGAAACCAATTTATCTTACTTGACTGCTACTCACATCTAAAGCATCAGAGTGCATACGACGTTGCAATTCATAGTTTTGCAACATTGCGCCAATACGACGACTTTTTTTCTCAAGCTGATCTGAAGTTAATGTATCTTTACTCGGCGCATTGTAGCTAACTTCTTGAACTGCATTATTAAATGGCAAGGTTTGCAATACTGGCGCTTCTGGTAAATTAGACGCTTCGTTTTTACTATTAAAAGATTGAACACCAAGTACTGCCACTAAACATACGCCAGCAGCAACAGCAACTTGAGTCATTGGCGCAAAGAACGCTTTTAATTTTTGCATAAATACAGAATTATGTGAGTCTTCTGGTTCAGGTTGAGACACAGCAATGACATCAACTTTCTTCACTTCTTCAGATTCTATTAAACCTGCCATTTTAGCGGTAAAATCAGCCCCTAAAAAGACCGCACTTTCTTTACGCATCACTGCACGTACAGCATGGAATGCCTGCCAAGATTCTTGTAATTCTTCGTCTTTCAATAAAGCATCTATCAAACCAGCCTCGACTTGTTCGCCATCCATATAGGCTGAAAGTTGCTCTTTTTGCATAGTAAACTCCGACTTTTTATTCGCGTTGCATCAGTGGTTGAATTTTATTCTCAATAATTTCCCTTGCGCGGAAAATACGAGAACGAACTGTACCAACAGGGCAATCCATAATTTCTGCAATCTCTTCATAGCTTAAGCCTTCTAGCTCCCGCAAGGTGATTGCTGTTTTTAAATCTTCTGGCAAACTGTGAATCGTACTAAACACGATTCGTTCAAGTTCACTAGATAACATCTCGTTTTCGGGTGTATCTACATCCCGCAAGTGCGTACCCACATCATAATTTTCAGCATCCTCAGCTAAAATATCTTCATTAGGTGGACGACGCCCTTGAGCCGTTAAATAATTTTTTGCCGTATTAACGGCAATTCGATAAAGCCATGTATAGAAAGCACTTTCGCCACGAAAAGATTCAATTGAGCGATAAGCCTTTATAAAGGATTCTTGCACTACATCAGGAATATCGTTACGTGATACATAGCGAGTCAAAAGCCACGCCACTTTATTCTGATAACGAGAAACCAACAAATTGAAGGCTTTCTTATCCCCTTGCTGCACTCTTTCTACCAAAGCCTGATCTGTTAGCTGTTCAGCCATATTTCTCCTATGCCAATATCTAACACGCCTTAATATTCAAGACAGCAAGCTCTTGTTGCAATCTCAGACACAAGTGTGTGAAAAAAGTTCATACGTATCTTAATAATTTTAATTAGTTGTGATTTTTTGTACGTTTTGGATATATTCCACCATGGATTGAATTTCTGAATCTGATGATTGACCACGATTAAAAAACCAAGAAAACAGCTGCAGATCTGTACTTGCTAATAAGCGAATAAATATATCTTTTTTGTCATCTGTTAATTCATCAAAATGCTTCAAATAAAAAGGCATAATGATTTTATCCAACTCCAACATCCCTCGGCGGCAGTCCCATTCAATACGGAGTTTATTATATTTTTCCATTTTTAATTCCTTAAATTTTAAGGGGCGATTATAGCCTAAAAAATAACAATAAAAAAAGGTTGGCATATTTACCAACCTTTATTTTTCAATTTCATTATTTATTTTTTAATAAATCACGAATTTCTGTGAGCAAATCTTCCGATGTAGGACCTGCTTTTTTCTCTTCTGGTTTTCTCACTTTATTAAGTGCCTTAATCATCATAAAGATTGCGAAAGCAATAATAATGAAATCAATCACATTCTGAATAAACACACCGTAGTTTAAAGTAACAGCTGGAACACCGCCTTGTGCTTGAGCTAATACAAATTTCATATCTTTAAAATCAATTCCACCCGTTAAAATACCAAGCACAGGCATAAAAATATCACTAACAAGTGAACTTACAATCTTACCAAACGCACCGCCGATAATCACACCGACAGCCATATCTACAACATTACCGCGCATTGCAAATTCGCGAAATTCTTTAATAAAACTCATAATAATTTTTCCTTTAGAGATTGAATAAAAAGAGCGACGATTATAATCAGCCGCTCTTAAAAGTAAATAAATCGTTAAATAAAGAATGCACTTGGTTGGAATAATTTTTCAATTTCAGGCACATTCTTCTTATCACTCAAATAAATCACCACATGATCGCCTTCTTCAATCACAACTTGGCGTCGTGCAACAATTACATCATTGCCACGCAATAAAGCACCAATAATTGTACCCATAGGCAAACGCAACTCACCAATTTTTCGGCCCACTACATTTGAGGTATTCGCATCACCATGCGCTACAATTTCAATAGCTTCAGCAATACCATGTCGTAATGTAGCCACATTTTTCACATCACCTTTACGAACATGTCCAAGCAAAGCAGAAATTGTCGCTTGCTGTGGTGAAACAACAATATCGATACTTCCACCTTGAATCAGGTTTATATAAGCAATTCGTTGAATCAGCACCATTGCCTTCTTGGCACCCAAACGTTTTGCCAATAAAGCGGACATAATATTAGCTTCATCATCACTACTCAATGAAAGGAATACATCAACATTTTCAATATGCTCTTCAAACAATAAATTTTGATCAGACGCATCACCATAAAAAACTAGGGTTTTTGAAAGTTTTTCAGCTAACAAATTAGCCCGTTCTTCATCGCGCTCAATTAATTTTACGGTACAAACATTTTCCAAACATTTCGCAACACCAGCGGCAACATTTCCTCCCCCAACAATCATTACGCGTTTATAAGGTTTTTCTAAGCGTTGAAGTTCACTCATTACAGCTTTTATATGCTCAGTTGCACAAATAAAAGTAATTTCATCGCCGGCTTCAACAATAGTAGAACCCTGCGGGCGAATCGGTTTGCCATTACGCAAAATAGACATAATACGGCAATCAATATGTGGCATATGTTCACGAAATGCGGAAAGCGCATATCCAACCAAAGGACCACCATAATAAGCTCTCACCACAACCATGCTAATACGATTATTAGCAAAATGAGCAACTTGTAATGCTCCTGGATAAGCAATTAAGCGTGTAATTTCATCTGTCACAAGATTTTCAGGCGAAATCAAATGATCAATAGGTACATTTTCATCATTGAATAACTTATCTTTTTCACGCAAATATTCTGAATTACGAATACGGGCAATACGCGTTGGTGTATTAAATAATGTATAGCCCATTTGGCAGGCTACCATATTAATTTCATCAGAGGCTGTTACGGCAACCATTAAATCGGCATCGGCCGCACCTGCATCACGAAGCACTTTTGGTGATGATGGCGAGCCTTGCACCACACGCAAATCATGCTTTTCTTGTAAGGCTTGTAACTGTGGGGATTCGTTATCAACGAGTGTGATATCGTTATCTTCACTAACCAAATTTTCGGCAAGCGTTGTTCCTACCTGACCTGCGCCCAAAATGATAATTTTCATTATCGCTCTCCTTTATGCTCGTTTAAGCAATTTCGCATAATAGAACCCATCACCACTATTTGGTTGCGGAATGAATTGAAAACCCACCGCACTTTTATCATCACTAAAGGGTAATGGCAATAATTCAGCATCCGCGTGAGCATTTAAAAATGCTTGAATTTGTTCGCAATTTTCTTCTGGCAATACAGAACAAGTAGCATAAAGCAAAACACCGTTTGGCTTAAGTTTTTCCCAAAGCGCACTCAGAATTTTCTTCTGTAATTCAACAAGCTGAGCGATATCTGTTTCTTTGCGTAACCATTTTATATCGGGGTGACGTCGAATCACTCCTGTAGCAGAACAAGGCGCATCAAGTAAAATTCGGTCAAATTTCACCGCACTTTTACCGATTTCAGCTAACCATTCATCAGGCTGACTCGCATCACCACACACCACTATCGCTTGCTGATTTAAACGTTCAAGATTTTCTTCTACTCGTTTTAAGCGATGAGATTCTACATCTAATGCAATCACATTAGCTTGAGGTGCCAATTCCAAAATATGAGTTGTCTTACCGCCCGGTGCCGCGCAAGCATCGAGGATCCATTCCTTATTTTTTGGCTCAAGCAAAGTTGCTGCCCATTGAGCACTCAAATCTTGCACCGTAACAACCCCTTCTTCAAAGTGCGGTAATTTTTGCACAGCAATCGGTATATCTAAACATAGCGCATTAGGATGATAACTTGTTTTTGTAGAAACACCTTGTTCTTCAAGTAAAGTGCGGTAAGTTTCTAGGGCGTTTTTTTGTGAATTCACTCGTAGCCACATTGGTGGTTTCTGATTGTTCGCCTCAATGATCTCACGCCAATTCGGATAGGCTTTTTTTAATTTATTCACGAACCATTCAGGGTGAAGCGTTTGCCAATTTTTATCGATAATTGCCAAAATTTCATCTTGCTCACGTAAAAATCTACGCAAAACCGCATTCACTAATCCTCTAAAACTATCAGATTTTAATGATTTTGTTGCATTCACAACTTCATCAACTGCCGCATGAGCAGGCACTCGCATATAAAGCAATTGGTATAATCCCACAAGTAACAGGCAATGAACAATGCGAGTTTTACCTTTAAGCGGCTTATCCACAAGACGTTTGATAATTTGCTCTAAGCGAGGCAATACGCGACACACGCCAAAACAAATTTCTTGTAGTAAGGGAAAATCTTGAGCTTTTACAGAAAGTTGCACTTCTGGAATTAACGCCGACAAGGATTTACCTTCATCCAATACTTGCAAAATTAAGTTTGCAGCAATAGCTCTGGTCGAAAGTGCGGTCATTTTTACTGAGTTTTTTACTTTGATAGTTTTAGAAGAAAATTTTTTCATTATGCAAGCACCTTACCAATAGTAAACCATTCTGCACGACCATTTAATAAATCTTGTACAGACATAGGCTTTTTACCTGCAGGTTGCAATTGCAATAAGTTTAAGACGCCATCGACAGTCGCAATTTGAATACCATTTTTATCCGCACTTAAAATAGTTCCCGCAGGTTTATCTTGATGAGGCAATACTTCTGCTTGATATACTTTTAACGTTTGAGGATTGCCATCCTTATCTTCTGTTGAAAAATAAGCAATCGGCCAAGGATTAAAAGCACGTATATTACGCTCAAGTTGCATTGCAGGAAGTGACCAATCTAATTGCGCCTCTTCTTTGGAAAGTTTTTCTGCATAATTGCTTTGGCCGTCATCTTGTTTTTCGGCTATAAATTTACCGTTTTCAAGATTATCCAAAACATCGATTAATGCTGATGGCGCAAGCTCCGCCAGTTTATTATAAAGACTTGTTGAAGTTTCAGTCGGTAAAATATCACAATAGACTTTGTGTAACATATCACCTGTATCTAAACCCTCATCCATTTGCATAATGGTTACACCAGTTTGTGCATCACCAGCCCAAATTGAGCGCTGAATGGGTGCCGCTCCTCGCCAACGAGGAAGAATAGAACCATGCACATTCAAACAACCTAAACGAGGGGCGTCTAATACAGCTTTCGGTAAAATTAATCCATAAGCGACAACAACCATTACATCTGCATTTAACGCTTTTAGTTCAGATTGCGCCTCTTCTTTACGTAAGGATTTAGGTTGATAAATGGGAATGTTATTTTGCTCAGCAAGTTGCTTGACAGGGCTTGCTTGCAGTTTTTTACCGCGACCAGCTGGTTTATCAGGTTGAGTATAAACAGCGATCACGTTATGTTGAGAATTTAGAATAGCTTGTAAATGCTGTGCAGCAAAATCTGGCGTACCAGCAAAAATAATATTAAGTGATTTCATAATGTTCTACGTTATGGTGATTGATAGGAAAAGTGCGGTTAAAATCAACCGCACTTTAATTAAGAATCAGAAGCTTATTGTTTCGCAATTTGTTTTTTATATTTCACCAATTTTTCTTTAATACGTTGGCGTTTAAGTGGAGAAAGATAATCAACAAATAAAATACCATTTAAATGATCAATTTCGTGTTGAATACAGATCGCAAGCAAACCATCCGCATCTAAAGTAAATTCTTTACCATCACGATCTAACGCTCTCACTTTCACTTTTTCTTTACGAGGAACCAAAGCACGGAACCCCGGAATGGATAAGCATCCTTCTTCAATTCCCGTTTCGCCTTCAGAAGCCAAAATTTCTGGATTGATGAGGACAAGTTGATTTTGTTTATCACCTTCAACATCAATAGTAATAATACGTTGCAAAATATCTACTTGAGGTGCAGCTAAACCAATACCTTCCTCTTGATACATCGTGTCAAACATACCATCAACAATTTTACGAATTGCATCATTAACTTCAGTAACAGGCTCACAAACAACCTTTAAGTGATCATCAGGATAAATTAATACATTAAGTGCGGTCATAATTTCTCTTATTTTTAAGAATAAAATTCTGGCGAGATTGTAGCACAGGTAAGGAAGGATGTGTAGAAAAGCCCCGAATAGGGCTTGAGAATATTAAATAGGAAATCCACAAAATTAAATTCAGTAACTATAACTAGCAAAATATGAGTATTCCTGATATAGATACGTATCTAACTCCAATAGTTTCTTATATTTCTGAATTTCATCGTCTAAAGAAACATCATCGTTTAAAATATAGGAATAAATAGATGAGAACGTGCATAGCACCTCTTTTGTTTCACTTATACACTCCAGTGCCAAATTCTTCGCATGTGCTACTACTAAGGATAGCGGAAAAGAGAGAGTTTGGGGAGGGAATACCTGTTTCGGGGAAAACAGGTATTTATCTATATATTACTTATTTAATTTCAACTTTCATTTTTTTCAAAACAAGCTTTAAAAACAAGTAGTTAGTGTACCGTATGTATTTCAATATGTTGTTCTAGGAACATAAGAATATGGATTTTGAACTCTCCAAGTATTTTTCGATTCGCTAGCAGAGCTTATTGCTGCAGCCTGTCTCTCAATGGCAGCAGCCTGCTTTCTTTGTCCATCAAATTGAATATCTATATTCTTAACACTTTTACTAGAAACATGTGTAGTATAGCTTGCACCATTAGGAGTAACAGTAAATTTAGCTGGATAATCTTCATTTGCCCCACCAACCCAAACAGCTTTACAAGGTGATGTTTGAACATACCCATTTTGTAAATCAATATCAGTTATCCTATATTGTAATGTACTCGGTGTATAGCCCTGATCTTGAAAAACACCATTAGCATTCACACATAATAATCTTGCAGATTCTGGGAATGAATTGTATTGCACATACAATGTCGGTATAGGAGGAACAGAACTACCGCATCCATAAATAGCTATTAACAATATTCCAGATAAGCATAAACGTTTAATCATAAATTCCTCCACCAAGTTCATTTCGTGTTGGAATCATACATAATTTATCTCGTAATTGAGCATCAGTATCCACTGCATAATTCTGAACATCTATCAAATCTTCTAAATTATATTGATATTTATGACCTAAGTTATCTTGGTAAAACTTTCTACCATTTTCAAATTTAGCTATTAACATATCTCTACCTATGTAAAAGTTTTTTCCATTATGTTTTTATTCTTTCTGTCAAGAAAGAATAAACCCAGTATACTGGGCAAAAAAATGGCTTCTATTTGAGGGTAAATAATGAGAATGAAGATGAATATAATGAATTAGAAAAGCAAAAAACCCCAGTCGTTAAACTGGGGTTCTTCTGTTTTTACTTAATTTAGATATGTATTTGGTAACCTAGCGGTGCCCTACTCTCACATGGGGATGCCCCACACTACCATCGGCATTACAGC
>NZ_LDVZ01000015.1 GCF_001276515.1 Haemophilus sp. C1
TGAAAACCGGCGAGGGTTTACGCCCTCCTAGGGTTCGAATCCCTATTCCTCCGCCATCAGAATAAAAAAATCCCTAAGTCGAAAGCCTTAGGGATTTTTACTTTGTATTACATTATTTGGTCAATCCATTCACCAGTGAAATAACAGCCTGAATATCACTATCAGACAATTTTCCTTCTTTCACAAATTTTACTTTTCCCGTTTTGTCTAACACGATAATTGCGCTATCTTTAGGATTTAATCCCCAGGCATTTTTCACCGCACTTTTATCATCTAATACAACCTGGCTATGTGGATTTTCCTGTTTACCTTTTTGTGCACTATTTTTTACAAACATACCTGTACCAACAATCGAATCATCAGCATTAATAATGGTCGTTGTTTGGTATCTTGCAGGATTAAAATGAGATGCTTTTATCGCATCAATCATTGGCTGATTTTTCTCTTTTGCTGCAGTTCTACCAGCCAAATGATGGACAACACGCACTTTACCCGCTAATCCCTCAGAACCCCAAGGTTGAAATGTTATATCTTTTCCAGAAAGTACAATTTCACCATACTCACTCACTTTGACCGATGGTAAAGATTGCTCTAATTGCAAATTATGCGCCCAAGTTGAACTACTAAACATCACACCACAAACTAAGGCAAGAATTTGTTTTTTCATACATTTTCCTCAAAAATTCATCAAAAACTTTCACGCTTTGGCGAAAGACATCTTTTTTGCTATACTCGCGCGCCTATTATATGTAATCAAGAAGGAAAACCCAATGGATCAAATGCCTAATTGCCCAAAATGTCAAAGTGAATACGTTTACCATGATTCAATTAATTTTGTTTGCCCTGATTGCGGTAATGAATGGGATAATAATGAAATTCAAGAATCAGATGACGATCAACTAATCGTAAAAGACAGCAATGGGAATTTGCTTGCAGATGGCGATGATGTACTTTTGATTAAAGATTTGAAATTAAAAGGTTCATCAGAAATATTGAAAAAAGGTACAAAATTTAAAAACATCCGCTTAGTAAATGGCGATCATAACGTCGATTGCGGCAAAATCATGTTGAAATCTGAGTTTTTGAAAAAAGCTTAATCAAAAAATGCGGTCTAAATAGACCGCACTTTGCACTTTAAAGAAATAAATTTATTTAATAATATCAATCACTTCTCTGACTAATCGTCCAATTTCATCCCAATTTTTGGATTGAATCAATTTTTTCTCCACAAACCAAGAGCCTCCACAAGCAACAATATTAGGAATAGCAAGATAATCCCTTATGTTATGAAGCCCTATACCACCAGTCGGCATGATCTGTAACTGAGCATAAGGGCCGAGCAATGCTTTAATCATTTTCACTCCGCCAGAAGCCTCTGCAGGGAAAAATTTTACCGCTGAAATTCCCATTTCTAATGCAGTTTCAATTGCCATAGGATTATTCACCCCTGGCGTTATTGGAAAATTCAAATCTTGACATAATTTCACAATTTTTGGATTTAACCCAGGAGTAACAACAAAATCTGCTCCGCTACTTTTAGCTAAAACTACTTGTTCCGCAGTTAAAACTGTGCCCGCAGCAATCAAAAAATCAGGTCGATGAGTACGCAGTAAATGAATTGCATCTGCCGCTGCTTCAGAACGGAACGTAATCTCTGCCACAGGTAAACCATTTTTAGCCAACGTATCTGCCAACGGCAAAATATCTTCTGCATTATCCAAAGCAATTACAGGCACAATTTTGAGTTCACGAAGTTTTTCAATAATTTGTTGAGTTGTGTATGACATAATTTTCCCTATTTAAAATAATTTTTTGCATTGTTGAAACAAATATCTTCAATCATTTTACCCAGTAATGAAATGTCATTTGGAGCTTCACCTTTTTCAACCCATCCACCAATCATTTCACATAAAATACGGCGGAAATACTCATGGCGAGTGTAAGATAAAAAACTACGTGAATCAGTTAGCATTCCAACAAATTGACTGAGTAACCCTAATTGAGAAAGCTGTTGTAACTGACGTTCCATTCCGTCTTTTTGATCATTAAACCACCATCCAGAACCAAACTGTATTTTGCCTGCAATACCACCACCTTGAAAATTTCCGATCATACTACCGATCATTTCATTATCTCGAGGATTTAAGCAATACAAAATAGTTTTAGGCAGTTGATTTTCCCTGTCCATTGCATCTAACAAACGAGAGAGGGGCTCAGCATAACTTCGATCACCAATGGAATCAAAGCCACTATCTGCACCAAGTAAAGCAAACATTCGACTATTATTGTTACGTATTGCACCAATATGCATTTGCATTACCCAGTGACGTTTACAATATTCCGAAGCCAACCAGACTAAAATTGCAGTACTAAATTGAGCAACTTCTTCTTCCAAGAGCGGTTGATTTTGCAAACGTTTTTGTAAAATACTATTCAATACTGATTCATCTGGAATAGCTGAAAAACGGACAATTTCCATACCATGATCAGCAGATTTACAACCTTGAGCATCAAAATATTCGAGACGTTTTAACAACGCTTTTTGTAAATCTGCAAACGTATAAATATCTACATCTGCAATTTCACTTAACTGTACAAGGTAATCATTAAATTGCGGCAACTCAATTTTAAATACTTTATCAGGTCGCCAACTTGGTACAACATCAATATCAAAACTTTCATCATTCTTGATTGCTTGATGATATTGCAAAGAATCAATGGGATCATCTGTTGTCCCCACTAATTTCACGTTCATTTTCTGCATAATGCCTCGCGCAGAAAATTCAGGTTGTTGCAACATTTCATTACATTGATGCCAAATTTTTTCCGCATTTTGCGGATTGAATAACATATTGGTTATACCAAAAGGACGACGTAATTCTAAATGTGTCCAGTGATAAATTGGATTACCAATACAAAGGGGGACTGTTTTCGCCCAAGCCAAATATTTTTGATAGTTAGCGGCCTTCCCTGTAATCAATTCTTCTGGTATTCCAGCTGTACGCAAAGCTCGCCATTTGTAGTGATCACCCTCTAGCCAAATTTCAGCTAAATCATTAAATTGACGATTTTCTGCCACTTCTCTTGGATTTAAATGACAGTGATAATCAAAAATAGGTTTATTTTTGGCATAATCATGATAGAGAATTTTTGCTGTATCCGTTGAAAGAAGGAAATTTTCATCCATAAATTGCTTCATTTTGCCCTCCTATACTCCACTATACGCAGAAAAACCACCATCAACAGGTAAAATCACGCCATTGACAAAAGCAGAATAATTTTCATCTATTAAGAAAAGTAATGCACCGAGCAATTCTTCTGGCTCACCAAAACGTCCCATTGGTGTGTTAGTTAGGATTTTATTTGCGCGAGCGGTTGGATGACCTTCTGCATCAAATAATAAAGCGCGATTTTGGTTACTGACTAAAAAGCCCGGAGCTATGGCATTACAACGAATACCAACTTTTGAGAAATATACAGCAAGCCATTGAGTAAAATTACTGATTGCAGCTTTTGCACCAGAGTAAGCAGGTATCTTTGTAAGTGGTGTAAAGGCATTCATACTAGAAATATTAATAATATTTGCCCCTTGTTTACCAAGCATATCTTTTGCAAAAACTTGAGTTGGTAATAATGAACCTAAATAATTGAGATTAAATACAAATTCTATACCAGATTTATCTAAATCAAAGAATGTTCTCGTCGTTTCATTTAAATCAAATTGATGGAACTCATTATCTGTTGTCGCTTTTGGATTATTCCCACCAGCACCATTAATTAAAATATCACAAGTGCCAAAATCAATAGCTATTTGATCACGCACTTCTTTAATATTTTCAAGTTCTAACACATTAGTTTTATAAGCTTTTGCTTTTCCACCTGATTGGTTAATTTCTTTTGCTGCTTTGTCTGCTGCCTCGAAATTCAAATCTAACAGGGCAATATTAGCTTTAGTATGTGCTAACTGCTTGGCTAGAAATGAACATAACACTCCTCCAGCCCCCGTGATTACAATTAGCTTATTTTCTAAGTTATGGTTTGCTGCAATATTCATAGTAAACTCCATTAATTAAATTCAGATTGAAGATGAGAAGTTGCGACTTTATCTATAATCGCACCTTTATGCTGAATGACGATGCCAGCAATACGATTGCCTTGCTGACAACAAATTTCGAGAGATTTATTTCGTAAATAACCGTTCATAAATCCAGCATTAAAAGAATCACCAGCAGAGGTTGTATCCACTACATTTAAAATAGGTTCAGGTATCACTTGCCCATATTGAGATAAATACCTATCTGAAAAAATAGCACCATTCTTACCGCACTTCACAATCACTTTTGGTATACCAATTTTATGTAATCGCTCTAAAGTATCCCTAGATGTTTTATCTTTCCATAATGCTTGTTCATCATCAAAAGTCACCAAAGCTATATTGACACTAGGTAAAAGCTGCAAATAACAATCTTGAGCTTCTTCTAATGAACCCCAAAGTGCAGGGCGATAATTACTATCAAAAACAATTTCTGTGCCTTTTTTAGCTAAAGAAGATAATTGCTCAATTAAAAAAGTGCGGTCATTTTTCGGTAAGATTGCTAATGAAATACCACTTAAATAAATCACATCAACTTGCTGAAGATCTGCAATAACCTTAGCAAAATCAGGATGTTGAACCATATAATGTGCTGCAGATTGATTACGCCAATAAAGGAACGTGCGTTCTCCTTGAGCGTCTAATTGGATTAAATAAAGACCTGGTTGATGCTGTTCATCCTGTAAAACCCAATTTATTTGGATGCCATCTTCTTGCCAATATTTAAGCATTTGTTTACTTAAATTATCAGTTCCTAATGCAGAGACATAATGAACTTGAATCTCTTTTGATGAACTTACTCGGCTAAGATAAGTTGCAGAATTTAAGGTATCTCCACCATAACTTTGCCACATTTCTGCAAAGGGTTTCCCATTGAGTTCAATCATACACTCGCCGATAAATGCTATTTTTTTCATATTCGCCCCAAAGTAAAGGGTATGCGAAAACGCCTACCCTTCTCAATGCAAATTATTTAGTTGCTAAACTATCAATACGTTCAATATATTCCTTAAGTAAAGGATTTGATTTAGCAGCATCATGCATATTCTTTGTTGCATCAATAAACGGCTTTTTATCAACTTCAACAAAAGTTACACCCAATTTATCTTTTGCTTCTTGAGTCGTTTCAGCAATCATTTTTTGCCATAAATCTTTATGATACATCATAGAATCATCAGCAGCTTTCTTGAGAGCCTGTTGTTGGTCTGGTGTTAATTTGTCCCAAGATTTTTGACCTATTACCAACACATCAGGAATCATTGTGTGTTCATCACGACTAAAGTATTTCGCTACTTCACCATGACGAGCTAATGTTAAAGCAGTTTCATTATTTTCCGCGCCATCGACTACTTTTTGTTGCAACGCTGTATAGAGTTCACCATAAGCTAATGGTGTTGGATTTGCGCCCATCAATTTAATCATTTCAACTGCGGTTGGGCTTGGTTGAACGCGAATTTTCATACCTTTTAAATCTTCAGGAGACTGGATTGGTTTAGCAGCATAGAAACTACGTGCGCCACCATCATAATAAGTTAAACCAACGAACCCCTTTCCTTTTGATGAATCAAGGATTTTTTGCCCTACCGCAGGATCAAGTAAAACACGATAGTAATGGTTCACATCATGAAAAAGATACGGGATATTATATGCGCCATAAGAAGGCTCAAAGGCTTCCAATTCACTCGCATTTGATTTTGCCATATCAAGAGAACCAGCTTGTAATAGTTCCATTGATTCACGTTGGCTGCCTAATTGGCTATTTGGATAAATGCGGATCACCACTTCTCCATTAGTTAATTTTTTTACTTCATCTGCCATATATTGCATTGAAATATGAACAGGATGAGTTTTGTCATTGTTATGACTTAATTTTAATACGGTTTTAGCTGAAGCTGAGAAAGCAACACCAGCAGATAATGCTAGTGTTAAAGCGCAAGAAAGCATATGTTTTTTGATTTGCATAACGCATCTCCATAATAAGTAAATTAAAGACTAATCCTCTAACAGCTCGGATGTTATAAAGATAATAGATCAGCAAATTTAATGTGGTCAATCCAATTATTTTAAATTGGTGATCCAGATCACATTTTTAAATAAAAAAACTTGTCAAAAATAAAAAAAACACACAAAATTGGTTCACCAACTTAAGTTAATAACATAAGGAACCTATGATGAATAAATTTATATCTATTATGAATTGGGCATTATCAACGATTTGTGTAGTTTTAAGTTCATTTCTAGTGTGTTGCGTAGTTTGGCAGGTGTTATCTCGTTATTTATTAAATACACCTAGCACTTATACAGATGAAATAGCTAGATTTCTCTTTATTTGGGTGGGCTTAATGGGCGCAGCTTATGCTCTTGGTCAAAAGAAACACCTAGCGATTGATCTTCTAGTCAGTAAATTCGAACACTCACCCAGCCTTCAACATCGATTACAACTTGTAATTAATTTAATCAGCGTAGCTTTTGCAACAATGATTATGTGCTATGGGGGAGGCAACTTGGTAATAGACACTGTAAACAATGGGCAAATATCACCTGTCTTAGGTATCCAAATGGGATTAGTTTACCTCGCAATTCCTTTAAGTGGTTGCTTTATGCTGATTTATCTTTTAAGAGATATTATAGATAACTTTCATCATTTGAATCTTAAATCATCACCGCTTTCAAATAATCAAGGAGAATAAAATGGAATGGTCCAATATTATTGTGCTTAGCTCAAGTTTCTTTGTCCTACTTTTTATTGGTGTACCAATTTCATTTTCAATTGGAATTGCCTCACTGCTTACTATTATGCTTTCTATTCCTTTTGATGCTGCTATTGCTGTTATTTCGCAAAAAATGGCATCTGGATTAGATAGCTTTTCACTACTCGCCATTCCTTTTTTCATCTTAGCGGGCAATATTATGAATCGTGGCGGTATTGCTATGCGGTTAATTGAATTTGCTAAAGTCATCGGTGGTCGCTTACCTGGATCTCTCGCACACGTGAACGTACTCGCAAATATGATGTTTGGTTCAATCTCAGGTTCAGCTGTAGCATCAGGAGCAGCAATGGGTGGGATTATGTCACCTTTACAAAAGAAAGAAGGATATGATCCTGCTTTTTCCGCTGCAGTAAATATTGCCTCTTGCCCAACTGGACTACTTATTCCGCCAAGTAATACCTTTATCGTTTATTCATTAATTTCTGGAGGAACATCTATTGGTGCATTATTCCTTGCAGGTTACATTCCAGGAATTTTGATGGGCTTATCAATCATGATTGTTGTTGCCATCATTGCGAAAAAAAGAAAATACCCAATATCACCAAAACCAACTCGCTCAGAAGCGATGAAAAAGACGCTTGATGCATTACCAAGCCTTGGTTTAATCATCGTTATAATGGGAGGTATCATTGGTGGCATCTTCACTGCAACAGAAGCTTCAGCGTTCGCTGTAGTCTACACATTAATTCTTGCTGTCGTGTTCTATCGCGAAGTGACCATCAAAGAATTACCAAAGATCATTTTAGATTCGGTTGTTACAACTGCAATCGTACTACTATTAATCGGTACATCAATGGGAATGTCATGGGCAATGGCAAATGCAGATATTCCTTACACTATTAGTGATGCATTATTAAACGTCTCAGATAACCCAATTATCATACTTCTAATCATCAACATCATTTTATTAGTTGTGGGTGTATTTATGGATATGACACCAGCATTGCTTATCTTCACACCAATTTTCTTACCTATTGTGACTGAATTAGGCATGGATCCTGTTCACTTTGGTATATTAATGGCTTTCAACCTCTCTATCGGTATCTGTACACCACCTGTTGGTAGCGCATTATTTATCGGATGTTCTGTTGGCGGAGTGAAAATTAATCAAGTTATTAAACCGTTACTACCATTCTATGCAGTTTTAATCTTAACACTCTTATTAGTAGCTTACATTCCATCATTAAGCTTAGCGTTACCACAAATATTATTAGGTTATTAATTCACGCATTAGGAAAATAATATGAAAACGATTAAAAATTGGCAATTTGTAGAAAATCATAATCATCGCATTGATATTGCCTGCGATCACAGTTATCAAATGCATATTTTCGTGTTAGAAAATGATTTATTACGCGTGGCATTTACAAAGAATAAGGAATTTAAAGTCCCTCATACCTGGGCTATTACACCAAATCAATCAGATGTAGATTGGCAAGGTCGTGATAAATGGTCGTTAGAAGGGTTTTCCTGCCCTGATTATGAAGTAAAGCAAACAGAAAAAACGCTTGAAATCTCAACCGCACTTTTAAAAGTAACAATTCATCAACCACTCTATCTAGAATGGGAATATAAACACGGTGATAAATGGAAACCATTATTTAAAGACCGGCAAACTGGTGCCTATTTGATGGGTATTTCAAATACTACCATTTCTCATTATTTACAACGAGATATTCAAGAACATTATTATGGACTCGGTGAAAAAACAGGAAATCTAAATCGCCATGGTCGCCGCTTTGAAATGCGTAATATTGATGCAATGGGCTATAATGCTGAACATACAGATCCTCTTTATAAACACATTCCATTCTATATTACACATGCTCATGAAGTAAGTTATGGATTATATTATGATAACCTTTCACCTTGTTGGTTTACCTTAGGCAGTGAAATTGACAATTATCATTCTTACTATCGTAACTATAAAGCTGAGGATGGAGATCTAGATTACTACGTTATTCTCGGTCCCAAAATACTTGATGTAACAAAAAAATATTGTCGCCTTACGGGAGGTACTATTTTTGGTCCAAAATGGAGCTTAGGTTATAGTGGTTCAACTATGTACTATACCGATGCACCTGATGCCCAAGAACAACTAAAAAAATTTGTAAATTTATGTAATGAGCATGATATTCCTTGTGATTCATTCCAGCTCTCTTCAGGTTATACCTCCATAAATGGGAAGCGTTATGTTTTCAACTGGAATTATGACAAAATTCCAACACCGAAAGAAATGACAAAATATTTTCAGAATGCAGGAATGAAGTTAGCTGCAAACATTAAACCATGTTTATTACTAGATCATCCACGTTATCAAGAAGCGGAAAAACTTGGATTATTCATTAAGGATTCTGAATCAAATAATCCTGAAAAATCTATGTTCTGGGATGATGAAGGTTCTCATTTAGATTTTACCAATATAGACACGGTGAATTGGTGGAAAAAGAATGTAAAACAACAATTACTCGATTACGGCATCAATTCTACGTGGAATGATAATAATGAATTCGAAGTATGGGACAACTATGCAAAATGCCATTATTTTGGTGAGGGTATGCCAATCAAATTATTGCGCCCACTACAACCATTATTAATGATGAAAGCTTCCTATGAAGCTCAATTAGAGTATGCACCAAATAAACGTCCTTATTTAATTTCACGCTCAGGCTCACCTGGAATGAACCGTTATGTACAAACTTGGTCTGGAGATAATCGTACCAGTTGGAACACATTGCGTTACAACATCAAAATGGGATTAGGTATGAGCCTTTCTGCACTTTATAACGTTGGACATGACGTAGGTGGATTCTCAGGTAATAAACCAGATCCTGAGTTATTTGTACGTTGGGTACAAAATGGTGTAATGCATCCACGTTTCACTATTCATTCTTGGAATGATGATAAAACTGTTAATGAACCTTGGATGTATCCACAAATAATCAATATTATTCGTGATGCTATCCAATTACGTTATATATTAATGCCTTATTTATATAACACATTATGGAAGGCTCATCATGAACATGAACCAATACTGCGTCCGACATTCCTTGATCACGAACATGATAAAAATACTTTTGAAGAAAATGATGACTATCTTTTAGGTGAAGATTTACTCGTTGCTTCTGTTGTGGAGCCTAATCAACGAAAACGTGAAGTCTATCTACCACAAAATTTCGTCGGTTGGTATGACTTTTACACACACAAATGGTTTAATGGCGGCGAAAGAATCATAGCTGATGCACCATTAGAAAAAATTCCTTTATTTTTAAAAGCTGGAAGCATTATTCCAATGGCAAAAAAAGGTCATAAAAATACGTTATCTGATAATTATAGACAGTTATTAATTATGCCTTTTATTAATCAAGGAGAGAGGAATATTACTATATTTGATGATGACGGTGAAAGTTTCGATTATTTAAAAGGTAAATTTTTGAAATTTAATATTTATCTAAAATGCACTAGTCAAACAATTGAACTTGTTTTAGAAAAATCGGGTGATTATTTACCAAAATATAATGAAATTAGTTTCTACCTTCCTAATAAAGAAAATAGAAAATTAATTATTAATGGAAAAACGGTCACTCAAGGCTATAAATTGAGTTTATTAGATTAAAATTAGGAAAATTTTATGAACATTGATGACTTGCGATCCTATAAAAAAATAGGAAATGAGTTAAAACAACAGCTAAATAATCATCAATATAAAATAGGCGACAAACTACCAGCAGAAAGAGACTTGGCTGATTATTTTGATGTAAGTCGTACAGTTATTCGAGAAGCCATCATTATGCTTGAATTAGAAAACCTTGTTGAAGTACGCAAAGGTTCTGGAGTGTATGTGATTGCATTGCCACAACGCGCTGCAAGTAATGATGAATTTTTAGATAAGGTTGATGTAGGCCCTTTTGAACTTTTACAAGCTCGCCAATTATTAGAAAGTAGTATGGCTGAATTTGCTGCATTACAAGTGACAAGAGCAGATATTACTAAATTAAAAGACATTCTAGCAAGAGAGCGAAATACACTTGAACAAGGTGATGAAGATTATGTGGCAGATGAAGATTTTCATCGTACGATAGCAGAAATAACCCAAAATGAAGTTATCTTGCAAATGCAAAAAGCACTGTGGGATCTTCGTACTAATAGTCAAATGTGGAAAGGTTTACATCTTCATATTCCAAATCAAAGTTATCGTCACCTTTGGTTACAAGATCATGAAAATATTATTACAGCCCTGCAGAGAAAAGATCCTGCAATGGCAAAAAAAGCAATGTGGCAACATTTAGAAAATGTTAAGCAAAAACTTTTTGAATTATCTGATGTAGATGATCCTAATTTTGATGGTTATCTATTTAATATGAGCCCAATTGTTGTTGATCGTTAGAAAACTATAGGAGTTAAAAATGGAACAAGCATGGCGTTGGTATGGACCAAAAGATCCTGTTTCTTTATCTGATATTCGTCAAGCAGGCGCAACTGGTATAGTCACAGCACTTCACCATATTCCTAACGGTGAAATATGGAGTATTGAAGAAATTAAAAAACGCAAAACTGAAATAGAGAATGCTGGTTTAGTCTGGTCAGTAGTGGAAAGTGTACCAGTTCATGAAGAGATTAAAACTCAGACTGGAAATTATCAAAAATGGATTAATAACTACAAACAAACTCTTCGCAATCTTGCTCAATGCGGAATTGACACTGTTTGTTACAATTTTATGCCAGTTTTAGACTGGACTCGTACCGAGCTTGCTTATGAATTACCAGATGGTTCTAAAGCATTACGCTTTGATCATATCGCTTTTGCCGCATTTGAACTTCATATTCTAAAACGTCCTGATGCAGAAAAAACCTATAATCAAGAAGAACAAATTGCTGCCAGAACCTATTATGACAAGATGTCAGAGCAAGATATAGCGCAATTAACTCGCAATATTATTGCAGGCTTACCTGGGGCAGAAGAAGGTTACACTCTTGATGAATTTCAAACTCAATTAGATCACTATAAAGATATTTCACCCGAAAAATTCCGTACGCATTTGGCTTATTTTTTAAATGAGATCGTACCTGTTGCCCAAGAAGTAGGAATCAAAATGGCGATTCATCCAGATGATCCTCCACGCCCAATCTTAGGCTTACCGCGCATAGTTTCAACTATTGAAGATATGCAGTGGTTTGTAGAAACTCAACCATTGCCAGCAAATGGTTTTACAATGTGTACGGGTTCTTATGGCGTACGTTCCGATAATGATCTCGTAAAAATGACAGAACAATTTGCAGATCGTATTTACTTCGCACATTTACGTTCTACTCAACGTGAAGGTAATCCACTAACCTTCCATGAGGCAGCTCATCTAGAGGGAGACGTAGATATGTTTAATGTAGTAAAAGCTTTATTAAATGAAGAATATCGTCGATTAAATCTAGGAGAAACTCGTTTAATCCCAATGCGCCCAGATCATGGACATCAAATGTTGGATGACTTACGTAAAAAAACCAATCCTGGCTACTCTGCCATTGGTCGGTTAAAAGGTCTAGCTGAATTTCGCGGTTTAGAGATGGCACTAAAAAAAGTGTATTTCAATAAGTAAAAGAAAAAGTGCGGTCATAAAAAACATTATTTTTATCGACCGCACTTCCAATTTATTTCATCAATCTTCTCATTCGAATATTTATCATTTCGACTACAACAGAGAATCCCATTGCAAAATAGATATAGCCTTTCGGGATGTGAATATCTAAACTTTCTGCAATTAAGCTAATTCCGACTAAAACCAAGAAGGCTAAAGCTAGAATTTTCAAGGTTGGATGCGTATCTACAAAATCGCCGATTGGTTTTGCAGCAAACATCATCACGCCAACGGCAATAATAATCGCCAAAATCATAACAGGAAGGTGGCTTGCCATACCTACTGCTGTAATCACGGAATCTAAAGAAAATACAATATCTAGTACTGCAATTTGAATTAATACGCCAAGATAACTCACTTTGTTTTTGCTTTCAGAATTATGGTGTTCTTGATGATTTATCGCCTCTTTAATTTCGCCAGAACTTTTTATAATCAGGAATAAACCTCCGATTAATAAAATCAAATCACGCCCAGAAATTTCTTGATTAAACACAGTAAATAACGGTGCAGTAAGTTTCATCATCCAAGCCAGTGACATTAAAAGTAAAATTCTTGTCAGCATTGCCAAACCAAGCCCAACAATACGACCAGATTGGCGTTGGCGTTCAGGTAAACGTCCAACTAGGATGCTAATAAAAATAATATTGTCGATTCCTAAAACGATCTCTAAAGCCGCAAGTGTCGCAAGTGATACCCACGCTTCAGGATCTGCAATCCATTCAAACATAATTTTTCCTATAATTGAATTAAATAAATCCGAAAGTGCGGATCATAATGGCTTTATAATGAAAAGCAATCGTTATTTATATTTGAGAAATGATTGATTAGTCGTTTTTAAGGGTTTCAAAAATCCTTTCAGCAAGTTTAGGGGAAATCCCTGGCACTGAAGCAATTTCATCTAATGTCGCCTTTTTCACACCTTGTAAACCACCAAGATATTTAAGTAAAGCCTGACGACGTTTAGCACCCACTCCTTCGATGGTTTCTAATCCACTTTGTGTAAAGGCTTTTTGACGTTTTTTACGGTGTCCGCTTATTGCGTGATTATGGCTTTCATCGCGGATATGTTGAATCAAATGCAATGCCAAACTATCATCAGGCAAATGAATTTCGCGGTCTTGTTTGCTAATGATCAGTACTTCCTGCCCTGCTCGACGATCAACCCCTTTTGCCACGCCAATTAAGTGCGGTCCATTTTTATCCCATTTTACTTGAAGATGTTGGAACACGTTCAGCGCACGATTTAACTGCCCTTTTCCACCATCAATAAAAATAATATCGGGAATTTTATCTTCTTCTAAATCACGTTCGTAACGTTTCTGCAACGCTTGTTCCATCGCAGCATAATCATCTCCGCCAGTAATGCCTTCAATATTAAAACGACGATAATCAGATTTCAGTGGACCTTCTTTATTAAAAACAACACAAGATGCGACTGTTTGATTTCCCATTGTATGGCTTATATCAAAACATTCCATACGCTTAATTTCAGGAAGATTTAACAGCTCACACAACGCTTGATAACGCTCTGACATTCGTGAAGATTGTTTAAGTTGTACATTTAAAGCCGCTTTAGCATTAACTTGTGCGAGCTGTAAATATTTACTCTTATCGCCTTTTACGCTTTCTTGAATCGTCACTTTTCTGCCCGCCTGATCCGTAAGAAGTTGCTCAAGTCCTGATTTTTCAGCTAATTGACGATCCACAATAATACTATTCGGAATACTTCGTCCTTGATGACCTTGTAAATAAAATTGCCCCACAAAAGTTTCTGTAAGCTCCGATAAATCCGTATTGGCGGGTACTTTTGGGAAATAACTGCGATTGCCTAGCACTTTTCCTTGACGAATAAACATCACTTGTACGCAGGCTAAACCATGTTGATATGCGATAGACATAATATCCATATCATCTAAACGTTCATTGGATACAAATTGTTTTTCAATAACCGAACGCACCGCCTGAATTTGATCACGATAACGAGCCGCCTGTTCAAAATCTAAATTTTTGCTTGCCTGCTCCATTTTACCGATTAAATAATCTAACACCTGTTGATCCTTGCCTTGTAAAAATAAGCGGGCTAATTCAACTTGCTGATTATATTCTTCATCAGAAACATATCCCTGAACACAAGGTGCGGAACAACGCCCAATTTGATACTGCAAACAAGGACGAGAGCGGTTGGAATAAACGGAATTTTCACATTGGCGAACAGGGAAAAGTTTTTGCAAAAGCGATAAGGTTTCACGCACGGCTCCCGCGTGAGGATAAGGCCCAAAGTATTCGCCCGCAAATTTTTTAGAACCACGATAGGAAGTGATTCTTGGATGACGTTCTTTGGTTAATAAAATAAATGGATAAGATTTATCATCACGCAATAATACGTTATAACGAGGCTGATAAAGCTTGATGAAATTATGCTCTAGCAGTAAAGCTTCCGTTTCAGATGAAGTTAGCGTGGTGTCAATATGATGAATTGACGCCACCAACGCCTCTGTTTTTTTACTGCTCAGATTTTTACGAAAATAGCTTGAAAGACGTTTTTTTAGATCCTTTGCTTTCCCAACATAAATAACCTGATCTTTATCGTCATACATACGATAAACACCAGGTTCGTGAGAAACATCCGCTAAGAACTTTTTAGCATCAAACATTTTAATTCGCCGCTAAAATTGCCCGCACTTTTTCCAAATCTTCGGCGGTATCCACCCCCACTGCAGGCACTTCTTTCGCAAGTTCTACGTGAATACGTTCGCCGTTATATAACACGCGAAGCTGCTCAAGTTTTTCTAGATTTTCAAGTTGAGTCGGTGCCCATTGCACATATTGCTTTATGAAACCCGCACGATATGCGTAAATGCCAATATGACGTAAATAAGCGTCCGCAAGCTGTACTTTCTGAACATCCTGTAAATTCATAAACTGATCACGATCATAAGGAATAACCGAACGGGAAAAATACAGCACATAGCCATCTTTATCTGTTAATACTTTCACTGCATTTGGATTGAATAATTCCTCAGCATCATGAATTTTTACCGCAAGGCTTGCCATATTTACATTAAATTTTGCTAAATTATCTGCCACTTGTCGCACAATAACGGGAGGAATCAAAGGCTCATCGCCTTGAATATTAACAATGATTTCATTGTCAGGAATCGCTAATTTTTCTACAACTTCCGCTAAACGTTCTGTACCAGAATTATGATGAACAGAAGTCATACACACTTCCGCACAAAAACTTTTGGCAACATCAGCCACATTTTCATTATCGGTGGCAATAATCACTCGGCTCGCCCCAGACTTCAGTGCTTTCTCAAATACATGTTGAATCATTGGCTTACCTGCAATATCAGCAAGAGGTTTTCCTGGCAAACGACTTGATGCAAAACGAGCGGGGATAATCACGGTAAATGACATAATTTATTCCTTATTCTTTAATATTTCAGCTTTATCGGCAAGCAATCAAAACAACTGGAGATTAATCCCTTCAGCCATTTCTATATTGCGCCACAAGTTTGTCTATTTTGGCCCAAAAGAGCGGTAAATTTTCACGTTGTTTTTCAGCCTCAATAATCTCCGCATCGACAGGAACATACCACCAATTATCTTTAGCAAAAGATTGGCATTTTACGGCATCTTTTTCCGTCATAAAGAGCGGTTGATTTTCAGAAAGTTTTCCTAATTGAGACGCTTCAAAATGTTGATGATCTTGAAATGCTTGAGTTCGCTCTAATTGAATCCCTAACTTTTCTAACATAGTAAAAAAACGCTGAGGATTGCCAATCCCTGCTATGGCAACACCTGATTGAAATTCCTTTAATTGGCGTTTTTCATTGGTTTTTAAATTAATGGCGAAATGAGACACGAGACGCATAATCACATCTGAATACTGATTTTTTCCACCATTAGTGATTACAAAATCTACGGATTTTAATCGGCTAGGTAATTCACGCAATGGACCTGCTGGCAATACAAAACCATTTCCCAATGCACGCTCAGCATCCATTACCACAATTTCTAAATCACGCTGTAATTTATAATGCTGTAAACCATCGTCAGAAATAATAATATCGCACTCTGCTTGGCTTAAGAGTAATTCAATCGCTTGCTGGCGATTCGGGGAAATCACTACTGGCGCATTGGTGCGTTTCGCGATCAATACTGGCTCATCGCCACCTTCAATTGGATTTGTATTTTTAGTGACGAATAACGGATACGTTTTAGATTTACTGCCGTAACCACGAGAAATCACACCTACACGCAGACCTCGTTTTTTTAATTCTTCCACAAGCCAAACAACCACGGGCGTTTTACCATTTCCACCAACAGACAAATTTCCCACAATTATCACTGGTTTCGGTGCGCGATAAGAAGACTTGAGCCCCAAAGAGAATAAGGCGCGACGAAGTTGGCTAATCAACCAAAACAATAAAGAAAAAGGCGATAAGAGCCAAATAAGTTTGGAGTTGGAATACCAGAAGGGCATAGAAAATCCTTTCTAATAAGTGCGGATAAAATAACGCGAGTTTTTCAACTCGCGTTTTCGATAATCAATAAATTAGCCAGTAAACTGCATACTGTGTAGCTGTTTATAAGCGCCATTTTGTTCAAGCAATGCTTTATGGTTGCCACGCTCACAAATTTCTCCGTGATCAATCACAAGAATTTCATCCGCATTTTCAATGGTTGATAAACGATGAGCGATTACGATAACAGTGCGATCTTTCTTCAATTCATCCAATGCAGATTGAATGGCGCGTTCTGATTCCGTATCTAGTGCAGATGTAGCTTCATCTAAAATTAATACTGGCGAATTACGCAATAAAGCACGAGCAATCGCTAAACGTTGACGTTGGCCACCAGAGAGGCTCGCACCGTTTTCACCAATGACCGTATCAAAACCTTGTGGTAATTTTTCGATAAACTCTAAAGCATAAGCCGCTTTTGCTGCTGCGATAATTTCTTCGCGAGAATACTTATCCTGCGCTGCATAAGCAATATTATTCGCAATGGTATCGTTAAATAAATGTACTTGTTGAGAAACCACAGCGCAGTTTTCGCGTAAATTGGATAAACGATAATCTTGAATATTTACACCATCCAGTAAAATTTCACCTTGCTCAATATCGTAAAAACGGGTCACTAAATTAGCAATGGTTGATTTACCCGATCCAGAACGCCCCACTAGGGCTACGGTTTTTCCAGCTGGAACGCTAAAAGAAATATTATTTAATGCAAGTTCATCTTTTCCTTGATATGCAAAGCTTACATTTTTAAATTCTAATTCGCCTTTCGCAGGTTCTGCTTTATAAGCCCCGTTATCTTTTTCTGGCTCCAAATCTAAAATCGCAAACAATGTCTGACAAGCTGCCATTCCACTTTGAAATTGTGCATTCACCGCAGTTAATGATTTTAACGGACGCATCATCGCTAACATTGAAGAAAATACCACTGTAAATGAGCCTGCACTCAAATTATCTTCTGCAATCAATGGAGTAGTAGCTAAATAGAGCACCGCAGCTAATGCGAGAGATGCAATAATTTGCACCACAGGATCAGAAATGGAATCTGCTGTCACCATTTTCATGCTTTTTCGACGCATATCATTACTAACATGATTAAAATGCGCTTCTTCCACATGTTGCCCTCCGAAAGAAAGTACAACTTTATGACCTTTTAACATCTGTTCTGTAGCAGACGTAAGTTCACCCATTGAATCTTGTAAATTCTTACTTAATCTACGAAAAATTTTTGATACCAAACGAATTAAAACAGCAATGATTGGACCTATAATAAAAAGCACAATTGTTAATTCCCAACTGGTATAAAACATCACCGCAAGCACAGAAATAATATATGCTCCTTCGCGTATAATCGTAATTAGAGAACTAGATGAAGAATTAGCAATCATTTGGGAATCATAAGTAATCCGAGAAAGTAAACGCCCTGTTGAATTTTGATCAAAGAAACTCACTGGCATAAACATCAAATGCTTAAACAAGCGACGACGCATTGTCATCACAACTTTGCCTGACACCCATGCTAAACAATAATTAGAAATAAAGTTAGAGACCCCACGCAAAAAAATCATTCCCACGACGACCACAGCCATCATTTTCAAAAATGAATGATCCGCCTTACCGAATCCATCATCTAGCAAAGGTTTTAATAAATAAATAAGACCTGAATCTGCCAAAGCATTAAGCACCAATGCGATAGCAGCCACCACTAAACCCGCTTTAAAAGGTTTAATCATTGGCCACAAACGTTTAAAAGTTTGCAGGGTAGAAAAGTCATGATCTTGTAATTTTTGTTTTTGCATAATCGCTATCTAATAGTAAAAATTGCGCGCATTGTACCTTTTATTCCTTTGATAATCCAATTACACGCGCATACCAAGGGGAAAATTCTGCGCGTGCTTGTTGGATTTCTAATCGATCTTGAAAAAAATTTACCCGCACTTGCCCTGAAACAGCGGTATTTTCTACCGCACTTTTAGAGCGTTGAAGCCTTTCTATAACCGAATAATGGGGGAATTTCCACGGATTCCAACGTCCGCTAGAAATAATCGCCACATCTGGTCGAACCTGAGAAAGTAAGTATTCACTTGTCGATGTTTTACTTCCGTGATGTCCCACTTGCAACACATCAATTTTGCCTAAAGTGCGGGCAAAAATTTGTTCATTTTTTGCTTCAGCATCGCCAGTCAGCAAAACGCTATACTTTCCATCATCGACTAAAATCACACAAGAATGGGGATTATCTGCTCGCTCCACAATAGAATGCGGCGAAAGTATTTGAAAATGTAGCCCTTGCCAATGCCAATCACGTCCAGCAGTACAAAAAGTGCGGTGATTTTCCCCATAGTTTTTTCGTGAAGGGGTAATAAATTCCACATTGGGATACGCCTTTAAAATTGTCGAAGCACCACCTGCGTGATCGTTATCGTCGTGACTTAAAATCAATTTTTCCAAAACAATCCCTTCTCTTTGTAAATAAGGCAAAATTTCCAACTCAGCCATATTCCCCCCTCGCCAAGAAGAACCCGTATCATAAAGAATCCCTTTGCCATTTTTCACAATCAGCGTTGCCAGCCCCTGCCCCACATCTAAAGTATCTAATTGCCAATTAGGCTTACTTAGTTGTTTAAACAACAAAATCGTAAAACACAGTAAGATAATACCGAAAGAACATCGCAAAACGTTGATTCGTTCATTTTTTAGCAAAGGTTTACTGAGATTTAATGTAAAAAATCTTGGTCGTTTTACTTGCCTGGTTGATGATGAAACTTCAGGTTCTCGGTAAATACTCCAAATAATTAACATAAAAATTCCCGCACAAAGCGCGGTTAAAATCAGCGCTAAATTAAATGAAACATTAAACCAATTTCCTTGAAAAACAGAAATTAACCAAGTAATTCCTTCCGCTAGTTTGTTTGCAAGTTGCCAAGAAAAACAAGCTCCATTAGTAAAAACAGCAAATAAAATCAAGGGTACGAGGAAAAAACTATAAAGTGGTACGGCAATAAGATTGGCTAAAAATCCACTCAACGATAAGCCATTAAATAAAAAAAGCTGCAAAGGCGTAAAAAAGAGCAATAACCCAAATTGCAAATGAAATAAACTTAAAATCCACCGCACTTTTGGTGAAAAGGATCGATTTTTCCATTGAAAAAGAGAAAAAGGCACATAACGATACCATAGGATCAAACAAGCAACGGCTCCACAAGAAAGCCAAAAACTGACCGAAAGCGGCATTAATGGATCGCATAAAAGCAAGAATCCGACAACCAGCGTAAAAAGCTGAAGAGGCGAATAATGTCGCCTCATTATTTGAACGAAGAAAACGAAAACAAGTGCTGAAATCGCACGGAAAGTTGGCACGCTAAGACCAGCCAAATACGCATAAATTAAAGCAAATAAAACACCAAAAACTAAAGGAAAATAAGGATTAATAAAACGGGTGGGGAAAAATACTTGCACAACACGCGCCAAGTAAAATCCAATTCCCATAGCCAACCCAATATGTAAGCCAGAAATAGCAATAAGATGTGCGGTATTCGTTTGTTGGTAAATTGACCAAATGTTTTTATCTAGCCAAGCCCGTTCGCCAAAAGCTAATGCGATCAATAAACCTTGTAGAGATAATCCTTCCGTTTGCTTCTTTACTTGTTGCAATTTTTCTGCACGCAATGATGAAACATCAGCACTTTTCGCCGCACTTTTTACGGTTCCAACAGCTGTAATTCCTTTTGAAAAATACCATTGTTGCCGATCAAACCCACCAAAATTTAATCGCGCTGAAAGAGGACGTAAAGAAATTTCAGCTTGCCAAATTTCCGATAGTTGAGGCACCTCTTTCGCTTTCCAATTTAAGAAAATTCGTTGTTCTTGCAAATTATTTGCCAATGTTGCTGTGGCAATGAGAGTTTGATAATCCTGTTGATGCAAAATTTCTTGAATCTCAAAAGTTACCATTTGCTTTTGAGCGGTAATATTTTGAGCTTGTTGTAATAAACTCAAAGCCGAATGATGAAAATAGCCAAGAGAAGCAACAAAAAAAGCAAGACTAACTAAGAAATTTTTACGCCAAAAAATAAAAAGAAAAATTAGAACAAGCGCAATAACGAAAGCAACTTGCCAAGGCAATAGAAATGCTTGCAGTAGAAATAACAAGGTTAAATCCGCAACAATTAACAAGACAGCTAAAGTTATTAAGTTTAATTTCATTTTTTAAAAGATTAATTCCTATCTCGCTAAGCCTAGGCTAGTTTTATTTAAATATGCAAACGGTTGCTTCAAATTTTGCGATCTGTATCGTAAAAATAAATTTTTCAGGAAAATTTACTTGCTAAAACAAACAACTTCTGATATTTATACCGCCCGCAAAAATTGGGTTCCTAAAAAAGAGCAGTCAGGAACAAACTAAAATAACAAGACAGGAAGTCGTGAAGTCCACGCTTAAATTCTGTATGTATTAGGAGTGAGAGATGTCAAGAGCATCATTGAGCTTGCTAGATTTAGCAGGCGTAAAGCCTTATCAAATGAAAAAAGATGAAGAATATATGAATGAAGAGCAAATTCTTCATTTCAGAAAAATTCTTAATGCTTGGCACGAGCAAATCGTGGAAGAAGCTTCTCGCACCGTTGCACATATGCAGGATGAAGTAACCAATTTCCCCGATCCCGCAGACCGAGCAACTCAGGAAGAGGAATTTAGTCTAGAATTGCGTAATCGTGATCGCGAACGTAAGCTAATGAAAAAAATCGAAGCAACCTTGAAAAAACTTGATACCGATGATTTCGGTTACTGCGATTGTTGCGGCGAAGAAATCGGTATCCGCCGTTTAGAAGCACGCCCAACAGCAGATCTTTGCATTGATTGCAAAACGTTAGCTGAAATCCGCGAAAAACAAGTCGCTGGTTAATTCATTCTATTGAAAAATACCAAAGTGCGGTTAAAATTAGCCGCACTTTTTTACATTTAAAAATACGGAAAATTTTCCCTTACCTTTTCCAACAAGAAAAGAGCTAAGCCATTAATTTACAATAAAAAAACGGAGTAAATCATTCTTACTTATATCAAAAATTTGTTTGGCAAAAAAACAAAAAAATCAAAAGAGGTTGCCAAAACAAGTGCTCATTCTAAACGAGTTGGGCGTCCCAATAGCCAAATGCCAAAAGCGCAGACAAAAAAATCAGAACAAACACGTCGCTACGATAAAAATGTGATTAAAGCGGCTCAATTTGATATTTCACCGCGTGATTTTAGCCGTAATGCACTCACTGTAGTGGAGAAACTGCAACGTCAAGGTTTCGAAGCTTATATCGTCGGTGGATGTATCCGTGATTTATTGCTCGGCAAAAAACCTAAAGATTTTGATGTTGCAACAAACGCCCGTCCTGAGCAAATCCAAAACATTTTTCAACGCCAATGCCGTTTAGTGGGTCGCCGTTTCCGATTAGCACATATTATGTTTGGTCGAGATATTATTGAAGTTGCCACTTTCCGAGCCAATCACAGTGATGCCCTCAATGAAAATCAAGCGAAGCAAAGTAATGAAGGCATGTTACTACGCGATAATGTTTACGGTACGATCGAACAAGATGCAGTGCGCCGTGATTTTACGGTCAATGCGCTGTATTACAATCCACAAGATAATACGTTACGAGATTATTTCGAGGGCATTAAAGATCTCAAAGCAGGCAAGCTACGCTTAATTGGCGATCCTGTTACACGTTATCAAGAAGATCCTGTGCGGATGCTGCGCTCAATTCGCTTTATGGCAAAACTTGATATGTTCCTTGAAAAACCAAGTGAACAGCCAATTCGTGAACTTGCGCCTTTATTAAAAAATATTCCGCCAGCTCGCTTATTTGACGAAAGTTTAAAATTATTACAAGCAGGACAAGGGGTAAAAACCTATCGTTTATTACGCCAATATGGTTTATTTGAACAACTTTTCCCTGCATTAAGTCCATATTTTACAGAAAAAGAAGATAGCTTTGCAGAACGCATGATCGTCACCGCCCTGACTTCTACGGATGAACGTGTTGCGGATAAACTTCGTATTAATCCTGCATTCTTATTTGCAGCATTTTTCTGGTATCCATTGCGCGAAAAAGTGGAAATATTGAAAAATGAAGGCGGTCTAAATAATCATGATGCTTATGCTTTGGCCGGCAATGAGGTGTTAGACTTATTCTGCCGTGCCTTGGCTGCACCTCGTCGTCATACTGCGGTCATTCGTGATATTTGGTTCTTACAACTGCAATTATTAAAACGTACTGGTTCAGCACCAATGCGCACCATGGAACATCCAAAATTCCGTGCTGGCTTTGATTTACTGGCTATGCGTGCAGAAATTGAAGGTGGCGAAACGATTGAATTGGCCAAATGGTGGCACGAATATCAATTCAGCAATGGTGAACAGCGTGAACAGTTAGTACACGAGCAACAACGCTTACATCCCAAACCAAAGAAAAAATACTACCGTCCACGCCGTCGTAAAACAACGCGCTCAGCAGAATAAGGGAAGAGATGATTACTGCATATATTGCTCTTGGTAGCAATTTAAACACACCAGTAGAACAATTACATTCTGCGCTTAACGCGATAAGTCAGTTACCAAACACGCATTTGGTAACGACGAGCTCTTTTTATAAAAGCAAACCGCTCGGCCCACAAGATCAACCCGATTATGTGAATGCCGTTGCAAAAATTGAGACCGAGCTTAGCCCGTTTGCACTATTAGATGAATTGCAACGCATTGAAAATGAGCAAGGTCGAGTACGTTTACGTCGCTGGGGTGAGCGTACATTAGATTTGGATATTTTGCTTTACGGCAACGAAATCATTCAAAACGAGCACTTAACGATTCCCCATTATGATATGCATAACCGTGAGTTTGTCATTGTGCCGTTGTTTGAAATCGCATCGGATTTGGTCTTACCTAACACTCAACTACTAGCAGATTTGGTCAAGCAATTTGATGACCATGAAATGATAAAATTAAATCCCTAGAAATTTCACCGCACTTTTATGAACCTCAAAAGTGCGGTAGAATCTGCCCACATTTTTCTTCATTCATGACCCGTTATGGAAAGCTTAATTCAATATATCCCTGATGAATTTTCTATGCTCCGCTTTGGCAAAAAATTCGCGGAAATTCTTTTAAAATTGCATACCGAAAAAGCCATTATGGTTTATCTTAACGGTGATCTTGGGGCAGGAAAAACAACGCTAACACGCGGAATGCTACAAGGTATCGGTCATGAAGGTAATGTAAAAAGCCCAACTTATACGCTGGTTGAAGAATACAATATTGCAGGCAAAATGATTTATCATTTTGATTTATATCGGTTAGCAGATCCTGAAGAACTCGAATTTATGGGTATTAGAGATTATTTTAATACGGGTAGCATTTGCTTAATTGAATGGTCTGAAAAAGGTCAAGGCATATTGCCAGAAGCTGATATTTTAGTAAATATTGATTATTATGATGATGCACGAAATATTGAATTAATCGCACAAACAAATTTGGGTAAAAATATTATAAGCGAATTTTCTAATTAACTTATTTATGAAAACTAAAATTTTATTTTTTCTTTTTTTCTCAATATTTAGCGTTTCTATTTTTGCAGCTCCTATTACGATTGCGATTGACCCAGGTCATGGGGGGAAAGATCCTGGTGCAATCAGCCGAAACTTGGGCATTTATGAAAAAAATGTCACCCTTTCGATTGCAAAAGAATTAAAAGCTTTGCTAGATAAAGATCCAAATTTTCGCGGTGTATTAACGCGTAAAAGTGATTATTATATTTCCGTGCCAGAACGTTCAGAAATCGCACGTAAATTTAAAGCGAATTATCTTATTTCTATCCATGCAGATTCATCTGAATCGCCTGATCGTCGTGGGGCTTCTGTTTGGGTATTGTCAAACCGTCGAGCCAATGATGAAATGGGTCAATGGCTAGAAGACGATGAAAAACGCTCAGAATTACTTGGTGGCGCAGGAAAAGTACTTTCACACAATAATGACAAATACCTAGATCAAACTGTGCTTGATTTACAATTTGGCCATAGCCAACGTACTGGCTATACGTTAGGCGAACATATTTTGCGCCATTTTGCTAAAGTAACAACATTAAGTCGCAGTACGCCACAACATGCAAGTTTGGGTGTTCTACGTTCGCCAGATATTCCTTCTGTGTTGGTAGAAACGGGATTTCTTTCCAATTCAGAAGAAGAAAAAAAACTTAACTCTCAAGCCTATCGTCGCCGTATTGCTTATATGATTTATGAGGGGCTGGTTGCATTCCGCGGTGGAAAAGCTAAATCTTTCATAAGTGATGATATTGTTCAGAATAGCAAACAAAATGACACAAAAAATTCAGAAAAAAATGACCGCACTTCCGATAAAAATACCAATGAGAACGTAGTAAAAGATAGTGACCTTCGCCACACAGTCAAAAATGGGGAAAGTTTAGGGAGCCTTGCGAATAAATACGATGTCAAAGTGGCGGACATTGTGGCGTTAAATAAATTAAAACGCGAAGCGCTTTGGATTGGTGAAACCATCAAAATTCCAGATAATGGAAAAACTCAGAAAGCACAAGATGACAAAGTAAATTCATCAAAAAATAAAGAAAGTGCGGTAAAAAAGGCAGAGAAAACCACTGAAAAAACCAACAATCCAAAAATAGAAAAATCAGAAAATAAAACGGATAAAAATAAATCCTCAAATAAAACGAAAAAAGAGGAAACCTCATCCACTAAAAAATCGGATGAGAAAAAAGAGATTCCGCTTTACCATGTCATTCAAAAAGATCAGACAATCTATGCTGTATCGCGAGAATACAATATTTCAGTCAAGCAAATTTTAAAACTGAATCCAAAATTAAAAGATGGTAAAGCCTTGAGCGGACAAAAAATTAAATTAAGAGAAAAGTAAATGCCAATTAAAATTCTTTCCCCACAACTTGCTAATCAAATTGCTGCCGGAGAAGTGGTAGAACGCCCTGCGTCTGTAGTGAAAGAATTAGTGGAAAATAGCCTTGATGCAGGTGCAAATAAAATCCAAATCGATATCGAAAATGGTGGGGCAAATTTAATCCGCATTCGTGACAACGGCTGTGGCATTCCAAAAGAAGAATTAAGCCTTGCTTTGGCGCGACATGCCACGAGTAAAATTACCGATCTTGATGATCTCGAAGCGATTTTAAGTTTAGGTTTTCGTGGTGAAGCATTGGCAAGTATCAGCTCTGTATCACGCTTAACGCTCACCTCTCGCACCGAAGCGCAAACTGAAGCGTGGCAAGTTTATGCGCAAGGTCGTGATATGGAAACCACAATCAAACCCGCATCACATCCTGTCGGCACAACAGTTGAAGTTGCCAATCTTTTTTTCAACACGCCAGCCCGCCGAAAATTTTTGCGCACAGACAAAACAGAATTTGCTCATATTGATGAAGTCATTAGCCGCATTGCTTTAACAAAATTCAACACGGCATTTACATTAACGCATAATGGGAAAATTATCCGTCAATATCGTCCAGCTGAAGAGATCAATCAACAACTAAAACGTGTCGCCGCTGTTTGTGGGGATGATTTTGTCAAAAATGCCTTACGAATTGATTGGAAACACGATGATTTACACTTATTGGGCTGGGTAGCCACACCAAATTTTAGCCGAACTCAAAATGATTTAAGTTATTGCTACATTAATGGCCGAATGGTTCGAGATAAAGTGATCAGCCATGCTATTCGACAAGCCTATGCACAATATTTACCAACGGATGCTTATCCTGCATTTGTGTTGTTTATTGACTTAAACCCACACGATGTGGATGTCAATGTTCATCCGACCAAACATGAAGTGCGCTTTCACCAACAACGCCTCATTCATGATTTTATTTACGAAGGCATCAGTCATGCGCTAAACAATCAAGAACAGCTTAATTGGCACACAGAGCCAAGTTCGGTAGAAAATCACGAAGAAAATACGGTGCGTGAACCCCAACCGAATTACAGCATTCGTCCTAATCGTGCAGCTGCGGGGCAAAATATCTTTGCACCACAATATCATGAAAAATTACAGCAAAATCAACCGCACTTTTTTGACGGTCGCAGCTTATCAAGCCATGTCACAGCAGACTATCGTGATTATCACGAAAATTATAAAAAAGACACGCCAAGTAAAACAGAACAGCAGTTGTATGGGGAATTGTTACGCACATTACCGCCTATAGAGCAAAAGGATATATCGAATACAGCACAACAAAATATTTCAGATACAGCTAAAATCATCTCAACTGAAATAATTGAATGCTCATCACATCTACGCGCCCTTTCACTTATTGAAAATCGCGTGCTGTTATTACAACAAAATCAAGATTTCTTTTTGCTTTCATTGGAAAAATTACAACGCTTGCAATGGCAATTGGCTTTACAACAAATACACATCGAACAACAGCCTTTATTGATTCCAATCGTGTTTCGCTTAACCGAATCACAATTCCAAAAATGGCAACAATATTCAGATGACTTCAAAAAAATTGGCTTTGAATTTATCGAAAATCAAGCGCAATTACGTTTAACTTTAAATCGCGTGCCAAGTATATTACGCACTCAAAATCTACAAAAATGCGTGATGGCAATGCTGACTAGAGAGGAAAATTCATCCTCATTTTTAACCGCACTTTGCGCACAGTTAGAATGCAAAACCTTTAACGCTTTAGCGGATGCACTCAATTTATTAAGCGAGACAGAACGTTTACTAACCCAAGTAAATCGCACGGCATTCACCCAATTACTCAAACCTGTTAATTGGCAGCCTTTATTAGACGAAATTTAAATTTTTATGAAACCAACTGCAATTTTTTTAATGGGGCCAACTGCCTCCGGCAAAACAGATTTAGCCATTCAATTACGAAACTCACTTCCAGTCGAAGTGATTAGTGTAGATTCAGCGCTCATTTATAAAGGAATGGATATTGGCACAGCGAAACCATCAAAAGAAGAACTTGACCTTGCGCCTCACCGATTGATCGATATTTTAGATCCGTCAGAAAGCTATTCCGCAATGAATTTCCGCGATGATGCGCTACGCGAAATGGCAGAAATTACCGCACAAGGCAAAATTCCATTACTGGTGGGTGGTACGATGTTATATTACAAAGCCTTAATCGAAGGGCTTTCTCCCTTGCCTTCTGCTGATGAAAATATTCGCGCCGAGCTTGAACAAAAAGCAGAACAACAAGGTTGGGCTGCATTACATACAGAACTCGCCAAAATCGATCCCATTTCTGCCGCCCGAATTAATCCAAGTGATTCTCAACGAATCAATCGTGCTTTAGAGGTTTTTTATATCACGGGAAAATCACTCACAGAGCTGACGGAAGAAAAAGGCGAAGCCTTGCCTTATGATTTTGTGCAATTTGCAATTGCGCCGCAAGATCGTCATATTTTGCATGACCGCATTGAACAACGCTTTCATAAAATGATTGAACTGGGCTTTCAAGCTGAAGTGGAAAAACTTTATGCTCGCGCTGATTTAAATATTAATCTACCCTCAATTCGCTGTGTGGGCTATCGTCAAATGTGGGAATATTTACAAGGCGATTACAATCACGAAGAAATGATTTTCCGTGGTATTTGTGCAACTCGCCAGCTAGCTAAACGCCAGCTCACTTGGCTGCGCGGTTGGAAAACACCAATACAATGGCTTGATAGTTTGCAACCTCAACAAGCGAAAGAAACCGTATTACGTCACTTAGATTCCTATCAAAAAGGTTAGAAAAAATGACCGCACTTTCTGCCCTCATTGAACAAAAATTACAATCTCTTGGCACAATTCTGTGCCAATCTTTTCCAGAACTTTCCCCTGAAAAAATTCGTGACGCCATTCAACAAAATTCAAATCACCCTGAACTGCCTGTTTATCAATTAGGCTATGCTATGGCAATGTCTGACTTTGTGGAAAAAGTCTTGCAAAAATACCCGCACTTAGTGAAACAATGGTGGGAAAAATCGCCCTGTTTTGCAGATTGCTCTGCCTATATTGAACGTTTGAATAGTGAGTTAGCCAATGTACATGACGAAACGGCACTCTATCAAATATTACGTCAATTCCGTAACATTGAAATGGCAAAATTAAGTTTTTGTCAAAGTTTGAATCTTGCGACTGTTGAGGAAATTTTTGTTCAGCTTTCACAATTTGCAGAAAGTTTAATTATCGCTGCCCGCGATTGGCTTTATCATCAAGCCTGTGCGGAGATGGGCACACCAATGGATGAACAAGGCAATCCGCAGCAGCTTTATATCCTAGGTATGGGGAAACTAGGCGGCTTTGAACTAAATTTTTCCTCAGATATTGATTTAATTTTCACTTATCCATCACAAGGGGAAACATCCATTGAGAATACGAATGCTCGACGTTCTGTGGATAATGGAAAATTTTTTACGCGTTTAGGACAACGCCTTATTTCTGCCTTAGATGAATTTACTTCTGATGGTTTTGTGTATCGAACCGATATGCGCTTGCGCCCATTTGGTGACAGCGGCGCGCTTGTTCTCAGCTTTGCGGCAATGGAACAATATTATCAAGATCAAGGTCGAGATTGGGAACGCTATGCAATGATCAAAGGGCGACTATTGGGTGCACAAACAAATGATCCCAACGTTTCAAAATTGCAAAAAATGTTACGCCCTTTTGTGTATCGTCGCTATATTGACTTTAGTGTGATTCAATCTTTACGCGAAATGAAAGGCAAAATTGAGCGAGAAGTACGTCGTCGTGGTTTAAAAGATAATATTAAACTGGGTGCGGGTGGTATTCGTGAAGTCGAATTTATCGTGCAAGTTTTTCAACTCATTCGAGGCGGGCGAGAAATCAATCTGCAACAACATTCACTCTTAAAGATCTTGCCTGAAATTACCAAACTAGGATTAATTACCGAACAACAATTCCACGATTTACGTGAAAGTTATATTTTTTTACGTCGCGTAGAAAACATTCTACAAGCTATTAACGATCAACAAACTCAAACACTACCAGCCGATGAAATAAATCAAATTCGTTTAGTCGAGGCATGTAAAACATTCACCTGTTTAAATGACAATAATCAAACCATTGAAAAACATTATCCAATAGAAAATTGGGACGATTTTTACCGCACTTTGCAACAAAAACAAGAGAAAGTGCGAGCTGTATTTACTCAATTAATCGGTGATGAACAAGATGAGCCTTCACAAACTGATAGCCAATGGCAAGATTTTTTAGAATCAGATTTTGAGGATATTGAACAGACATTATTAGAGAGTGGTGTACCAGAAAATAATATTGATGAAGTTTTAGAAAAACTTGTTCAATTCAAAGACAGCCTAAATCACAGAGTGATTGGTTCGCGTGGGCGTGATGTTTTGAGCCATTTAATGCCAATAGTGCTTGCACTCATTTTTGAACAAGAAAATTACCGCACTTTGCTTCCCCGCATTCTAAATATTATTGAGAAAATTTCGAGCAGAACGACTTATTTAGAACTACTGTTGGAAAATCATCACGCACTTCAGCAAGTTATTGAACTTTGTGCGCAGTCTCAACTTATTTCAGAGCAGCTGGCACACCACCCTATCTTATTAGATGAATTACTTAATACAGAAGCACTACGCCATCCATTGCCATTTACCCAATATCCTGCAGAATTACACCAATATTTGCTTCGTTTACCACCTGATGATGAAGAACAGCTTATTGATGCTTTACGTCAATTTAAACAAGCAACCCTATTAAAAGTAGCAGCGGCAGATATTTTGGGGGCATTACCGGTGATGAAGGTAAGCGATCATTTAACCTATCTTGCTGAAGCAATTATTGAAGTTGTTGTGAATCTAGCTTGGAAACAAGTTTCCTCTAGATTTGGCGTGCCTGAACATTTACAAAATAATGAAAAAGGATTTTTAGTGATTGGTTATGGAAAACTAGGAGGAATTGAACTCGGTTATAAATCCGATTTAGACCTCGTATTTTTGTACGATGCCATAGAAAGTCAAACAACAGGTGGAAAAAAAGTGATTGATAGCAATCAATTTTACCTACGCTTGGCACAAAAGATTGTAAGTATTTTTAGCATAAATACTTCCGCTGGCGTACTTTATGAGGCTGATATGCGCCTTCGCCCTTCTGGCGATGCTGGCTTAATTGGCTGCTCTTTTTCTGCATTTTCCCATTATCAATTGAATGACGCTTGGACATGGGAAAAACAAGCACTTGTGCGCGCTCGTCCAGTATTTGGAGAATCATCTCTTAAAGCTAAATTTGAGCATATCCGCCAACAAGTGCTTTCTGCATCACGAGATATTGAACAATTAAAACAAGATGTTGTTGAGATGCGAGAAAAAATGTTCACGCATTTGTCTCATTCAAAAGATAATGAATTTAATCTTAAAACAGATCGCGGTGGTATCACTGATATTGAATTTATCGCTCAATATTTAATGCTTGCTAATGCCCCACAAAACCCACAACTGACAAAATGGTCAGACAATGTTCGTATTTTCGATGATATGGCAGAGGCTAAAATTATTAGTCAAACAGACTGCGACGCTTTAAAACAAAGTTATGTCGATTTACGCAATACTATTCATCATTTGAATTTGTTGGGTAAATCTACCGTTGTGGAAGACACTGAATTTGTCAAAGAGCGGTCATTTATTCAAGCATTTTGGGATAGGTTATTTGTATCCTAAAATATGGCTTGTGGACGTTTCAAAAATAGCCTTCATCACAAATCTTCTTGAAACGTCCCAAAAACTAAATATTCAATCCTATTTTTAATGAACCAAATCTAACATTTCCTGTGCATTGGCTAGAGCTAATTCTGTAATTTCACTTCCGCCCAAGAGTCTTGCCAACGCAGGTACACGTTCAGCTTGTGAAAGTGCGGTCATTTGTGTTTCAGTTTTATTATCCACAGTAAATTTTTCTACATTGAACTGATGATGGCCATGACAAGCAACCTGTGGTAAGTGAGTTACGCATAATACTTGGCAACGTTCACTTAATTGACGTAAGAGTTTTCCGACAACGCTTGCTGTTTTTCCACTAATGCCCACGTCCACTTCATCAAAAATTAAGGTTGGAATAGCTGATTGATCAGAAGTTAAAACTTGAATCGCTAAAGAAATACGAGAAAGTTCACCACCAGAAGCAATTTTAGCTAGTGGCTGCGGTTGTTGTCCTAAATTACTACGCAAAGTGAAAATCACATTATCCGCACCATTTGCACTCACTTTATCTAAATCCGTATTCAACTCAACATAAAATTCAGCGTTTTCCATTGCAAGTTGTTTTATCGACTGTGTTACATTTTGCGCTAAGCGATTTGCTGATTTCTGACGACTTGCAGTTAATGCTTTAGCCGTTGCTTGCATTTGTTCAAATGCGAGTTTTTCTTGCTCAATCAACATATCTTCACTGTCAGAAAAATCTAAAAGTGCGGTTAATTCTGCTTTTAATTTTTTGTGATGTTCCACAAGATCTTCAGGTTTAACTTGATGTTTACGAGCAAGTTGTAAAGCCTGACTAATTCTCTGTTCAATTTCTTGTAAAAGTTGAGGATCTTGCTCGATATTATTCGATAAATTTCGCACTTCACTGGTTGCTTCTTGCACTTGAATCAACGCATCATTCAACATATTTTGCACTTCAGCATATTGCGGATCAAGTTCAGCTAATTCATCAATATATTGTGTCGCACGATAAAGCAAACTATCGATATTTACCATGTCATTTTCACTTAAAATTTGTAGCACCGATTGGGAAAGTTGAGTTAGCTGTTCACTGCTAGATAAACGACGTTGTTCATCTTCTAATTCCAAATATTCATTTGGTCGAAGATTAAATTCATCTAGTTCATCCACTTGATACTGTAAAAGTTGTTTACGAGCTTCATTTTCTGCTACTTTCTGTTGAAAGGTTTTTACTTGATTTTGCAGATTTTTCCACAAGTGATAATCTGCACGCATTTTTGTAAGCAGTTCTGAATGTGTGGCAAAATTATCAACTAGCTGAAGCTGATAGTCATTTTTTAGCAATAATTGAGAAGCATGCTGCCCATTAATATGAACAAGATATTGAGCAATTTCTTTTAATTGGGAAGCGGATACTGGTGTACTATTAATAAAAGCCTTAGAACGTCCGTCTGCATTAATTATGCGACGTAAAATACATTCAGTTGGATTATCTGGATCTTGTAATTCTTGCTCACTCAACCAGTGATAAGCAGGATTTTTCGATTCTAGTTGGAAAGTTGCACAAATTTCTGCACGTTCTTGTCCTTCACGCACCATTGAGGTTTCCACTCTCTGTCCGAAACATAAACCTAAAGCATCAATGGCGATAGATTTTCCAGCACCAGTTTCCCCTGTAATAACAGACATTCCTTTCGCCAGTTCGATATCAAGCTGACGAACAATCGCAAAATTATTGATAGTAAGTTGAGTAAGCATAACAAAATCCTTTAACTGTATATTTAATATGATATAACTGATTTAATTTACAGTAAAGGTTTTTTTACAGTATTTTATCAAATCTATTTCAATCGAAAATTTTTACCATAATCAAAATGATTTTAACCAACCTAATTTGCTACTTAACACATTGTAATAATTATAGTTTTTCAGATGAAGCAAGCGAAGTTTATGCTCGCTTTTTTGAATATGCACCACATCATCTGGGGTAAAAGGTAAGGTAATTTGACTATCGCATCCTACTTCCAATTGAGAGGTATTATGTTCAGCAAAACGAATCGATATTTTACTATCGCCATCAACAACAAGAGGACGAGAAGTTAATGTATGAGGGAACATTGGCACCAAGGCAATTGCATTGAGATTTGGGGTTAAGATAGGTCCTCCAGAGGAGAGAGAGTAAGCCGTAGAGCCTGTTGGCGTGGAAACAATTAATCCGTCAGAACGTTGAGAAAAAGCAAATTTATCATTGATATATACATGAAAATCAATCATATGTGCAATTTTAGCGGGATGAATAACCGCTTCGTTTACCGCATTGCTCGTTGATATAATTTCACTTGCTCGTTCTATTTTTGCTTCCAATAAAAAGCGTTCTTCCACAAAAAATTCGCCACGTTCTAAACAAGCTTCAAGCTGGGAATAGGCATTTTTCGGGTCAATATCCGTTAAAAATCCCAAATTACCACGATTAATACCAATCAATGGAATATCATATTTCGCTAACACACGGGCGCGCCCTAGCATATTGCCATCCCCACCAATCACAATGGCTAATTGGGCTCGGCGACCTATTTCTTCTAACGTAGCAAGATGTTCAAAAGGTAACTCAAGTGTTATGGCGACTTCTTTTTCCACCAATACTTGATAACCACGTTCCATTAACCAATGAAATAAGTTTTTGTGCATTTGTAAGTTAATGTCATTGCGAGGCTTACCTACAAGAGCAATGGTTTTAAAGGAACGATATAAATGATTCATAAAATGACCGCACTTGAATTTAACATTTTCGTCATTATATCGTTTTTTGCTACACTATGCCCAATTACGATTAATCAATTTTGTTTTACGGAGAAAAAAATGTCAGAACAAGAACAAAAAGTTGAAACCCCAGAAGTAGAAAAGCAAAAAGACGCTGTTGTGGAAGAAGTACAACAAGCAGAGCCTTCTCAAGAACTTGATCCTTTAGAAGAAGCAATTGCCCGAGTGCAAGAGCTTGAAGAGCAACTAAAAACTCAAATAGAAGAAGCGGCAAACAAAGAACAGGACATTTTACTTCGCTCTCGTGCTGAAATTGAAAACCTTCGTCGTCGAACTGAACAAGACGTAGAAAAAGCACATAAATTCGCATTGGAAAAATTCTCAAAAGACATTTTGAATACTATCGATAACCTAGAGCGTGCCCTTGCCACTCCAGCAAATAAAGAAGATGAAAGCGTAAAAGCCTTATTTGACGGCGTAGAACTGACCTTAAAAGAATTAGTTTCAACCGTTGGTCGTTTTGGTATAGAAGCTGTGGGGGTTGTCGGTGAAGCATTTAATCCTGATTTACATCAAGCCATTTCAATGCAACCTGCAGAAGGCTTTGAAACCAATCAAATTAGCGTCGTATTGCAAAAAGGCTACACCTTAAATGGTCGAGTCATTCGCCCAGCGATGGTAATGGTGGCTGCTTAATTTATACTTTATCTAAAGAGCGGTCGGTTTTTCGGCCGTTTTTACCAATTACTCCATAAGGATCCGCAATGGTTGATTTCGATCTCACACCTTTAAAAAAGGCTATTTTACGGTTAGAAGAGGGTTTAATTCGTTATCAAGAAGATATTTCTGACATTCAAATTCGCGATGGCTTGGTTCAACGCTTTGAATTTACCTATGAAATTAGCCATAAAATCCTTAAACGTTATTTAGAAAAAACCTCCGCTAACCCTGATGAATTTGATGAAATGACTTTTCAAAATATCATCCGATTAGGCAATGAAAAAAATCTATTAATGAGAGATTGGACACATTGGCGAAAATTTCGAGATATGCGAAGCCGTACAAGCCACACTTACGATGAAGAAACTGCCATTCAGGTTGTTTCTGGAATACCTGAATTTTTACAAGAAGCCAAGTTTTTACAAAAGGCTCTACAAGAGAAATTAGATGCTTATCATTTCTAGTCAAGAGCTTGAGATTATCAAAGCAATTTTACAACGCTATGTGCCCGAACATTCTGTTTGGGCATTTGGTTCACGTGTTAAAGGCACGACAAAACCCTATTCGGATTTAGATTTGGTCATCATAACAAACACCCCGCTTAATTTACAAACTCACGCCGATCTAGTTGATGCCTTTTCCGAGTCTGACTTGCCTTGGCGCGTTGATCTTGTAGATTGGTCATTAACTAGCGAAAAATTTAAACAAATCATTTTAAATTGTTACGAAGTCATTCAGTAATCAATTCCCTCAATCAAAACTTTGATCTCGCTCACAAAACAAAAAAATATTTGAGAAAAGTTCTCAACAACTTAATTTAATATTTTTCTAATAAAATCAATCTCTAACAAAATCCTCTTACGATAAAAGGCCTAAAAACACTACATATTGTGTGTTGATTATATTTTTAGATCTATATATAGTACACCCCGCATTTCAAAAACACTATATATTGGAGCTATATCATGAGTAACTTTGGGGTCATCAAGCGCGATGGTTCTCGTGCAGAGTTTGAGATTCAACGTATCATCAATGCCATTAAAAAAGCCGCAAGTGCGGTCAATATTTCCGATGAATTTTATTGCCACCAAATTGGGCAAGAAGTAGGGAATGAAATTTTCACCCATCATCAAGGCGAGATTGATATTAATCAGATTCAAAAAATCGTTGAAGATAAATTGATGGCAAGTCGTTATCCCGAGGTTGCTCGTGCGTATATCGAATATCGTCATGATCGTGATTTGGCGCGAGAAAAACGCAGTCAGCTGACAAAAGAAATTGAAGGCTTGATTGAACAAAGCAACGTAGAATTACTTAATGAAAACGCCAATAAAGACGCGAAAGTGATTCCAACACAACGAGATTTGCTTGCTGGGATTGTGGCAAAACATTATGCCAAACACCATATTCTTCCACGCGATGTGGTGGAGGCGCACGAAAAAGGTGAAATTCATTATCACGATTTAGATTACGCGCCGTTCTTCCCAATGTTTAACTGTATGTTAGTTGATTTAAAAGGGATGCTTTCTCGTGGTTTCAAAATGGGCAATGCGGAAATCGAACCGCCAAAATCCATTGGTACCGCAACAGCAGTGACAGCTCAAATTATCGCCCAAGTCGCCAGCCATATTTACGGCGGCACAACCATCAATCGCATTGATGAAGTACTTTCCCCTTACGTGCAAATCAGTTACGAAAAACACCTCAAACATGCCCAAGAATGGAACGTGCCTGATGTTGAAGGTTACGCAAAAGCATTGATTGAAAAAGAATGTTTCGATGCCTTCCAATCTTTAGAATATGAAGTCAATACACTGCATACTTCGAATGGACAAACACCATTTGTGACCTTCGGTTTTGGTTTAGGTACAAGCTGGCAATCCCGCTTAATTCAGCAAGCTATTTTGAAAAATCGGATTCGTGGACTCGGAAAAAATCATAAAACGCCAGTCTTTCCAAAACTTGTTTTCACCATTAAAAAAGGCTTGAACCAAACTCAAGGCGATCCAAATTACGATATCAAACAACTCGCATTGGAATGTGCATCAAAACGTATGTATCCAGATATTCTCAATTACGATCAGGTTGTCAAGGTCACGAGCTCTTTTAAAGCCCCGATGGGATGCCGTAGCTTTTTAGGTGCATACGAAGAAGACGGCCACGAAATTCACGATGGGCGTAATAATCTGGGTGTGGTGAGTTTGAATTTACCGCGTATTGCGTTGGAGTCTAAAAACGAAGAAGATTTCTACCGCACTTTAGATGAGCGTTTAGCTATTGCGAAAAAAGCATTAATGACGCGTATTGCCCGCCTTGAAAATACCAAAGCTCGCGTTGCTCCCATTCTCTACATGGAAGGCGCATGCGGAGTGCGGTTAAAAGCGGATGAAAATGTGGCACAAATTTTCAAAAATGGACGCGCCTCTATTTCGCTCGGCTATATCGGTATTCACGAAACCATTAATGCGCTATATAACAAAGGGCATATTTTTGATGATGAACAATTACGCGAAAAAGGCATTGCGATTGTTCGCCACCTTAGCGAGGCAGTAAAACGCTGGAAAAAAGAAACAGGCTATGCCTTCAGCCTTTACTCCACGCCAAGCGAAAACTTATGCGACCGCTTCTGCCGTCTAGACACCAAAAAATTTGGCGTGATTGAAGGCGTCACGGATAAAGGCTACTACACAAACAGTTACCACTTAGATGTAGAAAAGAAAGTGAATCCTTACGATAAACTAGATTTCGAAATGGCATATCCCCCACTCGCTAGCGGCGGTTTTATTTGCTACGGTGAATATCCAAATATTCAACACAACTTAAAAGCATTGGAAGATGTGTGGGATTATAGCTACGATCGCGTGCCTTACTACGGCACAAATACACCAATTGACGAATGTTATGAATGTGGTTTCAGTGGCGAGTTTAAATGTACCAGTAAAGGTTTTGTTTGCCCGAAATGTGGCAATCACGATAGCACAAAAGTGTCTGTCACTCGTCGCGTATGTGGCTATCTAGGCAGCCCTGATGCCCGCCCATTTAATGCGGGAAAACAGGAAGAAGTGAAGAGAAGAGTTAAACATCTTTGATTAACACGCTAGCAAAAGCACGCATTTTTTAATGCGTGCTTTTTGTTTCCAACTTTGGCATTCCTAAAAATCTCCGCTAAAATAACCGCACTTTTTCTTATCCTCGAGGAAAGCAATATGTCAGATATTCTCAATAACCTCATTCATCTTCTTAAACTTGAAAAAATTGATGATTTAATCTTTCGCGGTGAAAGCCAAGATTTAGGTTTTCGCCAAGTATTTGGTGGGCAAGTTGTGGCTCAAGCATTATCAGCGGCAATGCAGGTCGCGCCTGAAGATCGCATTTTACATTCTTGTCATGCCTATTTTCTTGCACCAGGAGACAGCCAATATCCGATTATTTACGATGTGGAAACCTTGCGTGAAGGGCGTAACTTTTCTGCATTACGCGTGAAAGCTATTCAACATAAAAATACCATTTGCCATGTAACCGCTTCTTTCCAAGTGCCAGAAAAAGGTTTTGAGCATCAAAATACGATGCCAAATGTTGGCACGCCTGAAGACTTTACGGATGAAAATATGATGCTACAAAAAGTAGCTCAAACCTTGCCAGAACCACTCAATGAAAAATTTGCAGCAGAGCGTCCATTTGAGGTACGTACCAAATATTTGAATAACCCATTTAACGGGACAAAATTGCCAGCCGAGCAATATTCTTGGTTTAAAACCAATGGTGAAACGCTGCTTGATATAAAAATTCAGCAATGTTTATTGGCTTATTTTTCCGATTTTCACTGTATTTTGACCGCACTTCATCCGCACGAAAAAGGCTTTTTACAAAAAGGAATGAAAGTCGCAACCATTGATCATAGTATTTGGTTCCATCGTCCGTTTGATTTAAATCACTGGCATTTGCACGCAATTGAAAGCAATAATGCGTTTGGAGGGCGAGGCTTAGCACGTGGGCAGATTTTCTCGCAAGATGGTCAATTAATCGCGACAACACAACAAGAAGGCTTGATCCGTTTTAACGAATAAGAGAGAAAAAATGACCGCACTTATTACACAATTTTGGCAACAAGTTGAAACCGCACTAAAAACAGCGAATCCACAAGAAAAATGTCGTTTAGTTAATGATCTCTACGATAATCTTCTGCCACAAATTCAGTTGACAAAATTAGAAGATTTTCCCGAAGTCGTGCCGCAAGATAATATTGCCGCTTTTCCTGAAAAACCGCTCTTAGTTACACCGAAAGATGTGCCAAAACGTTCTTTTGCCACAGAAGAAGGCTATGCTGCCACATTGCACGCTATCGCACATATCGAGTTTAATGCGATTAATTTAGGCTTAGATGCAGCTTGGCGATTCGGGCGTAATGCACAAGAAGAACTTGGCGAAGGTTTGGCTTTTGTGAAAGATTGGTTGCGTGTCGCTCGTGAAGAAAGCACGCATTTTTCCTTAGTCAATGAACATTTGAAAACATTGGGTTATCAATATGGTAATTTTGAAGCTCATGCTGGATTATGGGAAATGGCGCAAGCCACCTCTCACGATATTTGGGAACGAATGGCGTTAGTTCCTCGTGTATTAGAAGCAAGAGGCCTCGATGCAACACCTGTTCTGCAAGAGAAAATCGCACAACGTAAAGATTTTGCCGCAGTGAACATTTTGGATATTATTTTGCGTGATGAAATTGGCCATGTGTATATCGGCAATCATTGGTATCACGCCCTTTCTAAAAAACGTGGTTTGGATGCGATGAAATGCTTTACTGAGCTGTTACACAAATACCATATTGTAATTTTTAAAGGTGTCATTAATACCGATGCTCGTATTCAAGCGGGTTTCACGCAGCATGAGTTGGATTGGATTTATGAAGTGGAACAAACATTAAAATCCTATATTAAGAAATGATGAAAGAATAAAAAGACTAAGTTCGATTGAATACCGAACTTAGTCTTTTTAATGGAAATGATTTAACGTTTGAATTTATTGCTTACGCCAAGTTGTTCCATTCGGCCCATCTTCTAATACGATTCCCATAGCTGCCAATTCATTACGTGCTGCATCTGCGGCAGACCAATCTTTAGTCGCTCGCGCTTCGTTACGTTGTTTAATCAGCGCTTCAATTTTTGCCACTTCATCATCGTTAGAACCCGCTTGTAAGAATTTCTCTGGTTCTTGTTGAAGTAATCCTAAAATCGCCCCCAATTCACGCAAACGCGCGGCAAGTCCATTGGCTTTCTCAACATCTTCTGTTTTTAACTTGTTAATTTCACGCGCCATTTCGAATAAAACAGAAAGTGCATTTGGCGTATTAAAATCATCATCCATTGCTTCACGGAAAGTTGCCACAAAATTTTCTCCGCCAAAAGCAACCGCACTTTGATCTGTTCCGCGTAAAGCCGTGTATAAACGTTCCAATGCACCTTGTGCTAAATTCAAGTTTTCTTCGCTGTAATTTAGCTGGCTACGATAATGTGCCGTTAATAAGAAATAACGCACCGCTTCTGCATTGTAGTGGTTTAATACATCACGAATTGTGAAGAAATTGCCGAGGGATTTCGACATTTTTTCTTTATCCACCATAATCATGCCAGAATGGATCCAATAATTCACATATTGGCCGCCATGCGCACAGCAAGATTGTGCAATTTCATTTTCGTGGTGAGGGAACATTAAATCAGAACCACCGCCATGAATATCAAAATGTTCACCAAGTTGTTTGCAGTTCATTGCCGAACATTCAATATGCCAACCCGGACGACCTGCGCCCCAAGGGGAAGCCCAACTTGGTTCGTTTTCTTTCGACATTTTCCAAAGCACGAAATCCATTGGATTTTTCTTGATTTCATTGATTTCAATACGTGCACCAGCTTGTAATTGTTCAAGATCTTGACGAGATAATTTTCCGTATTCTTTGAAGCTTTCTACATCAAACATCACATCGCCATTATCCGCAACATAAGCATGTCCGCGTTTAATCAATTTTTCCACAATTTCAATAATTTCAGGAATATGATGGGTCGCACGAGGTTCAAAATCAGGGCGTAATACATTAAGTGCATCAAAATCTTTATACATTTCTTGCACCATGCGATCCACTAACTGGTCGCAGGTTTCTTTGTTTTCTAACGCACGTTTAATAATTTTATCATCTACGTCCGTAATATTACGCACATAAGTTAAATCGTAACCCAAAGAACGCAAATAACGGGCAATCACATCAAAACACACAAAAGTGCGTCCATGACCGATATGGCACAAATCATAAACAGTGACGCCACAAACATACATTCCCACTTTATTTTCGTGGATAGGTTTAAAGATTTCTTTTTCTCTCGTTAAGGTATTGAAAATTTTTAGCATTTTTAAGCTCGTAAAATGAAATAAAAACAAACCGCACTTTTATAGCACTTTTACCTCGATTGTGGAATAATACGACCCTTAATTTTTCAGAAGGAAAACAAAATGGTTACATTACACACAAACTTTGGCGACATTAAAATTAAATTGGATTTTGATAAAGCTCCAGTTACAGCAGAAAACTTCTTAAATTACTGCAAAGACGGTTTTTATAATAACACAATTTTTCACCGTGTTATTGATGGCTTTATGATTCAAGGCGGCGGTATGGAAAGCGGTATGCGTGAAAAAGCAACCAAAGCACCAATTCAAAATGAAGCAAACAATCGTTTAAGTAACAAACGTGGAACCATTGCAATGGCTCGCACTTCAGATCCACATTCAGCGACCGCACAATTTTTCATTAACGTGGCTGACAATGATTTCTTAAATTATCGTTCAAAAGAAATGTTTGGTCGTGAAGTCGTTCAAGAATGGGGCTATGCAGTATTTGGTGAAGTGGTTGAAGGCATGGATGTTGTTGATAAAATCAAAAAAGTGAAAACAGGCAACAAAGGCTTTCATCAAGATGTTCCAACTGAAGATGTAGTAATTACATCTGTTTCAGTAGAATAATTATGAATGGCGGATAAATTCCGCCATTTTTTATCGACCTAAAGGAAAATGCTCATGCCTTTCTTCGACACTCACACGCATCTCGATTATCTCCAACAATTTACTGGGGAACCTTTGTCACAGCTTATTGATAATGCTAAGCAAGCTGATGTGCAAAAAATACTGATTGTGGCGGTGAAAGAAGCTGATTTTAAAACAATCCAAAATATGACCGCACTTTTTCCTGATAATTTGTGCTATGGGCTTGGGTTACATCCTCTTTATATTCAAGAACACGCCGAAAATGATTTGATTCTGTTAGAACAAGCCTTAAAAAATCGTGATGCAAATTGCACGGCGGTGGCAGAAATTGGTTTGGAACGCGCGACTCCCGATTTGCTCACAGATGAACTTTGGGCAAAACAATGTCATTTTTTTGAAAGCCAACTTTATTTGGCAAAACAATTTAATTTACCCGTCAATATTCACAGTCGAAAAACCCATGATCAAATTTTTACTTTTTTAAAACGTATTACATTATCTAAACTTGGCGTGGTACACGGTTTTTCAGGCAGCTACGATCAAGCAAAACGCTTTGTTGATTTAGGCTATAAAATCGGGGTTGGCGGCACTATCACTTATGAACGCGCCAATAAAACTCGTCAAGCGATTGCAAAACTACCACTTGACGCCTTAGTGTTGGAAACAGACAGTCCAGATATGCCTGTATTTGGTTTTCAAGGTCAGCCTAATCGACCAGAGCGTATTGTGGAAAGTTTTAAAGCCCTTTGCGCCTTAAGAAATGAACCTGCTGAATTGATTAAAAAAGTCACATGGGAAAATGCTTGCCAGATTTTTTCTTGATCCACGTCACATTACTGAAATTATTTTGAATTAAATACTAGAAAAAAGAAACTGAGCATAATAATATCCGCCTCGTAGAAAGTTTTTCTCAACACACAATAAGGATATATTATGTCGCAAATCTATACTCAGGTGAGAAAGTTAGCGGAACAGTTTATTGAGCCTTACGCCGACGAACTCGATCAAAAAAAAGAATTTCCTATTCAGGCATTTAAGGAATTAGGTAAAGCTGGTTGGTTTTCACTTTTAATTCCGAAAGAATACGGCGGAATGGGATTAACCCTAAAAGAACATGCTGAAGTCTGTATGGCGTTAGCAGAAAGTTCTGCTTCAGCTGGTCTCTGTTACATGATGAGTAACGTTGCAGTGAATTGTTTAAATCTATTCGGCAGCGATCAACTCAAACAAAAAATCTTTTCTGATATTGTTCAAAATCAAACCTTTGCCGCACTCGCCTATAGTGAATTAGGCACGGGTACTCACTTCTATATTACTGATGCAACCGCACAATTTAATGCTGAATATGCAGTATTCAATGGCTTAAAATCCATGGTAACATCGGGCAATTATGCCTCTTATTATTTAGCGCTTTTGCCTTCTGAAAATGGTGAAACTATTGATAACTGGGTGCTTCCACTTGGTACTCAAGGGTTAACTTTTGAAGCCGATAGCTGGAATGGCTTAGGTATGCGTAGCAATGTTTCTTGCTTTATGCGCATGACCGATATGCCATTAGATCGTAGTTGGCGTATTGGAGAAATTGGCTCAGGCGCAGAACAAGTATTTGGTGGCATTGCACCCGCCTTTATTTGTGGCTTGGCAGCTGTCTATAGCGGCGTCTGTAAAGCCGTGCTTACTGAGGCAATTAAACATTCAACACACCGTAAATACACATCGGGCACTGCATTAGCTGAAATCGAAACCGTGCAAATTCACTTAGCTAAAATCTATGCAAATACAAACGCTGCTGTATGTGCTACGCGTGATGCGGCTCGTGCAGCCACAGAAGGTGATGCAGATGCATTGGCTAAATTATTAGCTGCCCGAATTCTCGCGAGCGAAAATGCTATTGCTCTTGCTCAAATTGGTATGCGTATTGGCGGAGGCAAGGCTTATAACAAAATGGGGCCAATGGAACGCTATTTACGCGATGCATTAGCAAGCCAAGTGATGGCGCCAAGTGTCGATGTGCTAAATATTTGGTTAGGTAAAGCCATTACAGGTCAACAAATTCCATAAAGTGCGGTGAAAAATGAGTGAGAAATTAAAAATCGGGGCGGTAATCTACGCCCCACAAGTGACGGTTATTTGGGGAATTATTGCAGACTTTTTCGAAAAAGAAGGCTTCCCTATTGAACCCGTGTATTTCAAAGACTACAAAGGACAAGTTGATGCGTTACTCAATAATGAAATTGATGTGGCGTGGAACTCTCCCCTAGCTTGGTTAGATGGTTACTTACGTAGTGGCGGTAAAACCTTAAATGGTGCCATGCGTGATACCGATCAAGATCGTCAAAGCTATTTAGTTGTTAATGATCCAAACATCCAATCTATTGAAGATTTGAAAAATAAAACTATTGCTTTTGGTGCGATTGATTCCCCACAAGCGCGGTTAATTCCAATCGAGTTTTTACATCAACATGGCTTGGAATTTGGTCAAGATTATGTAGAAAAACGCTTTGATGTGGGTGTTGGTTTGCACGGTGATCATGTAGGCGGTGAATTAGATGCAGCCAATGCATTAAAAGATCGCCAAGTCGCGGCAACATGGATGTTAGATTTCAACTTTGAACGTTGGACAAAAGATGGCACTCTCGATACTGCAACAGTTCGAGTACTCGCAAAAACACCATCATTTGACCATTGTATTTTCAGTGGACGCGTGGGATTAGATGAAACCAAATTCAATGCATTCACCGAAACCTTGTTCAAAATGGATTACAACAATCCAGAACATAAAGAAATGATGGATTTGGAAGGATTAAAACGTTGGGTTGCGGGTAGAACAAAAGGTTTTGCTCAATTACAAGCTGCCAATGAATATTTAAAATTCTTTTAAGATCAATATGTCATGATGGGCGTGTAATAAACGCCCATCATTGTGGATTTTCTATGAAACCTTTCACGACTTCCCTTTTAGGCTCAATGCCTCGTAGCCAAGCACTTTTGATGGCGCGTAAAAAGCACGCACTTGGCAAAATAACCACAGCAGAGCTTGAGCAAATCGTTGTTCAAGAAACGAAACAAATTGTCGAACTTCAACAACGTACTGGCGTAGATATTATCACGAGTGGCGAATTACTTCGCGACAATTACCTTTCTTTTATTGCACAAAAAATTCAAGGCGCGACCTTAATGAGCATGAGTGAAATGCTCGATCACATTAAAGAAAAGCAAATTTTTGAGTCAATGCTAGAAACCTTGGATGTTCCCGCACTTTCCATAAAAAATGCCATTTGCGTGGGAAAAATCAGCTACAAACAATCTTTAGTCGCAGATGAAATGCTACTACTAAAAAATCTAACCAAGCAACCAATTAAAGCAACCTTGCCAGGGCCTTACTTAATGGCTCGCTCCATGTGGCTTTCGCCTGTGTCAGGGCAACATTATTCATCAAAAGAAGAAATGGCAAAAGATGTTGTTGCTATCTTAAAGCAAGAAATTGATCATTTGTGTGAGCTAGGCGTAAGCGTAGTTCAATTTGATGAGCCTGTTTTGACAGAAGTTATTTTTAGCCATCATCAAACACGTTCATTTATGTGTGCCGCATTAAGCGAAAAACAAGATTTTGCAGCAGAACTACAGTTTGCAAAAAGTTTAATTACTCAAATCTTTGAGTATGCAAGAAATAAAAATATCAAAACCGCACTACATGTATGCCGAGGCAACTGGAGCAAAGATGAAAGCGTATTACTGCGCGGGCCCTATACATCATTAGTGGATTTATTTGAATCGGCATTACCTGATATTTTAATGCTCGAATTTTCTACGCCAAGAGCGGGAGAATTAAGTTCGTTATTAGAAAGTGAAATCTTAAGACAAAAATGTATTTTAGGCTTAGGCGTCATCAATCCTCGTTCTGATGAGGTGGAAACCATAGATCAGATTGTTCAACGAGCGGAAAAAGCTTTAAATTACCTTCTACCAGAGAAAATTTGGCTAAATCCAGATTGTGGATTTGCCACTTTTTCTAACCGCCCTTTAAATGGATTGGACATTATTGAAGCCAAACTTAAGGTATTAAATGAGGCAAAATCAATATTGAGGGAACGTTATGTATAACGTACCTGAAAGTGAATGTTTTACCGCTAAATATCGAGCCGTATTACGCGGAGAAGAAATTAAATTATTCACCCCGAATGACAGTATTTCGCTCTATTCACAAGTCAATTTTGATAACCAATCGTTACAAAAAAGTGCGATGGATTATTTCGCTGTTTCTATTTTAGGTGGAATTTTGAGCAGTGTAAAAGCCCATTTTGCTCAACAACGTGCCGATATTGTAGAAATGGAAGGAAAAATTTGGCTCAACCTCGCCAATCCTTTAACCTTACTGGGCGTTCGTGGCTATAGTGAGCAACCTGTCATTAATGACGGAAAAATTAAAATTTTTATCTCATCGGATTTAACCGATGATATCTTCACACAACTCACGCAAAACGCATTACGCTGTTGTTTTATTTACAACACGATAACCAAAGCCTTTCCTTTAAATATAGAATTTGAGCAAGTGCTTTGATTCTCATCAGGTCGTCCATCAAAATTTCAGACAAAAAAATTGCCCCATTAAGGGGCAATCTTATCAATGCTCTAAATTTACTTATAGCTTTAAGCAACGATTAAATATGTTGGTTAATGAAGTTAGCCAATTGAGTTTTTGGTAATGCCCCAACTTGAGTTGCAACAACTTGACCATTTTTAATCAATAATAATGTTGGGATACTGCGAACACCAAATTGTGCTGGGGTTGCTTGGTTGTCATCCACATTCATTTTCACGATTTTAACTTTACCAGCAAATTCAGGCGCAAGTTCATCTAAGACTGGTGCAATCATTTTGCAAGGACCACACCATGGTGCCCAAAAGTCTAATAAAACAGGGATATCTGAATTAACTACAACACTTTCAAAATCTGCGTCATTAATGTGTAATACTTCGCTCATTTTGTTTTCCTTATTTTGTGAATGGAATCCCTATATAAGGGCTTTTTTTAAACTTACAAGTGCGGTGCAGAATAACACCGTTTTAAAAAATGTAAACTAATCGTTTTAATTGCCAAAAGCTAAGACGGCAAAACAATATTTTCACACACTTTACCCGATTTCAATTTATAAACATTTGATAAAGTCACATCCGCAATATTGGTTAGTGCCTCTTCCGTTAAAAACGCTTGGTGACCTGTTAGTAATACATTATGGCAAGAAGATAAACGACGGAAAATATCATCTTGAATCACTTCGTTAGACTTATCTTCAAAGAATAAATCTCGTTCATTCTCGTAAACATCCATACCTAACGCACCGATTTTGCGCTGTTTTAACGCATCAATTGCAGCCTGGGTATCAATCAAAGAGCCGCGACTCGTATTAACGATCATCACGCCATCTTTCATTTTGGCAAAAGCCTCGCGATTTAATAAATGATAGTTTTCTGGCGTTGCCGGGCAATGAAGCGTAATGACATGAGATTTAGCATAAAGCTCATCTAATTCAACATATTGTCCCCCCAGTTCTTCCACCAGTGGATTTTTGAAAGGATCGTACGCCAAGATATTCATGCCAAAACCTTTCAGAATGTGCATCACTGCGATCCCGATTTTGCCTGTTCCGATTACGCCGACCGTGCGTCCGTGCATATTGAACCCAATTAACCCCTCAAGAGAAAAATTCGCTTCTCGGGTACGCTGATAAGCACGATGAATTCTACGGTTTAATGTCATCATTAAACCGATAGTATGCTCTGCCACCGCTTCAGGCGAATAAGCGGGAACGCGTACAACTTGAATGCCCAATTCTTGAGCGGCTTTTAAATCAACATTATTGAAACCAGCACAGCGCAAAGCCACGATTTTCACGCCAAGTGCGGCTAATTTTTCTAATACTTTTCGGCTACCATTATCATTCACGAAAATGCATACTACTTCGCAATGCTCTGCTAAACGTGCAGTGCTCTCGTTCAGCATAAAATCAAAAAATTCTAAATCGAAATTATATTTTGAATTAATGAGCTCAATATATTTTCGGTCATAGCTTTTAGTGCTATAGATTGCAATTTTCATGGTTTGCTCCAATTATTTTAAGTTTGCAAAAGCCTGTAATAAGTCCTCTTTAATATCTTCTACATCTTCAATACCGACTGAAAAACGCAACAAGGTATTAGTAATCCCACGAGCTACACGCTCGGTTTCTGGAATATCCATATGGGTTTGAGTAGCTGGATAAGTAATAAAACTTTCTGTACCGCCTAAACTTTCTGCAAAAGTAATCAATTTGATGGATTTTAAGAACGTATTAACCCAAGCTTCATCTTGCAAACGGAAAGACAACATCCCACCTTTATTTGGATAAAGCACCGATTCCACTTGTGGTTGAGCTTTTAAAAATTCCGCAATAGCTTGTGCATTTTCTTGATGGCGTTTCATGCGTAAAGAAAGGGTCTTCATACCGCGAATAGTCAGCCAAGAATCGAACGGAGAAAGTACTGCACCTGCACCATTTTGAATATAAGCAATGCGATCACAAAGTTCTTGCCCTTTTGCAACAATCAACCCGACAAGTGCATCATTATGACCAGCAATATATTTAGTCCCGCTGTGAATCACCACATCAGCGCCTAAATCTAATGGGCGAGAAAGCACTGGCGTTAAAAACGTATTATCCACGATCAACATTAAGTTATGTTTTTTGGCAAGTTTTGCAATTTCAACCACATCACATTCTTCCATTAAAGGATTTGATGGGGTTTCAATAAAAATCGCTTTCGTATTTGGGTTAATGGCAGCCTCAATTTCTGAAGCTGATGCTGTATTAACATAAACAGGTTTTACACTATTGTTATTTTTATAAGAAAAATCTAATAGTCGATAAGTACCACCATACACATCGCTAGAAACGATCCATTCATCTGGTGCAGTGAAAAGCGTCATCAAAACTTGAATTGCCGCCATCCCAGAAGAAAAAGCAAAACCACGATCTCCATTCTCTAATTTAGCTATCGTTTCTTCTAATACTGTACGAGTTGGGTTTTTGGTACGCGTGTAATCAAATCCCGTGCTTTCACCGATACCATAATGACCATAAGCCGTAGAAAGAAAAATTGGTGTAGAAACCGCGCCCGTACGCTCATCACTGCGATTGCCCGCTTGAGCTAATAAAGTATCGATAGCATATTGTTGTGTCATAACATCCTCTAAAAATAATGAAAAAATCAACCGCACTTTACGTGCTAAAAACGTTTAGCATTTTGGCACAAAGGAAAAAGTGATAAAAGTAGAAATTAGAAAATTACATAAAATTCCATTTTTCCATCATTTTCTGTGATTTATTTGAACAAAATGAACTTTTTTTAAACGGTTAGATAATTTTTTTAAATCTGTAATTGACACTTATCTGAATTTCCGTAAAATGCGCACCACTAACAGCGAATGCGGGAATAGCTCAGTTGGTAGAGCACGACCTTGCCAAGGTCGGGGTCGCGAGTTC